>NZ_JBVHMN010000025.1:92885-158497 GCF_055558435.1 Streptomyces sp. NPDC025784
TGTTTTGTTTGCTCAAAAAAAAAAAAAAACCCCGCCCCCGCGGGGCCCCGCCCCGCGCCCAACCACCGGGGGGGGGGCCCGCCCCGCGGGGGCCCGCCCCCCCCTCATGTTGACATCACCCTTTGAACAGGTGATGACGAGCACCACTCGGCGCCCGGCGCCCGTGGCGTCCCGCAGGAACCGCCCCAGGCGCCGACCGGCGGCGCCCCCAGGCCGTGGCGCCGGTGAGGATCGGCGCCGAGGCTGCCGCGCAGTGGCCCTCCGGCGCCTCGCCCGGCCCGAGGGGTCACACGTGTGCGAGCTTGTCCGGGTTGAGGACCCTGCGATAGGCGGCGATCAGGCCGTCCTTGATCTCCACCGTGTCCACGGAGACGACCCGCCCGTCCCGACGCAGCAGGAGCGCCGGCTCGCCTCCGACCTCGATGACCTCGATGCTGTCCGGGCACCACCGACGCCCCACGCGTACCATCACCATGGCGATGCGCGCGCCGCCGTGGATGGCCTTGCGCGCCGCGGGGAGCTTGCCGCCACCGTCACTGACAAAGACGGCATCTGGGTGCAGGAGACGTACCAGCCCGGCCATGTCCCCCGCTTCGTACGCATCGCGGAACGTGGTGACCAGACGCTCGCGCTCCGCCCAGGAATCACGTGATGTGGACCGCTTCGCCGTGGCCACCTTCCGCCGTGCTCGTGAGGCGAGTTGACGGGCAGCCGCTGCGGAGGCGCCCAGCACGTCGGCGATCTGGCTGAACTCGAGACCGAAAACGTCGTGGAGGATGAAGGCCACGCGCTCCGCCGGCTTGAGTTCCTCCATCACCAGCAGCATCGCCGACCCGACGGATTCGTCGACCAGCACCGGTTCCGAAGCGTCCGGCCCCGTCAGCAACGGCGCCGGCAACCACGGCCCGACATATGTTTCTCTGCGGACGCGGGCCGACTTGAGGATGTCGTACGACCGTCGCGCGGCCACCGTGAGAAGCCAGGCCCGGAGGTCACGGACGTCGCGCAGGTCCGCTGCGGCTGCCCGCAACCACACGTCCTGGGCCACGTCCTCGGCATCGGCCACGCTGCCGAGCAGGCGGTACGCCGCTCCGAAGACGGCGGGCCGGAGGGATTCCCACTCGTTCTCGAGCAAGTCAGGCGGACTGGGCGTACGCATCACGTCCATCGACGCAGCCTCCTTCGCTCTCGCCGATGTTCGGGTGAGCGCCCTGCACCGGGAGTGCAAATCACGATTTTTTTTATCCAGAATTTCGCCGGCAAAAGATCACGCAGTTCACGCCCGTCCCGGAACATCGCGCGACCTCTTCGCACCACGGGTGCGACACCCGGCGCGGCTGATCGCGGACAGTGATCCCGACGTTCGCGGACGAGAGGACCACCTGTCGGGCGCGGAGAAAGTCTCCAAGTTCGGAGCTCACACCTTACCACATTAGGTGCATATGCTCATACTCGCTGGGGCGATGCCTGCCGTCCACGACCCGGCTCCCGGTGACCAACAGCGACCTCAGTGGTCTCGCCTCGGCCCGCCCTACGGCATCACGATCCACGACGGGACCGCCACCGGCGAAAGGCCGCAGGTCGGGACTGTCACACCCGGGTGGGCCACCTCGTCTACCTGACGCGAGTCGACCGCCGCTGACGGGCCGCGACCTGACCTTCGACGTGGGTGTCCATGCCCTGGATCCTCACGGAGCAAAGGCGCATGTCGGCGGGTCGGCCAGACCTGTGCAGCCGCGGATCTCCACCGCCCGGTACTGGCCGGAGACCCGCGTGACGCACGCTTTCCGATGGGAGACATACCGATGAATTCCTATGCCATACACGCCGGTTCGATGTTCGACGGATTCAGTCTGTCGGGCCCCGCCACTGTGTATGTCTCGGGGGACCGCATTGTGCGCGTGGACCGCACCGGGGCGCTGCCCGCCGACGGCAGCGAGGTCATCGACCTCGGCCGCTCGGCCTGCCTGCTGCCCGGCCTCATCGACACCCACGTCCACCTTGCCTTCGACGCCGGCCCGGACCCCGTGACGTCCTTGGGCTCCACCTCCGACAGCGAGCTGCTGGCACACATGCGGGCCGCGGCCCGGTCCGCTCTGCTGGCCGGCGTCACCACCGTGCGCGACCTCGGTGACCGCCGATACCTCTCACTGACCCTCTCGGAAGAGATGGCAGGGCGCCCGGAGCTGGGCCCGGAAATTCTGGCCGCCGGACCTCCGCTGACCACGCCGGGCGGCCACTGCCACTTCTTCGGCGGTGAGGTCGAGGGCGCCGAAGCGCTTCGTGGGGCCGTCCGCGAGCATCACGCCCGCGGCTGTGCCGTCATCAAGATCATGGCCAGCGGCGGGCACATGACACCCGATTCGGTGGCGCCGCACGCGTCACAGTACGGCTTGGACGACCTGCGTGCCGTCGTGGACGAAGCACACCGCCTCGGACTGCCGGTGGCTGCCCACGCTCACGGCGTTCAGGCCATCACGGACGCCGTCGAAGCGGGCGTCGACAGCTTGGAGCACGTCTCCTTCCTCTCCGCTGACGGCATCGCTCCCGACCTCGACCTCATCGACACCATCGTGAGGAAGGGAACCTTCGTCAGCCTGACGCTGGGTCAGGACCCCGGCGTGACCCACCAGATGCCCGAGGCCGCGGCCGCGTTCGTCAATGCTCTGTTGGATCTCTACAGCAGCCTGCACAAGCACGGCGCCAACGTCGTCATCGGCACGGACGCCGGTATCATGCCCGCGAAGCCTCACAACGTTCTCCCGCACGGCGTGGCCGACCTGGCCCGGCTGGGCGTCGCACCACTGGACGCGCTCATTTCCATGACCAGTTCCGCGGCCCGCCTGTGTCGTGTGGAGGGCCGCAAGGGCCGGATCACCGCCGGTGCCGACGCCGACATTCTGGTCGTCACCGGCAACCCCGCGGACGACCCTGCCGCCATTCTTGACGTACAGGCAGTCTTCCGCGCCGGTGTCCGCGTGCGGTGAGTCGGCGCCGGTGTCACCCGCGCCCGGGTCCACATGAACCGGCCCCTTTGTGATCCGCAACCCGACCCCGCGGTCGGTTCGGACTTCGTCTCCGGCCCGTGGACTTTCGACGGCCATGACGACCCGGTCGAACGCGCCGCCGTGTCCGCGCACCTTTCCGCCACCAACACTCAGATGAGGAACAGGTATTCAGCATGACAGAGCTTCCTGATGAGCCCATCGCGGTCCTCGAGACGCGACTTGCTCACGACGTCCACCGAGTCGCCACCACCCTGCTGGCAGAGGCGGCGGTTCGCCCTTCGGTGCCGCTGAGCGCGCTGGAGCAGCTGCGCGACTTCCTCGTTGTGAACCTGCGCCATCACCACGAGAGCGAGGACGAGGACCTGTGGCCGCGGATCGTCGCGGCGGCGCCGGCCACCGCGCTCGCGCTGGATGAGCTGAGCGGGGAACACGAGCGACTGGACGAGGCGCTCGACCGGCTTGCCTCCGTCGCGACGAGCGATGACGGGACCGACGACAGTTCCGTCGAAACTGCCGGTTCCGGAGCCGGTCAGGGTGAAGGCGGCACGGGTGACGGAGTCCGGGATGCGCTCCACCGAGCAGCCGTCGCGGTACGCGACACGGTGCACGCCCACCTGGCCCATGAAGAGCCGATGCTCTTCCCCGCGCTGCGCGACCACATCAGTCCGGCGGAATGGTCGGAATTCTCGCGGCGGGTGATCGCCACCACGCCGCCAGTGGCCGGGCATCTCATGGTCGGATTCCTCCACGAGGTGGGTACGCCCGCGGAGGTCGAGCTCATCCTCGCGGCCCTGCCGGAGCCGGTCCGTCCGCTCCTCCCCGCGATGCGCCACCAGGCAGCAGAAGACCTGCGGATCCTGCGCGGGACCGGTTCGTGACCCCGGCCCCCGTCAGATGGCCGGACGCGGCGGATCCCGCCATCAGGGGCGACCTCACCGTGGCGGCCGCATACGTCACCCCGGCAGGGGGCGCAGTGGTCACCAGCGTCTCTCCGGTAGGCCTCGGAGATCGGGAGGCAGGCCGCCTCAGCTTCACCACCTCGCTCGGCTTCCCGAAGAAGCTGGAGCGCATCCTGCGGAACCCGCATGTATCACTCGCCTATCACACTCGGGAGCACGGCTTCGCCACGACCGACTCGTACGTACTCGCGCAGGGCACCGCGTCGGTCGACCTGCAACCGTCACCGCAGCGCCTCGCGGCACTGCGGCGGGCCTCAGAGCCGTTCTTCGGGGAGACCAAGCGCGGGCCGATCTGGGACTGGCTGCTGCGCGAGTATCACCAAGAGCGCGTCTTCGTCGACGTCGACCTCCAGCGTGTCGCTGTGTGGCCCGACCTGACGGCCCGCGGCACAGTGACCGTCACCGGCGCCGATCGGCCGGCGATGCCGGCCGGGCAGAAGCCGCCGAAGAACGGTACGGAGCCGCGCGTCGACGTCTCCGCGGTCGCCCGCCGAATCGGCAAACTGCCGCACCGGGTTCTGGCCTACCAGGGCGCGGACGGGCTTCCTGTCATCGTCCCGGTAGCGGTCACCGGGCACGACGACACAGGGCTGCGCCTCGATGTGCCGCCGGGACTGCTGCCGTCGGGCGGGCGTAGGGCCGGTTTCCTCGCCCACGCCTTCCGGCCGCAGTGCATCGGACTCGGCATGCGAACCCTCACCGGCTGGCTGACGGTCACCGATGAAGGTGCCCGTTACGCCCCCCACACGTCCAAGGGCCTGGCCGCGCCACCGTACAAGGCCCTTCTGACAGTTTCGAACGGCCTGCTGGCCAAGCACGGGCTGTGGCGCGCCCGTCGCGACGGCACCGCCGAACGCCTGCAGCAACTCGCCGCAGCCGCCGGGGGTTTCCGCTCCGAGCCGCCCGACGCTCCGTACGGGTGACACGCTCGATACGGCTCCCGGCGCGTGAACACTTGCCGGGGGCCCCGGGCCAGGACCGACGTCGACAGCATCGCCCGCCTCGGAGTCCGTCTGCTGAAGGTGCGACGGCGTGCCCGGTCGAAGGCCGTCGGGCTTCGACCCGCACTGAGCTTGTTCTTCATCCACCAGGGCCTGCCGGGCTTGCCGATGGCTTTGAGGGTCTCGGGGCGTTTGACGGTTTCGCCGACGTCGTAGCGGGGTGCCCGGTGCTTGTTCTTGGCGCCGGGTGGGCGTCCGGGGCCTGCTCCTCGGGGTTCGGGAACACGGGTCGGGCAGGCGAGGTGAGCGCGGATGTTCCTGAACCCCCGGCGGACCCGGGCGGGGGTGAGCCGGTCAGAGGTGGTGGGCTTCTCCGAGGGCCGGCGGATCCCCATGTGAGCGACCCAGTTCGGGACGCCCTTCGAGGGGGCCTGCGACAACGAACCTCGCGCGAATTCCATCCCAGCTTGATTGCTGCTGGCGCCCTACCAACCCATGTCCTTGGCCACTTCGGCCTGTGCTGCGGCGATCTCTTCGCCGGTGGACTCGATGACGTCCACCTCCTCCAAACGCGCCAGCAGGTCCGCGAGAGCCTGCTTCTGAGCCGGGTGCGTGATCGGTACGGCGTTCAGGTCGGTGCTCATCAGCCAATCGAACAGCACGATGGCGTCAGAACGCCACAGGCGGAGATCGACGGTTGGTGTTGACCCCCAAGGGAACCCAGTTTCCATGTGAGCATCTTGCCAGGTCAGTGCGCTATGGATCGTCACAGATCAATGGTCACGCGACTGCCCACCCCAACACTTCGGTGAGGCAACGTCACGCTCGCCCGTCAGACGTCGGCGGTAATGATCAAGGTCCAGTTCCACAGGACGATGCCGGAAGACAAAGAACAAGCTAAGTGGGTGTCTACTATCCGGATATGCGGACGAGCAAGGGTGTCGAGTGGGCCGTGCACACGCTGCTCAACCTGGCGTGGCTGGGCGGCGGGGAGCCGGTTTCGACCGCACAGTTGGCCGCTGGTCACGACTTGTCGGCGTCCTATCTGAACAAGCAGTTGCAACACCTGGTCAAGGCCGGACTGCTCGAGTCGGTGCCGGGCGCACGAGGCGGCTTTCGGCTGGCCGTGCCACTCGAGGCGGTGTCCATGCTGGACGTGGTGCTCGCCATCGAGGGAGACGAGCCCTTGTTCCGCTGTGCCGAGATCCGCCGGTGCGGCAGCATCGGGGAGCAGGTACCGGAAAGCGGCTTCAGCCGGCCGTGCGCGGTGAACAACGCCATGGCGCAGGCCGAGACGGCCTGGCGGAGGGCGCTGGCCGAGCAGTGTCTCGCCGATGTGCAGGCGACGGCTGCGGCACACACGCCGGCCTTGGCGTCGTATGTGAAGCGAGGCATGGGGCACGACTGAGCCCACTTCCGCGCCGCGTGACCGCGCGTCTCGCCCCCGGGCCTGTTCACGTCAGAGGGCGGCGGCCTGCGGTTCATCGGCCGCCAGGGCTACACCCCTTGCCCCGCGGAGATCTTCAACGAAGCTGCGCTCGACTCGCCGGCCGGCGTCGGGAACCCCCGCCGACGGCGTCCCGGACTTCCGGCGGGGCGACGAGGCGGCCGGCAGAGGTGTGACAGCTCGGTGCTGTGAGATTTCTGCAGGTCAAGGCGTGGAAATGTGGGCGGCGGCCGTTTGACCACAGAAACGGGGTGCCGAGCGGCGGGATCCATGCGACACCGGCAACATCCGGAAGCTGCCTGCTGGTCCGCGGGCCATCCGCGGCGATGAGGGTCTGATCGCGGGTCATCTCGGCGGGGCCGGGAATCTCGCGCGTTCCGGAACGTGCTGGAGCGGCGGACACGTCGACCCTTCATCGGGCCCGTGCACCGGCCCTGCATGCGATGGGGACGCGGAGCCAGGATCTGACGTAGGGCTCGTGGGGTCGGCTTGCTCTGCCGCGCCGCTTCGCATTCGAGGAGCGCGACACCGACGACCGCACCCTTCCCCAGCGCCCTGCGCGTCGCGCTCCGGCCCGGCTCGGCGCTCGCTGATCACCGTCCGCGTCTGCATCGTGGCCGCACTCGAGAACGACGGCTGCCACGTCGACCACATCGAACATCCCGGGGGCCGGAGCACCCTCGCCGGCGTGGTCAAGACATCAGCCGAACTCCTCGACTGACTGCCCGTTTCCGAATGAGGTGCGAAATCGTCTGAAACACATGATGCTGCAGGCGAGGTGGAGCAGTACCAGGTGAAGGCGCGCGAATCTCGTAGCGGTGCACCGGGTCAGTTCAAGGCTGACGGCTGTTCAGCTCACTCGTCGATCGCCGTGCCGAAGCGCGCGTCGGTGCCCGGCGCGGCCAGGGAAGCGCCGCCGTAGGACCACGATCCGTGCGTCACGATGCCGCCGGCCGATGCGGGGAGGAGCCAGGCGACCCCGTCGGCGGTGTTCTCGCCGGGCGCCGCGGCCAGCAGTTCGCAGCGGCCGTCGCCGTTCGTGTCCACGAACCTGACCTGCCCGCCGAAGCGGTCGCCCTTCTCCACCGTGCCGGGCACGCCCGCGGAATTCTGGTGGAAGGATGCCGCACCGGTGGCGGTCAGTCCGCGGGCCGTGCCTCGGAGCACCACCACGGCGCCCGCGTCCCGCACGGTGCCGATGTCCTCGCCGGGTGTACCGACGGCCAGGTCGGCGTAGCCGTCGCCGTCGACGTCGGCCAGGGACACGTCGGCGCCGAATCCGTCGCCGAGTTCGGCGGTGCCCGGCACACCGGCGGTGTACTGGGCCCATACCTGTGCCGGGGTGCCGAGTTCATCGACGTCCTCGAACCCCCTGGGGTTTCCCAGGTACACGAGGACGGTTCCGCCGGTGAGCGGCTCGTACACGTCCTCGAGGCGGTCGGGCCTGCCGAACACGAGATCGTCGTACCCGTCGTTGTCGATGTCCCCGGAGGCGGTGGCCGGACCACCGGGCAGGTCACGTGTGTAGGTCAAGCCCGTGGCCCCGCCGGCGTACACGGCCGCGCGTCCCGTCCCGTCCTCCTCCAGGCTGCGGCCGGACACGACCAGTTCGGCGTAGCCGTCGTCGTCGTAGTCGCCTGTGGTCAGCGACGCCGGCTGGATCTTGTCGCCTCCCGGGACACCGGTGGTGTCGAGGCGGCCCGTCGCCTTGAAGGCTCCGGCTCCATGGGTGAACAGCGTCGCGCCCTGCCGGTCGGCTATGGCGAGCACGTCGCCGGGCGTGGCTCCGGTGAGCCGTGCCGCCGCGACGGCCAGCCCGAACGCGACACCCGTCTCGGGTACGGCTGCCCCGAAGGTGACACTGCGGGTCGCGCCCAGTCCGTTCCGGGACCCGAACAGGACGGTCACCCGGCCCGCGTCCTTCACCGTGCCGACGTCCTCGCCCGGCGCGGCCACGATCGCGTCGTCGTAGCCGTCGGCGTCGAGGTCGCCGGTCGCCACGGCGGTGCCGAAGCCGTCGCCGGCCTCCGCGGTGCCGGGGACACCGGGGGTGTTCTGGCCGAAGACGGCGGTACGCGCCTTGCGTGTGCCGGTGGCGGTCCCCGCGCCGCGCGCGGACCCGTACTGGACGGTGACGTAGCCGGCGTTCTTGTGGGTGCCGTCGGTGCCGGTGGGCGCCCCGATCAGGACGTCGTCGTAGCCGTCGCCGTCGAAGTCGCTGTTGCGGTCGACGGCGTGCGTGCCGCCGGGTGTTCCCGCAACTGCACCGGGGGCCGCGCTGATGGCCGTGCCGGTCAGTATCAGGAAGGAAGCGGCGGCGACGACCGCGGAGTGCCTCTGCGTCATGGTGTGTTGTCCCTGAGGTCGCTCATGTGTTGCCTGCGACGGGTTGGACCTGCGAAAGCCGGCAACAGTTGTAATGCCCCGCAGGTCCAGCGCGGTTCGAGTCCTGCGTCGAGCGACGCAGCAGCTCCCGGTCGACGTCTGCCCGGTGACGCACGGCCGTTGCGCGCAGCGGTCTCCTGGAGCATGGGGGCCGGGGTCGCGATGTGGGGCAGAATCCTCCCCTGTGACGATCAGCGCGCGCGAACTCAACCGAGCCACCCTCAGTCGCCAACTGCTGCTCGGACGTGAGTCGTTGACCGTCGCCGACGGTCTACGGCGGGTGGTCGCGCTCCAGGCGCAGCACCCGGCCTCGCCCTACCTCGCACTGTGGAACCGGCTCACCGGATTCGCCGCCGCCGACCTCGATGCCGCCTTCACCGGGCGTTCGGCGGTCAAAGCGACCCTGATGCGGATCACCCTGCACGCCGTGCACGCCGAGGACTACCCGGCCTTCCGTGCCGCGATGCAGCCCACCCTGTACGCCTCCCGGCTCGGCTTCCGCTTCGCCGCCTCGGGGCTGACCCCGGCGGACGCCGACGAGTTGGTGCCGGAGCTGCTGTCCTTTGCCGACCGGCCGCGCACCTCGGCCGAGATGCAGGCGTGGGTCGAGAGGCGGCTCGGCGCCGAGAAGAAGGAGGGGGCGTGGTGGGGGCTGAAGGCGTACGCGCCGCTGCATCATGCCCCGACGGATGCGCTGTGGTCGTTCGGTCACCGGCCGTCCTTCGTCGCGGCGGGAACGGGGTCCGCCCTCACCGGACGGGCGATGCCGCCGCATGCGCTGGAGGCTCTGATCCTGCGCTACCTGGCGGGGTTCGGGCCCGCATCGGTGGTGGACGTCGCGCAGTTCGCCATGGTCCAGCGGGCGGCCGTCCGCGAGGCACTGCGCGCCCTGGACGAGTCCGTCGAGCAGCTTCAGGGCCCGGACGGAGGCCCGCTGTTCGACCTCCCGGGTGCCTCCAGGCCTCCCGCCGAGACCCCCGCCCCGCCCCGGCTCATGGCGATGTGGGACAGCGTTCTGCTGGCCTATGCCGACCGCGGCCGGGTGATACCTCCTGAGTACCGCCCCTTGGTGATCCGCCGGAACGGCGACGTACTGCCCACGCTGCTCGTGGACGGCCAAGTCGCGGGTGTGTGGCGCCCGTTGGAAGGCGGCATCGAGGCCACCGCCTTCCACCCCCTGTCCCCCGCCGACTGGGACGGGCTCGCCGCGGAGGCCGGGTCCCTGACGAAATTCCTCGGCGAACGCGAAACAACGGTCTACAGCCGCTACCACCACTGGTGGTCGAAACTCCCCGAGGCCGAGACGCGGCTGCTGTGAACAACGGTTCTGGGGCACGGAGTTCGACGCACGCGGTCCACAGGCCCCGAGCACAATCGGCACACGACCGGCCCGGCAGTCGGTCACGGCCCGGTGACCGATCCACCCATTCCCCCCGCACCGGGAGACCCGGCGCACTACCGTCATCCCACTCGAACCACCTGGGGGGACCATGACCAACCCGTACACCACACCACGACCGCCCGACGCGCCACCTGCCGGCAGGGTCGCCCCACGCTGGGCCCGGAAGCGCTACGTATTTCCGGCCCTCGCCCTCGCCTTCTTCGTCGGCATCGCCGCCGGAACCGGCGACCCCGAGAAGGACGACGCCAAGCCCGCCTCGGCCAGACCCCGGCCCACCGTCACCGTCACGGCGACCGCCACCGAGACCGCCGCCCCTGAGCCAGCGCCCACGGTCACGGAGACCCGCAAGGTGAAGGTCAAGGTCACCGTCACCGCGCAGGCCCAGGCCGATGGCGCGACGACCGGCGGCGGTGGCGGCGGGAGCAGCGACGACAGCAGCGTGTACTACGCCAACTGCACTGAAGCCCGTGCCGCCGGAGCCGCGCCCATCCACCGCGGCGAACCCGGCTACGCCCCGCACCTCGACCGGGACGGCGACGGCATCGGCTGCGACAGCTGACCCCGCCCGTCGGCGACTTCAAGGCGGAGGTGGCCCGGGCGCAGCCGGGACGGCTTCTCGCCCCGGCCGGGTGAGCCCGGCGGCGCCCGCCGTCAGCAGGACGACGGGCGTCCGGTACGCGGATCGAACGGCAGGGCTGTCTACCCTTGCCCGCATGCCTGCGCTTTCCCTCTCACCCCTTCATTTCACCGCGAAGGAGATCTCGGAGGTCGTCGAGCTCTACGCGAGCAATCCCGACTACTGTCGTGCCTCCGGCGAGTACGAACCGGAAGACATCCGGGCCGACCGAGTCGAAGCCGACCTGCGTGAGGAAGCCGCTGTCGAGGGTGCCGAGGTATTGCTCGCCCGCGACGAGCAGGGGCAACCGGTCGGACTCCTCTGCCTCCTCGACCGTCACCCCACGGACGGCCGGCCCTGGATCGGGATGCTGATGGTGCACGGCGGCTCTCGTCGCAAGGGCATCGGCCGGCTGCTGACCGGCCTGGTCGAGGATCGATTCCGGAAGGAGGGACGGGACGGAATCCGTCTCGCCGTTTTGGAGAACAACCCGTCCGCGCTCGGATTCTGGAGCTCGCTGGGCTGGCAGGAGATCGACCGCCGCGTCGACAGACAGCACGGCCGGCCGTGCATCGTCATGCACAAGCAACTGACCTGAACGCCGAACCACGGCCGACAGGCGGTGCGGCGGCGGTGGCCGGTCGACCCGATGGGGGCGGGCACCCGGCGTCAGGCCGGCCTGCTCCAGGTGAGTTCGGCCGTGCGCTCCGCGCCCCACAGCCGGGTGGGAGTGGCGAGGCCCAGCCGGAGGAGTGGTCCGTCGAATCTCACCGTGCGCGCCTGCGTCCGTCCGATCCAGTTCGGGAAGAGGCTGGTGGTGACGTGGTGCACCACCGTGTCGGAGCCGGTGACTTCGAACGGTCCGCCGTAGGCGACGTACCCGATCGCTGCCCGGGCCAGTTCGTCGGTCGCCGCGTCCTCGAGACGTGCCGACTCCAGGGGCGGACGGTCGCCGCGGCCCAGTTGGGCGGACATGTATCCCTCGGGTGTGTAGAGGATCAGCCCGTACGGGGTGGGCCCCAGGGGCTGTACGACGTCGCCGTCGGCGCTCGTGGCGGTGTAGGACACGAGTTGCCATGCGCCGAGCAGTTTCCTGCGCACCTCTTCCCGTGCCTCGCGTTCGTTCTCCTCGCCGGCCTGGTCCTCGACGGTCATGACGGGGCTCCTTTCGTTTCACGTGAGTGGCCGGACCTCGCTCGGAGAGCGAGGTCCGTGACGACGGGTCAGTTCCGGGTGAGCTCGCCGTCGACAACTCGCCACAGCCGTTGCGGGTTGGCCGCGCGCAGTGGCTCCGGGAGCAGGTCGTCGGGGAAGTTCTGGTAGGTGACCGGACGGACGAACCTCTCGATGGCGCCCATGCCCACCGAGGTGAAACGGCTGTCGGAGGTGGCCGGGAACGGGCCCCCGTGGGTGGAGGCGTAGGAGACCTCCTGCGGCATCGAGAAGGCGTTGAACACGATCCGGCCGGTGCGGCGCTCCAGGATCGGCAGGAGTTGCTCGACGGCGGCACGGTCCGCGGCCTCGGCGTGCAGCGTGGCCGACAGCTGTCCGCGGAACACACGGGCCACGTCGAGGAGTTGATCCGTATCGGCCAGCTTGACGAGCAGGACGGCCGGGCCGAAGACCTCCTCTCGCAGGGCGGGCGCGGCCAGCAGCTGTTCCCCGGTGACCTCGTAGAGAAGGGACTGGCCGTCCCACGTGTCGTCCGGGGCCGGGGCGCCCGCGGCGATCCGGGTGGCGCCGTGTTCGTCCATGCGCTGCACGTTGCGGACGTAGGCGTCGTGGATGCCGGGCGTCAGCATGGTGCGTGCGGCGGCCTTCTCCACCTCGGCGCGCGCCGCGTCCCGCAGCTCCTCGAAGCCGGGGCCGTCGACGGCGAGGAGGACGGCCGGCTTCAGACAGGCCTGTCCGACGTTGTACATGGCGCGCTGTGCCAGGCCACCGCCGATCTCGGCGGCGCGGGCCGCCAGAGCGGCGGGCAGGACGAAGGTCGGATTGACACTGGTCATCTCGGTGAACACGGGGATGGGGTCGGGGCGCTGCTGGGCGCGCCGGTAGAGGGCCATGCCGCCGGCCTCGGAGCCGGTGAAGGTGACGGCACGGACCAGCGGGTGGTCCACCAGCGCCTCACCGATCTCGTTGCCGGCGCCGCGGACGAGGGAGAAGACACCCTCGTGCAGTCCCGCCTCGGCGACGGCCTGCTGGATGACGCGGCCCTCGATCTCCGAGGCGCCGGGGTGCGCGTTGTGCGCCTTGACGACGACGGGGCATCCGGCGGCGAGGGCGGAGGCGGTGTCGCCGCCGGCGACCGAGTAGGAGATCGGGAAGTTGCTCGCGCCGAAGACCACCACGGGCCCGAGTGCCACCTTCTGCAGCCTGTGGTCCTGGCGCGGTGCGGGCTGCCGGTCCGGTTGTGCGGGGTCGATGGTCGCGTGGAGGAAACGGCCCTGGCGGACGACGGTGGCGAACTTGCGGAAGACGCCGGCCGTCCGTACGGCCTCGCCCTCGAACTGCGCGGCGGGCAGGCCGGTCTCCAGGGCGAGGCGTGCGGCGAGATCGCCCTTGGCCGCTTCGAGCTTGTCGGCGATCAGGTCGAGGAACGCGGCCCGCTCGGCCGGCCCGGTGTGGCTGTAGCCGTCGAAGGCCTCGTCGGCCAGGCGGACCGCGCGGTCGACCTCGGCCGGACCCCCGAAGGCGAACTCGGGTTCGACGAGTTCGCCGGTGGCGGGGTTGAGCGCCTTCATGGTCCCCGTGGTGGCGGGCACCTGTGTCGCTCCGATCAGCAGGTCTCCGGTCAGGGTCATGCGCGCGCTCCCTCGAATGCGGTGGTGAGTTCGTCCGTGGTGGAGATGGCGTGGGCGTAGGTGGGGCCGTTGAGCTCGTGCGCGGCGTGCATCATCGCGGGGAGGAACGCCGCGGTGGCGTCGCGCACCAGGGTCACGTGGTAGCCGAGTTCCATGGCGAAGCGGCCGGTGGACTCGATGCAGGTGTTCGCCAGCAGGCCGACGATCACCACATGGGTGATCCCGTGCTGCTTCAGCTGGAAGTCGA
Source organism: Streptomyces sp. NPDC025784 (assembly GCF_055558435.1). Lineage (NCBI taxonomy): Bacteria > Bacillati > Actinomycetota > Actinomycetes > Kitasatosporales > Streptomycetaceae > Streptomyces > Streptomyces sp. NPDC025784. The sequence goes on from NZ_JBVHMN010000025.1 coordinate 106,695, forward strand.
GGTCGGTGTTGGCGAAGCCGCTCTGCGCCCAGTGCTCCTGGACGACGACGTCGCCCGGCCGTGGCTGGAAGTCGGGGTGGAACTCCCCGCCCCAGGTCCCGCGGGCGAAGCTGTGGCGCTCCATGATCGCGAGTTGGGTGGGGTTGGGGTGATCCCACGTCTCGTAGTCACCCGGCTCCCAGCGGCGGTGCGGCACGAACATCACACGTATGCCGGTCTCGCGGGCGGAGGCGACGACGGAGCGCAGGTGTGCGAGCAGTCCGACCTCCTCGGCGACGGGTTCCAGGCGCGGCCAGATCTTGCCGCCGTCGGACAGGAAGTCGTTGAAGGGGTCGATCAGCAGTACGGCCGTGCGGTCGGGGTCATAGGTCTGAGACACGGTTCCCGCTCCAATCTGGATGTTCCTTGTCATCCAGAAAGAAGATTACGACTGTCATCCAGAAAGTCAAAGGTGTATGATTTTCGTCATCCAGATGCGCGGCGATCCGACCCCGCCGCCCCACGGAAGGCAGGACGGACATGGGCCACTCGCAGGCGGAGAAGGCGGCGACACGTGCACGGGTCCTGCGCCTCGCGTCACGCAGGATCCGCACCGAAGGCGTCACCCGTCCCGGCGTCGCGGACCTCATGAACGAGGCCGGGCTGACGCACGGCGGCTTCTACAAGCACTTCGACTCCCGGGACGATCTCATCGCCCAGGCGGCCGCCGTCGCCCTGACCGAGGGCACCGCGAAGATGGAGCGCGCCGCACGCAAGAACGACCAGGACGCGCGAGCGGGCCTCATCGACGCCTACCTCGCGAAGCAGCACCGGGACGGGCCCGCCACCGGCTGTGCGCTCGTCTCCCTCGGCGCCTCCGCGGGCCGCGGCGACCAGCACTTCAAGGAGGCCTACGAGCAGCAGGTGGGCACATACCTGGACCTCATCGCCGGCTTGGACGACGACGCCGAGGACGCCCGGGCCGAGGCGATGCTCACCCTCAGCGCCCTGGTCGGTGCCGTACTCATGTCCCGGGCGGTGGCCGACGAGGACTTCTCCGACGAACTGCTGGAGACGGTCGCGGAGCGGCTGAAGCAGCAGGGGTCACAGACCTCGTCCGGCCGCGCCTGACGCGCACCCGCGGAAACGCACGGTCGGGCCGCGCGGGCGGTCGGCCGTCAGCGAAGGAAGCCCTCGTACCTGTGCTGCTCGACCTGGCTGTTGATCTGCTTGACCGTCTCCAGGCCGACGCTCACGATGATCAGCAGGCTCGTGCCGGTGAGCTGATTGGCGCCGCCGAAACTGGCGAACGCCACGGTCGGCACGAGCGCGATGAGTCCCAGATACAGCGACCCGGGCCAGGTCAGCCGATTGAGCACATAGCTGAGGTACTCGGCCGTCGGCCGGCCGGCCCTGATGCCCGGAATGAACCCGCCGGCCTGCTTGATGTTTCCCGCCACTTCCTCGGGATTGAAAGTGATCGCCACATAGAAGAAGGCGAAGAACACGATCAACAGGAAGTACGCGGCCACGTAGTACGGATGGTCTCCCTTGACGAAGTTGCGTGTGATCCACGTCGCCCAGCCCGAGGTCGAGTGCGAGAACTGGGCGATCAGGGCGGGGACGTACAGGATGGACGAGGCGAAGATGACGGGGACCACGCCGGCCTGGTTCACCTTCAGCGGGATGTAGGTCGCCGTGCCGCCGTAGGACTTACGGCCCACCATCCGCTTCGCGTACTGGACCGGCACACGCCGCTGGGCCTGTTCCACGAAGACGACCAGGCCGACCATGGCGAGACCCACGAGGACGACCGCGCCGAACCCGAGCCAACCGTCCGCGATCTCGCCCTGCTGTTTCACGGCCCACAGTGCACCCGGGAGAGTGGAGGCGATCGAGATGAAGATGAGCAGCGACATGCCGTTTCCGACTCCCCGCTCGGAGACCAGCTCGCCCATCCACATCACACAGGCCGTGCCCGCCGTGATCGTGAGGACCATGACCACGGTCGTGAGGATGGAGGTGTCCGGCACGATGCTCCCCGCCGTCGGGCAGCCGGGGAACAACGCGCCGCTACGGGCGGTGGCGACGAGACCGGTGCCCTGCAGGACGGCGAGGGCGACCGTCAGATAGCGGGTGTACTGCGTGATCTTCCCCTGCCCGGCCGCGCCTTCCTTCTTCAGCGCCTCCAGCCTCGGAATGACCGCCGTCAGCAACTGCAGGATGATGCTCGCGGTGATGTAGGGCAGGATCCCCAGGGCGAAGACCGTGATCTGCAGGAGTGCCCCACCGCTGAACATGTTCACCAGACCCAGCAGGCCGCCGTTGCCCGAGGCTGCCGCGTCCACACAGCTCTGTACGTTCTTGTAGGAGATCCCCGGCACGGGAACGTGGGAGCCGATGCGGTACAGAACGATGACACCCAGCGTGAAGGCCAGCTTTTTCCGCAGGTCGGGTGTTCTGAACACCTGGATCAACGCGCTGGACAACGGTTCCTCCTTCGCCCCTCGCAGATAGGCGGAGGCGCGGAAACGCTCTAGTGAAGGGCGTGCGGAAACGGCGTGCGGACCAGGGGGTTTCGTTCGGAACCCCCTGGGGCGACATGCGGTCGCAGAAGCGCTGCGACGAGCACCATTTTTGAATGGCCCGATCAACTCAGCAACCGGACGAGGCGCGGCCGAGCCGTCCCGCGCCGCCGGGGTGCGCAGAAGACCCGCGGCCGCCCGCCCGGAGCCGCTGCTCGACGAATCCCACGACGGCGCCCGGATGCACGGCCGCCGGTGTGGGGGAGGCGGGAACCTGGGCGGTGTGCGCGTGGGGCCTGATCCTCTCCGCAGCGCTCCCCCGCCCTGTGTGAGGATGTGGCCATGGCGTGGCTGAGGAAACGCGGACAGTGGTCGGTCGGGCTCGTCGCCGCGGCGAGTGCGGCGCTGACGCTGAGCGCGTGCGGCCAGGACCGCTCCGACGACGGTGCCTCCGGGGACCGCGCGGCGAGGTACCAGCGCGTCATCGAAGATCCTCACCCGCGCCCCGCCGACGTCATCGAGGCGGCCGGCGCACCCACCGGCGTGGTCCGCGCCGACGACGGCTCGCTGCTCCTGACGTACGACGCCGGCAATGTCGAGGACGACGAGGGACCGGCCGCCACCGCCTGGCGCATCGTCGACCCCGACGGCCGTACGGTCGCCGAGCACGCGGAACACGGGGACGCGGAGGCGCTGCCGGCCGCGTTCAAGGGGGGGCCCGGGGGCTTCGTTCGGGTGCCGCAGGAGGGGACCGAGGGTGCGTACGCCCTCGATGTACGCGGCAAGCGGCACAAGGTCACCATGAGCGAGACTCCGTTGCGCACTCGCCCCGGCGACATCCTGATCGCCGAGCGGGAACCGGCTCTCGTCTACCGACCCGCCACGCGCGCCATGGCGCCCCCGGCCCGGCTGCCGGACGAGGCCGTCCGCCTCGCCGTCGACGAGCGGGGCACGGCCTGGAGTCTGGACCAGCCACCGACCGGCGGCCCGGACCGTGTCGTACGGCAGCGCGACGGCCGCACCCTCGGTTCCACAGCCGTCCCGAAGCCTTACGCAGGGGGTGTCCTCGCCGCACGCGGTGGCGCCGCCGGGCTGTCCCTCACGCAGGACGACGGTGTGCACGGCCTGTTGGTGACGACGGACGGCGGCGGGCACTGGCGGACGGTCCTCGGCGGCGGCATTCCCTGGAGGGAGCTGAAGCACGGCCCGGAGTCGCTGATCCTGGAGGTGCTCGCGGACGGGCGGCTGCTCGTCGGCGAAGAAGGCGGCCGCTACTGGCTCGCCGACGACCGCACCGACCGGGCCTTCCACGAGCTGAGGACACCGGCGACATTCACCTCGCTCAGCGTCGACGGCACGACGCTCTACGGCATCGCGGACGCCACGACGGCGACGTACGACCTGGTGCGAGGCGAAGGGCTCTGGACGTCACTTGACGGCGGACGCGAGTGGCGGCGCTACGAGCAGCGCGGTTAGCTGCGCAACGGGCGCGTTCCGAGCACTGACTCCTTCGCCGACCCGTACCGGTGGGGAATCGGTCAGGTCAGTTCCAGGCCACCGTCGATCGTCAGCACCTGCCCCGTGACCTGGGATGCCCGAGGATCAGCAAGGCGCAGGATCCAGGTGGCGATGTCCGCGGGGTCGCCCAGGCGGCCGGTGGGGATCTGCCCGCGCTCAGCGGCGCGCAGCTCCGTGATGGCCCCCTCGGACAGTCCCGCTGCCGCCAGGACGTCGGTCTCGGTGGGCCCAGGGGCGATGGCGTTCACCCGGACCCCTTCACCGGCGAGTTCGAGCGCCCAGCTTCGGGTCAGCTGTTCCAGGGCGCTCTTGGTGGCGGCGTAGTGCGCCGCGCCCGCGAGAGGGCGGTGGCCGTAGGTGCTGGACACGTTCACGATGGAACCGGAGGTCTCACGCAGGTACGGCAGGGCCGCATGGGCGAGCAGGCTGGGCGCCGTCACGTTCAGCTCGAACAGATTGCCGATCACCGCTCGGTCGGTCTCTGCCAGGGGCATGATGGCGGCGGCGCCGGCGTTGTTCACCAGCAGGTCCAGTCGGCCCCACCGCTCCACGGCGGTGCTGACCACGGTTTCGGCGGCGCCGTCCCCGCAGATGTCGAGGGGAAGGATCTCGACACCGGGATGCTTCCCGGCGGTCTGCTCCAGGGCGTCCTTACGGCGGCCCACGCCCAGAACGTGCGCCCCCGCCTCTGCCAGGGCCACCGCCGTCGCCCGGCCGATTCCGGATCCCGCGCCGGTGACGACGGCGACACGGTCTGCGAAGTGCAGGGGGGAGGAGGTTGAGTCGGACATGTTCTTCCTTCCGTTCGTCGGGTAAAGCGGAGCCGGCCCGTGAGGCAAAGACGGCCGCCTCCGCTGCCCCCCTTGCCGGCGCCGGCCCGGACTTCACCCCGGTCCCGGCACTCGTCAAGACCGCGCCGGCCCGCTCACGCACCATTGACAGAGCAGCCCTGCCGCATGTGACAACTGGAAGCCGCCGGTACGAGGGCAGGGCGGCGCACGCCCCACGGGCGTGCCTGGCGCACCGCGAGGCCTGGGCAATTCCGAACTGGCCTTGCCGACGCGGCCCCGGCCCCGGCCCCGGGAGAGGATCCCACTCAGGCAAGGAGTCCTTATGAACGACCGTGCCCGCACCGTGCTGGCCGGCCTGGACGGCGCCCGCTCCGACCTCGAGAACTTGTACAAGGACCTGCACAGACATCCCGAACTCGGCCTGCGGGAGCACCGCACGGCGCGGAAGGCGACCGACGCCCTGCGGGACTTCGGTTATGAGGTCACCGACGGCATCGGCGGGACAGGCGTACTCGGGGTGCTGGCCAACGGCGAGGGCCCCGTCGTCATGGCCCGTGCCGACATGGACGCTCTGGCTGTGCGCGAGCAGACCGGGCTGCCCTATGCCTCCGCGGTCACCGTGACCGGAGACGGCGGCGTCGAGCTCCCTGTGATGCACGCCTGCGGGCACGATGTGCACGTGACCTGCCTCATCGGCTGCGCACGGCTGATGGCCCAGGCCAAGGGGGCCTGGCGAGGCACGTTCGTGGCGCTCTTCCAGCCCTCGGAGGAGAACGGCGACGGGGCGCACGCCATGATCGACGATGACCTGACGTCCAGATCACCCCGACCCGACGTGGTGCTCGCCCAACACGTCCTGCCCTGTCCGGCGGGATATGTAGGTATCCGCTCCGGAGCGTTCCTGTCAGCCGCGGACAGCCTCCGCATCACAGTCCATGGCCGGGGTGCACACGGGTCCATGCCCCAGGCGGCGGTGGACCCCGTCGTGATGGCGGCGATGATCGTCGTGCGGCTGCAGACCATCGTCTCCAGGGAACTGGCCGCCATCACACCCGCGGTCGTCACCGTGGGCAGCATCCACGCCGGCACGGACCCCAACATCATTCCCGACAGCGCGGTCATCCAGCTCAACGTCCGTACGTATGATCACGCCTCGCGCACGACGGTTCTCCAGGCCATCGAACGGATCGTCAAAGCGGAGTGCGAGGCGTCCCGGTCCCCGAAGGCACCCGAGATCGAGAAGACCGTCACCTTCCCGCCCACGATCAACGACGAGGCGCCCACCCGGCGCGTCGCCGAGGCGTTCGCGGCCCACTTCGGCGACGACATGCACACCATCGATCTGCAGACCGCCAGCGAGGACATGAGCGAGATCCCCAAGGCATTCGGCGTGCCCTTCACGTACTGGGGCATCGGCGGTACCGACCCCACCCTCTACGCCCAAGCAGCCCGAAACGGCACCATCGCGCAAGACGTCCCCGTGAACCACAGTCCCCGCTTCGCTCCGGTCGTCCAGCCGACCCTGGACACCGGTGTCAGCGCCCTGACCGTCGCGGCCCTCGCCTGGCTCGGGGTCCACTGGGGCGCATGAGCAGGACGCCCGCTTCACCAGAGCGGCGAACAACACGAGTTCGCCGAGGCCGAGCCGCAGGACGGCTCCTACATCCGTGTCTCCTCCCCGAACAGCAGCGCCTGTGGCGCCCAGCGCCACAGGGCCCGCTCACAGGCGTAGTGGCAGAGGCTGATGTCGATCAGCTCCGGGTTCCCGTCGCGAGGGCACACCTCAAGGACGAAGGCCTTGCCCCACCTGCCCGGAGGCGATCGGAAGGCGCCCCCGAACGCCATCATCTGTCTACGGATGCCGACCCCGTCCAGCGCGCTCCACGGGAGCACTTCGGTCGCGTCGCCCCGCAGCCACCAGAACCCGGTGCGGTCGAAGGCGATGGCCCATTTCCGCTGCCGCCAGGCCCGCCGGAACATCCACACACCAGCGGCGCCCGACGCCGCGAGCAGGAGCGCCAAGACGATGGGGGCTCCGGGCACGAACAGCAGGTCCAGTCCGAACACGCACAGAACGCTCGCCGGCACGGTGGCCAGCATCCCCGCTATGAACTGCCGCCGTCCGTATCGCAGGACGGTCGCGTTCTCGGCGGGTCCTCTGTCAGAGATCACGGCTGTGCAATCTATCCCCGAGCCGACCCGGTCCACCAGATGTCCGGCGACGGCAGCCGCGAGCGGCCGCCCCGCAGGTGAGCACCGGGCACCCCGGTGCCGGCGCGATTCGACGCGCCGGCACCGGTCGTGGCATCACTTCTCGTCGCGCAGCCTGGCCGCCAAGGAGGTCAGCGGCTCGGTCGCCTCGGTGTGGCCCAGGCCGGTCAGCCGGGAGACGGCCGCGTCGAGGCGGGTGAGGGCCGGGGCGGGCCGCTTCAGGTAGAGGCCCTCCACGGCACCCGCGAGGCGGACGCACTCGGCCCACTCCTCGGCGTGGTCCTGGTCCGGTCCCGGTTCACCGAGCAGGGCGAAGGTCTTCTCCAGCGCGGCCAGGGAGTCCTCGTACTCGCCGGCGTAGGCGTAGACCCGCCCGTGTTCGTACGCCAGGGCCGTGTCCAGGGAGCGGCTGTGGGCCTCGTACTCGGCGGCGCGGGCCTCGTCGGCGATCCGGCCGGCGTCGGCGAGGTGGGCGAGGGCCTCGGCCAGGCCGTCGGGGCCCTGCTGCTGCGCCTGGAGTCGGGCGAGTTCGCGCAGGCAGTTGCTGAGCTGCTCGTAGCGCGGGGCCCTGGCGTGCGCGGCGAGTGCCTGGCCCGCCGCCTCGCGGGCCCGGTCGAACTCGCCGGACTTGCCGAGGAGCACAGCCGTCTCCCCGGCGATCATGACGTGGCTCCCCGGGTCGTCGTCCCAGTCGGCCGACTCGGCGGCGAGGGCGACGAGTTCCGCCGTGGCGGCCTTGAGGTCGTCTCCCGAGTTCAGTGCGCGGGCGCGTGTCAGGCGCAGTTGGGCCACGAGCCGGTCGTCCAGTTCGCCGGCGGCGACGTCCGGTTCGACCAGGACGGAGTCGAGCAGAGCGATGCAGTCCTCGACACGGCCCAGGTCCAGGCTCAGCTGGGCAGCGTTGCTGTAGGTGCAGAACGCGTCCGTCCGGCTACCGCGTCGAAGGTCCAGTTCCGCCGAGCGCGTCAGGTACCGCAGTGCCTCGTCGGGGCGCCCCAGGTGCATGCAGGCCTCGGCGAGATCGCCGTGGAGGCGGGCCGTGTCGACCGCGTCGGCCGGCCAGTCGGCGGCCAGTCGAACGGCCTCCGCGAGGTCCGCGTGCGCGGCCTGGGCGTCCCGGAGACCGAGCTGGAACCGGCCACGCAGTCCCAGCGTGCGGGGCAGGTGCCAGGCGGGTCCGTGCGCCTTCAGATCGTCGATGAGGCTGTCGATCTCGGTGACCGCGGTGGGCAGTTCGCCGGAGAGGGCGTGCGTGCTGGCCCGCAACAGGCGGGCGCCGGAGATCTGCGGGACGACGTCGTGCCGGGTGGCGAAGTCGTGCAGCAGGTCCACCTCGGCGAAGACCGGCGCGATGTGCTCCTCACTCCGCGACGCCTGAAGGCGCAGGCCGAGGACGGTCGCCCGCAGCCGCAGCAGGCGGGCCTCCTGGTACGGGGTGAGACCGGGCGTCTCCTCGTGCAGGCGGACCATGGAGGCGTGGGCGGCGCTCAGCGCGGCGGCCTTCGCATCGGCTGCGTCGCCGTCCTCCGCGGGAACGCCCGCGGCGGCGAGCAGGGCGCCGCCCCGGGCCAGTGCGGCGCGCCCGGGCGCTCCGGCGTCCTCGTACAGGCCCGCGGCCTCCTCGTAGAGGGCGGCGGCGTCGGCGAACTCGTCCTTCTCGCCCGCCCGGCCCGCCTCGTCGGCCAGCAGATCCGCGCGCAGTTGGACGAGCGGACCCACGGCCGGGTCGTCGGGGTGGGTGTAGTCGCGGGCCGTGACAAGCGTGTGCAGCCGCGCCCAGCAGGCCTGTGCGTCCGGGTGCCCCTGCTCGTCCAACGCCCTTGCCTGGAGGATGAGTTCGGGCAGCGCCTCGGCGACCGTGACGGTCCGGCGACCGGCCGGCGCGGCGACGGGAGCGGCGGCCGGGCCCACCTCGTCGAGGCCGCGGGTGCGCAGGGTCAGTTCCAGGGCGTCCAGGAGCGGGGCACGGTCGAGGCGCGCCCCGCGGCGTTCGGTGTGGGCCGCGGTTCCGTTGCGGGCGTCGAAGCGGGCGGCGAGGTCGTCGGCACGGCCGCGTACCTCGGCGCGCAGGGTCGCCACCGTCCACGTGCGGCCCGCGTAACCGGCGGCGGGCAGGTCGCCGTGGCCGAGCAGCTCCACACGCCGGAGGAGCACCTCCACGCCGGTGAGGAAGTCGAACTGGCCCTGCGGCGAGTCCACTTCGTCGAACAGGTTGCGGTTCTCGGAGAGCAGTTCCAGGCCGCGTGCCTCGTTGCCGGTGAGCGCGCAGAACTCCAGGTGCCGGCCGACCTCTCCGGCCATCGAGGGGTTGCGGCGGCAGGCGCGGTATCCGGCGAGATGCAGCTCCCTGGCCGTGTCGACGCCGCCCGTGCGCAGCAGCGGAAGCAGCGCGTACGAGATGGAGCGGGCAGGCTCCTCCTGGCAGGAGTCCTTCCCGGCGAGCACGGGCTCCCATGTGCGCAGCGCCCGTTCGTCGTCGCCCGCGGCGAGGTGGTGCAGGGCGCGCTCGCAGATCTCGCAGGCTTCGCAGTCGCTGAGCCGGCTGCGGCTGCGGCCGGCCCACAGTTCGTATGCGAGGGCGGTGTCCTCACCGACGTGGGCGGCCAGTTGGTATGCCTGGCCGTAGTACGGCTGGAGGTCGAGGCCTGCCTTCATGTACCGGTCGCGCATCTCCGTCTGCCACTGGCGCAGGCTCGCCAGCGGCACCTCCGGCAGGGCGCGCAGGGCGTTGGCCACCCACTTGAAACGCCAGAACAGCATGTGCCGCAGGCGCTCGTCGAAGACGTCGGGCTGCTCGTCGAAGAGATTCAGCAGCCGTGCGAAGACGACGGGCGACTTCCGGGGTTCGGCGCCGTAGGTGTAGGCCTCCTGGAGTTCCAGGAGCGCGTACGCCAGCGGCTCCGGCTCCCCGAACTGCTCGGCGGCGTCGACGAGTTCCTCGGCCGTGACGGTGCGGGTACGCCCGTAGGGGCGCCGGTCGTTCTCGCTCAGGGCCTGGAAGAGCTCGTCGGTGGTCTGGGGTGCGGTCGGCATCGTCAGATGTCCTTGCGGAGGGCGTGGGCGAGGAGGTCGAGGAAGGAGCGGTTGATGAGGCTCGATTCGGCGGGCCGCAGCGGGCGCCGGGACAGCATCGCGGCCTGCCCGTAGAGGGCTTCGGCGCTGGTGCGGGCCAGTTCGGGCTCGTCGATGGTGACGGCGGTGCGGACCAGCGGGTTGAGCTGGTTGAGGATCAGCTGGGCGCGCGGGGCTTCCTGGCGCAGGGCGCCGAGGATGTCGCCCCACAGGCCGCCCTCCTGCTCACGGGCGAGCTGGGAGCGGGTGCGCTCGTGCCGGGCCTCGCGGCTGTCGACGAGGAGTGCGGGCGCGGACGCGGGCTGGAAGGAGCGCAGCGCGACGTCGCAGTCGAAGACGGCGAGGGCGTCGCGGGCCATGGAGAGGTAGGCCGTGGCGGCCAGTTCCGTCTCCCGGTCGACCGGGTCGAGATGGGCGGTGAGGGTCGCCGGGTCGAGGTCGGCGACGTTGTTCTCGGGCCTGATCTCGGGGAGTCGGTGAACCAGTTCGCGGTCGTAGGTGTAGCCGCCGTTGACGACGCCGAGACCGGCGGCCGAGGCGATCGCGGCGACCTGCCGGAACTCCTCCACGCTCGACGTCACGAGCACGGTGCGGTGCGTGCGCGCGAACTCGTCGAGGGTGGCGTGCCCGTCGGTGGTCTCGAACGGCAGCCAGGGCAGCAGCATCCGCAGGATCTCGTCGTCGTGCACCGCGAGCGACTTCACGGCCAGGTGGTGGACCTGGAGGAAGCGGGCGAGCAGGTCCGGGTCGCTGGCGGCGGCCCGGGCGATCCACGCGCGCAGCCGCTCGGCGAGGGCGTCGCGGACCGCGGCGAGGGTGTCGTCCTCGTACAGGGACTCGCGGGACGCCGTCGGGCGCAGGCTCTCCGCGTCGACGACGCAGCGGACGAAGAACGCCCATTCGGGCAGGATCTCCTCGGCCTGCTCGGACAGCAGCATGCCCTTGACGTGCACGCGGTGGCCGTGGCGGCGCCCGGCCGGCACCGCCTCGGGCAGCACACACGCGATGCCCTTCAGGCCGACGGCCGGGAGGTCCAGTTCGATGGTGTCGAGCGGTGCGAAACCGAAGACGTCCTCGCCGTACGCGGCCAGGGCCCGGGAGCGGGCTCCCGGAGTGGCGTACGTACGGGTCCAAGGCGCCGGCTCGGGGTTGACGGACGCGCCTGGGCCGCCCGTGCCGTCGTCGAAGGTCACCGGGTGGCGCAGCAGGGAGCCGAAGTGCCGGGCCAGCGCGTGCACCTGCGTCGGCCGGGTCCACTCCCCCGCATCCGCCCGCGGAGTGAGGGTGACGGTGGTGCCTGGCCTGGGGCGGGCGGAGGCGGGCAGGGTGCGGACGGTGTAGCTGCCGTCGCCGCGTCCGCGCCACTCCACGGCGGGTGCGTCGGGGGTGCGGGCGGAGCGGCTCAGGACGTGGATCTCGTCCGCGACCAGGAAGCAGGAGAGCAGGCCGATTCCGAACTGGCCGATGAAGTCGCCGCGTTGTTCGGCGATCTTCCCCCAGCCTCGAATGGGCTCGTCCGCGGGGACGCCCGTGGCGCGCTTGCTGCTGCGGCCGATCGTGGCGAGGAAGGTGTGCACGTCGGTCTCGGTGAGACCGACGCCGTCGTCCTCGACGCGTACCACCGAACCGTCGGCGTAGAGGCGGATGCCGTAGGTGTCGGTGGGCGCGGCCGGTTCGAGGCCGTGCCGGGCGGTCAGCGCGTCCACCGCGTTCTGCAGGAGTTCGCGCAGGTAGACGCGGGGGCTGGAGTAGAGGTGGTGGGAGAGGAGATCGACGAGGCCGCGCAGATCCACTTGGAAGGTGCGGTCGGCGCCGACCGGGTTCGCGGCGGTGTCGGGCAGAGTCATCGGACAGTCCTGTGAGGGCGACGGGGACGGGTGGGACCGGGGCGGCGTGCGCTCAGGAGCGGCAGTGGCGGTGGCGGGCGCAACCGGCGCGGCGAACGCTCGGGCGCGGCAGTGGTGATGACGGGCGGAATCGAGGGGGGACGCTCAGGAACGCCGCTGGGGGCGGGCGGGACCGGGGAGCGAACGCTCAAGCGCGCCGGTGGTGACGGGCGAACTGCTTCTCGGGCTCCGCGAAGTACGTCCAGGGCCATTTGGTGTAGGCGCCGTCGAGGGTCAGGAAGACACGCCGGATGGTGTGACGCTCGTCGGCCAGCGCCAGGGCCATGGCGAACATGTTGAAGTCGTGCTGCCAGCCCGGCCGACGTACGTAGGCGGGGTGGAGGATGCTGCGGTCGGCCGCGTCCCGCAACTCGGCCTGGATCTCCGGGGTTTCCAGGCAGTCGCCGCGGTCCGACTCGACCCAGTCCTCGATGTGCGCCATGGCGATGACGCAGCCGAGGCGATGCCCCAGCGGGGCACGGGCGAACGCGTCGCGGGCGAACGCCAGGGCCTGGCCGGGCTCGCCGCTCCAACGGGGCTGCAACTGCGACACCCACTCGACATGGGTCTCCAGGTCCAGCGGGTCGCGGCGCAGAGCGGCGTCGAGCCGGGTCTCGTTGACGGCCGGGCCCAGCGACATACCGCGCCCGGAGGTCAGCAGGCGGCGCCATGGTGTGACCCAGTCCGGCTGGAGCTCGGCGGCCTCGAGGAGCTGTTCCTCGGCGATCCGGAGCCGCTCGTGGAAGACCCGCCACTGCTCCTGCGAGACGTTCACGGCGCGTGCGGAGGTGCGCGCTTCCCAGCCCCAGCTGATGTGGCGCGTCCCGGATATCAGCAGGGCCGTCGCGCGGTGTTCCTTGTCCTCCTCGACGGCCTGACCGATCCAGTCCTGCACACCGTCCAAGTCGGCCAATTCACCGAGGACTTGGTGATCGCGGCCGAGGTCGAAGGGGACCAGCGCCGCCTTGACCGCCTCCCAGTCACCGGCGTCCGCCGCCTCCACCAGCGTCAGCACCCGCCTGTCGCCGAGCGCGCGCAGCGCGTACATGCCGCCTTTCTGCCTGCGCGGGACGGGAAGGGCGTGCGGATCCGCCTCCGGTCTCTCCCCACCCTTGCCGAACAGCTTGCCCAACATGCAGCGCCCTCCCCAGGTCCCGCGTGATCTTCGGGTGCAGCATAAGCGGTCCCACCGACACCGCTTCCACAGGGTTTTCACCGGCGCTTCATGAGACCCGCTGCCGGGCATGGGCCGCCGTCGCCGCGGGGCTCACACCCACGGACGAGTGGCACGACGGTGAGATCCGGTGGCACCGGGCCCTCGGGCGACGACAACGCCGTGACGTCTCGGCGCAGGGGGGCGCGGTGCCGCGACGTCACAGCGCAGGGGCCTCCCCGCACCGCGGCTTCACGGCGCCGGGGGTGAGGCTATTGCGGCCCGGCCAGCCACTCGTCGAAGGTGGTGGGCGCGATGCGAGCGCCGTCGCCCGGCAGGAGCACGTCGCCGGCCATCTCCGTACCGAAGATCGATGACCACGTCGGCACGAGCTCGACCCTGTGCCCGCGTGCGTCGTTGGTACGTCGGGCCATGTCCACGAGGTCCTGCGGTTCCGGGCCGGCGACATCGCGGTAGTGCCCCTGCGGTGTGCCGGTGGCGATCTCCGCGAGGACGTCGGCCACGTCCGAGGGGGCGATCGGCTGCACGAGCAACGGTGCGATCGTGGCGACACCACCCCGTTCGGTCCAACTCACCACCGTCGCGGCGAAGTCGTGGAACTGCGTGAAGGGAACGACGGTCCACGGCACCGGGCCGTCGGCCACGAGGCGCTCCTGCTCCCGCTTGCCCGCATAGTGTGCGTTGCCTTCGATGCGATGGACGCCGACGATCGTGAGCAGCACGTGGTGACGGACACCGGCCCGCGCCTCGGCGGCGAGCAGGTTCCGGGTGGTGGTGGCGAAGAACGCCACGGCCTCGTCCCGGTCGGTCGCCTCGTGGCTCGTGGCGTCCACGACGGCGTCGACACCTCTCAGAGCGGCGTCGAGACCGTCGCCCGTCGTCAGGTCCACACCGAGCGAGCGGCTGATGCGCACGACGTCGTGTCCGGCCCGTTCCAGGGCTGTGGCGGTACGGGCGCCGATGTTCCCCGTCGCTCCGGCGACGGCGACGCGCAGGGCAGGCATGGTGGTCCCTTCTGTGCCGCTCGTTCTGCCGTGCCGCTTCGCTCCCCCGCTGTCGGTGTCAGCAGAGGTGAGCGGCCGCGGGGGTGCGCCCCTTCAGCGTCGCCCTCGGCGGCCGCGACCGCATCCCGGCCGTCGGCGTCACCGCGGTCACATCGTCCGGCTCGGTGGAGTGGCGGCCGCTTCGGTCGGCCGCCCTGACCGATCGATCGGGCGTACGCTCGAAGGGCGCCGAAGTCGTCAAGTGCGGCAGCCCGGACACCGCAGGCGCACACGTCACGTCTCACGAGGTCGCCGGCATCCTCCACGGCTCCGCTTCGTCGTCCTCCCGCGGCACCTTCGGACGCCGTCGCCGACCGGGGACGCACGCCCGTTCCGCGCGCGGACGCAGGGACAGGCGCGGACGCACGCACGACGGCGCATGCGCGTGCGATGCGGTCCGCTCACGGAGAAGGAGGCAGACCCATGGCTGCCAGACACCTCGCCCTCATCACCGGCGCGGGCGACGTGGGCCGAAACGTCGTCGAGAGGCTGCGTTCGCAGGACGTGCCCGTACGGGTCATGGTCCGCCGGGACGACGACCGTGCCGCGCGGCTGCGTGCGCTCGGTGCGGAGGTCGTCCTCGGCGACCTCACACGACCGGACACCGTCGCGGCCGCGTTGGAGGGCACCCGGAGCATGTACTTCGCCATGCCCGTGTCGCCCGACCATCTTCTCGCGGCGACCGTCGTGGCGAGTGTCGCGCGGGAGTACGGCACGCTGGACGCCCTCGTCGACATGTCACAGATGACCGTGTCGCAGATGACCGCAACCAGCACCACGGAGTCCCGCCAGCAGCGGCTGCACTGGCTGGCGGAGCAGGTGTTCAACTGGTCGGGCCTGCCGGTGGTGCACATCCGCCCCACCGCTTTCCTGGACAACCCGCTGTTCACCACGCTCACGGCCCGGACGATCCAGAGGAACGGCACCATCGAGCTGCCCTTCGGAAACGGACGCACTTCGCCGATCGCCGTGGACGACGTCGCCAGGGTGATCGCGACCGTGCTGAGTGACCCCGGCCCCCACGTGGGGCACGTCTACGAACTGACCGGCCCACGCACGGTCGACATGACGGAGATGGCCGACGCCTTCTCGAAGGCACTGGGTCGGCCGGTCTCCTACGTGGACGTCCCTCTCGACCGGTGGCGCGAGGAGGTGCTCTCCACGATCGGCCTGCCGCCGCACGTCGAGGAGCACATCGTCACCATGTGCCGCCTCCACCATCAGAACCGGTACGACCGGGCCTCCGCCGACGTCGAGCGCCTCAGCGGTGCCCCAGCCGAGTCGATCGAGGAGTTCGTGGCGGCACGCAAGGACTTCTACCTGGGCTGACGACCTCGCCGCCACGAAGGTCGCGGTCTTCCCCGTTGCGGCAGGCGGAGGCCCCTCAGCGCAGTACGGCCGCCAGCAGGTCGGACCCCAGCGCCGCCACACCAGGCAGTTCGAGGGTGTAGCGAACGTAACGACCGTGCCGCCGGGACGTGAGCAGGCCCGCGCGGCGCAGGACGGCGAGGTGGCGGGAGACCTCAGGGGGTGAGAGCTGCCAGGCGTGGGCCAGTTCACCGGTGGTGTGCGGGCCGCGGGCGAGGGTGCGCAGCAGCCGCAGCCGTACAGGATGTGCCAGGGCCTCCAGTCGTAGCGTGACCGTTTCCAGCGACACCGGTTGCGACGGTCGCGGCCCGGCCACGGGGTACTGCACCACCGGCTGCCATCCCGGCGCGTGCACCACCACCAGGTGCGGGCTGCCGAAGACGCTGGGGATGAAGCTCACGCCGGTGCCATGGGCGGCGGTCGCCTTGTCCTGCAGCTTGTCCACGACGATGCAGTCGCCGTCCGGTGCCAGGGTGACCGCGTCGGACACCGATGCGAGCGCCGCGCCGATGCCCTGTCGCTTCAAAAGGTCGTTCTTCAGCCGCAGGTCGGTGGCGAGTTGTAGGGCGACATCCTTCCAGGCGGCGTCGAAGAAGGCCTCGGCGCACTGCTCCAGGGTCTGGCGTACGCGCGCCCGCACGGCTGCGGGGTCCGCGAGCAGCCGTTCCGCGAAGGCCTCTTGTCGCGGGCCGCGGGCCTGGGCGAGGTCCAGGGCCCGTTCGCGGGCGGTCGCGTCGGTGAGTGGCGACGCAGTGCTGAAGGGGACCCGGTTGCTGCCGCAGGTGCTGACGAGCGCGGCGGTCACATACGTCTCGTCGTCGATCCGGTCCACGTCGTCCAACTCCTCGGCGAGGGTCGGCCGGGGTCGGGCAGGGATCAGGAAGTCGGCCTGTGAGGAGCGCCAGAGGAACTCTGCCTCCCTGAGCCGCTCGGCCGGCTCCGGCCGCAGCCCCGACCAGACGTCCCCGGCCCAGCCGGCGAACTGCGGATGGTGCCCGGGTTCGGCCAGCACGTGCAGCATCGCGGTCAGCTCGGCGAGCGGGGAGGCGGCGAACCGCAGTCGCTCGGACGGCAGGCCGCCGATGTCGATCCTCAACGTCATCCCCCCAGCATCGCCGACCCGGCGGCCGGCGACGGCGTCGGTTGACGCTGTCCGTCAACCGACGTGACCGGCCCGACGGCCGAACCCACCGTGGGCGCCATGACAACCACCCTCAAGATCCGGCCGCGCGCCCTCGTCCGGGCCTCCGGAGGCCCCCGATATGCCGTCGCCCTGGCCGTGGACGCGCTCGGCACCGGCCTGTTGCGGCCGTTTCTGCTGCTCTACGGGGTGACGGTGCTGAGGCTGTCGGCGCCTGCCACCGGCATCGCCATGACGGCCGGCGTCGTCGCGGGTCTGGGGTGCATACCCGCGGTGGGCCGATGGCTGGACCGGGGCGCGCGCAGCACGGTCGTGGCGGCGTCGATGCTGGTGCGGGTACTGGGTGTGGTGCTGCTGCTGGCCGCCCCTGCGGGGCACGTCTGGCTGTTCGCGGCGGCGGCGCTCTTCCTCGGCATCGGCAACCAGGCTTGGCCCGCCGCCCATGCAGCTCTCGTGGCCACGGTCTCCCACGGCCGGGAACGCGACGCCGCTCTCGCGGGAGCCCGCGCCCTGCGCAACGCCGGCCTGGGCGTGGGCGCGCTCCTCGCCCTCGCGTGCCTGACGGGCGGCACCAGCGCGCTGCGGACGCTGTCGGCCGTCACCGGGCTCGCCTGTCTCGCCGCGGCGGCCTTGGTGTGGTCGGTCCATCTGCGCGCGCGTCCGGCCGCTGCCCAGGCCCATGGCAGGTTCGACGTGCCCGCGCCTCGGATACGCGCGCTGCTGGCCGCCAACGTGGTCTACGTCTTCTGCCTCAACGTCCCCGAGATCGCACTCCCTCTGGTCCTGGTGACACAGTTGCACGCATCCCCCGTGTGGTCGGCCGCCATCTTCGTGGCCAACACGGTGCTGGTGGTCACCCTGCAGGTTCCGGTCACCGTCCTGCTGTCCCGGTTCGCACGGCAGACCGTGCTGGCCCTCGCCGGAGTGGTGCTGACCGCGTCCTACCTGGGCTTCCTCGCGGCAACCTCGCTGGGACGCGGCTGGGCCGCCCCGGCCGTCGCCGCGGTGTCCGTGCTCTGCACCGTCGGCGAGATCATCTACGCCGGCAGCGCCACCCCGCTCGTCACCGCCCTCGCCCCGCCCCACGTCCTGGGACGCACCCTCGCCCGCTTCGAGCTCTCCACGGGCTTCGGCCTCGCCGTCTCCCCGGCGGTCATCACCGCTCTCGCTCCTCACGGCTCGGCCGCGCTCTGGGGCAGCCTCGCCGCCGCGACGCTTCTGTCCGCCTCCGCCCTTGCCGCCGAGCAGGCCCGTGGCGGGCCTGCCCGCGGTGCGGCCTCAGTCGAACAAGTCGGGTGAGGAGGCGGTGATCTGGTCCCACAGCGGACGGAACTGGAACCAGCCCGCGAGCGGTCCGCCGATCTGCTTGCGGACCAGCGCGGCGGTGTCGTGGTCGATCTCGATCGGTGAGCCGGCCGCCATCGCCAGCAGCTGGGCCTGGCACGAGCGTTCCATGGTGATGAACCACCACGCTGCGGCGGCGACCGAGTGTCCGACGGTCAACAGGCCGTGATTCTGCAGGATCACGGCCTTCGCCGAGCCCAGCGCCTCGCCGATGCGACGCCCTTCCTCGGAGTCGTTCACGACCCCGCGGTAGTCGCTGTAGATGCCCTGGTCCTCGTAGAAGGCGCAGGCGTCCTGTGTGAGGGGTGCCAGCGGTATTCCGAGCGCCGAGAAGGCCTTGCCGTGGAGGGAGTGCGCGTGTGCGGCCGCGACGGCGTCGGGGCGGGCCTTGTGCACCTCGGCATGAATGCAGAACGCGGCGCGGTTCACCGGGCGCCTGCCGTGCAGCAGGTTGCCCTCGTGGTCGACGCGGATCAGGTCGGAGACCTTGATCTGGTTGAAGCTCATGCCGAAGGGGTTCACCCAGAACGTGTCGGGGAATTCGGGGTCGCGGGCGGTGATGTGACCGGCGACGCCCTCGGAGAATCCCAGCTTGCCGAACACCCGGAAGGCGGCGGCGAGTTCCTGCTTGCGCACCTCCCGCTCCTCCTCGACCGAGAGATTCATGGGCGGGAGCGGGAGATCGAAGTCGTCGGGGATCGGGCCGACATTGGCGCGGATCAGGTCCAGGATCTCGGGTGCGTAGGGCTGGGCGGTTGCCATGGGATTCGTTCCTCTCGGTGTGCGGAGTCGCGGTGGGATCGTGAGTGCGCCTGCGTCGACGCCTGGGTGACCTATTCGCTCTCTGCCGTGGCGAGGATCAGGGACGCGACGCGTTGGGGTGCTTCCAGCGGGGGCCAGTGTCCGACGTCCGTCAGGGCGTGGAGCGCCGCGTCCGGCATCCGTTCGGCGATCCGCTCTGCCATGTGGGCACCCGAAATGGGGTCGCGCAGGCCCCAGATGAACGTCTTGGGCAGATCGCTGGTCTCCATGGCGTGCACCCAGCGGTCACGGTGGGTGATGCGGTCGGTGATGTAGCGGATCAGCAGGTGGGAGTTCAGGTGGCCGTCGCCGCGGCAGACGCTCTTCCAGATGTCCGCCACGTCGGTGGTGGAGTCGTAGCCCTCGGCGAAGGTCGGCGCGAGGGCGGCCGCCATGAGCTCGGCGTCGAGCGACGCGCTGATCCGGGGACCGAGTTCGGGGTCGAGCAGGGCCGACTGGGCCGGCTCCGGGCGGTGGAGCTCCGGGTAGATG
Source organism: Streptomyces sp. NPDC025784 (assembly GCF_055558435.1). Classification (NCBI taxonomy): domain Bacteria; kingdom Bacillati; phylum Actinomycetota; class Actinomycetes; order Kitasatosporales; family Streptomycetaceae; genus Streptomyces; species Streptomyces sp. NPDC025784. Next base: position 126,040 of record NZ_JBVHMN010000025.1, read on the forward strand.
CCGCCGTTGAGCAAGGTGAGGCTCGTGATCTCGGTCGTCGACTTGCGGTCGGCGGCGCGCGCGAGCAGTTCCTGGGCGACGGTGGTGCCGAAGTCGTGCGCCACGAGTCGTGTCGAAGTCACTGCCTCGCGTTGCCACAACGCGGCCACCAGGTCGGCCTGTTCGTGGATCGAGTAGTCGTGCCCCGACGGCTTCTCGCTCGCGCCGAAGCCCAGGAAGTCCGGCACGAGGAGCGTGTGGTGCGCGGCGAGTGCCGGTACGACCCGTGCCCAGTCGTACGACGAACTGGGGAAGCCGTGGAGCAGGGTCATCACGGGGCCACGGCCGATCCGGCGGACGAACACCTCGCGCTGCACTCCCGCGACGGTGAGCGGCACCAGATCGCCGTCGGCCCACCACTTCTCGATGTCGGTCGTCATCGGAGTCCTCCGAACAGTGCGGGAAGGAAGCGGCGTTCCAGCTCGCCGTGCGGGAGAGCGGTCGGTTCCACCAGGCTCTGCGCCAGTCCGCCCTCCCGGACGGCGACGACGAAGCGCAGCACCATGTCGAGGTCCGTCTCGTCCACGCCGTTCGGATCGCTCGTGAGGAGTGGCGCGACGAGTTCCTTGATCTCCGCCCGCATCGCCGCGTCGTGGCGAGCGAGTGCTTCGGCCGCCTCGGGGTTCCTGATGGCGTAGAGGGTGAACTCGGTGGAGATGAGGAACCAGGTGCGTGTCTCCTCGTCCACGACGCTCGCCAGCTCGATGAACGTGGTGACCGGGTGCTCGGACACGACGGCCTGGTCCATCGCCTCGCCGAGCTGCTTGAGGACGGCCTCGGAGCGCCGGGTGAACAGGGCGAGGAAGAGCTCGTCCTTCGAGGCGTAGTTCGAGTAGAAGGCGCCTGACGTGTATCCGGCCCTCGCGCACAGCTCGGAGATCGACACCCCGTGGAAGCCGTGCTCCGCGAAGGCCTGTTCCGCCGCGTCGAGCAGCCGTTCGTTCGTCTCCAGCCGTCTCTTGGTCACGCGCTTCGCCATGCGCCCCGATCCATTCTCGTCATGCCGGTCACCCCTGCCGGATAGAGGTTCCTATCCGATAGAGACCTCTATCCGATAGGGGAACCTATCGAGTGCGATGGTGCGCCACAAGACCGTCGACAGATGTCCGGGCGCCCAGCACGCCCGATATGCAGCGGCACTGGGGCGAGGCCGAAGCGCAGCCCACGGACAGCAGTACGGGAGCGAGGCCGCAGCCATGGCGCGGCTGCCGGGCCGACGGTCGGTCAGAGCCATGCGGATGCATTTCGTCCGACTGGCTGGCCTCGGCGCTTCGTGCCGCGGCCGGCCTGCGGCAGGCTGTCGCCGGAGCTGACGCCGAGGAGGATGGTGACCGTCGTGCCCGAGCAGGCGATCGACCGCAAGCCACACAGCAGAGACGTGACCGACGGCATCGAGCGGACTGCCGCACGGGCGATGCTGCGTGCCGTGGGCATGACGGACGAGGACTTCACCAAACCGCAGATCGGTATCGCCTCGTCGTGGAACGAGATCACACCCTGCAATCTGTCCCTGGCCCGTCTGGCCCGGGCGGCCAAGGCGGGTGTGCGCGATGCCGCCGGCTTCCCGCTCGAGTTCGGCACCATCTCGGTCTCGGACGGGATCTCGATGGGGCACGAAGGAATGCGTGCGTCGTTGGTCAGCCGGGAGGTCATCGCGGATTCGGTGGAGACGGTGATGTTCGCCGAGCGACTGGACGGCGCGGTGCTGCTGGCCGGGTGCGACAAGTCGCTGCCGGGGATGCTGATGGCCGCCGCACGCCTGGACGTGGCGGCCGTCTTCGTCTACGCGGGCTCCACCCTGCCCGGACACTGGCAAGGCCGGGACCTGACGATCATCGACGCCTTCGAAGGAGTCGGTGCCTGTGCGCGCGGCAAGATCAGCCGCGAGGACCTCGACGCGATCGAACGGCACGCGTGCCCCGGAGAGGGGGCCTGCGGCGGGATGTTCACCGCCAACACCATGGCCAGCACGGCCGAGGCGCTGGGGATGTCGATTCCGGGCAGCGCGTCGCCACCCGCCCCTGATCCCCGCCGCGACGAACTGGCGCACGCCTCGGGCCAGGCCGTCGTGAAACTGATCGACGCAGGCGTCACCACACGCCGGATCCTGACGCGTGAGGCCTTCGAGAACGCCATCACCGTGCTCATGGCGCTCGGCGGGTCGACCAACGCCGTGCTCCATCTCCTGGCCATCGCCCATGAGGCAGGTGTCGATCTGGCGCTCGACGACTTCAACCGGATCGCCGACCGCACTCCGCTCGTGGCGGACATGAAGCCCTTCGGCCGGTACGTGATGGCCGACCTCGACCGCATCGGCGGTATTCCGGTCGTCATGAAGGCCCTGCTCGACGCCGGTTTGCTGCACGGCGACTGTCTGACCGTCACCGGCAGCACCCTCGCCCAGAACCTGACAGCCCTCGCCCCATCGGCCCCCGACGGAAAGGTCATTCACCCCCTGGACGATCCGCTGCACGCGACCGGCGGACTGACCATCCTGCACGGCTCGCTGGCTCCGGAGGGAGCGGTCGTCAAGAGCGCCGGCTTCGACGCGCACGCCTTCGAAGGGACCGCCCGGGTCTTCGACGGCGAACAAGGCGCGATGGACGCCCTCACGGCCGGAGAACTCCGCCCCGGTGACGTCGTCGTCATCCGTTATGAGGGCCCCAAGGGCGGCCCCGGTATGCGGGAGATGCTCGCCGTCACCGGCGCGATCAAGGGAGCCGGCCTCGGCAAGGACGTCCTCCTGCTCACCGACGGCCGCTTCTCCGGCGGCACGACAGGTCTGTGCGTGGGACACGTGGCACCGGAGGCCGCCGCCACGGGACCGATCGCGCTCGTCCGCGACGGCGACCGCATCCGCCTCGACATGCCGGCCCGTCGTCTCGATCTCCTTGTCGACGACGAGGAACTGGAGCGACGCCGCAGCCTCTGGCAGCCGCCGCCACCGCGCTACACCACCGGCGTCCTCGGCAAGTACGCCAGACTCGTCGGCTCCCCCGCCCGCGGCGCCATCTGCCACTAAGGGGTTTCGTTCGGATCGGCTCGGATCGGTCCGCGGCGTCCGGTGCGGTGCCTCGCAAGGCGGAGGATCACCCGCGTACCGGGCGTACTCGGGTGGTCCGACAACGCGGCGAGGTGCCGTGCCGGGCGCCGCGGACCCGAGCCGATCCGAACGAAGCCCCTGGATCTCGGGCTGTCCTACTGGAGCGGCCCCATGCGGCAACTACGGGGACGTGCAGTGGCCGACACACGTGTGCCGACTCCGCGGGGGTGGTCGAACTCCATGGCTGCCTGATCGGCCGGAGGTCCGCTCAGCGAGTCGGCCGCTCTGTGCGGATGTTCGTGTGGGCCCGCGCGATCCACTCCAACACGGCCTTGGCACCGCACGCCTCGGCGACCGACTGGGCGTCGTCGAGGTGGTGGAGCGCCGCCGATCGGTCCCCGGTCTCGGCCGAGAGGTAGGCCAACGCCACCAGGCCGGCGGCTTCTCCGGGCTTGAAGCCGATCTCCCGGCGCAGTGCGACCGATTCGGTCAACCGGTCACGGGCCTGGTCGAACCGGCCCGCGTCCTTGTCGGCGAAGCCGAGATGGCGTACCGCGTACGACATCGTCATCCGGTCGTCGACGGATTTCGCCAGCGCGTACGACCGCTCGAAGTACGGACTGCCGGCCGCGCCGTCGCCCTTGACGACCTGATGCCAGCAACCGATCCAGAACAACGCGTCCGCCTCCCCCGACGCGTTCGCGAGATGCCGGTACAACTCCGCCGCGCGCTCGAACAACGTCAGTTCCTGGCTGTTCTCTTCGCGGTCGTTCAGGAACCGGACGTGCAGTATCTTTCCTCGGGCCATGGAAAGCGGTGCCTCGATCGCGTCCAGAGCGTCGTCGGACCGGTCCAGCGCGGACGTGTCCCCGCCGAACATCGCAGCTTCGAAGTCCTCTTGCGCACGTTCGATCCAGTCCTGTTCTCGCATGCCGTACCCCTCCCCGTCGGACGACTCGTGTGCTGAGGCTATTCCGCACGGTCGACGGAAGCTCGCTGTTTTCCGGCTCGGCGTTCCCCGGCGCGGCGGCCTCCAACTCGTCGTTTTCCGGGGAGCGTTGCCGACAGCGAGCGGTCATGAAGGCCGGCCGGCTCTTGGTCCGCCGGACGCCGCGGCTGAAGCGCACCGCACGGCACCAGGGTCTGTCCGGCCGATGCTGCCGGACAGACCCTGGTCCCGACGAGGGTTCAGCGCTTCAGCGTGAAGGTGAAGTCGCCGGAGTGTCTGCCGGTCAGCCGGACTGCCGAGACGAGCTTGCCTTCCTTGATCAGTCTCTCGACCTCGGCCCGCGAAAGACCGCAGCCTTCAGCGATCAGCCGCACCGGCCGCACAGGGATCGGCGCCGCGAAGCGGACCGAGACGTCGATCACCTCGTGGTCCAGGTGATCCGATCCCCCCGTGTCGAGGCGCCAGGCGTTGTCCCAGTCGAGGGCGATGCGGTTGCGGCGCCGCACGACCGGGTCCTGGAGCAACTCGGCTGCCAGGGCGGGGTCGTTCCCGTGCAGTCGGTCCAGCAGTTCGGGCCGTACGGAGCGCACGTTCATCCGCTCCAGGACCGTGAGCTTCGCCGTTTCCCCGCACCCCGTACAGAGCACGAGGAGCCAGGCGTCGATGAGCTTGTGATGGGCGTTGACGCGAAATTTTCCGTCGGCCCGGAAGCGCTCGGACGCGCAGCCGTGACAGCGGCGGAGAACGAACGGCAGGCAGGTGGGCATGACCACCCAGCTATTGAGCACAGAAGTACACCGGTTTCAGTGAGAAGTCCGCAGCAAGAAGCAGCGCGGCGCACATCGGCGACGCGCGACGAATCAGCGCTTGAGAGGTCTCACAGGGTGTACAACGGCAGGCCCTTCACCAGACGACGTGGTCCGGCAGCACGGTAATGGCGCACAGCGACCCTGCTCCACCGGTTTTTGCCGGGCCGACCGAAAAGGCCGAGCTGGTCGTCAGTCCTCGAACAGATCGGGATGCGGGCACAACTCCATTGGTTCGTACGGGCGGTCAGCCCACTTCCACCAGACGTGCTGGTTCGACAACCCCGGATCAGGTGACACGACGTCGTGCGGACGCTTCGGACGTGGCCCGGGCTTCTCGGCGGTGACGCCACCAGTCGGTCACCGAGCCCGTCTCGCGGCGCCGGTGAGGCGGTACCAGCATCTTCGGCCAGTTGAACCAGGCGATCGTGGCGTGCAGCGCCAGCAACGGGAGCGAGCCCAGAGCGAGGCATGTACCGACCACGTCGACCGCGGGGCCCGCACCGGCGGCGGCAGCTCCGGCGGCGACGAGGCCGAGCGTCATGAACACCACCCAGCCGGCGAGGGCGACGATGCCGCGTTCGTGCCCTTTGATGACCGACGGGTTCGTCGAGTACCGGTACATGGCCACATCGGGCGCCCGGTCCGAGTCGGTCCAGTGGAGCCACGCCACTCGTACGGAGAACGCGCTCACCGCAACCATCAAGACGATGACGAAGATCCCGAAACTGACGTCTGCCACAGCCCCTCCCCAGCGTCAGCAATGACCCGACCCCCCAGTGTCCACGCACAATCGCGAGGGCTCCCCGGTCGGGACCACAGGGAAATCGGCGGATGCGGTCGGTCGACGATCACGGTCTGTCCTCCAACGCCGTGAACGCTCGCTCGACCTCGCCGAGATACTGCTCCAGGCGGAACCGAACCTGGTCCACGGGCCTCCCGTCGAGGCCCGGGTACATCAGGCCGGACCAGACGACCGTCCCGCCCCGGAGCTGGATGCGGACCGTCAGCGTGCCCGGCCCCGTCCCGGACTGCTCCTGGCGTGCCACATCCACCGTGCACGGCATGTCCGTCGGGTAGAGGGGTCCGCCCGGGCGGAGCAGCCGCCTCGGGTCGAGGCCGGCCATTCTGCTGTCGCTGCGGGCCACGAGGTCGAGGCCGTCCACGAAGAGATACGTGTGAATGGCAGCACACGCAGGCGGCCCGGGGCACACACTGATGAGCAGTGTGCTCACCGCACCGTCGCTGAGCCTGTCGGGCAGAATGCTCCGCAACTCGTGCGGAGATCTACGCGGCATCCGCCCGATGTGACGTCATGGACCGATCGTAGCGGGCTCGCGGCACCGGGTGACAGGCGCTCGACCGGGATCCCGTGCTTCGCGCCTGCTGCGAACGCCCGCATCAAGATCCGCATTTGAGGTGTGGCCATCCGATTCCGCCCTGTGATCAGGATGGGTCGCGAACCCCGGCCCGGCCACGTACGCCGGCACCTTGCCAGGTCCCCATACGGTGCCGGCAACCGGGTCCGATCGGCCAGCCACATGGCCACAGCACCCCCGCCGATCGGCGGGGGTGCTGCAGCCACCTGCCGGGTGGTTGAAGCGGCGATCTTTTCCGCAACCTTGAATCATGGGACAGGGCTCAGCTCGGGGCCACGTCGTCCGCGTCGCGGGCCTCGGACGACCTTCTTTCCCGCATGTGGAAGGCCGGCCCGGTTCTCGCACACGCCACCCTGGACCTCCGCAGCGGGGACCCGCGGCTGCCACCCGCGCCGACCGGCCGACCGGCTGTCCGACGGCGCCGTCCCGGTCGAGCGTCCGAGGCAGCTTCTGGACACGGTCCGTCACCACCCGGACCCTGCCGTGCAGAGCCCCGGAACGTCCGTATTCAGCTCCCACAGGACATCGACCTGACAGGAGGCGATGGGCAGATGCGCTCCGAAACCCCAGCCACGGAGACACGTGATGCAGCGGCCGGTGCCGAAGGGCAGTTGGCCGCCGTCCTGGCCGGGGTCCTGGGTACCGAGCGGGTGCCGGTGGACGGCGACTTCTTCCGCGAACTGGGCGCCGACTCCATGGTGATGGCCCAATTCTGCGCCCGCGTACGCAAACGCGACGACCTGCCCACCGTCTCGATGAAGGACATCTACCAGCACCCCTCGATACGAGGCCTGGCCGCCGCCTTCACGGACAACGCCCCGGCGCAGGCGCCCACCACCCCCGACGGGACGACCGGATCCCCGACGGGCGCGCCCACCGCCGACACCGAGAGCCACCTGGCAGACGTCCTCGCCGGCGTCCTCGGCACCGAACACGTCCCCGTGGACGGCGACTTCTTCCGCGAACTGGGCGCCGACTCCATGGTGATGGCCCAATTCTGCGCCCGCGTACGCAAACGCGACGACCTGCCCACCGTCTCGATGAAGGACATCTACCGGCATTCGACGATCCGAGACCTGGCTGCCGCTTTCGCCGGTTCCGCGGCGACCGTCCGGTCACCGGCAGCCGCGCAGGCGACGACGGAGGCTTCCTCGCCCGTCCTGACGGAGCCCGGCGCCGCACCCGAGGAAGAACTCCGGCCACCGGCGCGCCCGTGGCAGCACGCGCTCTGCGGGACCGCGCAACTCCTGGCGTTCCTGGTGTTCACCTCGCTCGGCGCCACGATCACCGTCATCGGCTACGAATGGACCGTGGATGGCGCGGGGACGGTCGACGTCTACCTGCGGGCGGTCCTGTGCAGCGCGGTGCTCTTCCTCGGTGTCTGCGCGCTGCCCGTCGCCGCCAAGTGGATGCTCGTCGGCCGCTTCACGCCGCGGAGGATCCCCATATGGAGCGCCGCCTACTTCCGCTTCTGGTGCGTCAAGTCCCTCATCCGCACCAGTCCGGTGCGTCTGTTCACCGGGTCACCTCTCTATGCGCTGTATCTCAGGGCGCTCGGCGCGCACATCGGGAAGGGCGTCACCATCCTGACCCGAACCGCGCCGGTGTGCACCGATCTGCTGTCCATCGGGGACGGCACGGTCATCCGCAAGGACGCGCTGATGTCCTGCTATCGGGCGGACGACGGCTGGATCGAGACGGATCACGTCACGCTCGGCAGGAATGTGACGGTCAGCGAGCAGACGGTCATCGACATCAGGACGTCGATGGGCGACGACTCCCAACTGGGCCACGCCTCCTCCCTGCACTCCGGGCAGTCGATCCCGGCCGGTCAGTCGTGGCACGGCACGCCGGCGCAGCCGACGACAACCGACTTCCGGGCCGTCGAGCCGGCCGCGTGCGGCACCCGCCGCAGGGTGCTCTACAGCCTGTCCCAGTTGCTCGCCATCCTGCTGGTGTATCTGCCCTTGACGCTGGCCGGTGTGAGCGTCGTGCTCCTGGCGGTGCCCCAGCTGAACGCGGTGTTCAACCCGGGCCCGCTGGCCTTGACCCACCCCGCGTTCTACGTCGAGGCGTTCGTCGCGTCCCTGGTGGCCTTCTTCGGCGGCATCGTGGTGGGCCTGCTGGTGGTGAGCACGGTCCCCCGGTTGCTGAGCCTCGCGATCGAACCCGGCAGGACGTATCCGCTCTACGGCATCCACCACAGCCTCCAGCGCGCGATCACACGACTGTCGAACGTCAGGTTCTTCACCACGCTGTTCGGTGACAGTTCGGCGATCGTGCACTATCTGCGACGCCTCGGATACGACCTGTGCCAGGTCCAGCAGACCGGGTCGAACTTCGGCTCGCTCGTCAAGCACGACATCCCGCGCCTGAGCACGGTCGGCAGAGGCACGATGATCGCCGACGGACTGTCCATCATCAACGTCGACTTCTCCAGCTCGTCCTTCCGTCTCACCCCCACCTTCATCGGGCCGAGGAACTTCCTCGGCAACCGCATCGTCTATCCCACACGCGGCCGGACCGGTGAGAACTGCCTGCTGGCGACGAAGGTCATGGTTCCCATCGACGGGCCCTGGCGCGAGGGCCTGGGACTGCTCGGCTCCCCCAGTTTCGAGATCCCCCGCTCGGTGATGCGGGATTCCCGCTTCGACCATCTGGCCCAGGGTGAAGAGCTGCGCCGTGGCCTCGCCGCCAAGAACAGGCACAACACCCTGACCGCGAGCATGCACCTGGTGGTGCGCTGGTTCCACTTCTTCGTCCTCACCCTGATCACGATGTCCGCGGTCGAGCTCTACCACAGCATCGGTGTGGCGTCGTTCGTGCTCGCCTCGCTGCTCACCTGGGCGTACACCATCGTCTACTTCACGCTCGTCGAGCGGACGGTGATCCGCGTGCAACCGGTGAAGCCGCTGTACTGCTCGATCTACGACCCCGACTTCTGGAGGCACGAACGCTTCTGGAAGCTCTCGTCGCACCAGTACATGCACGCGTTCAACGGCACACCGTTCAAGCCCATGATCTGGCGACTGCTCGGTGTGCGGATGGGCCACCGGGTCTTCGACGACGGCTGCATCATCACCGAACGCACCCTCGTCCGCATCGGGGACGACTGCACCCTCAACGCCGGCTCCGTCATTCAGTGCCACTCGCAGGAGGACGGTGCTTTCAAGTGCGATCGCGTCTCGATCGGTGCGGGCGTGACCCTGGGCGTGAACACCTTGGTCCACTACGGCACCACGATCGGCGACCGGGCACGGCTCGACGCCGACACTTTCCTGATGAAGGGCGAGGAAGTCCCACCTCTGGCTCGGTGGGAGGGGAATCCGGCGCGAGAAGCAGCTGCGGCCGGCAAGGGGTAGGGCCTGAAGCTGCCCCGCCGGGCCGTGGCAGGGTCCGCGTCGGCAGGGTCCTCGATCGCCGCGCACCGCTCGGCGTCGTCGGCGACGACCACCGCGCAGGTGCGCAACAGCCGAAGCAGGGCGTGGACGACGGTCGGTTCACCGGCCCCGTACCGTCGGACGAGCCCGCACATCACGGCGAGGTACTCCGGAAAACGCCGTCCTGGAATGTGCCCCGTACGATCGGCACCGAGCACGGTCCGGCAGTTCCGGTCTCCGGTACATGACCGTCCGGGCGGCGCCGCAGACCGTCCATCCGGGTGGCCTCCCCCTGACGGTGCCACCCTGTTCGTCCGCCCCCGTGGGCAGAGGGGTGGGAGACCGGTTTCCGGTCCCCCACCCGCCCGGGTTCCGGTGCCGCGACGGCACCGCTCGCGAGCCTCGTCGAGGCTGCGCGAAAATGGAAATACCCTCAGCTTTCGGGTGCCGCGTGTCCCGACGACGGACCGGACCGGAAGGAGCGGTATGAGAGGCAGCAGGTGGGTCACACTGAGCACGACGCTGTGCACTGCCGCAGCACTCGGGCTGGCCCTGCCACATGGTGCCGTGGCCGCCCCCGCCGACTGCTCCTACACACCGTCGACGTATCGCCCCACGCTCACGTACGGGGACACCGGCCCCGCCGTGGAACAGGCGCAATGCCTGAGCAATGTGTGGGGTGGCGAGCCGCCGAAGCTGGCCCTCGACGGGGTCTTCGACTCCGCCATGGTGAAGAAGATCGAATGGATCCAGGGCTGCCACGGCCTGCCGCCCAGCGGAGTCATCGAGGGCCGCACCTGGCATGTGCTCTACCGTCCCGCCCTGGACTGTTACGACCCCTACAAGGGCTGAAGCTGCCTTTGCCGCGATCGGCACCCACCACACGCCCTCGCGCTGCCGCCTCATCCCGATGTGCCGGCACCTCCGGGGTGATCGGGGTTCAGTTGCGTCGAGCGGCCCAGACGGCGCGTTCGGTGCGCATCGCGAGGTCGTCGCGGCGCACGATGCTCCGGGCGCTGTCGGTGTCGAGCAGTCGGTCGAGCGCGGCGAGGTCCTCGGCTTCGAGGACCTCGGCGACACCGCTGCGGATCCGTCGCAGGCCGGCGAGGGCGTACGCCCCGACCGCCTCGTCGCGGGAGCCGTCGATGCTGACGGTGAGGGTCCGCTCGGCTTCCAGGGCGAATCCGGCGGCGGCGAGCATCGCTCCCCAGTCGGCACCGCGGTGGGTCACATGCTCGGCGTGCTGCTGATCGCTCGCGGCGTGGCAGCGTTCCTCCAGGCCGGGCCGGTCCTCCGGAGCGCTCTCGGGCAGGAAGCGCGGGAAGCCGGCGAGTTCGACGACGGTGAACAGGCCACCGGGCGCGAGGCTGTCGTGGACCTTGCGCAGTACGCGGTCGGGGTGAGCCATGTGGTGCATCGAGGCCGAGGCCCACACCAGGTCCGGCGTGCCGAGGTCGGGCCAGTCGGCGCCGTCGAGGTCGGCCCGTACCGTGCGCACGTGTTCCTCCACACCCAGGGCGCGTGCCTTGTCGCGCAGCCGTTGAAGGTGTTCCGCCGAGGAGTCGACGGCGGTGACATGTGCGGTGGGGAAACGGTCGAGCAGGGCGAAGGTGCCGGCTCCTGTCCCGCAGCCCAGATCCACGATCCGGGCGGGGGGTGTCCGAAGGGGCAGCCAGTCGGTGACGGCGGCGATGTGCTCGGAGAGGACTTCGGCGTCCAGGTCGAGAATGTCCGCCTGGCCGTCGGCGTCGTGCCAGTGTCGAGGCGCGTGCTGCGTGCCGTGGTGGGGTGCGTGTGGGTGTGGCATGTCGTCACGCTAGGACCCGCCCGCGCCTTCGGCACGCTCGCTTCCCGCTTCCGCAAGCAGGTGGCCGCCCGGGGTGCCGAACGCGCAAGTCCTCAAGTCGCGTGACGTCACATGCGGGAGCGGTCCGTGTCCGTGTCGCGGTCGGCGCGCTGGTGGCCGCGGCGGGCGTCGCGGTCGAAGATCCCCAGGATCTCGCAGGGTCCGCCCTCGGCCCCGATGGCGTGCGGAAGCATCGTCGGGAACTCCGCGGCCTGGTTGGTCTCGACGCGGATGCGGCGGTGCCCCAGCAGGAGGATCGCGGTGCCCGACAGGACGACGAGCCATTCCCGGCCCGGGTGGGCCCGCATGCGTGCGGGGTTGTCCGGGGGCGGCTCGGTCATCCGCTGACGTACGACGGTGATGCCGGGGTCGCCTTTGACGGGCCAGCGCATCAGTCCGTGCGCGGCGTCGATCATCGGGCTGACCACGACGTCGTCGGAGGCCGTCTCGACGAGCTGGTCCAAGGTGGTGTCGAGGGCGCGGGCCAGAGTGACGAGGCTGTCCAGGGCCAGTCGGCGCCGGCCGTTCTCGATACGGCTGAGCGTGGACGGGCTGAGGTTGGCGCGGCCGGCCAGCTCGTCCAGGGACCAGCCCTGAGCCACGCGCAGGGCGCGGATGCGTTTGCGTACCAGGCTGTCCAGCTCGCCGTCGTCTTGCGTCATGGGCAACATCGTATGCCTTGGCCGCAAGGCGCGCTTAGCGTCGTTCTCGGACGGACCCGGGTCGACTCGGGTCACGCCGTATACGCCGCGGCCGCGCGCGGCACCACCGTCGTCCGCGTACGCAGCCAGGCACCACGCGCCGCGCGGTGTGCGCCGCGCGGTGTGCGCCGCCCGCCCGCGACCGACTCCCGCCGCTCCCGGCGACCGGATGTGCTCCGGCGTCGCGTCCGGCATGCCCTCGGAAGGAATTCATGACCACGAACCGGTCCGCACAGGAGGCAACCGGCGCGAGCGGCGGCCTCCGCGCCGACGGCGCGCCGAGTGCGCGTCAGCTGCGCTCCGTCCTGATCGCCGTGTGCGTCGCGTTGATGGCCGTCATCGCCTCGGTGTCCGGGCTGAACGTCGCCCAGCCCGACCTGGCCGTCGCCTTCGACGCCTCGCAGAGCACCATCCTGTGGATCATCAATGTCTACACACTCGCCCTGGCCGCACTGCTGCTCCCGCTCGGCGCCCTCGGCGACCGGCTGGGCCGCAGACCCATGCTGATCGCGGGCCTAACCGTCTTCGGCCTGGCAAGCGTGGCGGGAGGCCTGGCCCAGTCCGCCGCGGTCATGCTCGCCGCACGCCTGCTCAGCGGCGTGGGCGCGGCGATGATCATGCCCATCACTCTCGCCGTGATCACCTCCACCTTCCCCGCGGAGGAACGCGGCCGGGCGATCGGCGTATGGACCGGCGTCGCCGGAGGCGGCGGCATCCTCGGCATGTTCCTCTCCGCGGCGCTCGTGGACGTGGCGAGCTGGCGGTGGCTCTTCGTCCTGCCCGTCGTACTGGTCGTCGTGGCGCTCGTCATGGCACTGCGCTCGGTCCCCAACTCCCGTGAGACATCGAGCCACTCCTTCGACACGGTCGGTGCGCTGTCCTCCGTCGTGGCCGCGGTCGGCCTCATCTTCTCCCTGCAGGCAGGCCCCGAGCGCGGCTGGAGTGCCCCCGCCACCGTGACCGGCCTCGCCGTCGGCCTCCTCGCCGCCGTCGGCTTCGTGGCCTGGGAGGTGCGCCGCCGGGACGCCGCCCTGCTGGACGTGCGCCTGTTCCGCGAACGCGGCCTGGCCGGCGGCTCGATCACGCTGCTGGCGGTCTTCGGGGTGCAGGCCGGGATCTTCGTGGTCCTCTTCCCGTTCCTCCAGGCCGTCCTCGGCTGGTCGGGGCTGCTGTCCACACTCGCGCTGATGCCGATGGCCGTCCTCATGATGGTGTCGTCCGGTCTCGCCCCGAGGCTGACGGAGCGGGTCGGTCCTCGTACGACCATGGCCACGGGCATCCTGCTCGCGGGTGCCGGGCTGGCGCTCATGGCCTCCATCGTCTCCGTCGACGGCGGCTACCCGTCCGTGCTCCCGGGCATGCTCGCCATGGGTGCCGGCATGGGCCTGTCGATGACACCGTCGACGGAGGCCATCACCACGTCCCTGCCCCGTGACCGCCAAGGTGTCGCGTCCGCACTCAACGACGTCACGCGCGAGTTCGGCACCGCACTGGGGGTCGCGCTGCTCGGGGCGCTCCTGTCGGCCGGGTACCGTGGCGCCGTCGACGACAAGCTGGACGGCCTGCCCCGAAGCATCGCCGACACTGCCCGCGAAGGAGTCGCCAACGCCATGCAGGCCGCGGACGGCGAAGGCCCGCGGGCTCGGCAACTGGCCCACGCCGCGCGGCAGTCGTTCGTCGAGGGCTGGCAGCAGGCCATGTGGGCCGGCGTCGCCGTCATGGGGGCCCTGTTCCTCTACGTCCTTGCTCGCGGACCGAGGAGGGACGCGCGGGCGCCCGGCCGGCACACGGAAGCCGTCGACACGGCCGCTGTCTGAGCCGACCCCGCGGGAAGGTGGCGGGCCGTGGCCGTGCCCGCCACCACGGGAAGCCGTCAGTGGGCTGCGGAGATGTTGGTGCGCAGCTTCTCCACGAGGGCCTTCGCGTCCTTGGCCTCCTGCTCGGTGAGGCCCGCGGCTTCACCGATGGCGGCCGGCACGACGCGGGCGCGTTCACGCAGCTCACTCCCCTGCTCGGTGAGGGAGATCTGCACGGAACGCTCGTCGTCCACCTGGCGCTCACGGCGGATCAGACCGTGGGCCTGGAGACGCTTCAGCAGCGGCGTCAACGTGCCGTAGTCGAGGTCCAGGAGCGTTCCCAGCCGCTTGATCGGGAGAGCGCCGTGCTGCCACAGCACGAGCATGACCAGGTACTGGGGGTATGTGAGGCCGAACTGCTCCAGCAACGGGCGGTAGCGATTGGTGAGCGCCCGCTGCGCCGCGTAGAGCGCGAAGCACAACTGGTCCTCAAGAAGGAGGCTCACTTCGTCCGCCTGGTCAGCTGGCCGCTGAGCAGTGTCGGTGTCGTTCATCACGACCCCTCTCTCGTGCCGGTTGTCGCAACAAAGGATCCTACCTCACGAGCTCAATTGGCGCAATTCAATTGCGCACTCTTTAAACGGGGTCAAAGTCGAGGTCCTTGTTGCGAGCAGGCGCATGCGGAGGACTCAAGCCGCCTTCATGGTCCCGGTCGACTGCTCCGCCCAGACGGTCTTGCCGTGAGGGGCGTATCGGGTGCCCCACTGTTCGGCGAGGCTCGCGACGATGAAGAGCCCTCGGCCCGACTCGTCGACGGTGCGGGCATGCTTGACGTGCGGAGCGCTGAGCGCGGCGTCACAGACCTCGCAGGTCAGCATCTGGTCCAGGATCAGGCGGAGTTGCAACGGAGGAGCGCCGTAGCGGGTCGCATTGCCGACGAGTTCGCTGACGATGAGTTCGTTGGTGAACGCCGTCTCGTCGTCCAGACCCCAGGTCTGGAGCTGTCGACGTGCGGCCCTGCGGGCGATCGGTGCGGCTTCGGACCCCGCCGGCAAGCCGCAGGTCATCACCCGCTCACCGGGCAGCATCTTCGTACGGGCGAGCAGCAGCAGGGTCTCCCCCGTGCGGCCGCGCTGCGTGTAGGCATGCTCGATGCCGTCGCGCACCCTTGGCAGGGGGCCGCTGAAGGCCTCGTCCAGAAGGGGCCGCAGCGCACCTGTGGGCGCCATGGCCTCCTCCGCCAGGGCAGTCGTGCCCATGGCCAGCGTGCTTCCCGCGGACAGGGAGACGGTGGTCGCCGGGAAGGGAGCGGCGTCCAGGGCGGCCAGTGGTGGCCCCGGAGGGACGGGGAGCGTGGACGAGGTGCCGTCGGGGAGGATCACGACGGGTTCCGGCAGGCCGGCTCGGGCGATGGTGCAGGTGAGCTCGACCGGGTCGTAGATCGCGATGGCGCAGTCGGCGGTGAGCGGCTCATGGACGAGGGGGTCCATGGGCGGCAGCGCAGCGCGTGCGGCGACGAGGCGGGCCGTGGTGTCGCTGAGCCGGGCCAGGAGCTCGTCGGGCTGCAGGTCCAGGGCAGCGAGCGTGTGGACGGCCGTCCTGAGCAGTCCCATCGTGATGGCTGCCGGGATGCCTTCCCCCGCCACGTCGCCGACGACGAGGGCGGTGCGCGCGCCGGGAAGCGCGATCGCGTCGGACCATGCGCCACCGCCCTCCTCGCCGGGAACGTGCAGGGAGGCGAGCTCCACGGTGGGCCGGTCGGGAAGTTCTCCGGGAAGGATCTTGCGCTGAACGCTGGACGTGATGATCCATTCGCGCATGTACAGGCGTGCCCTGTCGATGCAGGGTGCCGCATGGGCGCACACGGCGGACGCCACGGCGAGGTCGTCCTGCGCGAAGCGGTCTTCAGGATCGTCGCGACAGAAGCTGACCATGCCGAGAATCCGGTCGTCCATCACCAGCGGCGCCACGATCAGCGAACGCGCCTCGGTGTTCTCGACGAGGGCGGCCCGCACCGGGTCACCGGCCGGCCAAGTGCAGTCGGTGTCGATCTGCAGGAGGCGGGGCTGAAGGTCCGAGAGAACGTGCGAGAACGGGGTATCGGCCGGCAGCGGATGCACGGCTCCGACCTGGGACACGGGCCGAAGCCCGTGTACGGCCGCCTGGCGCAGCAGCACGCCTGGTCCGACCGGCACCTTGGGAGGTGCCTCGCCGCGCACCGCACTGTCCACCATCTCGACGACTGCGGTGTCCGCGAAGGCCGGCACCACGGCCTCGGCGAGTTCCAGGCAGACATCGCCCAGGTTCAGCCGGTGCCCCATGGTGGTGCGCACCTTTTCCAGGAGCGCCTGGGACCGAAGCGCTCGTTCGCGTTCGGTGACGTCGGCGGCCAGTGTCACCAGCCCGAGGACTGTGCCGCCCGAGTCCTCGAGGCGCAGGAAGGAGACGGAGAGCACGCGGCGGCCGAGTCGGGCTGATCTTTCGGTACCGCGCACGAGCCGGTTCACCACCGGCACACCGGTTTCGAGGACGCCCCGCGCCACCGCGGCCTCCTCCTCAGGGGCGGCGAAACCGCACACCTCGCTGAAGGACGCCCCCAGCGGCCGCCCGGCGGGCGGGTCACGTCGCAGTCCTGCCGGGCGGCCGGCGCGCACCATGCGCAGCTCATCGTCGAAAACCCAGAGCTCCGCCGAGGAATGCGCGAAGAGCGCCCGTACCACTGCCGCGTCCAGCGTCGTCGCACCGTCCCCTGCCGCGAGCACCCGCCACACCAGGGAATCGCCCTGGAGAGTGGGCTTGATGAGCAGGGCCCCCGCGTCGGGGCACCCTTCGCGGGGCTGTCCGTCGTCGGTGCAGAGCTTGCGCATGAGTGCTTTCGCGGACTGGCCGACCGCTTCAGCTGCGGACCAACCGAACAGTTCTTCCGCCGGCTGCTCCCACGCGGCCACCCGTCCATCCTCGTCGATGAGCAGAAGCACGTTGTCGTGGGTCATGCGAAAGCACCTCCGTGCCGATCGCGGGTCCACCCGCCCGACACTCGCGAGTTCGGCCGAGTCCGCCTCTACCTGCGCTTTCACCCAGCACTCTAGTTGCTGCGACGCCCTCGCGAGGGGGCGAGAGACCCGGTGCGAGGCAGTGCAGCCCGGTTATGCCGGATGATCTGGATACCTTCGTCACACTTTCCTTTGTCACGATTACCTTGTGCGCGAGCTAAGCGCGACGTAGGTTTCCTGTCATGGATCGAGCCCCAGGGACGATCCACCCCCACCCCGGACACCTGCCGTCACGGCCTCCGGGACTGCGGACACCGCCGATCCGGCCACTGCCGCAGACAACCGAGCCGACCCGGTCGGCGCCCCCACACCAGAAATCAAGGACACCCCCCATGGACCTGAAACTCGAAATGATCGTGCTGCCCGTCTCCGACGTGGACCGGGCCAAGGCCTTCTACGAGCAGCTGGGCTTCCGCCTGGACGTCGACTACACCGCCACCGACGACTTCCGCGCCGTCCACCTCACCCCCAGCGGCTCGGAGTGCTCGATCATCTTCGGCGAGGGCATGACCACCGCCGCCCCGGGCTCCGTCCAGGGCCTGTACCTGATCGTGTCCGACATCGCCGAGGCCCACGCCGAGCTCTCCGCCCGGGGCATCGAGGTCAGCGACGTCTTCCACGACGCCGGCGGCCTCCTCCACCACGGCCACCACGCCGGTGACGTCACCCACGACGGTGAGGGCCAGCAGCGCCTGTCCGGCCTGCACCCCGAACGCGCCTCCTACGGCTGCTACCTGACCTTCAGTGACCCCGACGGCAACGGCTGGGTCCTGCAGGAGGTCAAGACGCGCCTCCCCGGACGCTGACCACCCGACCGGCAGCTCGACGGCACACCCAGTCACCAAGCACTCATGAACGGAAGCATGATGAACGAGACCGCCCGTACCTACGATGTGATCGTCATCGGCGCAGGACCGGTCGGCGAGAACGTGGCCGAACGTACCCGCGCAGCGGGGCTCAGCACCGTGATCGTGGAGCGTGAACTGCTCGGCGGCGAATGCTCGTTCTGGGCATGCGACCCCAGCAAGGCCCTGCTGCGTCCCGTCGTGGCGCGTGCCGACGCCCGCCGCGTACCCGGGCTGAGCCATGCCGTCGACGGACCGCTGGACGTGGAAGCCGTCCTCGCCCACCGCGACAAGATGTCCTCCTACTGGAAGGACGACGACCAAGTCGACTGGCTGGAATCGGTGTCGGTCGATCTCGTACGCGGCCACGGCCGGCTGGACGGGCCCCGCAAGGTCAGCGTGCAGACACCCGAAGGCGACACGGTCAGGCTCACGGCGCGGTACGCGGTGGCCGTTTCCACGGGGACCGGCGCGGCTCTTCCCGGCATTCCCGGGCTCGAGAACGTGCGGCCCTGGACGAGCCGGGAAGCGACCAGTTCGGACCGGGTACCCGCGCGTCTTGTCGTGGTGGGCGGCGGCGTCGTGGCCGTCGAGATGGCCACCGTCTGGCAGGCGCTCGGCTCCCAGGTGACGATGCTGGTTCTCGAGGACGGGCTGCTGCAGCGGATGGAGCCGTTCGCCGGTGAACTGGTCACCGACGGGCTGCGCGAAGCCGGCGTCGACATCCGGTTCGGGACGTCCGCCGCTTCGGTAGGACGTGAGAACGGCGAGGTGCGCGTCTCCCTCACGGACGGCGGCGAACTGGTCGCCGACGAGATCCTCTTGGCGACCGGACGAGCGCCACGGACCTGGGACCTGGGTCTGGAGACCATCGGCCTCACCCCGGGCGACTGGCTGAAGGTGGACGACACCTTCCGTGTGACCGACGTCGCCGACGGCTGGTTCTACGCCGTCGGCGACGTCAACCAACGAGCCCTGCTGACCCATCAGGGCAAGTACCAGGCCCGCATCGCCGGCACCGTCATCGGCGCCCGGGCCAAGGGAGAACAGGTCGACGACGCCCCCTGGGGCGCGCATGTCGCGACGGCCGACCGGACGGCCGTGCCCCAGGTCGTCTTCACCCACCCCGAAGTCGCATCCGTCGGCCTGACCACACGTGAGGCCGAACAGAGCGGCCGCCGGATCAAGGTGGTGGACTACGACCTCTCCCACGTCGCGGGCGCACATCAGTACGCCGACGGCTACCGCGGCCAGGCGCGCATGCTCATCGACCTCGACCGCGACACCGTCGCCGGCGTCACCTTCGCCGGCCCCGGGGTCGGAGAGCTCCTGCACTCGGCCACCATCGCCGTCGCGGGCGAAGTGCCGATCGACCGACTCTGGCACGCCGTCCCGGCCTTCCCCACCATCAGCGAAGTCTGGCTGAGGCTGCTGGAGACCCACCGCGGCTGACAGAGGGTCTGTCGACGTCGCGGCACTGTCCCCGCCTCACAGGCCGGAAGGACCTCATCACCGCGGCGGCCGTCGTCCACCGTCCACATGGCGCCGGCAGCCCCGGCCGCCTGGCAGGACCCATCCGGGCCACTCGCCCCACGGGCACCTCTCCGTGCCGTCCCCCCTGCCGATCGCCCCATCCCCACACGCAAGAAGCCAAGGAAAATCGAGATGCCTGTCACCCCTGACAACACGTCGATCCGACCGTTCACCTTCGAGGTCACCGACGCGGAGCTGGAGGACCTGCGTTCACGCATCAAGGCGGCGCGCTTCCCGGAGAAGGAGACCGTTGCGGATCAGTCCCAGGGCACACAGCTGGCGACCGTCAAGGAGCTGGCCCGGTACTGGGCCGAGGAGTACGACTGGCGCAAGGTCGAGGCGAAGCTGAAGTCGGTGCCGAACTTCATCACCGAGATCGACGGCCTGGACATCCATTTCATCCACGTCCGTTCCAAGCACGAGAACGCGATGCCCGTGATCATCACGCACGGCTGGCCCGGCTCGGTCGTCGAGCAGCTCAAGCTCATCGAGCCGCTCACCGACCCCACCGCCCACGGCGGCAAGGCCGAGGACGCCTTCCATGTCGTCATCCCCTCCATGCCCGGCTACGGCTTCTCCGGCAAGCCGACCTCCAAGGGCTGGAGCCCGGAGCGCATCGCCCGCGCCTGGGCCGAGCTGATGAAGCGTCTGGGCCACACCGAGTACGTCGCCCAGGGCGGCGACTGGGGTGCCGTCGTGACCGACCTGCTGGGCGTGCACGAGCCCGAGGGACTGCTCGGCATCCACACCAACATGCCCGGCATCTTCCCCCCGGCCATCGAGCAGGCCATCGCCGTCGGCAACCCGCTGCCGGCCGGGACCGTACTCGCCGACGAGGAGGAGAAGAAGGCGGTCGAGCAGCTGGACTTCGTCTACCGGCATGTCTACTACGCCTACATGATGGCCTCGCGTCCGCAGTCGCTGACCGGCCTGGCGGACTCCCCCGTCGGCCTGGCGGCCTTCCTGCTCGACCACGACGCGGCCAGCCTGGCCATGATCACGCGGGCCTTCGACGGCGTGCCCGAGGGCCTGTCCCGCGACGACGTCCTCGACAACATCACCCTGTTCTGGCTGACCAACACGGCGATCTCCGCCGCCCGCCTCTACGCCGAGAACACCACCCCGTTCTTCGGCGCCAAGGGCGTCAAACTCCCCGTCGCCGTCAGCGTCTTCCCCGACGAGCTCTACGCAGCCCCCAAGAGCTGGGCCGAGCAGGCGTACCCGAACCTCGTCCACTACAACAAGCTCCCCAAGGGCGGCCACTTCGCCGCCTGGGAGCAGCCGGAACTCCTCGTGAAGGAGATCCGCGACGGGTTCCGCAGCCTGCGGTAGCCCCGTCGCCCGGGGGCCGGCACGGGTCCTGACACCGACAGGGCGGCTGACTCGCTCCGGCGTGAGCCGTTCGACCGCCCCTCTCCTCGCACCCGTCCGCCCCGCCCACGTATCGGGGGCCCGACATGACCGCCGACGCGGTCGGGCTGCCTCGCGCAGCCGGACTCGCGGCATGTCGCCCAAGAGGTGTGACACCTCGCGCGCCTCGATCGCCGACGCCGGGGTTGTGTCTATCGTTGCGCTGCCGGGCCTTCGCGAGGGTCGGCGAAGACACAGGAGCAGCCATGAACGACACCGCTCGCACATATGACGTCGTCGTGATCGGGGCAGGCCCCGTCGGCGAGAACGTCGCCGACAGGACCCGGGCCGCAGGGCTCAGTACGGTCATCGTCGAGAAGGAGTTGCTCGGCGGTGAGTGTTCGTTCTGGGCATGCGAGCCGAGCAAGGCGCTGCTCCGGCCGGTACTGGCACGCGCGGATGCCCGCCGTGTGCCGGGACTGAGGCGCGCGGTCGACGGACCACTGGACGTGCCCGCCGTCTTCGCGCACCGCGACGACATGGTCAACCACTGGCACGACGAGGACCAGGTCGAGTGGCTGAACTCCGTCTCCGTCGACCTCGTGCGGGGCCACGGCCGCCTCGACGGGCCTCGTCAGGTGGTGGTGACCACCCCGGAGGGCGGGACGGTCCGGCTCGACGCCCGTCACGCGGTCGCCGTGTGTACGGGTACGCGTACCGCGCTACCGGACCTTCCCCGTCTGGACGGCATCCGTCACTGGACCAACCGCGAGGCGACGGGCGCCGATGCCGTCCCTCGTCGTCTGGTCGTCGTCGGCGGAGGGGTCGTGGCCGTCGAAATGGCCACCGCCTGGCGTGCGCTCGGTTCCGAGGTGACGATGCTGGTCCGTGGCGACTGCCTGCTGACGCGGATGGAACCCTTCGCCGGCGAGATGGTCGCGGAGACCTTGCGCGAGGACGGCGTCGACCTGCGTTTCGGGGTCTCCGTCACGTCCGTCGCACGGGACGAAGGACCCGACGGCGCGGTGCACATCGGGCTGTCGGACGGCGGGCAACTGGACGCGGACGAGATCCTGTTCGCCACCGGCCGGACACCGCAGACCGACGACATCGGCCTGCAGACCATCGGGCTGGCTCCCGGCGGATGGCTCACCGTCGACGACACCTTCCGTGTCAGCGCAGTCGAGGACGGCTGGCTCTATGCGGTCGGCGATGTCAACCATCGGGCCCTGATGACGCATCAAGGCAAGTACCAGGCGCGCATCGCCGGACCCGTGATCGGCGCGCGCGCCCACGGCGAACCGGTCGACACCCAAAGGTGGGGTCCGCACATCGCGACCGCGGACAGCGCCGCCGTACCCCAAGTGGTCTTCACCGACCCGGAGGTCGCGTCGGTCGGCCTGACCGCACGCGAGGCGGAGAACGCCGGAATGCGCGTCGAGGTGGTGGACCACGACTTCCGCGGCGTGGCCGGGGCACACCAGTACGCGGAGGGGTATCGGGGCAAGGCCCGCATGGTGATCGACCTGGACCGGGGCACGGTCGTCGGGGTCACTTTCGTCGGTCCCGGTATCGCCGAACTGCTGTATTCGGCAACCGTCGTGGTGGCCGGCGAGGTCCCCGTCGAGCGGCTGTGGCATGCCGTCCCCGCATTCCCGACGATCAGCGAGGTGTGGCTGAGGCTGCTCGAAGCCCATCGGGGCTGAGCAACGAGTTCGGTCAGCGGCCGGGGAGCCGCTCCTTGACCTCCTGCAGGAGCCACCCGTTGCCGTCGGGGTCGCTGAACGAGGCGTACGTGGCGTAGCTCCTCCCGTCCGGTGCGGGACCGTCCACCCGTACCTGCGCACCCGTGTCGTAGGTGTTGTGGTAGGCCTCGCTCACGTCCACACCTCTTCCGAGGAGGTCGGCGCGGGCCTCCTCGATGTCCTGGACCACCAGGTAGAGACCGTGGGCGGAGCCTGGTGCCGCTGGGGTGACGCCGCGGCCGAAGTGGATCGAGCATTCCGATCCGGGCGGCGTCAGTTGCACGATCCTGTACTCCGGCCCGGCTTCGTAGTCCGCGTCGAGTCTCCATCCCAGCGCTCGGTAGAAGCGCAGGGCTCGGTCGACGTCGGCGACCGGGAGGGCCGCGACCTCGAACTTCATCGTCGTCGCGGGCGTTTCGACACCGCTCGCCGCGGCTTCCTGTCCTGCCTGTGAGGTGCTCATCCCCACCTCCTTGCCGCGTGTCCGCTCAGGGCGTGGCCCGCGGACGGCCGTGCTGAGGCAGCACACCCGAATCCTGTCCGGGGCCGCCCGCACCACCTGTAAGACAATTCTGGCTTAGCCGACATGAAAGTTCAGCCGGAGCCGTCCGACCCCGCCAGGGGAATCAGCCGGCGGACCGTTCGAGGACGGACACCCAGACGATACGGGCCGTCGCAATCCGTGACGCCGCGTCGCGGAACATCAGGTCGGCGGTGCGAGCCAGGTCGCGCCGTCGAGCCGATCTGGTGGTGGGAACAGGGCCGTACAGCCAGAATTGAGACCAAAGAGGCAATGAGCCCATGACCCTGCGCCGCAAGGTCACTGTCTCGTCGACGGAAGGTGGACGGGCATGCGGCACTACGATCTCGTCATCCTGGGGACGGGCAGCGGCAACATGCTGCTCAACGAAGAATTCGATCACCTTCGCACCGCGATCGTGGAGCCGGGCCGCTTCGGCGGCACCTGTCTCAACCGCGGCTGCATACCCAGCAAGATGTTCGTCATCACCGCCGACGCGGTCGAGGAGGCACACGCCGCGACGCGTCTAGGAGTCCACGCGAGCGTCGAACCGGTCAATTGGAAAGCCATCCGCGACCGGGTCTTCGACCACATCGATCCACTGCACGAAAGCGCCGTCGACTACCGCAGGAAGAAGGGAGTTGACGTCTACACCGAGCCGGGACGCTTCGTCGCGCCGAAGGTGCTTCAGGTGGGAGACGAGCAGATGACGGCGGACACCTTCGTCGTCGCGGTCGGATCGCGTCCCGTCCTACCCGACATCCCCGGCCTCGACACCGTGGCCTATCACACCTCCGACACCATCATGCGGATCGACGAGGTGCCGCCGTCCATGGTGGTGCTCGGCGGCGGTTTCATCGCAGCGGAGTTCAGCCACGTGTTCAGCGCTTTCGGGACGGATGTCACGATCCTGCAGCGCGGGCCACGCCTGCTGATGGCGGAGGACGAACAGGTGTCGGCCCGCTTCACCGAACTGGCGTCCCGGCGTCACCGCGTGCTGCTGAACGCGAAGGCCACGTCCGTCGCACCGTCCGAGAGCGGGGTGCAGGTCACGGTGACGTGCCCCGACGGCACGCATGCCATCGAGGCCGCCATGCTGCTGGTCTGCGTCGGCCGAAGGCCGAACACCGATCGACTGGACGCCACTGCCGGCGGGCTCGAACTCGACGAGCACGGTCACATCGTCACGGACGGCACCTACCGCACGTCGGTGGAAGGTGTCTGGGGACTCGGCGACGCGGTGAACCACTTCCAGCTCAAGCACATGGCGAATGCCGAGTCGCGAGTGGTGCAGCACAACATCCTCCATCCCGAGGACCTCCGTACGCTCTCCAACAAGCTCGCTCCGCACGCGGTGTTCACCAACCCGCAGATCGCGAGCGTCGGCCTGACCGAGCAGGAAGCGCGTCGCCGCAAGCAGGACTGCCTGGTGAGTGTCCGCGACTATTCGGCGACCGCGTACGGCTGGGCGCTGGAGGACACGACCAGCTTCGCCAAAGTCCTGGCGAATCCCGTCGATCGCACGATCCTCGGTGCCCACATCATCGGCCCCCAGGCCGCCACGCTCATCCAGCCGCTGCTCCAGGCGATGATGCTGGGATCGACGGTGGACCAGGTCGCCCGGGACGTGCTCTACATCCACCCGGCTCTGACCGAAGTGGTCGAACAGGCCTTGCTGGATCTGTAGGCGAGGACACCGGCAGCCGGCGAGTCGTCCGGGAGGGACGACGGGGCCTTCGCGGCCTCAGGACCGCGCCGGAGCGACACACATGCCTTGCGGCCACCCCTTGACGCTTGGCAGGGGCCGGACCCTGCTTCGTCGCCGCACACGGAAGGCCGACGAAGCCGCGGAGCGCTTGTCACGGGAGGCCCGGTGGACGCCGGAATCGGCCCTCGCCGCCAGCATTCACCTTGCATACAAGTAAACCGTGAGCGTTTTGGGTGCGAGTGCAGTGATCGGGCCCGATGCGGGGATCACGGGACCACTTCGCCCCGAGAGTCAGCGCAGGAAGTACGACCAGAACGGGATCGCGGCGTACCGATCGTCGTCGGGCGTGGTCAGCACGGGGCCACCGAACTCGTTGCGGAAGGAGTCGATCGGATCGACGCCGTAGTGGACGATGTCCGTCTGGTACATCGGCAGCACGGGCGTACCTGTCCGGTCCGGGTCTGCCGGCAGGTACCGGTGCGAGTAGACCGGCACCATCACCGGGACCTCGGCCAGGTGCGTGCGGGCGACCTCCAGGGCGTCCGGAACGTCCGCGGGGCGCGGATCCCAGTCCTCGTGCCAGAAGTCGTTGCACTCGACGTCGAACAGCACACCCTCGACCGGCCAGGCCAGCCGCTCCGCGTCGCCGTCCGGCCAGTAGGCGGTTTTCCCCGCGGCGGCCTCTCGGCCGGCGATCGCCCCGCCTCGGCATGGAGAACTCCGGCCGCCTGAGCCGGCACCGCCGGGTGGTCGAACGTCGGCCGGCCGACGGGTCGGAGCCTGGTGCACGGCGGTGCCGATCATCTCGATGCCGGCAGCGGTGCGCAGGGGATAGCCTCTGGCCATGCCGAGCTTCGAGATCACACCGATAGGTACGGTCCGGAACGACAGGACGGACGTCCAGCACACGGACAACTGGGGTGCCGTCCGCAGCACGATCACCGTCGACGAGCGCTTCGGCGAGGCATGCCTCCAGGGGCTGGAGGGCTTCTCCCACGTGGAAGTCCTCTTCGTCTTCGACCAGTTCGCGGAACTCGACGACTACCGCGAACCCAGCCCCTACCGAGGTCGCTCCGACCTCCCGCCGGTCGGCGTCTTCGCCGGCCGCGGCCCCCGCAGGCCGAACCGTATCGGCGTGACGTCCTGCGCCATCGAGTCCGTCCACGGCCGCGAACTGACGGTGGTGGGCCTCGACGCGGTCTCGGGCACTCCCGTCATCGACCTGAAGCCGGCGATGGAGGAATTCCGCCCCGTGGACATCAAGCAGCCGGAATGGGTCAGCGAGCTGATGTCGGAGTACTTCCAGCCGTAGGACGTGCCGACGGAGTGGTACGTGCCGCCCGGCCACCCGGGAAGCATGTGCGAACCGGGCGGCAGGCCGGCGTGGTCGCCTGGTCGGCCGCCCTTGTGAGGCGGAGCGTCTCTACAGCTGCTCGAAGTGGACGAACGGGTCCAGGACCTGCCCGGCGGATCATGTGACCACTAGGGTGCGACGATGGAACGCGCAACCGACGTACCCGAAAGCCTCGTTCAGCCGGCACACCGGGACCGGGCGAACGACTACGACAGCTTCGCCGAGGCGTACTCGGCGGAGAACGAGGACAACCTCGTCAACGCCTACTACGAGCGGCCCGCGATGTTGGCCCTCGCGGGAGATGTGACGGGGCGTCGGATTCTGGACGCCGGCTGCGGCTCGGGCCCCCTCTCCGCCGCACTGCGCGAGCGCGGTGCGGTCGTCACCGGCATCGACGCCAGCGCCGGGATGCTGGCGCTGGCCAGGCGCCGGCTCGGTGCCGACGCGGACCTGCACGTGGTCGACCTGGGCGAGCCGCTGCCGTTCGCCGACGGCGCTTTCGACGACGTGGTCGCGTCACTGGTGCTGCACTACCTCGAGGACTGGGGGCCGACGCTGGCCGAGCTGCGGCGAGTGCTCAGGCCCGGCGGCAGGCTGATCGCGTCGGTGGACCACCCCTTCGTGGCCTACACGTTCCAGGATCCACCGCCCGACTACTTCGCGACCACGAGCTACACCTTCGACTGGACGCTCGACGGGACGCCCTTCCCGATGAGGCTCTGGCGCAAGCCCCTGCACGCGATGACGGACGCCTTCACCACCGCCGGTTTCCGTCTTTCCGTCATCAGTGAGCCGCAGCCCGACCCGGCCGCCCGTGAACTGTTCCCCGACGGCTTCCACGACCTCTCGACCAGGACCACGTTCCTGTTCTTCGTCGTCGAGGTACCGCCGTCGGCCGCCGGTACGGACGGCTAGCCGGTCGCCGACCGCGACGGTGCTGTGGTGCGATACCCCGGCGATTTCTACTTGCAAATCGCAAGTAACACTGTCAAGGTGGACGCCGCCACTTGCGAATCACAAGTGTCGGGTGAGAGAGATCCATGACTGTCCGCACAGCGCGGTCGCCCGGCGGACTGCCGCAAGGGGCCGGCCCACGGGGAGGAGTGCCCGCCACTGAGCGGGAGTGCCCCCGCAAGCGATCAGGTCTGTCGGCGGTCATAGAGTCCAACATGGGACGCCGGTCTTCCATGCCGCACGTCCGGCCAAGGATGGGAGAAAGACGCGATGTTGAAGGCGGTGGGCGTTTCGGCCCACGAAGCCGACGTGTACCGCACCCTTGTCACCACCGTCACGGCATCGGCGGAGGAGATATCAGCGACGACGGGCGCCGAATCTGCCGTGGTGCAACGGCTTCTCGCGGCACTGGCCGAGAAGGGGCTCGCCCGGGCGGTGGAGGGCCGGCCGGGCCGGTTCGCCGCCAACCCTCCCGAACCCGCCCTGCTGCCGCGGCTCGAGCGCCGCACCAACGACCTCGAAAAGGCACGCCTCGCCGTCACCGACCTGACGGAGACCTACCGCCGCCACGCCTGGGCCCGAGGCCCGGTCGAGATGATCGAGACGATCACCGGTGCCGAAGCGCTGCGCCAGCGGCTGCGCCAGCTCCAGGAAGGTGCCCGCGACGAGCTGCTGTGGTTCTGCAAGGCGCAGTACGTCGCGATGCCGTCGGGGACGAACCAGGCCGAGTTCGAGGCCCTGGCCCGCGGCATCAGATACCAAGTCCTGTACGAGCAGGCATTCTTCAGCGATGCCGACGCCGTTGACAACGTAGTCAGAGCCGTCCGCGTCGGAGAGGAGGCACGTGCCGTGCCTGCGCTGCCGCTCCGGATGGCGATCGCGGACCGCAGCGTGGCCATCTGCCCCCTGGCACCGGCCGGCTCCGTCGCGGACCCCGACGATGTCACGGCCCTGGTGATCCGCGGGGGAAGTCTGCTGGATGCG
Source organism: Streptomyces sp. NPDC025784 (assembly GCF_055558435.1). NCBI lineage: Bacteria > Bacillati > Actinomycetota > Actinomycetes > Kitasatosporales > Streptomycetaceae > Streptomyces > Streptomyces sp. NPDC025784. The sequence continues at coordinate 154,025 of NZ_JBVHMN010000025.1, forward strand.
CTCATCGCCCTCTTCGAGCGCTACTGGGAGGCAGGGACCCCGCTGCGGGTGACATCGGAGGGCCGGATTGGCGAAGCCGGGGAGGCGGCGCCCGACTCTGCCTCGCCGGCGCCGGAGGACCGGCATGTGCTGTCCCTGATGATCGCCGGGTTCACCGACGAATCGATCGCCACACGCCTGGGTGTCAGCAAGCGGACCGTTCAGCGGCGCATCCAGAGCCTGCTGAACCTCGCCGGGGTCGCGACCCGGATACAGCTCGGCTGGCATGCCGCACGCCGTGACTGGCTCTGACCCCCGGCCGGCGGGGCGAGACCGAGAAGGTGCGGTCGGCGCCCCACGCCGACCGCACCGTCCAGGCGGTGCCGCGCTGCCTCCCCACAAGGCGATCGCGTCACCCACACCGCCCGGAGCCCTCGGCTACCTCACGCCGAACGCGCGGACCACCGTCTGCTCCACCTTGTTGCCCGCGCCGTCCCAGGCCTCGGCGCGCAGGGACACGAAGCCGGAGCGGGAGGTCAGGCCGCGGCCGAGACGCACCTCGTAGGTGCCGTCGCGGTGGAGCGAGGCCGGGACGGAGGTCCAGTGCCCGCCGTCGTCGGTCGACGCCCAGACCCGCATGCCCTTGACGTGCGGGCCGGTCCAGCCGTCCTGGTGACGAGCCGTCACCCGCAAGGTCGTCGACGACGCACGCTTCACCTGGTTGCGGGTGTCGACCGGGGCGTCGTAGTCGAGGAGCAGCAGGGGCAGCAGTTGCTCCTGGCCCGACGCCGGCGGTGCGGACCGGAACGACCAGGAGGTGTCGGTCCTCGTCGAGAAGGTCCAGGCGGGCGAGTCGCGGAACGTCTCCAACTGCAGCCGGTAGAGGGCCTCCCCCTGCCCGGCCGGGAAGTCGCCCCACGGTCGGGCCTGGTCGGCCACCTGCGTGCCGTCGCGGTAGAGGCGCGTACGCACCTGATCGGTCTCGTCGTCACCGGCGAAGCCGTAGTGGTGGCTCTCACCGTCGCTCATCTCCGCGAGCCGCAGAGCGATGGTGTCGCCCTGGCGTACCGAGCGGAATCCGGGGTTGCCGGTCGGGGCGGACGGGCGGACGACCGATCCGTACCAGTTCTCGCGCAGGTGCTGGCCGGCCGCGTACTGGTGCAGGCCGCCCGTCATTCCTCCGCCGACCGAGCCTTCGGTGTCCCACGGGGGCTTGTGCGCGATTCTCTCCAGCCACACGGTGTCCCCGGCGCTGATCGTCTCGACCCGGGTCAAGGGCAGCTTCACGTAGGACCGGTTGTCCATCGCGAACGACGTGTCCTGCCAGGGGCGCCACGCGAACCGCTGTTCGATCGTCCAGGCCTCGGTTCCGGGCCGGTGGAAGCGGGATTCGACCGTCGCGGTGTCGGACGCCTTCACCGTGTAGGTCAGGCGGTCCGGTACGGCGCCCTTCTCGGACAGGGTCAGATCGTAGAGGTACGGGCTGGCAGACGTGCCGGACAGGTCCAGCGTGGCCGACTGGTGCTTGTGCCGCTTCAGCCAGGCCAGGAGTTTCTCACCCTGCTGCTGCGGGAGGTGCATGGCGGTGATCGGGTCGCGTTCGCCGGTCGGGTCCCAGCGGGACCACACCGGGAGCGGGAACTCGTTGATGATCACCAATGCCTCGGCCCCGGTCTTGGCCACAGCGGCCATCTGGTCCGTGGACCCGCCGGACGTGTGCATCAGCACTGCCTTGCCCCTCAGGTCTCGGCCCGCCAGTGAGTCGGGCTCGACGTAGACCAGGGGCAGTCGGCGTGTGCCGTCGACGGCGGGCGAGTGCGCGAACAGCACAGGGGTGAGTTCCGGGGTGTGCTTGCCCTGGACATGAACCTGAAGTCGGGGAGCCACCATCCGCCAGCGCGAGTAGAACTCGAAGGTTCCCTTCTTGACGGGTGTGGTGGGTGTGGCGGAGACAGTGCGGACGGAGTCGAAGTCGATCGTCGTGGTGGAGATCTTCCGGGTGCCGACGGCCCGGTAGGAGCCGAAGTGGATCATGCCCTGCTGTTCCGACGCCTTGGGCGTGCGGACCTGGATGGGGCGCGCCGTTCTGGCGTCGAGCGTGATCTCCTTGTCGGAATCGAGCTTCAGCTCGGGCCGCAGGACATCGGTGTAGTGGTAGCCCTTGACTTCGGTCTGATACACCAGGGCCTTGAAGAAGTACGTGTCTTCCGGAAGCGTGACGCGGGCGACTGTGCCGTCGGGCCCGGGCAGGGCGTAGCTCAGCGTGTCGAACCGGTAGTCGGAGCCGTAGAGTTCCAGCGACGGGACCGCTGCGGGGTTGCCTTCACCGTCGACGAAGTGCATCGTCAGCGTGCGCATCGCGCCCCGCACCGTCACCGCGAGTGCGGTGTGCACGGCTGGTGTTCCGTCGTCCGGAGTTGCCGTCACATAGCCCGACCAGCGGCCCCGCTCCAGATCCGCAGCGTGCGCCTCGATCGGCACCTGGGCGGTCTCGCCCGGCTCGACGGTGACTGTCGGAGTGCTCGTGGTGATCGCGTCGGCCGGGGCGGTAGATCCATCACGCTCCACCTGAAGCGACAGGGTGAGGCGGACCGGCTTCGAGGAGACGTTCGTATATGCGGTGGTCCGTGTCGTCGTGCCGCTGTCGGGCCCGAGCACACCGAGGTCCAGTGCCCCGGTGCCGACCACGGTTCGCGCGAAGGCCCCCGCGACGTCCACACGACCGCCGCCCTGCTCGTCCACGCTCTGGCCCGCGATCACCTTCGACGAGCCGACCAGCGCGTTCTTGATGTCCTGGGGCTTCCACTTCGGGTGACGCTGCGCGAGAAGAGCCGCTGCGCCGGCAACGTGCGGCGTCGCCATCGACGTTCCCGACGCCGAGGTGTAGAGGTCGTTCTCCGGGGTGCCCATCCGGGTGCCCGCGGCGCGCGCGGCGACGATGTCGACGCCTGGCGCCGTCAGTTCGGGCTTGACGCTGTCGGTCTCACCCACGGGGCCGCGGCTGGAGAAGCCGGCCAGGTCGTCGTTGCGGTCGACGGCGCCGACGGTGAGGGCGCTCGGGGCGGTGCCGGGCGAGCCGACTGTTCCCAGGCCTGGGCCTTCGTTTCCAGCCGCCACGACGAACAGGGTGCCGGTCTCGTCGGTCAGGTGCTCCACCGCCGTCACGAGCGGGTCGTCGCCGTCGGCCGCGGGACCGCCGAGGCTCATGTTGACGACTCGGGCGCCCGAGTGGGCGGCCCACTCCATGCCGGCCAGGACGTTGGAGTACGCGCCGGAGCCGGTGTCGTCCAGCACTTTGCCCACGAGCAGCTCTGCGTCGGGTGCGACGCCCTTGCGGGTGCCGTTCGCCGCCGCGCCCGAACCCGCGATGGTCGCCGCCACATGAGTGCCGTGGCCGACCGCGTCGCGGGTGCTGTCGCTCGCGCTGAAGTTGTGCGTCTCGCCGATGCGTCCCGCGAGATCGGGGTGGGTGGCGTCGATGCCCGTGTCCAGCACGGCGACCTTGACGCCCTTGCCGGTGACCCCGGTCTTCCAGACTTCCGGGGCACCGATCTGCGGCACGCTGTGGTCCAGCGACACCCGTACCTTGCGGTCGAGCCAGATCTTCTCCAGGCCGCCGGCCAGACGGGAGGCGGCGGGGCGCTTCTGCGCCTCCCGGAGGTCGCGCGTGCTCGCACCGCGTGAGGTCTTGTCCGCCGTCCCCGTGACGGTGTCCCAGAATGTGTTCAGGTCGCCCTTGGCGGTGGTGACCGCCACACCGTCGATGCTGTCGAGCACCCGTCGGCGCTCCGCACCCGCGGGCGCCTTCTGCGCCGAGAGGCGGGTCGACCGGCCGTACCGCAGCAGCAGCGGCAGCTTCTTGGCGTGGGAGTCGTCGTATCCCTGCGCGATGAGGTCCGTCACGTTGAAGAGCGCGGGGTCCAACTGCCCCGAGGACAGGTAGGGAATGGCGCTGTGAGGGGTGACGTACACCCGACCGTCGACCTCACGTGTGCTGAACCCGCCGCTGTCATGTTCTGTCGCGGGATGCACGGCGGCCACCTGCCGGCCGTCCGCGTACCGGGTCACCGTGACACGGTCTCCCGTGATCAGTGTCACCCTGTGCACGGACGGACGCAGGGCACCCGGAGCACGTTCCGATCCGGGCGCGCTCGGGCCGACGCCGGGTGCGGCCGCTCCCATGAGGACCGCCGCGACGGTGGCCACCGTCACCGAGCGGTACTGCGGCGCACGCGCAACACGCCGCCACGGTCTGCTTATTGATCTCATGGGGGGAAAGCGTGGCGGGAAGCAGGCGGTCGGTCAGCAGCTGGGCCTGTCGGACCCGCGCCAAGTCACCTTTGCGCCAGTGGCTCTGAAGGCGCGGGGGGGGCCCCCCCCCCGGGGGGGGGGGGGGGGCGCCCCCCCCCCCGGGGGGGCGGCGGGGGGCCCCCCCCCCCCCCCGCCCGCGCGGGGTTGGGATGGGGGGATGGTGGGGGGGGGGGGGTGGACACC
>NZ_JBVHMN010000026.1:0-151154 GCF_055558435.1 Streptomyces sp. NPDC025784
CGACAGGACCAGCTACAAGGCCACCATCAGCATCGACATCCTGACCACCCGCACCCCTTGACGCCCAACGCCCAACGCTAACTACACGGCATTGGTTCTAGATCGGCGACCCGGGGTGCTGGATCGCGCACCGCCCGGCCGCCCCGCAGGGGGCGCGACGAGGGACGACACCCGGAAGGCCCCGAGAGGCACACCTGGGCACGGCACTCCCCCGGGGGAGTGGATCTGCCCCGGGGGATCACCTGGGCCCACCGCGGGAAAGCTCGGCGCGGCACCGCCACGCCCGTCAGCACTGAGGCCGACGCCCGTGGTTCGCCGCGTGCTTGCGCCTGCCCTTCTTCTTACGGCGTCGCTTCGAGGACATGGGAACACCTCCTTCGCTTCGGCCGGGAATCAGGGGCCCGACGTCGCGCTCGCGCGGCCGGAACCTCATCAGCCTGCTCGTCAGACTTCCTCAGCCTGCTGGGCGCGGAGTTCCGCCCGGTCCATTTCCGTCCGTCGCTCCAGCTCGTCGTCGTCGGGGCGCAGCGGCAGGCCCCGCCCGTGGCCCGTGTCCGGGTCGCCTTCGACTTGTTTGTTGGACTTGTGATGGTGAGCCACCGTCAGTCCCTCCCTCGCGGGCATCGCGACCTGTGTTGCCCGCTGCCGCCGCTCTGCTGGGGCCGCCTGTCATCCGGCCGGCGCCGCCCGTGGCGGCAGCTGCTGTCGCGGTTGAGGTGTCCATAGACCAGATTCCACTCAAACAACTGCGCGGACAACCCGCAACCGGAGGCCTGCGACCGGGCCGCAGGCCTGACCGGGGCACGATCAGCGGAGACAGCCGACGGCTCGACGTGCGCGCGCGGTGGCCCTGAGTGACGACACGCGGTGCCAGGCAGGATCACGACAAGGAGCGCCGGGCAGGCCAACGATCAAGGGGCGATGCCCACCCCGTCGATACGGCTCCAGGACCTCTCCTGCGCGGCGGTCATGGCCGGCCACGACAGCCCGCCCGGTCGCGGCCGGACCCGGGACGCGTAGGGAGCGGGGCGGAAGTCCGGGTCGTAGAAGCACCCGGTGCCGTAGGCGCGGTCGAACCGGGCACACGACGAGGCGACGGACCGCGGTGTCGGCTTCTTCCCCGTCCGCACCCAGGCATCGAGCGCGGCGATCGAGTTGGCGTACTCCGAGTCGCTGAGCTCGCTGTGTTCGCTCTCCTTCGTGAAGGTCTGCACGAGGTGCCTCCCGCGGTGTGCGCCCTCGACGCTCGCGCGGTAGGCGGCCTCGTGCTCGACGAACGCGGTGGGGTCGTCGATGGCGTGCATCGTGAGCACGGGGAGGGAGATCCGCCCGGTCAGGTCGCTGTCGTAGGACAGATCGCGGCGGGCGGCGGGGTCCGCGGAGAAGCGCTCGACACCCTTGTTCAGCGCTTCGTCGTCGTGAGAACCGGTGTACCGCACGTTCGCGTTGTCGAAGGGATTCCGGTCGCCGAGCCGGTTGTGCACGATGTCGCGGAAGGTGAACACGGAGAAGCGCAGGTGCGACTCCAGCGTCCGCTCGGGGATGCGCGTCACCGCGAGGATGTCGTCGAGGTTGCGCTGCTGGAGCGCGGTGCGGTCCTGCGGGGCGGACGCGTATCCCGTGCACTCCTGGAGACGCGCACGCAGTCCGGCCGTCGTGAGCGTGGAGGTGGGACGCAGGCCCTGCCACAGCGGGTACTGCGGCTCGTCGGGGCGCGGCAGGTTCCGGCAGTAGTACTGGTAGACCACGCGCAGATCGACGCGGTAGTCGTATCCCCGGGAACCGCCGGCCAGGACGCCGCTGGTGAGCAGGGCCCCGTCGTAGGGGCCGCCCTTCCTGCCGTACTCCTCGACGACCTTGGCCGCGACGTCGCCGCCCCAGGACTGTCCGTGGACGTAGGTCCGCTCCGGCCTGCCGAACTCCTCCACGAACAGGCGGCGCAGGTGCTCCGTGTCGGCCGCCGCCATCCTGGTTCCGTAGCCGCCCCTCCGGTAGGACGAGCCCGCCCAGGCGTACCCTTCGTCGACGATCACCGCCCAGCGGTCCAGGTCGCCCACGCTGCGCTGGGGATCGGACTCGTCGCCCAGGTCGGGCCCGCCGTGCGCGTGGACGACCAGCGAACCGTTCCACTGCTTGGGGACGGCGATGGCGTAGTACGCGCCGTCGGAGTCCTGGCCCGTGTAGCAGGTCGCCTTGTCGCCGACGCCTGCCGGGCAGGCGACGATCCCGGGACCCGACGGGGCGGCCTGCGCCGGGCCGGTGCCGCTCACCACTCCGGCGAGCAGGGCCGCGACGCCCATGACCAGTGCCGTGCGGTGCCGCGTCCGCGGTGTCCGGGGTGGCGAGGGCTGGTTTCGACGTGAGCTGCGCAAGGCGACGCTCCTCTACTCGGTGGCGCGCCGTCGCGCCGAGCGTGGCGATGCTAGGAGCGCACCGGCCCGCACACCATCGAGGAGGCAGTTGTGTTCATACTGTGCGCGCACCTGGCGAACAGGGACCGACGGTGGCGCGCAGCGGCAGGTGTTCCAGTGACACGTATCCCCGGGTGCGGCGAAGCGTGGGCGGGGGTGGGGCCCGACGGCGGGCGGGAGGCGGCCGTCAGCGCTCCTGAAGTGCCGCCAGGGCATGCACGGTCGACGACGTCTCCGGGTACAGACGCCGGTAGAGGGCGTACAACTCGTCGTAGCGCCCGGTGTTCTGCGCGTGGGGCGTCACCACCTCGCGCACCGGGTTCCAGCCCTCGACGGTGACGTCCTCGACGAGCTGCGCGGCCAGCAGCGCGCCTCCATAGCCGGCGCCGATGGTCGTGGTCCGCACCTCCTGCGGGCGGCCGGTGATGTCGGAGACGATCTGTGTCCACAGCGAACCCTGGGTGCCGCCCCCGACCGCGACCACGCGTCGGATGTCCCCGCCCGCCGCCTCGATGACCTCGATGTTGTGGCGGACGCCGAACCCGGTGGCCTCCAGAGCCGCCCGGTAGAGGTCCCCGCGGGTGTGGGACAGGGTGAGTCCGGCGATCACTCCGCGGGCGTCCGGGTCCATGACCGGGGTGCGCTCGCCGGAGAAGTACGGGAGCATCAGCAGGCCGTTGGCACCGGGGCCCGACTCGGCTGCCAGACGGGTGAGTTCGGCGTGGTCGGTACCGGTGAACAGGTCGCGCAGCCAGTTGGTGACGGCGCCGGAGGTGGCCATGCCGCCGGCCAGGTTGCGGGTGCCCCGGAGCGCGCCGACCGTGCCCCACAGGGACGGACTGGTCAGCGGCTCGGGCACCGTGTGGATGAGGAACATGGTGGTGCCGTACATCAGCATCAGATCGCCGGTGTTCTGCGCGCCCACGCTCAGCGCCTCGGCCCAGGCGTCGATGGTCCCGGTGGTGACGGGGATGCCGGCGGGCAGGCCGGTCTCCCGGGCGGCCCGGACGGTGAGCGTGCCGGCCGCCTCGCCGGACCAGCGCAGTGGAGGCAGCTCGATGCCCGGCGCCACTTCGGCGGCCCAGGGGGCGTACCAGTCGCAGGCGAGCGTGTCGTAGAGCGGGGTGCACTGGCTCGCGGAGTGGTGGTCGAGGACGTAGTTCCCCGTGAGGTTCCTGACCAGCCAGGAACTCGGCATGTACAGGCGTCGGGCCCGGGCGTAGAGCTCGGGTTCCTCGTCGGCGATCCAGGCGATCTTCGGCCCCGCCGCCTGGGTGGAGAGGGCGGATCCACCGCGGCGGATGATCGCCTCCGCGCCGAGCCGTTCCTCGATGCGCCGGATCTGGCGGACGGAGCGCGTGTCCACTCCGTAGAGCACGGCGGGGCGCAGCGGGGCGTCGTGCTCGTCGGTCAGCAGGACGCAGGGCCCCATGCCGCTGACCCCGACGGCGACCACGCCGGTGTCTCCGGGTGCGGTCAGCTCCCGGGCGAGTTCGGTGAACTCGCGCCACCACACCGCAGGGTCCATCTCGAAACGACCGGGACCGGGTCTCGTGGGGGTGTGTTCCCGGACGGCGGAGCGGATCAGGGCACCGTCGAGGCCGACGAGGACGCCTTTGCTGCTCGACGTACCGATGTCCACACCCATGACTGCGTCGCGAGGCATGACGGGCACTCAGACGTCGCGGCAGATGACGAAGGCGGGGAACGGGTGCCGGCCGGGCCGGTCGCCGACCTCGTCGATCGCCGCCCTGATGTCGCGGAGCCGGCCCGGGGCCATCTCCAACGGCGGCTCGTCGGGCTGGTAGGTGGTCCGGATCGGGTAGTCCACGCCGGGCTCGCGCGTCATCTCGACGTGGCACCCGAGCACATGGGTCACCGGACGGCCGTCCGCGAACTCGATGAGGCGGTCGACGGTCCGCGTGAAGGCCGGCCAGTCCGCCACGTACAGCCGGCCGGGGTAGACCGTGTCGCCGGTCAGCAGGAATCCCGTCCAGGGGTCGTAGTAGGTGACCGCCGCCTCGTGGTGCCCCGGCGTGGAGAAGCACTCCAGCACGCGGCCCCCGAGGTCGATCCGTGCCACCCGGTCGGGATCCTCGTGGAACCCGAAGTAGTCCCATGCGGTGTCGAGTCGGGCTCCCACGACCTGGGTGTCCGGGCGGTCCGTGAACTGCGCGTCCGCGGCGATGTGGTCGCCGTGCGGATGGGTGTGCAGTACGAGCAGCCCGTACCCGGCGAGCGGATGCCGGCGGAGCCGGTCGGCGATCAGACCGTCGACGACGCGGCGCAGCGGGAAGTACTCCGCGGACGCGGTGGCCCCGGTGTCCAGCAGCACCGCCCGCTCGCGTCCGAAGAGCAGGAACATGAACGGCGCCTCGTAGTTGATCGCCATGTTCTGCCGGAGGATGAAGGTGTCCTCGTCGTACGCATGGACCTGGATGTCGGGATCCGTGTTGTGCTTCGCCGACGGTGATCCGTGGTTCCACTCGACGTCCAGCGGGCGGGACCCGTGCACCGCGGGTGCCGGGCCGGACGAGCGCTTGTCTGCGTCCACGACGCCTCCCCTCGTGCGTCGTCTTTGCGGACCGGGTACGGCGCACTTCTCGTCCGGGGCGGACACCGGCGCGCCGCCGCCCGGAAACTAACACGGACCGCGAAGTCCCGCATGCGCGCGGTGAACGACACCGGCGCGATGTCGTCCGAGGGCGACGACCGGCACGGGCGCGCGGGATCGGTGACCGGCCCAGCCACGGTCGGGCGCGAGCACAGCGGCCGACCGCGCCACCGTCACGCACGCACGACCGGCCACGCCACCATCACGTACGTACCCCCGCCCGCCCCGTCTCCTCGTCGCCCTCCTGCGGCACGGCGTATCCGGGGACTGAGGGCCAACGCACGGTCAGCACCACCGACTCCTCCTCGGCGACCCAGGAGTGGTCCACTCCCCGGCCCCATACGACGTAGTCGCCCTGCTCCGCCAGCACGACGCTGCGACCGGGCAGCTCGACGCGGAAGCGGCCGCTGATGAGGACCTGGAGAGCCGTGCGTGTCTCTCCCCGCACCCACTGCTCGCGCCGCTCGCCGCGTGGGTGGACGCCCCACTTGATCTCCACGGCCTCGCTCCGGCGGGGATCGCCGGACTCCTTGAAATGCCCGAGCAGCCAGCCCCGGTCCAGAGCCGCGTCCTTGCCGGCGTTGCCCACGTACACGCTGTCGTCCATGCGCCCGAAGCTAACACCCGCCCCGCACCGCGCGGCCCGCAGCGCGATCGGCTCAGGGCGACGGCACCGGACTCGGTGACCTGGCCGGACGGAAACGGCGTCACGCGTCGCCGGTGCCTGGCCCCGTCGGCGTGGAGGGACGTCCGGCGCTGCTCTCGCGGACCACCAGGCGGTGACCGGCCGTCAGCGTGGCCGGACGGTTGACCGGTTCGTCCGACATCCGGTCGAGCAGTGCCGCCACGGCCATGCGGGCGATCTCCCGCTTGTCCGGCGAGACGGTGGTGAGTGAGGGCACCGCGTAGCGGGACTCCTCCAGGTCGTCGAAGCCGACGACGGCGATGTCGTGCGGGACTTCGACGTGCCGCTCGTGGGCGACGCGCAGTGCGCCCGACGCGAGGAGGTCGGAGAAGCAGAAGACCGCGTCCGGACGGTGGTCCAGGTCGAGCAGGCGGCTCATCGCCTCGGCGCCCTCGGCCCGTCCGAAACTGCGCACCGGGGGCGCGAGGCGGGGGTCGTAGGGGACGCCGGCCGCATGGAGGGCGGTGAAGTAGCCGTGCATGCGCTGGGCGGAGGTGGCGAACGGCGGGTCGGTCTGATGTCCGATCACGGCGATCCGCCGACGGCCGAGTGCCAGCAGGTGCTCGGTGGCCTCGCGCGCCGCCGCGGCATTGTCGATCAGGACGTGATCGGCGGCGATGTCGTACGAGCGCTCGCCCAGCAGGACGAGGGGCACGGTCTGTTCGAGAGCCGCCAGCCGTGCCTGGTCGAGTCGGAGGGGGCTGAGCAGGACGCCGTCGATCAGCGAGTCGGTGAGTCCGCTGGCGATGCGCAGTTCTTCCTCGGGGTCGCCGCCGGTGTCCTCGATGAGCACCGTGTAGCCGTGTTCCTTGGCCGCCATGACCACTTCGGCGGCGAGTTCCGCGAAGTAGGGGGCGACGAGTTCGGGGAAGGCCAGGGCGATGATGCCGCTGCGGCCGGTGCGCAGGTGGCGCGCGGAGGCGTGCGGACGGTAGTCCAGTTCCGCGATCGCCCGCTCGACGCGCAGCCGGGTCGGCTCGGCGACCTTCGCGGCACCCCGCACCACGTTCGACACCGTCTTGATGGACACACCCGCGCGCGCGGCGACGTCCTTCATGCGTGCTCCGGCCACGTCCCCGCCCTCTGTGCCGCCCTCCATGGTTCCGGTGTCACCTTACCCCCTGATTCCAACGTTGGAACAGAAGAACTCGACGGAGCGCTCCGGACACCCGCCCAGCCACGGCAGCCAATTCACCAGTGTCTACGCAACCTATTGACGACCGCAGCCGAACTAAGTACAACGTTGGAAACTTCTCGGGCCGATCCATTCTGAGCCGCTTCAAATCAACGATTACAACGTAGAACCATCCGCCCCCCGGGCCAGCTGCTGTGGAAGGACGCACACTCATGCCGGAGCGAACCGGGCACGTCCCACCCTCGGCGCCGTCACGCCGTCTCCTCCTGCGGGCGGCGCTCGCGCTGGGGACGACCGCCGCCGGCGCCACCCTGACCGGCTGCGGCAACACGCTCGCACAGGGATTCACCGGTGGCGCGCCCGCGTCGGCCCGGCTGAACTTCTGGAATCCGTTCACCGGTGGCGACGGAGCACGCATGGTCGCCATGGAGAAGGCCTACGGTGCCGAGCACCCCGGCACGACCCTGAAGTCCTCCACCTTCGTGTGGGGCAACCCCTACTACACCAAGCTCACGCTGGCCACGCTCGGCGACCGCCCTCCCCAGGTCGCCGTCGCCCACCTGTCCAAGGTGCCGACGCTTGCCGAGGCCGGCCTCCTCACCGAGCTCGCCCCCGAGGCGCTGGCCCGGCACGGCATGACGGCCGACCGGTTCGACGCCAAGCCCTGGGCCAAGGCCCATCTCGACGGCTCGCTCTACGCGGTGCCGCTCGACACACATCCCTTCGTCCTGTACTTCCGCACGGACATCGCGAAGAAGGCGGGACTGCTGGACGGCAGCGGGCAGTTGACCGCCATCGACGGTCCCGACCAGTTCATCGACGCGATGAAGGCGGCCAAGGAGGTCACCGGGAACTGGGGCGGCTCGGTGGCGGCCATCAAGGACGCCTCCACGCAGTACCGGCTCTTCCTCTCCCTGTACCACCAGTTGACCGGCTCTCCTCTGGTCACGGACCAGGGCAGGCGCGTCAGCATCGACACCGGCGCGGCCGAGGAGGCGCTCGCCTACATCCGGCGCATGACCGTCGAGGAGAAGGTCCTGCCCACCGGCGTCGACGGCCCCGGCGCCATCACGCTGCTGACCACCGGCAAGGCCGGCTTCCTCATGGACGGCGTGTGGCAGGTGGTGGCCGTGCAGGACGCGAAGGTCGCCTTCGACATGCGGCCGTTCCCCCGCATCTTCACCGAGCGCCCCTACGCGTGCTTCGCCGATTCACACGCCCTGGTGCTGCCCAAGGCTCCGTCCGCCGAGGCACAACGCCTGGACACCTCATTGGAGTTCGTGCGCGCGATGCTCGGGTCGAGTCAGCTCTGGGCGGAGGGCGGCCATGTGCCGGCCTGGCTGCCCACGCAGCGCTCGGCCGCCTACAGGAAGCTGGTCCCGCAGTCGCACTACGCCGCTGCCGCCGACGGAGCCGTCTACGACCCGGTCGCCTGGTACGGCGGAGCGGGCAGCACCCTGCAGATCGTGGTGGGCGACGCCGTCACCTCCGTGTTCACCGGCGCCAAGAGCCCCCGGGCGGCGGCCGCCGCGATGCGTGCGCGGCTGCGCAAGCAGGCGGACACGGCGTCCCCCGTCTGAGCGGCACCGTACGGCACCGCTCCCCGACACCCCTGGACTTCGCAAGAAAGGTCTGCCCGTGGCTGCCACCGCACTGCCGGCTTCCGCCGCCTCTCCACCGACACGAACAATCCGCTGGGCCGGTCCCGCCATGATGGCCCCCTTCGCGGTCCTCTACGCCCTCTTCCTCGTCGGCCCGCTCCTCTACATGCTCGTCGCGAGCTTCTTCGACACCTCCCTGCTCAAGGGCGGGCTGGGACACTGGGTCGGCTTCGCCAACTACGGTGACGCGCTGAGCGATCCGGAGTTCTGGCGCACGCTCAAGCACATCCTCTGGTTCACCGTGCTGACCACGGTTCCTCTGGTGCTGCTCAGTCTCGTCCTCGCGGTCCTCGTCGACCGGTTCGTGCGCGGCCGGTGGTTCCTGCGGTTCGCGTTCTTCGCCCCCTTCCTGATCCCGTCCGCCGTGGTGTCCCTGCTGTTCATGTACATCTACGCGGACCAGGTCGGGCTCGCCCAGGACGCGGTCAAGGCCGTCGGGGTGGACACTCCCCCGTCCTGGCTCGGCGACCCGGACTGGACCATGGTGTCCATCGCCGCCGCGACGGTGTGGTGGACGATCGGCTTCAACTTCGTGCTGTACCTCGCCGGCCTCCAGGACATCCCGCGCGAGGTGCACGAGGCCTCGGCCATCGACGGTGCCGGACCGTGGCAGCGCATCCGGCACATCGTCGTCCCACTGCTGGGCCGCACCACGGTGCTGGTGACGGTGCTTCAGGTCATCGCCTCGCTGAAGGTGTTCGACCAGATCTACATGATGACCGGCGGCGGTCCCGACGGTGCCACGAAACCGACCCTGGAACTCATCTACGACACCGGCTTCACCGAGGGCCGGGTCGGCTACGCCTCCACGCTGTCCATGCTCCTCTTCGTGGTGATCCTGATCGTCTCCGCGGTCTGGTTCGCCCTCGTCCGCCGCGCCGAGAGGGACCAGTGACATGACCGCGACACTCACCGAGCAGCCCGCGGCGACACAGCAGCCCGCCACATCCGCCGTCACGGGCCGCACCCGTGACTCCGAGAAGCTCTTCAACCGCATCGCACTGGGTGTGGTGATCGCCCTGGCCGTGCTGTGGCTCGTCCCGCTGCTCTGGGCGCTGGCCACCTCCGTCCGGCCCGCCCAGGAGGTCGTCACCGACCCGACGGGGTGGTTCACCGCCCACCCCACCCTGAGCGCGTACGGCGATCTCTTCGCCAAGGGCAAGCTGCCCTACTGGTACGCCAACAGCTTCATCACGTCGGCGCTGACGACCGTCCTCACCGTCGTCGCCGGATCGCTGGCCGCGTTCGCCCTGTCCCAGACGAGGTTCCGCGGACGCCGCACCATGTACCTGCTGCTCCTCGCCGGACTCATGGTCCCCGGACAGGTGCTGATGATCCCTCAGTTCCTGACGCTCCAGGAGGCGGGGCTCCTGAACACCTACTGGGGCGTGGTACTGCCCCAGGTCCCCAACGTGGTGGCCGTCTTCGTCTTCAAACAGTTCTTCGACGGCATACCCCGCGAACTCGTCGACGCCGCCCGCGCGGACGGCGCCGGATACCTGCGCACCTACTGGCAGATCGTGATGCCGGTGTCGAAGCCCGTGGTGTCCGCGGTGTCGATCTTCGTCTTCGTCGGTGTCTGGAACAACTTCCTGTGGCCTCTGCTGGTCGTGACCGACCCGGAGATGATGACGCTCCCCGTCGGACTCACCTCCGTCCAGGACGTGTTCGGAGTCCCCTACGCGCAGCTCATGGCGTCCTGCGTGCTCGGCGCCGTTCCGCTGATCGCCGTGTTCACGCTCTTCCAGCGGCACATCGTCGAAGGCATCCAAGGCACGGGCCTCAAGTGACCGATGCGCCGCACCGGTCCCGGCCGTTCATCGCCCTGCACACCCGAGAGAAAGGCACCACATGCACACCGCCCGGTTCATCATCGACCCGGAGTTCTCCATCGCCGATGTCGACCGGCGTCTGTACGGGTCGTTCGTGGAACACATGGGACGCTGTGTGTACACGGGCATCCACGACCCGGAGCACCCCACCGCGGACGAGGCCGGCTTCCGCGGCGACGTGGCCGACCTGGTGCGGGAACTCGGCACCGGTCTGGTGCGCTACCCCGGCGGCAACTTCGTCTCGGGGTACCACTGGGAGGACGGTGTCGGACCGCTCGCCGAGCGGCCGCGACGCCTGGACCTCGCCTGGCGCTCGATCGAGACGAACCAGGTCGGCACGAACGAGTTCCTCGGCTGGGCCAAGGGCCTCGGTCTGGAACCCATGATGGCCGTCAACCTCGGCACCCGCGGCATCGACGCCGCCCGCGCCCTCGTCGAGTACTGCAACCACCCCGGCGGGACGGCCTGGTCCGACCTGCGGATCAAGCACGGTGTCGCCGATCCGCACGGCGTGAAGCTGTGGTGCCTGGGCAACGAGATGGACGGCCCCTGGCAGACCGGACACAAGACGGCGACCGAGTACGGACGCCTGGCCGCCGAGGCCGGCAAGGCCATGCGCCAGGTGGATCCGAGCATCGAACTGGTCGCCTGCGGCAGTTCGAACTCGACGATGCCCACCTTCGGCACCTGGGAACGCGAGGTCCTGGAGCAGACGTACGACGAGGTCGACTATCTCTCCCTGCACGCCTACTACGAGGAGCTGGACGGCGACCGGGCCAGCTTCCTCGCCTCCGGCGCGCACATGGACCGCTACATCTCGGACGTCGTGTCCACGGCGGACCACGTAGGCGCGGTGCGTCACGCCAAGAAGCGCATCCGCCTGTCCTTCGACGAGTGGAACGTCTGGTACGCGGCCCGCTTCCCCGGGGAGCGGAACCTGGAGACCGCCGAGACGCCGCGGCTGATCGAGGACACCTACAGCGTCACGGACGCCGTGGTCGTGGGCTCGTTGCTCATCACGCTGCTCCGCCACGCCGACCGTGTCGCCGTCGCGTGCCTCGCCCAACTGGTCAATGTCATCGCCCCGATCCGCACCGAACCTGGCGGGGCCTCCTGGCGTCAGACCATCTTCCACCCGTTCGCGCAGGCCGCCCGCTTCGCCACGGGCCGCGTGCTGCGTACGGAGATCAACGGCACGAGGATCGACACGGACCGGCACGGTGACGTCACCGCCCTGGACGCCGTCGTCACCCACGACGAGACGGACGGTTCCCTCACGGTGCTCGCCGTCAACCGCGCGCAGGACCGGCCGTTGAAGCTGGAAGCGGCGTTGCGGGGTCTGCCGGGCGGCTACCGCCTGGAACAGCATCTGGTCCTCGCCGACGACGACCACGACGCCGTGAACACCGAGGCGGATCCGAACCGGGTGGTCCCGCGCCCGGTGGCCGGTGCTCATGTCACCCCCGACGGCGTGCTGGAGGCCGAACTCCCGCCGGTCTCCTGGAACGTCATCCGGCTGGCCCGCGTGGACTCCTGACCTCGCCCGGACCGTCGAGGACGATCCGGCGGAGCCGGCGGCGGGCACGCCCGCTTCCGGCTCCGAGCGGGGCGAGGCACCCCGCCGGACCACCCATGACCGGCCCGGCACCGGCGTTCCCCCTGCACGGGACGGCGGCGCCACGGTACGGGAGACGCACGTCACACTCGCCCGCCTGTCACATTCCGCCGAGTTGCCCGGTCAGCCTGGCGTCACTGCAACTCAGCCAGGAGATCGTCATGGAATCGCGTCTCAACTACTTCGGCAACGCTCTCGCGGGGAAGGTCCTGAAGCACGTCAACTCGGCCGCCAAGGTGCTGTCGGAGTCGGGGCTGCCGGCCGCCACCCAGGAGCTGGTGAAGATCCGCGCCAGCCAGATCAACGGGTGTGGCTTCTGCACCGACATGCACACGAAGGAAGCCACTCTCGCCGGGGAGACCGCGGTGCGGCTCAACCTGATCGCCGCCTGGCGGGAGGCGACGGTCTTCACCGACGCCGAGCGCGCCGCGCTGGAGCTGGCGGAGCAGGGCACCCGGGTCGCGGACGCGGCCGGCGGTGTGAGCGACGAGGCCTGGGCGAACGCCGCCAAGTACTACGACGAGGACCAGCTCGTCGCGCTCATCTCCCTGATCGCCGTCATCAACGCCTACAACCGGATCAACGTGATCAACCAGCAGCCGGCGGGCAGCTACCGGCCCGGACAGTTCGGCTGAGCGATTCCGGCCCGGTCCGACCCCACGGTCCGTCCTCTCGTCGCCCCGGCCCGCGACGAGAGGACTGACTTCCGGTGTCGGCCGGTCCCACGGAACATGCGGCGGCGGGCGACCAGGCGCACCCGGCGCGAGGAAACAGAGGAATCAAGGGACCCCGGGCACTCGGCGAGTGACCTCGTCAGCCCGTCGTTCGCGGTCGTTGCGCAGGCCATCCAGTGCCGTGGGCGCACTGCTGTGGCGGCTTGTAGCATGGTGATCTCGGGGTCTGAAGGGACGACCATGCACGCTGGGGACGACGCCGGCTCCCTCGACCGGGCGACGAAGGATTTCCTGGCGGCGCGCCCGCAGCTCTTCGGTATCGCGTACCGCATGCTGGGCAGCTCCGTGGAGGCAGAGGACATCCTTCAGGAAGTGTGGTTGCGGTGGCAGAACGCCGACCGCACGCACATCCTCGAACCTGCGGCGTTCCTGACCACCGTCACCACACGTCTGGCCATCAACCATGCCCAGTCGGCCCGGGTGCGGCGCGAGTCGTACACCGGCCCGTGGCTTCCCGAGCCGGTCGACACGAGTCAGGATCCGCAGCTGGGCGCGGAGCGGGCCGAGGCGCTCGAACTGGCCGTTCTCGTTCTGCTCGAGAAGCTGAACCCGGTGGAACGCGCCGCATACGTCTTGCGGGAAGCCTTCGACTACCCCTACAAGCAGGTCGCGGACATGCTGGACACGAGCGAGGCCAATACCCGCCAGCTCGTGAGCCGTGCGCGCAAACACCTGGCCGCCGAGCGCAAGGAGCAGGTCAGCCGGGCGGACCACCGACGCCTGCTGGAGGTGTTCGTCACCGCGGCGCAGACGGGCAATCTGACGGAGCTCGAGGATGTGCTCGCCGCCGACGTCGTCAGCTATGCCGACGGCAACGGAATGCGCGGCGCTTCGAGGGTTCCGGTCGTCGGACGCCCGCACGTCTCCAAGTACGTCGTTGCCTTCCGGCCTAGGTTCTGGCCCCGGTCGGACGTCCGGTGGGTCGAGGCGAACGGCCGGCCGGCCGCTCTCGTCACGTCCGGCGGGAACCCGATAGCCCTGCTGTCCATCGATGTGTCGGCGGACGGGATCGACCGTCTCATGTGGGTGCTGAACCCGGACAAGCTCGCGCCCTACATGGCATCGCTGAGCGCCTGAGCCTCGCCGTGTCACCGGGTCGGGGCGCGGCCACCGCTGTTCCACCGGTCACCCGGCGCTGCGCATCGCCCAATGGATGAACGGACGCCTGTCACAGGGCGCGCCGTCACGCCGTCACGCGGGTGACCCTCCCACCATGGCTCACAGCATGCGGAAACCGAGAAGAGGAACATGACGTCCCCTGTGAACACCTTCGTGATCGTCGGAGGCGGTCTGGCCGCGGGCAAGGCGGCGGAGGCACTCCGCGAGCACGGGCACAACGGCCCGCTCCTCGTCATCGGCGACGAGCGGGAACGCCCGTACATCCGGCCCCCGCTCTCCAAGGGCTACCTGCTGGGCAAGGAGGAGCGCGACTCGATCTTCGTGCACCCCGAGGACTGGTACGCGCAGCACGAGGTCGACCTGCTCCTGGGCACGAGCGTGCGCGCCGTCGACGCCGGGACGAAGGAGGTGGAACTGGAGGACGGGCGCCGTGTGCCCTACGCCAAGCTGCTCCTGGCCACCGGTTCGTCCCCGCGCCGGCTGTCGGTTCCCGGGGCGGACCTCGACAACGTCCTGTATCTGCGGCGCGTGGAAGACAGCGAACGGCTGAAGGACGCCTTCACCCCGGGGGCCAGGATCGTCGTGATCGGTGGCGGCTGGATCGGCCTGGAGACCGCCGCGGCCGCCCGGACCGCGGGGGCGGAGGTCACGGTGCTCGAACACGGGGAGCTGCCGCTGCTGAAGGTGCTGGGGCGCGAAGCGGCCGAGGTCTTCGCGCGCCTGCACACGGATCACGGCGTCACCCTGCGCCCCCGCGCCCAGGTCGAGAGCATCACCGGGAGCGACGGCCGCGTCGACGGCGTACTGCTCGCCGACGGCACCCGGCTGCCGGCGGACGCCGTGGTCGTCGGCATCGGCGCCGCGCCCAACGTCCAGCTCGCACAGGAGGCGGGCCTGGAGGTACGGAACGGCGTCGTCACCGACGAGCATCTGCGGACGTCCGCGCCCGACGTCTACGCCGCGGGCGACGTCGCCAACGCCTACCACCCGCTGCTCGGGCTGCACCTGCGCGTCGAGCACTGGGCCAACGCCCTGAACCAGCCCGGCACGGCCGCGCTCGGCATGCTCGGCCGGGACGCCGTCTACGACCGGCTGCCGTACTTCTACACGGATCAGTACGACCTCGGGATGGAGTACACGGGATACGTGCCACCGGACGGCTACGACCGTGTCGTCATCCGCGGCGAGGCCGCCGAGCGGCAGTTCATCGCCTTCTGGATGTCCGGGAACCGTGTGCTCGCGGGAATGAGCGTGAATGTGTGGGACGTCATCGATCCGATCCGTTCCCTGATCCAGTCCGGGGCCGACGTCGACGACGCCCGCCTCGCCGATCCCGGTGTCCCCTTGGACGGCCTGCTCCCCTGAGGCCGGCCGTACCGGGGTGAGGGGATGGCACCGCCGGTCGTCCCCTCACCCCGGGAACGGGAAACCCTCGGCCCTCGCTGTCACAAATACCTCCGCCGCCCGGTCGTACTCGATGACGACCAAGTCGATCGGAGTAATCGTGGCTATCACCGAACAACGTATGTCCACCATGGTGCTGGTGATCGGTACCGGCGGAGCGGGCCTGCGGGCGGCGATCGAGCTGGCCGAGGCCGGTGTCGACGTGCTCGCAGTCGGCAAGCGCCCCAAGGAGGACGCCCACACGGCGCTCGCCGCCGGAGGTATCAACGCGGCCCTGGCCACGATGGACCCCGAGGACAGCTGGCAGCAGCACGCAGCGGACACCCTCAAGGAGAGTTACCTGCTCGGCGACCCCCGTACCGCCGAGATCGTCACCCGGGGCGCGGCCCTGGGCATCGACGACCTGGAGCGCTACGGCATGGCGTTCGCCAGGGAGACGGACGGCCGTATCTCCCAGCGGTTCTTCGGCGCGCACAAGTTCCGCCGCACCGCCTTCGCCGGCGACTACACGGGCCTGGAGATCCAGCGGACGCTCATCAGGCGCGCGAGCCAGCTCGCCATTCCGATGCTGGACAGCGTCTACATCACCCGGCTGCTGGTCCACGACGGCGCCGTGTTCGGGGCCTACGGCTTCGACCTCGCCAAGGGGACGCGCTACCTCATCCACGCGGACGCCGTCATCCTCGCGGCCGGAGGCCACACACGTATCTGGCGGCGCACCTCCTCCCGTCGCGACGAGAACACCGGCGACTCGTTCCGGCTGGCCGTCGAGGCCGGGGCCCGGCTGCGCGATCCCGAGCTGGTGCAGTTCCACCCTTCGGGCATCATCGAACCGGAGAACGCGGCAGGCACCCTGGTCAGCGAAGCGGCACGTGGTGAGGGCGGCATCCTGCGCAACGCGCTCGGCGAGCGGTACATGACCCGCTACGACCCCGAGCGCATGGAACTCTCCACCCGCGACCGGGTGGCCCTCGCCTCCTACACCGAGATCAAGGAAGGGCGGGGGACGGCCAACGGCGGGGTGTGGCTCGACGTCTCGCACCTGCCCCGGCAGACGATCATGACGCGGCTCCCCCGCGTCTACCAGACGCTCCTGGACCTTCAGATGCTGGACATCACGCGGGAGCCGATCGAGATCGCCCCGACGGCGCACTACTCGATGGGCGGGGTCTGGGTCCGGCCCGAGGACCACAGCACCGACGTCCGCGGCCTGTACGCCATCGGTGAGGCGGCGAGCGGGCTGCACGGCGCCAACCGTCTCGGCGGCAACAGTCTCATCGAGCTGCTCGTCTACGGCCGGATCACCGGACAGGCGGCGGCCGCCTACTCGGAGTCGCTGACCGCGCAGCCGCGGTCGGCATCGGCGGTGGCCGAGGCCCGTGCGGAGATC
Organism: Streptomyces sp. NPDC025784; assembly: GCF_055558435.1. Classification (NCBI taxonomy): domain Bacteria; kingdom Bacillati; phylum Actinomycetota; class Actinomycetes; order Kitasatosporales; family Streptomycetaceae; genus Streptomyces; species Streptomyces sp. NPDC025784. Next base: position 16,601 of record NZ_JBVHMN010000026.1, read on the forward strand.
GACGACCTGCTCGCCGCGGACGGCCCGGAGAACGTGCGTGCGCTGCAGCGCGCCATCCGCAACACCATGACGGAGCACGCCGGAGTGGTGCGCGACGAGGAAGGCCTGAGCGCCGGACTGGCGGAGCTCGCGGCGATCGAGAAGCGGATGCAGGACGTCGGGATCCATCCCGACATCGCCGGCTATCAGGACCTCGCCCATGCCTTCGACCTCAAGTCGGCGGCCCTGGCCGCACGAGCCACACTGGAAGCAGCGGTCGAGCGTCGTGAGACCCGCGGCTGCCACAACCGAAGCGACTACCCGGACATGGACCCGGCGATGCAGGTCAACCTCGTGTGGTCCCCGGCGACCGGCATCACCCGCGAGCCCGTCCCGGCCGTCCCGGACGAGATCTCCGCGCTGATGGAAGAGGTCTCGACCCGGGGAAAGCTCGTCGAGTAGCCCGCGCGGGTCCGGATTCGGCGCGGCGCGCCGCCGACCTGCCCCCCATGCTCACGCCCGTGCACGGAGCGTGACGCGACTTGCATGTCGCACCCGAAACACATGAAGACCCATCGAAAGGACCCTCGTCATGAAGGTCGTAGTCATCGGCGGAACCGGACTCATCGGCTCGAAGGTGGTCGCCAAGCTCAAGGAGCACGGACACGAGGCCGTGGCCGCCGCACCCAATACGGGCGTCAACACCCTCACGGGTGAGGGCCTGGCGGAAGTCCTGAAGGATGCTTCGGTCGTGGTCGACGTGTCGAACTCCCCGTCGTTCGCGGACGACGCCGTCATGGAGTTCTTCCGCACCTCGACGACCAACGTCCTCCACGCGGAGGCGGCGGCCGGTGTGGCCCACCATGTCGCGCTCTCCATCGTCGGCACCGACCGGCTCCCGGAGAACGGCTACTTCCGTGCCAAGGTCGCGCAGGAGGAGCTCATCAAGGCGTCGGGCATTGCGTACTCCATCGTCCACGCCACGCAGTTCTTCGAGTTCGTGACGGGCATCGCCGACTCGGCGACCGAGGGAGACACGGTGCGGGTCCCCGACGCGAAGATCCAGCCCATGTACTCCGACGACGTGGCCACCGCCGTGGCCGGCGCGGCCATGGACGCGCCCCTCGACGGCGTGGTGGAGATCGCGGGCCCCGAGGCGTTCTCGTTCGACGAGTTCATCCGCACGGGCCTCGCCGCCGGGAACGACCCCCGTACCGTGGTCGTGGATCAGCACGCTCAGTACTTCGGTTCCGAGCTCGAGGAGAACAGCCTCCTCCCCGGCCCCGGCGCACACATCGCTGAGACCCGCTTCACCGACTGGCTCGCACAGCGGAAGTAGTCGGCGGGTCGGCTCCGTCCGACGATGACCGAAGGAGAGGGCGGGTGACATGGAGTCACCCGCCCTCTTCGTCGTTCGGTCAGCGGGTCGCCCGCGCCGCCTCCTCGATGATCCGGGAGACGTCGCCGGGACGCGAGACGCTGACGGCGTGCGACGCCCTGACCTCCACCGTGCGGGCGGCGGCCCGCTCGGCCATGAAGTGCTGGGTCCTCGCGGGGATGTTGCGGTCCTCGGTGGCCACGAGTGCCCAGGACGGGACGGTCTTCCAGGCAGGCGTGGAGGAGTCCTCCGCCAGGGCGGCAGCGGTCACCGGCCGCTGCGTGACCGCCATGATGTCGGCGGTGTTCCTCGGGACGTCCGCGGCGAACTGGCGGTGGAACTTGCCCTGTTCGATGTAGAGGTCCTGGCCCCGGGAGCCGTCGGGCAGGGTGACCGGGACGGGACGCAGGGCCGCGCCGAGCGTGCTGCCGGGGAACTTGTCCGCCAGATCGAGTGCGCTCTCCCCCGCGTCCGGTACGAAGGCGGCGATGTACACCAGCGCCTTGACGTTGTCGGCGCCACGGGCGGCGTTGGTGATGACCGCGCCGCCGTAGGAGTGCCCGGCGAGCACGACGGGCCCGTCGATGCCGGCCAGGAGTTCCTTGACGTAGGCGGCGTCGCTGCGGAGCCCGCGCAGGGGGTTCGCAGCGGCCACCACCGGGTAGCCGTCGCGCTTCAGCTTCTTCACGACGCCGTTCCAGCTGGTCGCGTCCGCGAAGGCGCCGTGCACGAGAACCACCGTCGGTTTGCGGGTGTGCGTCGTGGGCGCCTTGACGGCGCTCGCGGGCGCGACCGTCACGGCGAGGACGCCCGCGGCGATGCCCGCGGTGGCCATGAGCGCGAGCGGGGTACGGACATGTCGGCGAAGAGGTTGCCGGTTCATGAGGATTCCCTTCGGAATGCGGGTCGAGCGGTTGATGTCGGCTTTATGACAGGAAACCCATGAAAGATGTGACATCTCCGGGAAAGCATCTCGGCAACGGGGCTGACGCCTCGCGTGGCGGAGACCGGCCCGAGGCTCGGCAACGCACCATCGGTCGACGTCACAAACGGCGTGGCTGTCCGGTCTGAATGGTTGAACGCACTGAGAGAGCAGGGAACGTCGTCTTCGAGGACGCGTCCTGCCGACGAGGCGCCGGGCCCGCTCCGGCCCTCGTGAACCGCACCGGGGCGATCGACGCGCGGCTGTGCCACAGGGTGCCGCGCGAAGGGAGGGATGCCGTATGCGGCATTCCGATGAGGCGACGCCGATCACGGAGCTGCTCGACGAGCGGAGAGCTCTGCTGGCTCTCGTCCGCGGGATGCTGGGCAGCGGTGGCGAGCTCGACAGCGTCGTCGACGAGACCTATCGACGGTGGTACGAGCTGTCCGGTCCGGTGCGGGCACGGATCGAGGCGCCCGGCTCCTGGCTCACGAACGTCGCCGGCGGCATCTGCCTGGCCCGGCTGGCGCTGCCCGTCCGGGGAGAGGTCCGGGCCGGAGGGGACATCGTGGGGCAGGCCGAGGCGGGGCCCGGCGGGCCGGCCGACCACGCGCGCCGCAGCCTTCGCGGGCGGCGCCTGGATCCCGCGACGCCGCAGGAACACGATGCCGTCGTCCGTGCCGTGCGGCGGGCGTGTGCGGCCGGGGACGCGGCCGGTCTGGCGTCCCTGCTGGCGTGCGATGTCACGGCGTTCTTCGACGGCGGCGGCAAGATCCGCGCACTGGTCGAACCGGTGCACGGCGGTGAAGAGGTCGCCCGCACCCTGCTGACACTGCTCTCCGGACACGCGCCCACCACACTGAACGCCCAGTCCGTCAACGGCAGGACCGGACTCGTGGTGCGCTACGGCCACCAGGTGGCCGCGGTCATCGGCCTCGACGTCACCGTCCGTCATGTCGTGCAGGTGTGGGTCACCCTCAACCCGGACAAGCTCCGCTCCTGGAACCCACCCGGCCCCACGCCGAGCCCGCGGTCGAGGTAGTGGCGCGTCGGCAGGCCGGCCTCGAACAGCTTCACGCGCCGACTCAGGACGGTCGTGGGGCGCGCCAGTCCTTGCGTCGTTCCAGTTCCTCGTCGTCGACGAGGACGTGTCGCCTCCTGGATCACGGTGAGCGCGGTCTTCCACGCCTCGGATCGCGGTTTCTGATTCTCTGCGGGAGCCGCCGTCGCACACCTCCGGTCCCTGCGACTGTGCGGAGAGTCGGCCGGCCGTCGCTCCTCCCGGGATGCCCACACGTGCGACGCAACCGCGGTGGGGCGGGGGCGGCCGGTTCGTCCCGGCAGCTCCCGCCCCCGCCCCGTCACATGTCGCCCGCTCTCGGCCGCCCCCGGCCCTCGCACGTCAGCTCTCGGGCATCAGGACGGTGTCGATGATGTACACGTCGGCGTTGGCCGTCCTGACGTTGCCGCAGACCACCTTGGCGGAGTCGTTCACCGTGTAGGACTCCCCCGAGCCGGACGTCATGAGCTTCGACTTCTCCAGTGTGTCGAACGAGCCGTTCTCCAGGTCCTTCGGAGCCAGCTTCCGGCCCACCACGTGGTAGGTGAGGATCTTCGTCAACTGCGCCTTGTCTCCGAGGACCTTGTCGAGCGTGCCCTTCGGGATCTTGGCGAACGCGTCGTTCGTCGGCGCGAACACCGTGATGTTCTCCGCGTTGTTGAGTGTGTCAACCAGACCCGCCTTCTTCACGGCCGACACCAGGGTGGACAGCGCCGGGTTGTTGGACGCCGCCGTGGCCACCGGATCCTTCGCCATTCCGTCGAAGGAACCCGCGCCGCTCTTCGGCACCGACGAACACGCCGGCCCGAACGGCTCGTCCGTCCTCGCGGGACTGCTCGTGGCGCCGGACATGCCGTCGTCCGAGGCGGAAGCGGAGGACTTGGCGGCGGGGTCCGACGTGGCGGAGTCGCTGCCGCTGTCGGAACAGGCGGACAGGGCCAGGGGCAGCACAGCGGCTGCGGCAAGGGTGACAACGGCACGACGGATACGGGTGTTCATCGGATCTCTCCTGTCGATCGACGCGGCGACTGCCGCTGGAACGGTGCGGATGAAGGTCATGGGTGGGTCATTCGACGGTCACCACCGTGGTGTGCCATCCACTGGCGCCGTCGGGGGCGGTGCGGGTGCGCTCGTCGGTCTGCACCGCACCGGTGCGGTCGGTGGCGCGCACCGTGAGGGTGTGGCCGCCCTTGGTGGCCGTCCAGGCGAACGACCACTGCCGCCAGGTGTCGCGGGAGTCCTCGGCCGCGAGCGTGGCGGTCCGCCAGGGCCCGTCGTCGACGCGGACCTCGACCTCGGCGATGCCTCGGTGCTGTGCCCAGGCGACTCCGGCGACCATCACCGTGCCCGCCTCGGGCCGGGCGAACGGCTTCGGCGTGTCGATGCGCGACTGCGTCTTGACCGGTGCCTGCCGCGCCCAGTCGCGCCGTACCCAGTACGGGTCGTACGCGTCGAACGTGGTGAGCTCGATGTCCTCGATCCACTTGCAGGCCGACACGTAGCCGTACAGGCCGGGCACCACCATCCGGACGGGGAAGCCGTGTTCGAAGGGCAGTGGCTCTCCGTTCATGCCGAGGGCGAGCAGGGCGTCCCGGCCGTCCATCACGTCCTCGACGGGGCTGCCGATCGTCATGCCGTCCACGGAACGGGCCACCAACTGGTCCGCGGGGCCGCCGTCGGACGGCGCGCGCACCCCGCACTCGGCCAGCAGGCCGGCCAGACGCACTCCGGTCCAGCGGGCGTTGCCCACGTACGGTCCGCCGACCTCGTTGGACACACAGGTCAACGTGATGTCCCGCTCGACGAGTTCGCGGCGCAGCAGGTCGTCGAGGGAGAGCGTGACGGGCCGTCGTACGCCTCGGCCGTGGACGCGCAGCCGCCAGGCCCCCGCGTCCACCTTCGGCACCACCAGCGCGGTGTCCACCCGGTAGAAGTCCCGGTTCGGCGTCACGAAGGGACTCACGCCCGCCACGCGTAGGAGGGCGCCCTTGGGCACCGCCGGGGCCGGGGATCCGGGGGCGGGGAGGACCACCCGCTGCCGGGACGCCACGGCATCACGGCCACGCCGTCCGTTCAGGGTGCGTCCGAGGACACCCGCGCCGGTGGACGCGGCGGCGGCAGCGGTCGCGGCGACGACGAAGCCGCGGCGGTCCCGGTCCGCACCCGAAGGCCGGTCGCCGGGCGGCGAGCCGGCGGAGCCGCCACGGCCCACGTCGTCGGTGGGCCGGTCCGCCCGTCCGAGGCGGCCGACGAGTACATACAGGAGCAGGGCGCCTGCGGCCGCGCCGGCGAGTGACGGAAGGGCGTCGCCGAGACCGGTCGAGTCCGGACGGCCGGTCGCCGCGAGCGCACCCACCCCGCCGAAGACCAGCAACCCGGCGGCGCCGGTGCGCCGGCGATGCACGGCGAGAACGCCCAGCGCCAGGGCGAACAGCGCCAGGACGGCGAGAATGCCCGCCTGGAGGAAGACTTTGTCGCCGGTGCCGAAATGGCGGATGGCCCAGTCCTTGACCGGAGCGGGTGTGCGGTCGATGGACGCACCGCCGACGGCGACGACGGGCGACGCCTGGGGGCGCACCACGGCCGACACCGATTCGGCGACGCCGAGCGAGGCGAAGCATGCCAGTGCGCCGCTCAGTGCGCCCAGCGCCGTCCTTGTCCACCGGTGTCGGCTGCGGGTCTTCTCGTCGTCCCTCACGTGGGGAATCCGGTCCGGCGCCGCAAGCGGATTGGTGGACTCCCCGATCGGATGAATGTCTCCGCCGGACCAATCCCAACGGCCCGCGGCAACGGATCAATTGGGTCCTTCGCTGCGCATACCGCCTTGCGCGAAGGCACTTTCGTGACGTCGACCGGACTCGCTCACACGTGTGCGGGCACGCCGTCGAATCCGCTGTGCGGCGTACGACGTGTCCGCGGAACAGCGGCCGTCTGCCGCAACGCCGCGATCACCGGCGCGGGCGGCACGGCCGCGACCGACGCCGCCACGGCGGTCCCGCCCTGCCGGGGGTCAGTCGGAGCGGCCCGGTGGCAGGAGCGTGCCGAGGGGGCCGAGGTCCAGATTGAGGTCGTCCATGGTCAAGCCGTAACTGGCGCACAGCTCGTTCATGCGGTCGTGCAGGATCATGAGGGTGGCCCCCAGCCGTTCCTCTTCCTCCTCGGTGAGGTCCCCGCGGTCGACCCGGTGCAGTGCCTGCCGCTCCATGAGCTGTCGCAGCAGCTCGACGAGCGTGAGGACGAGTCTCACCAGATCACGCTCCACGGTGTCGGGATCGGCGCTGATCCGGCGGGCCGGGCGAGGAGGCCCCTGCCGACGGGTCCGTGCGATGTCGTCCGGTACCGCGGGCAGCAGGCGGAAGGCCCGCTCGGCCGCGTCGGTGATCTCCCCTAGGCGGTCCGGCGGACGGGCGTCGTCCGCGCTCGTCACGGCCCGGCCTCGGGGCGTGCGGCCACGTCCCACGGTGACGGGTTCTGGGCGCTCACGGAAACGATCAGCGCGCGCAACGAGATGCGGACGAGGTCGATCTCCGCGATGGACAGCACCACATCACCGGTGAGCACCACGCCGCCGCTGAGCAGGCGGTCGAGCAGGTCGATGAGGGCCACCTGGCGCTGCGCCAGGGGCTCGTCCGAAGGAGCCCGCTCGACCGGATTCACGGCGTTCGGTCCGGTGCGGGGTTCTCCTCGCGCTCAGGGGCGGCGAAGGAGTACGGGGCCCAGGGCCCGGTGACTTCGATGCGTATGCCGGACAGTCCCTCCGCGGCATCGAGGATCTGCTCCCGGAAGTCCTCTGCCGTCCCGCGCGCGACGAGATAGGCGTCGTTGACGACGTTCTCCCCGGCACTCGCGGCGAGTTCGCCCTGCTGTACGCGGTGCCGGGCGTGACCGGCGGCCACGGCCCGGCCGATCGCCTCGACGCGCTCGGCGGCCCGCCGGGCGGCTTCGTAGCGCTCGTCCATCGAGTGCCGCTGGGCACGGCGGGCGCGCAGGTAGGCCCGCCCCGGGCTGAGGCCCTCGGCCGCGTCGGGCACGCCCGCGGCGTCGGGTACCGCGGAGTCGGACGGTGCCTCGACGTAGATCTTGACTCCCCATTCCAGATGCCCCGACAGCCGGTCGAGGGCCTGGGAGAACACCGCGGCGTCCTGCCGGAGCATCGCCCGTACACGTTCGTCGTCGAGGTACACCGTGGCGAGGCGGAGGGGCAGCACGGTGGTGTGGGCGGCCAGCACCTCGATGACGGTGTGGTGGGCGCGGGCGACCGTCTCCAGCCACTCCAGGTCCTCCAGGTGGCGTCTGAGGGCGCCTTCCTGGAAGTCGGGGGCGGGCACCGGGCTCACCGCGGCCGCGAGTTCGTCCGCTCCGGTGCCCGCCGTCACGAGGCGGACCGGGGCTCGCGCCACGCCCTCCACCTCCGTCAGGGCCGACGCGAGCCCGGTGGCTTCGCGCAGCACCGCGTAGGCGTAGGTGACCTGCTCAGCCATCGTCCGGCCTTCCGCGCCGGGCGGTGGACGGCCTGGCACCTCGGCGCTTGGCGGAGCCCGTCGTGTCCGCCTCGGGCGGCAGCTCCCGCTTCTCCTTCAGCGCCTCGATCTCCGCGCGCAGTCGCCGGTTCTCCTCCGCGAGCGACCTTTCACCGTCCGCACGCGAGGACAGTGACGGATCGTGTTCCCACCAGTCGATGCCCATTTCGCGTGCTTTGTCGACGGAGGCGACGATCAGCCGGAGCTTGATGGTGAGCAGCTCGATGTCGAGCAGATTGATCCGTATGTCGCCCGCGATGACGATCCCCTTGTCGAGGACGCGTTCGAGGATGTCGGCCAGGTTCGCGGAGGAGCCCTGGCCGTAGCCGTACGGCGCCCCTGCCCGGGACGGGTACGAGCTCAGTCGGCCGGCAGGGGTCTCCGACATGCGGTCACCTCGTTTCCCGTTCAGGGAGCTGTCTCGCCCCGCCGGTAGGCCGCGATCTCGTCCAGCCGGTCGAGGAGCTCGTCCTCCCGCTCCTCGAAGGTCTGCTGGTCGATGCGGCCTTCGAGCAGGTCCTTCTCCAGGTCGGCGAGTGCGCGCTGCACGGGCTCCGGGTCGTAGTACTCCCGCTCGGCCGCCTCCACGACGCGGTCGACGACCCAGCCCACGCCCCGCACGGGCGCCAGCGGCAGGGTGACGATCTGACTCAGCAGGCCCATGAGCAGCACCTCTCGGATCAGACGAAGCTGTAGGGCGGCAGCGGTCCGTGCAGCCGGAATTCGCACTCCTCGCCCAGTTGGTTGGCCAGACTGATCTCCGTGGCCAGGAACATCTCCTCCTTGTCCTCGGCCACCAGGAAGGAGACGTTCAGGAAGTCCTGGCCACCGGGAGGTGACACGCTTTCCTCGCGTGCGTACGGGCGCAACGCCTCGACGATGCCCGCGGCGAGCGCCTCCTGCTGCGTCTGGACGTCCTGCGCGATCAGTTCGCCGAGCGCGATGGACATCGCGGGGGTGCCGGCGCCGTCACGGATCTGCTGGTTCAAGGTCCGGGCCTCCTCCGACTCCGCGAGGATCCGGCGCAGCAGGGCGTCTTCGTCCCAGGAGGCCCTCAGGTGGTACTCGCTGCTGCCGTCCAGGCGTCCGAGCCGTTCCCGGTACTCCCCCGCCCGTTCCTCCAGGACGTCCCGCACCACCTGGTCGTCGTCGGCCGTGAAGCCGAATCGCAGGGGCAGGATCGCCCCGTCGGCCATCAGCCTCTCCTGGACCCCCTGGTGCGCCATGACGTCGCGCCGCCGGGGACGCAGGTCCTCCGGAGCGTCGCTCACGACCGCACACAGGTCCCCCGCCGTCACCGTGCGCAGCCGGCAAGGAGGATCACCGACGCCGGCGATGTCGTCGAGAGGCAGGGGATGGTCCTTCGAGGTGATGGAGTAGACGTAGACGCCCATGCTCACTCCCTCTCCCGCCGCGCGGTCCGCCGGGCCGGCCTGCGCCGCTTCTGCCGCGGCTCCTCCTCGTACTCCGCTTCCTCCTCCTCGCCTTCGCCGTCCTCCTCGTACTCCTCGTCCTCGTCACCTTCGTCGTCGCGGCCGGTCAGGGAATCCCGCACGGCTTCGACGGCACCGGTCAGGGCACCCTTGGACTTGCCTTTCGCCCCGCCCTCGGTGACCTCACCGACCAGGTCGGTGAGCTGGGAGGGCTGCTTGTTGCCGGACTCCAGGTCGAGGCGGTTGCAGGCCTCGGCGAAGCGCAGATAGGTGTCGACGCTGGCGACGACGATGCGCGCATCGATCTTGAGTATCTCGATGCCGACCAGGGACACGCGGACGAAGACGTCGATGACGAGGCCGCGGTCGAGAATCAGCTCCAAGACGTCGTACAGGGTCCCGGTACTCCCCCGCGAGACACTGCCTCCGCCCTGCGGCACCACGGTCATGGCGCCTCCCTTCGCCTCCCCCTCGTGCGTATCAGCCGCGCCGGTCTATCTGGCCGCGCGTATAACGGCGGGTCCGCTCGTAGGCCACCAGGTCTCCCTCGTCATCGAGTGTCACGTGGTACGTGCCGATCACGCTGGTGGTCTCGGGGACCCGCTCCAGTTCGAGTACCTCGACATCCGCCTCCCACCCGTCCTCGGTCCGTTTGATCGCCGACACCGATTCGGGAACGCGCCCGAGCAGCTCTGCCAGTTGGCCCGCCGCGGATCGCATCGCCCATGCCGCCGTGCGCTTGCCCGGCTTCTGGGCTCCACCGCCGCTCGTACGACGTGTGGCGCCACCGCGGGAGGGTCGTCGCCCGCTCCCGGTGCCGTCCTTCTCCGACGCGGCCATCTTCGGTACTCCGTCACTGGGGCGGCACTTCCCGGCATACAAAACGTACTATTTGAGTATATAGCCCCAAAAAGGTGAGCTGCGATGGGCCGCTTGCGGCCGTCCGTCGGCGTGCGCCCACGCGGCGGCTCTCCGGAGGGAATGACCGATGAACGATTCGACGAAGATCGCTCTCGCTGCCGCCGTCGCCGGCGGCTACGTCCTCGGCCGAGCCAAGAAGGGGCGACTCGCCTTCGCGATGGCCACCTTCATCGCCGGCCGTCGTTTCGGACTCGAACCGCAGCAACTGCTCACGGAAGGCCTGCGCAGGCTCCAGGAACTCCCGCAAGTAGCCGACCTGAACGAGCAGATGCGCGGCGAACTCAAGGACGCGGGACGCCAGGCACTGGCCGCGGCTGCCGACCGCAAGCTCGCGGACCTGGCGGACGCCCTGCACGAACGTACCGCGCGCATAGGGACCGACGACGGCCGAGCGGAGGAAGAGGAGTACGAACCGGAGGAGGAAGAAGAGGAGGAGCCGGAGGAGGAAGAAGAGGAAGAGGAGGAGGAAGAAGAGGAGGAAGAGGAGCCCGAGTACGAAGAAGGGGAAGGTGAGGAAGAGGAAGAGGAGGAGGAAGAAGAGCCCGAGGAGAAACCACGAACGGCCAAGAAGGCCGCGCCGAAACGCAAGCGCCCTACCCGCCGTCCCGAACCGGCAGAGGAGAAGCGGGAGTCCGAGCGGCCCACGCGTCGCCGCACCGCCAAGCGGTCCGCGCCACGCAAGGCGCCGGCCCGCAAGACCGCCACCAAGCGGCCGGCGGCCAAGAAGGCGCAGCCCGCCAAGAAGACGCAGCCGGCCAAGAAGACCGCGGCGAAGAAGACCGCGGCCAAGAAGACGGCAGCCAAGAGGACCGCTGCGAAGAAGACGACGGCGAAGAAGACCGCCCCCAGGAAGAGCGCGGCGAAGAAGACCGCCAAGAAGGCTCCATCACGGCGGAGGTAGGCCATGGCCAGGACGGCGCAGGACACCGAGCGGGACGAGCCCTCCGGCCTCGACCGGTTGCGCGACGAGCTCAAGGACTACCTAGGCGCCCAGGTGGAGCATCTCGCGGATGTGGCGGGCGACAAAGTAGGCGACATCACCGACCAGTTGACCGACGTGGCCGAAAGCGGTGGAACCCTTCCCAAGGTCGGTATGCGGGTCCTCCAGGGGGATTCCCCCATCAAGGCCCTGATCGGCGAGAAGGCGAAGAGCATCAAGGGATCCGTGACCGAGAAGGTCTCCGGCCTGTTCGGTGGGGGCAAGGGCCGCAAGTCCGGCACCAGCAAAGTCACCAACATCATCGAGCACTTGGACGTCGGCGTCCCGATACGCGTCGCCTACGACCACTGGACCCAGTTCGAGAAGTTCAGCTCCTTCACCAAGGGCGTGCGCAGCGCGTCCAAGGGGGACGAGACGAGCAGCGACTGGAAGGTCAAGGTCGGGCCCTCCACCAGGTCCTGGAAGGCCACCGTCCAGGAACAGATCCCGGACGAGCGGATCATGTGGACCTCCGAGGGCGCGAAGGGCAGCACGCGTGGCTGCGTCACCTTCCACGAAGTGACGCCCACGCTGACCCACATCGTGATCGTCGTCGAGTACTACCCCTCCGGCTTCTTCGAGAAGACGGGCAACATCTGGCGCGCCCAGGGCCGTCGACTGAGGCTCGACGCCAAACACTTCCAGCGCTACGTCACCCTCTCCGACGAGGAGCCTGACGGCTGGCGCGGCGAGATCCGCGACGGCGAGGTGGTGCGCAGCCACGAGGAGGCGGTCGAGGAGGAAGAAGCGGAGTACGACGAGGAAGAGCCCGAGGAAGGACAGGAGGAAGCGGAAGGCGAGTACGAGGAGGAACCCGAGGAAGGGGAAGAAGAGGAGGACCAGGAGGACCAGGAGGACGAGGAGGGCGAGGACGAGTATCCGGAGGACGAGACCGAGTACGAGGACGAAGAAGAGGAGTCCTGAGGTCCCCCTCCCCAGTGCGCCGCAGGAGAGCGCCGAACCGGCCCCGAATGCCCGCCTGTTCCGCCCCCTCCCTCACAAGGCACGCAGGGGGAACGACAGTTCAAGAGGGTCAGGCGGCACGGTGTCGTTCGTGGCCCCGGGGCCGTTCGTGGACCGATGCGGAATCGTCCGCGTCAGGGACCACACGCAGGTGACGACGCCTGGCGTGCCGCGGCGTCGACGGACCGCTGAGCATGCGGTCCTCGACGCGGTCCATCCCGTACAGCAGAAGTCCCAGCACCGGAAGCACCAGAAGCGCTACGGCTATCACCACACAGCCCCCTCCCGACCGACGGCGGACCCATCGGGTGCCCTCTTCCGCACCGGCCAACTGTCGGTATGTGTGAAGGTCCGGTGACCACGTTCCGCCGGCGTCGGGGGCGAGCCCGGTTCCGCGAAACCGGACCGTGCGGCCGCTACACGGAAGTCCGTCGGGCGTCCACCTCGATCTCGATCTTCATGCGGGGGTCGGCGAGGCCGCACACGAGCATCGTCGCGGCCGGCCTGACCGCACCGAAGTGGCGTCGCAGGACCGGCCAGCAGGGCTCGAAGTCCTCACGGTCGGGCAGCAGGTAACGCACCCTCACCACGTCGGCGAACGTGCACCTCGCCTCGGCCAGTGCGGATTCGATGGTCCGCAGGCACTGTCCGGCCTGTTCCACCACGTCGTCGGAGATCGTCATGGTGGCGTAGTCGAACCCGGTCGTCCCGGACACATGAACCCGGTCGCCGTCGACCACGGCGCGGGCATAGCCGATCTGCTCCTCGAACGTCGAGCCACTGAGGATCGCGTGTCGCTCTGTCATGCGCCGAACGCTAAGCAGCCCGCACCGATACGTCCAATACGGCTGGAGGAATGAACTGATACCACTGGGCGTATGGACCGCCCTGAAATCCCCCTGCCTCAGCTGCACGCGTTCGTCGTGCTCGCGGAGGAGCTCCACTTCGGCCACGCGGCAGCCCGCCTCGGTATCGCCCAGCCGCCGCTGAGTCAGCAGATCCGCCGGCTGGAGGACAAGGTCGGCCACGCGCTGTTCAGCCGTACCCCCGGACGCGTCGCCCTCACACCGGCAGGACGGGAACTGCTCCCCGCCGCTCGGGGAGCCCTGACGGAACTCTCCGACGGACTGGCCGCGGCGCGGGCCGTCGGCAGCGGCCGGGCCGGCCGCCTGCGGATCGGGTTCGCGGCGTCGCTGGCCCTGACCGTGCTGCCAGGCCTGCTGCGCACGTTCCGGCAGCAGTTCCCCGACGTGCACCTGGACATCCACGAGATGACCACCGCACCGCAGATCACCGCCCTGCACGACAAGGTCCTCGACATCGGCCTGCTGCGCGAACCCCCGGGCGACGAGACGGAGCTCAGCTTCCGGACCGTACTCAGCGAACCCTTCGTGGCCGTACTGCCGTCCACTCATCGGCTGGCCGCCCAACGAACCGTGGATCTCGCACAGTTGGCGGACGACCCGTTCGTACTCCTCCCCCGTGCGGTCGGCCCGCGGCTCTACGACCGGATCACAGGACTCTGCACCGAGGCGGGCTTCACGCCCAGGATCGCCCAGCACGCCGTGGAGTGGCAGACCGTGTGCGCCCTGGTGGAGGCCGGCCTCGGCGTCTCCCTGGCGCCGGCGAGCATCCGGCGCATCCGCCTCAAGGGGGTCGCCTTCCGCAGGACGCAACCGGGCACCGCCCGTACGCGCGTCGCCGTCGCCTGGCGGAGCGCCGACCAGAACCCCCTGGTCACCCGTTTGACGACGGCCATCGGCCAGGAGCGGACGGCCGGGCCGTAGCGCGGACGCGCCCGGGATCCGAGAAGGCCACCCGCTGCTGCGGCGTCCCCGGGTCGAGCGCCCTCCCCCGCGAGGCACGGCGGGATCGGCAGCAGCCCTTCCGACGACGGTCTCACCTCGGCGAGGGCACACATGGTCCCGTGTGCTCCGTTTCTCCTGAGGGAGGGCGGGGACTCGGTCGGAGCGACCGTTCGGCCCCACGGTGTCGGGACGAGGCCGTCGCACCGGGAACACCGCTCCCGGCCTGTCCACGCGGTGGAGAAGCGATCCCATGGCTGCCGAGACGTCCGACCCGGCCACCGGGCCCCAGCGATCACAGCGGGACGGGTGCGCTCTCGTCGTCATCGACATGATCAACACCTACGATCACGACGACGCCGAACTGCTCCTGCCGTCCGCCGGTGACATCGTGCCCGTCCTGGTGGCGCTCATCGGCCGCGCCCGTGACGCATCCGTCCCCGTGATCTACGCGAACGACAACTTCGGGCTGTGGCGCTCCCACCACGGCGAACTCGTCGACACCGCTCTGGCCTGTCCGCACGCCGACCTCGTCGAGCCCATCCGCCCCGACGAAGACTCGCTCTTCGTGGTGAAGGCCCGGCATTCCATCTTCTACGAGACACCCATGTCGTACCTGCTGCGTCAGTTGCACGTCGACCATGTGGTGCTGTGCGGCCAGGTCACCGAGCAGTGCGTTCTCTACTCCGCGCTGGACGCACACATCCGGCATCTTCGGGTCACCGTGCCCGAGGACGCCGTCGCTTCCATTCACCCTCAACTCGCCAAGGCCGCGCTGGAGTTGATGCGGCTCAACATGGGCGCACGCATCCTCACGGCCGAGCAGGTGGATTTCACCGGGGCGGAACCTTCGGCAGCGAGCCGGTCATGGGCGGCGTCATAGCACCCAAAGGGGCGACGCCTCTCCCCCGAGCCGCTGCACGGGCCCCCGAGCCTCTTCCCCGTTCCGCCGACGGTCCACGCCCGCGATCGGCAGGCCGACCGGTCAGTCCTCACCCCGCACGATGTTCGATTCCGTACCGGAGCGCGTACCGCCGGGCGCTTGGCGCTCCACTACGGCGGGCTCACAGGTACGTATAGGCTTCCCGTTCAGCCGACGGGCCTTCGACCAGCCCGTTTCGGCTCGGCGGACACTTCGCTCCGTGCCGTAGACGGCCACAGCAAACATCTTCCTTCCACTTCCACCGTCGAGAGACCGTCGGGTCCCCTTCAGGCCAACCATTAAACGCCCAGTGCAGGGGCTCCGCTCGTTGGATCACTGCCGGGTACCCTCGGTCCGTCGCGCGAGCGGAGAATTCTCAGGCACCGGGCCGGCGCGCGGCCATGAGGTCCGCGCACGGGGCCCGCACGACATCCAGTCCGGCTTCCCGGAGTTCGGCGACGATCACCGACGGTGGGGCCGGCCAGGTGTCGAACGCCTCGCGCTCCTCGCGCAGGAGACGACCGTCCCTCTCCACGCGATAGGTGAACGTGATGCGCACGGTCTCGTGGCAGGGCGCGCTCGTGAGTTCCGCGCTGTAGGTGTCGGGCCCGACGCGTGCCGGGCCGAGCCGCCCGACCGTCCGGGGTCCGGCGGGCATGGCCGCGGGCGGAGGGTCGAAGAGCAGCAGGCCGCCGGGGACGAGCGCCGAGGCGACGGCCTTCCAGGCGTTGCGTCGTGTGACGGGATCGAGACAGGCGACGACATTGGAGGCGACCGCCAGGTCCACCGCGTCGTCCAGGCCTGCTTCCTGCACGGGTTCGGGGTGCACGGTGACGCGAGCGCGCCGGTCGGCCCCGAGGCGCGCCAGCCGGGTCAGCAGCGCCGCGCGCATCGCGGGCGCCGGTTCGACCACGTGGACGGGGGCCGCGGACTCGGCGAGGAGGACTTCGGTGACGATGCCCGTGCCGGCCCCGATGTCCAGGATGCCGCGGCAGGCCCGGCGGGCCGCCTGCGTGAAGCGCCGTTTCGCCTGACGACGGTCCCTCTCGGCCTGCAGCAGGTCGTAGAACTCGACGGACACCATGTACGCCGCATCGGGCCTGTCGGTCACGGCGCCACGGCCGTCCCGGCGACCGGGCCCGACCACGGGCGCGGCAGGGCAGACGGCCCGACTCGACGCAAGAGACCGGCGCCCCGCCGCTGTCCGCTCCGCGGCGCGTCCGCGTCGGCTCCGAACCGCACAAGGGTGTCGATCGCGCCTGACATCGGCCCGCTCCCCTCTGCGCGTCGTACCTGATGGGTGCCTGCCTCAGACGCTACGACGCTCCCGGTACCGCGGCACGGCAAGGCGACCGCGCGTGCATGCTCCCGTTCCCCGGGAGGTCCCGTTGCCGCGGCGCGGCTGGGCGGCCATGCGCGTGCACGCCGGGTGGCCGTCGATGGGGCTGGAATTCCGTCCCCGGGTTCCCCCGGCCGCGGCAGAGGGCACGAGGACTCCGGCAGCGTCGGCCGGTCAGGACGAGCGGACCGGTTCGGCCGTCGTGCCGCTCACCCGTCGAGGCCCTCGATCAGCAGCCCGTCGAACAGCGCGATACGGGCGGTGATGCACTTGCCGACGGGCTCCCGCCGCGCCTCGAAGCCCTGCACGACCGCCATCACGATCTCCAGGCCGTGCTGCCCGACCCGCCCGGCGTCCGCCGCCCGCGCCACCGGCAGCACCGGGTCGGTGTCCCAGACCGAGATCTCCACGGCGCTTCCGATGATGCGCAGCTGGACCAGGACCGGTCCGGGTGCGTACTTCAGCGAATTGGTGACCAGTTCGCTGACCACCAACTGCGCGAAGTCGAGGGCGCGGGCCGACACCGGCAGCCCGTACTCGGACTGCGCCCGTGTCAGGAACTCGGACACCTGATGGCGCGCCATGGCGATGCAGCCGTCCGCGCCGTCGAGGGCCACGGTCACCTCGGCAGGTGCATCCGGCATCCGGGACCCCTCCTCGGGCGGGACAGGTTCCCTGCTGATGGTCTTCAATACCCCGTTCATACGCGCGCGCTTACCCCGTGAGACACGTGATACTCCCCGGCGCAGGCACTTGGATGGGACATGCACGGACTCCGGGTCCGTAGGTGACCGTCCGTGCCGTCGTCCGATGACGACGGCACGGGTCCACGACCGCGTTCCGCGGTACAGGCGCGGTGCGGTCGATCAGCTGCGCGGAGGCGTCCGCAGGGCGAGCAGCGCGACGTCGTCCTCGTTGTCGGCCGGCCGGGCCCGCTCCAGCAGCTGGTCCGTGAAGGACTCCAGACCGCGGTGGACCAGGTCGGCCGCGTGCCGGCGCAGCCGGTCCAGACCCTCGTCGAGCGAGCGGCCCGGAGACTCGATCAGACCGTCGGTGTACAGCACGAGTGTCGAACCGGGCGGGAGCGGCTCCGTGGCGTCGGTGCGCGGCCGGTCGGTCGCCGTGCCCAGCAGGATGCCGTGCCCGTCGGTGAGGTAGCGCGCAACCCCGTCGGGCGTGACCAGCAGCGGGGGCGGGTGCCCCGCGTTGGTCCAGGTCAGCTCCCAGCCGCCGTCGCCGTCGTCCGGCGCCAGCCGGCCGAAGAGCATGGTGGCGACCGGGACCTCGGCGACATGGACGGCCGCCCGGTCGAGCCGCTCGACGACCAGGCTCGGCGGTTCCTGCTGGGACCACGCGTAGGCACGCAGCATGCTGCGCAGCTGCGCCATGCCCGCCGCGGCCTCCAGGTCGTGCCCCACCACGTCCCCGATGGCCAGCGCCAGCACCCCGTCCGTCAGCGCGAAGGCGTCGTACCAGTCCCCGCCGACCTGTGCCGCGTCGGAGGAGGGCAGGTATCTGGCGGCCATCTCCAGCTGCGGTACCCGCGGCAGTTGGGGCAGCAGATGCCGCTGCATGGTCTCGGCGACCTTGCGCTGCTGCTCGTACAGGCGCGCGTTGTCCAGGGCCAGGCCCGCCCTGCGTGTGATGTCCTCCAGCAACGGCAGATCGGCCACGGTGAACGGGTCGGGGCGGTGGGAACGGCCCAGCGTCAGGGCCCCCAGCACGTCGCGCAGGCCTCGTATCGGAGCGATGACCGCCGAGTGCATGCCGGTCGCCTCGAACAGCCGGCGCTGTTCGACGGCGATGCCGGAGTCGGGCGGGCCGTGATAGGTCTGCGGGCCCACCAGGGCGGACGCCACGCCTCGCAGCGCCCGCGACAGGGGCATGGAGGAGTCCTCGGAGACCTGCGGCATGGCGCCCTCCAGGTCGCGCCGGTTCACGAGGGCTCCGTCCACCGCGTGCACCACCGCCGTGCGCCACACCGCGCTCCGGTCGGTGATCAGATCGACGATTGCCCAGTCGGCGAGCCGTGGCACCACCAGGGCCACCAGCCGCCGCAGCGCCTCGTCGACGTCCAGGGTGGAGGTCAGTCGGGTGGTGGCCCTGGCCAGCAGGGACAGCCGGTCCAGATCCGTGAGGGGCTCGAGCGCCGGCTTGGGAGGCACCGCCTCCGGCGCACCGGGCTCCGCCGGAGGGTGGAAGAGCACCAGCGTGGCCGGCGCCGGTCCGCCGAGGTCGTAACGCGTGATGAGCCACGACACCGGCAGCAGGGATCCGTCTCCGCGCTCGAACCAGTCCAGGTCCGCCTGGGCCGTCCGACCGGCCAGGAACGCCTGGCGCATGCCGCACCGGGTCCGGGGCAGTTCCTCACCCTTGCTGGTGCGGTGCAGCAGGTCGTGCGCGTCGCGCCCGACCAGGTCCGCGGCGGGGCGCCTCAGCAGTTCCTCGGCGCGCGCGTTGACGGCCACGAAGCGCCCCTGCTCGTCGACCACGTAGGCGCCCGTGCCGAGTGCGTCGAGGAGGGCACCGAGACCGCCCGGCGGTCTGTCCTCGTCCCCCTGACCGGTCGTCTCCACGCCCTCCGGACCCCCCATTGCCCTCTGCCCCCATCACTTCGGTCGGAGGCGCGCACCCCGTGTTGCCGGGTCGTCCCGCCCCGCCGCTCCCAGCGCGGCCCACGCGTCTCATAGTGTCCGACGGAAGCGCGCTCGAACATCACATGTCCGACCGGCCGACCGGCGGGACGCGCCGGCCGGGGACACCTCGTACGGCAGAGAGACACCGGGTGGCGAGGAGGGCGTCAGGTGAGCGTACCGACCAGCAGGGCCGCCGCGACCGTGAGCACGGCGACCGGCAGCACCGCCCTACGCAATCGCGTCAGCCAGTCGGCGGCATCAGGCCCCTGGTCCGCCGCTGGTTGCCGCTTCCCGCCCTGCAACCGGAGCAGTTCGCGGCACCAGCGACAGTCGTCGCCCGCGTCCTCCAGCCAGTAGGCACCCGTCAGTTCGGCGTAGACCGACCCTGTCCCATCGTTCCTCACAGCGCTCACGCCGGGCCAACGACGGACCACGCCGGCAGACCACTGCCGGGGACCAGCCTGTGATGCCTCCGCAGCCCAATCGTGATGGACGAGCTCACCCGTGCCGACGCCTCGAAGCCGGCCCGCCGGAGCCGCCCGTGTCGCGCGAACCCCGGCCGCGACTCGCGGAGCCTGGTGACCGAAAGGGCCGACCGCTGCGCGACACGCCCCGACGCGCGCATCGTCCGAGACCCCGGCACCGTCGCCGAGGATGATCCCTGCGGGCTCCCGGGGCGCGACGCGAGGACAAGGTCGCGTCACGTCGCGCCGGGTCCGTCGGATCGGCAGCCGCCACCGCCCGTCCCCGAGGAGGACATCGCACCGTGCACATCGATCTTTCGGGCCGCACCGCGCTCGTCACCGGTTCCACGCAGGGCATCGGCTACGCCATCGCCGCCGGCCTCGCCCGGGCCGGAGCCCGGGTGGCCGTCAACGGCAGGCGCAGCGACTCGGTCGACGAGGCGGTGGAGCGGCTGCGCGGGGAGACCGGCGGTGACGGGCTCGTCGCCGCCCCGGGCGACCTGGCGAGCGAGGACGGGACGAGGGCGGTCCTGGACGTCCTGCCGGCGGTCGACATCCTGGTCAACAATCTGGGCATCTTCGGCGCCACCCCGCCTCTGGAGATCGAGGACGCCGAGTGGCGGCGCTACTTCGAGGTGAACGTGCTCTCCGCCGCCCGGCTCATCCGCGCCTACCTGCCCGGCATGAAGGAGCGCGGCTGGGGGCGGATCCAGTCCATCGCGAGCGACTCGGCCATCGTGATCCCCGCGGAGATGATCCACTACGGGATGACGAAGACGTCGCTGCTCGCGCTCACCCGCGGCTTCGCGAAGGACGCCGCCGGCACGGGTGTCACCGTCAATTCGGTCATCGCCGGTCCCACGCACACCGCGGGTGTCGAGGACTTCGTGTACCAGCTGGTGTCACGTGACCTGCCGTGGGACGAGGCCCAGCACGAGTTCATGATCAAGTACCGTCCTCAGTCGCTCGTCCAGCGCCTCATCGAGCCCGAGGAGATCGCGAACATGGTGGTCTACCTCAGCTCTCCGCAGGCCTCCGCGACCACCGGCGGCGCGTTGCGGGCCGACGGCGGCTACGTCGACTCGATCCTGCCCTGACGCCTGCTCCATGCCGTTCCGGTGGCGCGACGAGGCCCTGGCCGATGGTTCGGCGGCGCGCCTGACCGGAGGGGGCGAGCAGTACGCCTACAAGCTCCGCGAGGCCGGTGTCGACGTCACCGCCGTCCGCGTGGCGGGCATGGTGCACGACTTCATGCTGCTGGGCAGCCTGCGTGACACCCGTGCCGCCGACGTCGCCCGGCACCTCGCTGACGTCCCGACGTACCCGGCCCGTCCGCGGATCCGACGGTGGATCCGGGCGCCGCGTCCCTCAAGCCGGTCGAGTCGTGCCTGCGTCAGTGGGCGCCGGCCTCGCTGCCCGGTGTCGTGGGAAGCGCCAGATGGGCCAGATCTTGGGGCGGAGGGGTCGTGGCGGGCCAGAGAGGGACCGCGCATCCGTCGGCCACCGCCGCCGGCGCGTCGGTGAGCCTCATGCGTTCGCGCAGCCGGCCGTAGAAGTCCATGGGCCCGAGCCGGACCGCCCGCAGGGGGCGGGGGGCCGCGTACACGCCGATCCAGTCGCCCGGATCGAGCACTCCGCGCAGTTGGCCGTCGACGCTGACGGCGGCCTGGCCCGACCGTTCGAGCACCCGCAGGCCGATGGGTTCGTCCGGTGCGGCGACCACCGACCTGTTGAAGGCCATGTGCGGGGCGACCGGGGTGAAGACGAGACCTTCCGCCCGGGGCGACACGACGGGACCACCGGCGGCGAAGCTGTATGCGGTCGATCCCGTCGGGGTGGCGACGAGCAGGGCGTCGGCGGAGTAGGCCGCCAGAAGCCGCCCGGCCAGGTACACACCCACGGACACCTGCCGGTCTCTGGACAGCTTCTCCAGGACCACGTCGTTGAGCGCGGTGACGTGCAGCGCGATGCCCCACTCGCCGCCGGAGGTGCAGTCGGCGCGCACTCGTGGCGGCGGCAGCAGCGGACCGCGGCCGTAGCGGACGAGCGCCTCCATGTCCTGGGGGACTTTCAGGGGACACGACGCCCGCATGGTGAGCATCATGCGGTTCTCGACGGTGATGCGGTCCTCGCGTACGGCGTCCAGGGCCGAGTGCATCATCGCCACGGGCACCTCCGTCAGGAAGCCGACCCGGCCGAAGTCGACGCCGAGGACCAAGGCGTCGTGCTCCGCGGCCAGCCGAGCACCTCGCAGGAACGTCCCGTCGCCGCCGAGGGTCACGATGAGGTCCGGATCGCCCGCCGATTCGACCTCGTCGCTCGCGCTGTGCCGTTCGCCCTCGTTCCACACGTCGATGTCCGTGCACTGCACGGCCTGCGCGGCACACCAGGTACGGACCGAGTCCGCCGCCCGTACGGCTTCCTCGCGCCCTCCGTGCACGACCAGGCCGATACGGCTCACCGTCACGTCTGCCTCCAGTCCACTGTCTGTAGCCTGCGGTCCGCTGTCCGCGATGCGACGGCGCTCTCGACGAATGGCCCGGCGCAGAAGCCATACTCCGCGAACCGGCCCGGACCGGACCGGACGCCACGCCGCCGGGTGCGCGGGACGGGCGGCGCCACGGGAGCCCTAGGATCGCCACGGCATTCGGGGGTACCCGGTCGGCAGGAAGCCGTTCCGACCGCCCCGACCCGGCGCCACGCCTTGCGCCGGGTTGGGCAGGCCGAAGCAGGACGGTCATGATGGGAGTGCGGGTCCTCGGACCCCAGGCGTGGAGCGGTACCCGCTCGGGAGGCGTGTCCTTCTGGCCAGCGGAGGAGGATCTGCGATGACAGCCGAATCCCGCCGACCGACACTCGGCGACGGCGACGGCCTCGTGCCGCCCCGGCCGACCGGTTTGCTGGATGTGCTCAGCGTGGCCGCTGTGGTGCTCGACGCGAGCGGGCGCATCGTGTTCTGGACCCCGCAGGCAGAGGAGCTCTTCGGCTACACCGCGGAGGAGGCGCTGGGCGAGTACGCGGCCCGGTTGATGATCGGCCCGGAGCATCTGGAGGCCGTCCTGGGCCTGTTCGCCGAGGTGCTGGAGACCGGCCGGAGCTGGGCCGGAGCCTTCCCCATCCTGCACAAGGACGGCAGCACGCGTGTGATGGAGTTCCGCAACATGCGGCTGCTGGACGACCGGGGAGACGTCTACGCACTGGGCATCGCGGCCGACCACACCCTGCTCCAGCGCGTCGAGACCGACCTGGCGCTGTGCGAGCGGCTGATCAACCAGTCCCCCATCGGCCTGGCCCTCATGGACCCCGAGCTGCGCTACCTCCTCGTCAACCCCGCGTTGGAGCGCATCGACGGCATACCCGCCGAGGACCACATCGGCCGGCATCTGCGGGAGACCCTTCCCTTCCCCGATGTCGACACGATCGAGTCGGCGCTGCAACAGGTGCTCACGACCGGCACGCCGCTGCTCGACCAGTACCACGTGGGGCGCCCGCCGTCAGATCCCGAGCACGACCGGGCCTGGTCCCTCTCCTTCTACCGGCTGGAGGACCCCGGAGGCCGGATCCTGGGGGCCGCCGCCTCGGTCGTCGACGTCACCGAACGGCACCGGGCGGCCACCGAGGCCGACCGGGCCCGTAGGCGCCTGGCCCTCATCGCCGCCGCGTCCACCCGTGTCGGCACCACGCTGGACGTCGAGCAGACCGCCCACGAACTGGCCGAGGTCGTCACACCCGAACTCGCCGACGTCGTCGCCGTGGACATCCTCGACTCCGCCCTCGCCTGCCGTCGTACCCGCGCTCCGGACAACGGCCCGGAGCTCTTCCGTGCCCTGGCTCTCAAGGCGGCGCACCCGACGGCGGCCCTGCGCGCCGCCGACCCGCCCGGCGACCTCGCCGCCTACGACGGCGACCGCCTCGTCACCCTGTGCGTGCACACCGGCCGCCCCGTCCTGGTGCGCCATGTGGGCGACCACGACCTGCGGCGCATCGCCCGCGACGCGGAGGCCACCGCGATCCTGGCGGACGCCGGCGTCCACTCGTATCTCGCGGTGCCGCTGATCGCCCACGGCGAAGTGCTCGGTGCTCTCGACCTCAAGCGGACACGCAACCCGGTGCCGTTCGACGAGGACGACGTCGTCCTGGCCGGTGAACTCGCGAGCCGTGCCGCCGTGGCCATCGACAACGCGCGCTGGTTCCAGAGCGTGCGCAACACGGCTCTCACACTCCAGCGCAGCCTGCTGCCCGACCACCCGCCGAACCGGACCGGTCTGGAACTCGCCTCCCGCTACCACCCGGCCCAGGCCACGAGCGAGGTCGGCGGGGACTGGTACGACGTCATCCCGCTGACCGACGACAAGACCGCGCTCGTCGTCGGCGACGTCATGGGCAACGGCATCGACGCCGCCGCCACCATGGGCCGGCTGCGCACGGCCACCTGCGCCTACGCAGACCTCGACCTGGCGCCCGAGACGGTGCTCCAGCACATGGACAAGATCACCTGCGATCTGGAGCACTACATCGTCACGTGCCTGTACGCGGTCTACGACCCGCGCAGCGGGCAGTGCCACATCTCCAACGCCGGACACATGCCGCCGGCGATTGCCCGCCCCGGCCACCCGCCCGAGCTGCTCGACCTGCCCGCCGGGGCCCCGTTGGGCGTCGGCGGCATCCCCTTCGAGACGACCACGACCGATCTCAAACCCGGTGACCTGCTCGTCCTGTACACCGACGGCCTCGTGGAGACCAGGCACCACTCCATCGACGACCGGCTCAACACCATGCTGACCTTCCTCGACGACCCCGACCGGCCTCTGGAGGAGACCTGCGACCGTCTGCTGTACGGTCTGCGCCACCCCGAGGACCACGACGACGTCGCCCTCCTCGTCGCGCGGGCCGTCTAGACGGTCCGACGGGACGACGTCCGGCTCCGGATCCAGGGCCGGACGTCTCAGAGCAGGCGCAGGACTCCGACGACCTTGCCCAGGATCTGCACGCCGTCGCCGGGGATCGGGTCGTAGGCGGGGTTGCGGGGCATCAGCCAGACCTCGCCGTCCTGGCGGCGCAACTGCTTGACCGTGGCCTCGTCCTCCAGGAGCGCGGCGACGATGTCACCGTGGTCGGCGCTGTCCTGCCGCCGCACGGTCACGATGTCGCCGTCGCAGATCGCCGCCTCGATCATGCTGTCGCCGGACACCGTGAGGGCGAACAGGTCGCCGTCACCGACGATCTGGCGGGGCAGGGAGTAGACGTCCTCCACGGATTCCTCGGCGAGCAGGGGCGCACCGGCGGCGATCCGACCCACGAGCGGCACCTCCACGGGCGGTTCGCCCCGTTCGCCGAGCTCGGCCGACCAGGGCGAACGCACCCGGTAGGCGCGGGGACGGTGCGGGTCGCGGTACAGGAGGCCCTTGCGCTCCAGCGTCATCAGCTGGTGGGCGACGGAGGAGGTGCTGGCGAGCCGTACGGCCTTGCCGATCTCCCGCATCGACGGCGGGTAGCCCTGCTGCTGGACCGTCGTCGTGATGAAGTCGACGATGGCCTGCTGGCGGGCGGTCAGCTCACCCTTGACAGCCCGAATGCCCGGGGGGCGGCCCCGCCGGGCGGGCTCGCTGTTGTCCATTCCGGGCACCTCCGTACAAGATCTCTCGCACGAGACCTTAACCTGCGACACCCCGCGTCTGGAACGCCTCCCGTCGAACAGGTGGACCCGGCGCACCGTGTTCCGCCGCCGTCGGACACCGGGGTGCCCCGAAGGGACGCGCGACCGGCGCGCACAGGCGCGTCAACCGGCTGGTGCTCCCGACACCGCGGATGCGAGTCGGCGCCCCGCGAGTTCCCCTGCCGCCCGCAGCGGAGTGCAGCCCTTTTCGTGAGCGAGGTCGAGGACGCGGCTCACGGTGTCCCCGATGATGTCCACCCGCTTCATCGCCGCATCGTGGCCGTGGTGGTCCGACTCCCGGCCGAGCGTGTAGACGATGCCGCCCGCGCCGGCGACGTAGTCGGGGATCCAGACGATCCCCCGGGCGGCGAGGGCGTCCGCGACGGATTCCTCGGTGAGCTGGTTGTTCGCCGGACCGACGACCAGCCGGGCGCCGAGCCCCAGGACGGTCTCCTCGCTCAGCACCCCGCCCGTCGCAGCGGGCACCAGGATGTCGGCCGGTGCGGTGAGCGCCTGTTCGGGCTCGACCCATCCGAAGCCCGCCGCCAGCGCCGCGTCCTTCCTGGACCGCTCCACGTCCGACACGACGACGTGCGCCCCCTCGGCCGCCAGACCCGCCGCGACGGCGCTGCCGACCGCCCCGAAGCCGCTGACGACGACCGCTCGGCCCGCGCAGGACGCGTCGCCGAAGACGTGCCGCGCACCGGCGTGCAGGGCCGCGAGGACGCCCGCAGCGGTGGGGCCACTGGAGTCGCCGGTGCCTCCCTGCTCCTCGGGCGCGCAGTACGCGTACGGCGAGAAGCGGCGCAGGACCACCATGTCGTCGGGGCCCGTGCCGATGTCGGGACCCGTGCGGTAGGAACCCTCGAAGGACGCGACCAGTTCGCCCAGGTCCGACAGCGCGGCCTCGCGCAGATCCGGCGTCAGCTCGGTGTGCCGGTCGAGTGCGATGACACTCTTGCCACCGCCGAAGTCGAGGCCGGCCACGGCCGCCTTGTAGGTCATCGCCTCGGACAGGCGCAGCGCGTCGGTCAGTCCGTCGCGCCAGCTGTCGTAGCGGCGCAGCCGACAGCCGCCGACGGCCGGGCCCAGCGCCCGGGAGTGCACGGCCACGATCAGCGGCAGACGGGAACGACGGCCCTGTCGGACCACGATCTCCTCATGCGCAAATGATTCGCTCATGGCTTCGAAGTTAGGGTGATATGCAGGACCGAAACCATTCTGCCGAACGAAATTCGGCATGCGAGGCCTGGGGGCGATCGTGGACGAACTTGATACAGAGATCCTGCGGCATCTGCAGTCGGACGCACGCCAGTCCAACCGGGCGCTCGCCGAGAAACTCGGCATCGCCCCCTCGACGTGCCTCGAACGCACCCGGCTCCTGCGACAGCGCGGCATCATCCAGGGCTACCGCGCCCAGGTGTCCCTGCCCGCGCTCAACCGCGCCGTACAAGCGATGGTGTTCACACAGGTCCGGCCGCTGCGCCGCGACGTGGTCGCCGCCTTCGAGCGCTCGGTGACCCGGTTGCCGGAGGTGCTCTCGGTCTACACGATGGCCGGCAGCGACGACTTCCTCGTCCATGTCACGGCGCAGGACATCGACCACCTGCACGCCTTCCTGCTGGACCAGTTCACCGACCGGCGCGAGATCGTCGCCTTCCGGACGTCGATCATCTTCCAGCACCTCACCAACCCGGTGATCGGCCCCCTGCCGGCCGCCGACGAAGGCCGCTGATGACACACGTGCGCCACATCCCGCGGGACCGCGCCGCGTTCCGGCCGCTCGCGAGGTGTGTGCGGAGCACCGGGGGTCAGCCGAGTCTGCGGTCGAGGTTGAACGCGGCGCTGATGAGGGCGAGATGGGTGAACGCCTGGGGGAAGTTCCCGTGCTGTTCGCCGGTGTGGCCGATCTCCTCGGCGTAGAGACCGAGGTGATTGGCGTAGGTGAGCATCTTCTCGAAGGCGAGCCGGGCCTCGTCGAGCCGGCCCGCGCGGGTGAGCGCCTCGACGTACCAGAACGAGCAGATGGAGAAGGTCCCTTCCTCGCCCTGGAGGCCGTCGGGGCTCGCCTGCGGGTCGTAGCGGTACACGAGGGAGTCCGAGACGAGGTCCTCGCCCAGGGCGTCGAGCGTCGTCAGCCACTTCGGGTCGGTCGGGGCGATGAACTTCGCCAAAGGCATCATCAGGAGGGACGCGTCGAGGATGTTGCTGTCCTCGTACTGGGTGAAGGCGCGCCGTTCCTCGGACCAGCCGCTGCGCATGATGCGGCGGTAGATGTCGTCACGGGCCTTCGCCCAGCGGACGATGTCGGCGGGCAGGCCGCGGTGCCGGGCGAGGCGTATGCCGCGTTCGATCGCCACCCAGCACATGAGCCGTGAGTACAGGAACGGCTTGCGCCCGCCGCGGGTCTCCCACACGCCTTCGTCGGGCTGGTCCCAGTTCTCGCAGACCCAGTCCACCAGTTCGCCGATGCTGTCCCAGTGTGCGCTGGAGATCGGCTTGCCCCACTTGTCGTAGAGGTAGAGGGAGTCGATCAGGGCGCCGTAGATGTCGAGCTGGAGCTGTCCGACGGCGTCGTTGCCGATGCGTACAGGTGCGGAGTTCCGGTAGCCCTCCAGGTGGGGCAGCTCCTCTTCGGGCAGTTCACGGCGGCCGTCGATGCCGTACATGATCTGCAGCGGGCCGGTGGGTCCGGGCTCCTGCGCCGTGGTGAGACCCGCGTGGTCCGTCAGGAAGTTCATGAAGGCCTCGGCCTCGTCGGTGAATCCGAGGCGGAGCAGCGCGTACACGCAGAACGCGGCGTCGCGGATCCAGACGTACCGGTAGTCCCAGTTGCGCTCCCCGCCGATCTGTTCGGGCAGGCTGGTGGTCGGGGCGGCGATGATCGCGCCGGTGGGTACGTAGGTCAGCAGCTTCAGCGTGAGGGCGGAGCGGTGGACCATCTCCCGCCAGCGGCCGCGGTACCGGGAACGGGACAGCCATTGCCGCCAGTAGCGCACGGTCGCGTCGAACGACCTCTCGGCCTCGGCCACGGCGCAGAAGCGCGGGGCGACGTCGCCGCCGACCCGGTCGAGGGTGAAGACGGCGGCCTCGCCCTCGTGCAGTTTGAACAGCGACCACACGTCCTGTCCGTCGATCTCGGTGGGGACCGTGGACGTCAGGGCGAGCTTGAGCGTGGAGCACTCGAAGAGGGCCTGGCCCGGCTGCTTGCGCACGGTGTGCGGCAGCGTGCCGTAGGCGAAGCGGGGGGCGATGCGGGCGCGGAAGGGCAGGGTGCCGCGCACGCAGATCACGCGGCGGATGAGACGGTGCCGGTCCGCCTCGCGCGAGTCGTCGACGACGGGCATGAAGTCCTGGATCTCACCGACTCCGTCCTCCGCGAAGAACCGCGTGATCAGCACGTTGGTGTCGGGGAAGTAGAACTGCTTCGTGCGGGCGGGCACGTCGGCGGCGAGTTCGAAGCAGCCGCCCCGGTCGGCGTCGAGGATCGAGGCGAAGACGCTGGGCGCGTCGAAGCGTGGACAGCAGTACCAGTCGATCGTGCCGTTGGTGCCGACGAGAGCGGCACTGCGCAGGTCGCCGATCAGACCGTGATCGGCGATCGGCAGGTAGCGAGGGGAATCGGCGCCGGCGGACGGGCCGGGCATCCCGTGGGGCCGTCCCCGTGTCCCGGCGCTGGTCGTTGCGTCAGCCATGTCAGCCGTGTCTGCCACGTCGGCCTCCCTGGGCGTTGCCCGAGCCGCTCCCCCGCACATACAGGCTAGCGAGTCGCTGCCGTCCGCACGTTTCGAGCGCAGGGGCCCCTCGAACTGCCGGGCATCCGCGAGACCGTCGCGGCACGGCGGCACGCCGGTCGCGCGACACCGCTGACGTCCACCCGGCTCAGGGGGCGAGTACCTCCTCCACCCAGTCGCGTCAAGTGACGAACAGCCGGGACTACGGCGCGCCGCACCCGGCCGGGCACGGTGGCAGGACGCGCCTGCCGCAACCCCGGAGCGGGCGCGGAACGCACCTGGAGGCTCGGATGCTGTGCTGGATCGGTGAGGCGGCGACCCGTCGTCCGCGGCTGGTGCTGCTCGCCGGGCTCGTCTTCCTCGTGCTGTGCGTGGTGCTCGGCGCCGGAGCCGGCGGCCGTCTGAAGACCCAGGGATACGACGATCCCCGCTCCGACTCCAGTTTCGCGGCCCGGGTGACGGCCGAGCGCTTCGGCGGATCTCCGAACGTGGTCGTCGTCGCGCAGGTACCGCGCGGGTCCGTCGACGACCCCGCCGCCCGCCGGGCCGGTGAGGAGCTGACCCGGCGTCTTGCGGCGCAACCGCACGTGAGCGCCGTCGTCTCGTACTGGACGACTCATGAGGACCGGTTGCGCGGCCACGACGGCCGGGCGGGTCTGGTGCTCGCGCACGTGGACGGGGACGGAGAACGGCTCGGGGAGCGGGTACGGGAGCTGCGCGCCGTGCTGGCCGGTCCCGGGCCCGATTCCGGCGCCGCCGCGACCGGGACCGGGTCCGCTGTCTTGGCAGCCGGGTCCGCTTCCGGTGCCGCGACCAGGTCCGGTGTCGTCACGGCCGGAACCGGGTCCGGTGCGGCCACGGCCCGTGACGGTGGGTCCGGTCCCGGTACGTCCGTGGCCGCGGGGGCCTCCGCCGACGGATCATCCGGCGCCCGGACGTCCCCGGGCGCGTCCTCCGCTCGCGGGGCGTCCGCCCGCACGGTTTCCTCCGGCGAGGCCCCCGGCCCGTCGGCTCCGGGCGGGACGGCCGCCCTGCACGTGCGCATGGGCGGACCGGCGCTCGTCGAGGCCGAGATCCAGGACCTCTCGGACTCCGACCTGAAACGGGCGGAGGCCGTCGTCGTACCCGGAACACTGATCCTGCTGGTCCTGGTGTTCGGCAGCGTGATGGCCGCGCTGCTCCCCCTGCTGATCGGCGGACTGGCCGTCGCCGGAACGCTCCTGGTGCTGAACGTCCTGGGCGCGGTCACCGACGTATCGGTGTTCGCGCTGAACCTGACGACGGCGCTCGGCCTGGGCCTGGGCATCGACTACGGCCTGCTGGTCGTCTCCCGCTTCCGCGAGGAGATCGCCGCCGGACGTCCACCGCGCGAAGCCGCCGTGGCCACCGTGCGCACCGCGGGCCACACGATCGTCTTCAGCGCCGCGACCGTCTGCGCCGCGCTGGCGGCGCTCCTGGTGTTCCCGCCGTATTTCCTGCGCTCCTTCGCCTACGCGGGCATCGCCGTGGTGGCGATCGCCGCCCTGGGCGCGCTGACCGTCATGCCGGCTCTGCTGGCGCTGCTGGGCCCGCGGGTGAACGCGTGGCCCGTGCCGTGGCGCCGACGGACGCGAGCGGGCGGCGCGTCGCGCGGCTGGGAGTCGCTGGCACGGCGTGTCGTACGACGCCCGGTACTCGCCGCGCTGCCGGTGCTCGGCCTGCTGGCGGTCCTCGCCTGGCCGTTGGCGCACGCTTCGTTCGCCACCCCCGACGACCGGACGCTGCCGGTGAGCGCGACCAGCCGCCAGGCCGGGGACGCGCTGCGCGACGAGTTCGGCGGGAAGGGCGCCACGCCGCTGACGGTGTTCACCACGAGTACGACACCACAGGTCGCCCGGGACTACGGCCCCCGACTGTCCGCGCTGCCCGACGTGGCCGAGGTCGTCGGGCCGTCGGGCGTCTACCGCGACGGCCTGAAGGTCGGCGGGACCGGCCCGCACGCGGCCGGCACCCGGACCGACACCGACGGTCCCGCGTTCCTGGTCGTCGTGCCCTCGGCCGACCCTCGGTCGGGCGCTTCCCAGCATCTGGTGCGTGCCATTCGCGCCATGCCCGTCCCCGCGGGCACCGAGGTACACGTCGGCGGGCCGAGCGCGGTGCTCGTCGATGCCAAGGAGACGGTCGCGCACCGGCTCCCGGCCGCGCTGGCGATCATCACCGCCACCACGTTCGTGCTCCTGCTGGGCTTCACCCGCAGCGTGATCCTGCCGTTCAAGGCCATCGCGCTCAACGCGCTGAGCCTCGCGGCCGTCCTCGGCGCGATGGTGTGGGTCTTCCAGAACGGCCACCTGCAGAACCTGCTCGGCTTCACACCCGGCCCGCTCACGACCACCATGCCGGTCCTGCTGCTGTGCATCGTCTTCGGGCTGTCGGTCGACTACGAGGTCTTCGTCCTCGCCCGCATCAAGGAGGCCCACGACTCCGGGCAGGGCACCGCCGACGCGATCGTCACGGGCATCGCCCGCACCGGCCCCATCGTCACCACCGCGGGCGCTCTGCTCGCGTTCACCCTGCTCAGCTTCGGCACCTCCCGGGTCGGACTGCTCCAGTTCTTCGGAATCGGCGCCGGCCTCGGCGTCCTCCTCGACGCCACCCTGGTACGCGGTGTCCTCGTGCCCGCGCTCATGCGGCTGGCGGGCCGATGGAACTGGTGGGCGCCACGTCGGCTGTGGGGCGAGCCACCTGCCGCGCGGACCGCGGCGTCCGGTCCGGAACATCCGCCGGACCGGACGTGCACACCGCCGCCGGACCCGGCGTGCCCACCGCCTCCGGGCCCGGGACGCGGACCGATTCCGCCCCCGCCACCGGTGTCGGCACGCCGGTGGCCGCCTCCCCCGCCACCGCCCCCGGCGCCGAGGGATCGGCCACCGCCGCCTCCACCACCGCCGGTGCCGGAGCATCGGTCGCCGCCGGCGTCCGGGTCCGCGGCGCCCGCCGCACTCCCCCCGACCTCCCCACCCCGTGGCCCGCTCCCCGGTCCATCGACCACCCCGCCCTCCCACACGAAGGAAGACCTGTCATGACCGCCATCGCCTCCCCCGCCGACATCGCCGTCATCGGCCTGGGCTGCCGCTTCCCCGGCGCCCGTGACCTCCGGGAGTACTGGAGACTCCTGCTCGCCGCCGAGCAGCAGTTCGCCACCGTGCCCGCGGAGCGCTGGAACCACGCGCCCTTTCACACGCCGGGCCGACGCGCCGCGTCCGCCGCCTACACCGACCAGGTCGCCTTCCTGGACGATGTCGACCGCTTCGCCGCCCTGCACTACGGTCTGCCGCCCGCTCGCGTCGAGGCCATGGACCCGCAGCACCGGCTCATGCTCGACGTGACCCGCGAAGCCCTCGACGACGCGGGCTGGGGCCGCGGCGGGTTCGACAAGGACAACACCGGGGTCTTCGTCGGGATGTCGGTGTCGGACTACAAGGACCTCCTGTCGGCCCGGATCAGGGCCCTCACCCTCGCCGAGGGACCACCCGGCCTGCCTCCCGACTGCCCCGGGCACGGCGCGCGTGCCGGCGCGGCCCTCCCCAGTGACGCCGCATCCGCCGGTGATGCGTGCGCCGCGGAGGCCCGGAGGGCCCGCGCGCGTGCGTCCGATGCCCGTGCGGCCGACGCCGTACGGCGGTGGGCCCGGCAGCTGTGCGACATCCGCGCCTTCACCCTGCCCGGCAGTCTGCTCAACATGGCGCCCGCCACCATCAGCCGGCAGTTCGGCCTCGGCGGTCCCAGCTTCGCCGTGGACGCCGCCTGCTCCGGCTCCCTGATCGCCCTGGAGACGGCCGTCTCCCAGCTGCGCCGGAACACGTGCCGCATCGCGGTCGTCGGCGGTGTCTACATCAGCCTCACCCCCGACGGCCTGATCGGCTTCTCCCAGCTGGGCGCGCTGTCCGCCACCGGAGTGTGCCGCCCGTTCGACCGGCGCGCCGACGGTTTCGTCCTCGGTGAGGGCGCGGCGAGCGCCGTCCTGCGGCCGCTCGCGGACGCGCTCGCCGCCGGCGACCGGATCTACGCCGTGGTCAGGGGCATCGGCTCGGCCAACGACGGCGCCTGCCCCGGACCGCTGGCTCCCACGGCCGAAGGCCAGCTGCGTGCCATGCGCCGTGCCTACCACGACGCCGGCGTGGCTCCGTCGTCGGTGGGCTACATCGAGGCGCACGGCACCGCCACCCGCGCCGGCGACCGCGCCGAGGTGGAAGCGCTGCGCCGGCTGCGCACGGAGTTTCCCGACGACGACCCGGGCCTGTGCTACCTCGGCTCCGCGAAGGCCCTCATCGGGCACGCCCTGGCCGCCTCGGGGCTCGCGGGACTGGTGAAAGCGGCTCTGGCCGTCCACCGACGGACGATCCTGCCGCAGCCGGACGTCACCCCGCATCCGGATCTCGCCGTGGGCGCCGCCGGTCTGCGGTTCGCCGACACCGTGCGGCCCTGGCCGCAGGAAACAGGGCCGGTGCGGGCCGCCGTCAGCTCGTTCGGCTTCGGCGGCACCAATGTGCACGCGATCCTCGAAGAAGCGCCCGCACCCGCCCCGTCGCCCCCTCCGGCCGGACCGGCCCGTGCGCGCCACGGAGCTCCGGCCGGGCCGGACGTGCCCCGCCGCCTGCCGCGGCCGGAACGCGCTCCGCATCTCGTCCTCGTCTCGGCCGGCAGTCCCCGTCTGCTGGACGCCCACATCGGCGAATTGCTCGACGTCCTGGACCGGGCACCCGGGACGCCGCTCGCGGCCCTGGCCCACACCCTGGGCTGCCGCGAGCCCCTGACCTCCCGACTCGCCGTCACGGCCACCAGCCTCGGCGAGTACGTCAGGCGGCTGCGCCTGGCCCGTCGTCGGATCGCCGAGGGGGCACGGGGTGATCTGGGCGACGGCGCGTTCGCCGCGGATGCTCCGCTGCCGCCCGACCGGCGCCGTGTCGCGTTCGTCTTCCCCGGGCAGGGCAGCCAGCGGCCGGCCCTGATGCACGACCTCTACCAGCGGTTCGCCCCGTTCCGGTCGGCGTTCGACGAGCTCGGCCGCGTCGCCCGCGAGCACACCCGCCTCGACCCGGCCGAGGTGCTGTACGGGCCGCGGGCGACGGCACGGCCGGACGACGCGGAGCTGCGTCGGCAGCTGGCCGCCACCGAGGTGTGCCAGCCGCTGCTCGGCACCGTCCAGATCGCCGCGACCCGTCTGCTGGCCGCCTGCGGCATCCGCCCCGACGTCGTACTGGGGCACAGCGCCGGGGAGTTCGCCGCCGCCGCGGCGGCGGACGTGCTCACCGGTGAGGACACCGTCCGGCTGCTCGCGAACCGCGGCGCCGTCCTCGCCAGGACCGAGTCCGGCCGGCGGGGGCAGACCGGATCCGCGGGCGGGATGCTGGCCCTGCACGCCGACAAGGCGGCCTTCCGGCAGCTGGCCGACGGCGTCGACGACGTGTGGCTCGCCTGCTTCAACCACCCCCGGCACGTCGTGGTGAGCGGAACCCTGGAAGGTCTGGCCGCTGTGGAACGCGCCTGCGCGGCCGCGAAGGTCGCCACGCGGCGGCTGGAGGTGTCGGGCGCGTTCCACTCGCCGCGCGTGGCCGGCGCCGAGAAGGCCCTCCGCAGCGACCTCGCCCGTCGCGACCTCGCCCGCCCCGCCGTGGCGTTCGTCTCCTGCGTGAACGGCGCCCTGTGCACCGAGCCCGCCGAGCTCCGCGAGCTGTGGGCCCGGCACGCCTCGGCGCCGGTCCGCTTCGAGGACGCCGTACGCAGCGCCCATGCCCACGGTGCCCGCGTCTTCGTCCAGGTCACCGGACACCGTTCGCTGCTGCCGTGCGTCCGCCGCACGCTCACCGGCCACGACGACGTGCACCTCGTGTCCGCCGACGGGCCGGCACCGGACAACGGTCACACCTTCCTCGACGCGCTCGCCCGCCTCGCGGTCCTGGGTGCCGGAACCGACCCCCGCGCACTCGTCCCCCGCGACGAACGCCGCCTCCTGGACCTGCCGGTGGCCCGGCTCGACACCCGGTCCTACTGGATACGGGGCGCTCGGCGGCCGTCGGCGCGCGCGGCGGCCGGTTTCCCCGAGGACCCCGCCGTCCCCGTGAGCGACGCTTCCC
The DNA here is from genome assembly GCF_055558435.1 of Streptomyces sp. NPDC025784. Classification (NCBI taxonomy): domain Bacteria; kingdom Bacillati; phylum Actinomycetota; class Actinomycetes; order Kitasatosporales; family Streptomycetaceae; genus Streptomyces; species Streptomyces sp. NPDC025784. The sequence goes on from NZ_JBVHMN010000026.1 coordinate 51,425, forward strand.
CCGAGGGCACCGCCGTGCCGGTGAGCGCCGCGGTCGACGTCGGTGCGATGGACGAAGCGACCGTGCCGGACGGGGAACAACAGGCCACCGGTGTAAGGGAATTGCTGATCGAGGCGCTCACCCTGCTGCGGGAACAGGCCGTCACGCTGACCTGCCTCGAAACGGCTCTGGACGCCCACACCGCCACCCACCCCGCCCCGGTCGCAGGACCGCCCGTGCCGCGGGTCACCGAGCCGAGTGACGCTGCGGACGCTTCAACGGGCCCTGCCGTGGCGGAGGTCGTGACGCTCCCGGCGGCGCGGTGCGAACTGCCCGACTCGGGCGCGACGGACGAAGGGCGCCCGCCGACTCCGGACATCACGGAAGCCATGGAGGACGCGGGCGACACGGAAGCCACCGACGACGCGGGAGCAACGGAGGTCGGCGAAGCCACAGCAGTCGCCGAGGCCGTCGAAGCCGCCGCAGTCGCGGGGACCGTCGAGGACTCCGCAGCCGCGGGGACCGTCGGCGGCGCCGCAGCCGCGGAGATCGCCGAGAGCGTGTTCGCGCACGTGGCTCGGATCAGCGCGTTCCCGGTCGGCCATCTGCGCGCGGATCAACGGCTGGTCGAGGATCTCGGGTTCGACTCGCTGATGCTGACCGACCTGTTCACCGCCCTCGCACGGCAGTGGCCGCGGTGGTCGTCCGACGAGAAGCGGCACGACCTGCCGACCGTCGCGGCCCTCATCTCCATGATCACGGCGAGGTCGGGCGGCACGGACGTGCGCACATCGCCCACGACACCGCCCGCGGCCGGGCCGCCCGGAATCCCCGCGGGCGACGCACCGGGCGCCGCTCGGCCCGCACGACCGCGCCCCGGCCACGAGACACCCGGTGTGCTCAAGGCCGCACCCACCGCGGAGACCGAACCGGAAGCCGACGGCGGCCACGAGGACACCGGTGCCCGACCGGGAGCGCACGACAGCCACGACAGCACGGATACCCGACCGACAGGCGACGACAGCCACGACGGCACGGATACCGAACCGAGGACGGACGACAGTCCCGACGGCACCGGTCCGGAGCGGCCGCCCGCCCGCCCCGACGCGACGGATCCCACCGTCGACGGACAGGGCGGGCGGCAGAGCCGGATCGACCGCTTCCCGGAGGTCGCCGCGCACAGCGCGCGCGTGGCCGCATTCACTCAAGTCGGCCTGCCCAACCCGTACTTCCTCGTCCATGACGGCGGCATGACGGACACGACCGTCGTCGAGGGCCGCGAACTGCTGTCCTTCTCCGGTTACAACTACCTGGGCCTGGCCACCCATCCGCACGTCTGCGAGGCGGCGGCGCAGGCCGTCGAACGCCACGGCACCTCGGTTTCCGCCAGCCGGCTGCTGTCCGGCAACCGCCGGCTCCACCTCGACCTGGAGAAGGAACTGGCCTCCGCCCTCGGGTGCGAGGCCGCGCTCACCCTGGTCAGCGGACACGCTGCGAACGTCACCCTGATCGGGCACCTCGTCGGCGAAGGAGACCTCGTCGTCCACGACGCCCTCGCGCACGACAGCATCCTCCAGGGATGCCGGCTCTCCGGCGCCACGCGGCGGCCCTTCCCGCACAATGACGCGGCCGCGCTCGACGCTCTGCTCGCCGAGGTGCGCCCGTACCACCGCCGGGTCCTCGTCGTCGTCGAGGGCGTGTACAGCATGGACGGCGACATCGCCGACCTGCCCGCGCTGATCGAGGTCAAGCGCCGCCACGACGCGCTGCTGATGATCGACGAGGCGCACAGCATCGGGGTGCTCGGCGAGCACGGCCGCGGCGTCGGGGAGCACTTCGGCGCCGCCGCGGACGCCGTCGATCTGTGGTCGGGCACCCTGTCCAAGGCACTGGCGAGCTGCGGCGGCTACGTCGCCGCGAGTCGTACGGTCGTGGACTACCTGCGCTACACCGTTCCCGGATTCGTCTTCAGCGCCGGGATGACACCCGCCAACACCGCCGCGGCCCTCGCCGCGCTGCGCGTCCTGCGCGCCGAGCCGGAGCGCGTCGCTCGCCTGGCGTCCAACGCCCGGCTCTTCCTCCGTCTGGCCCGCCAAGGGGGCGTCGACACCGGTGACAGTCGCGGCACGCCGGTCGTCCCGTGCATCGTCGGGGACTCGATGAAGACGCTGCGCGTCGCCGATCTGCTCTTCCGGCGAGGGATCAGTGTCAATCCCATCCTCCACCCGGCGGTGCCCGAGGAGGAGTCCCGGCTGCGCTTCTTCGTCACGTGCGACCACACCCCCGAGCAGATCTACCACGCGGTGAGCACGCTCGTCGCCGTGCTGCGTGAGGTCGACGCCGCGGGCACCGCCGCCGCCTGAGCAGGGTCCGCAGGGCAGCCGCCGGGCTCGGGCTCGACCGCCCGGGCCTGTCTGCGGGTGTCAGTCACGGCCGTCCCGCGCCGCGGGACCGTCAGGAGGCCGGGGCCGTGTGCTTGAGTTCGATCTCGACGAAGGCCAGGTGCGCCTCGCCGACGTTCACGACGTCGTGCTCGCCGCCGGCCGGGCGGGCGTACGACTGCCCCGTCCGCAGGTCGGACTCGGTCACCGACCCGTCGGGGGCGACCGCACCGGTGCGGCCGTCGGTCACCGGGACGACCACGTAGTCGTGGGCGTGCACGTGCCGACCTGTGCGCTCTCCGGGCTGGAAGTCCCAGCGGGTGACCCGGACCTGGTCGTCCTCGTACTGCACGCTCGCCTGCGCTGTCGTCGTCATCGACGTTCTCTTCCACTCGCCTTGATCCATTGCCGTCGGCCAGTGGACCACACCGAGGTGCGCGCACGGCCACCCGGGAGCCGTGCGGGCCCGTCCCGGAACGACTCCTCCCGGGGGTGGCGCACATCGGGGGCGGCAGGGTCACCTCCCTGAGGGACACCGTCTGCGAGTGCACGGACAGACCTCGCCATGAGGGGCACCCGCCCGCGCGGCCGTCCGACCGTGTGGCCCGTCGGAGCCTGTGCCGTGCTGAGCGTGTGGCCTGGCGTGTCATCGTCCGAAATCGATGGAAATGTTCGTTAGGCTCGCGCCGCCACACAGGTCTCGATCTTCACGGAGGGCAGGACGGCGAAGATCAATCGCGAGCGCCTGGTCAGAACGCTGACGTTCTGGCTGCGCCCCGCCTTCGCGTTGCGCGTCGTCGGTCGGTTCCAGAAGATCGTCGGCTTCGACCGCTCGATGGCCCTGGCCTCCAGCGCCCTGACCACACTGATTCCGCTCGCGATCCTCAGCAGCGCCGTCCTGGGCAACTTCGTCCAGGAGGACTCCGCACAGCGGATCATCAAGCGTTACGGCCTCACCGGCGCGGGCGCCGAGGCGGTCGACTCCCTGTTCTCCCCCGCCGAGAACACGGACGCGAGCGTGGGCATCTTCGGAGTGCTCTTCCTGATCATCTCGGTGCTCAGCTTCGCGCGAGCGGCTCAGCGGCTCTTCGAGCAGACCTGGGAACTGAAGCCCCTCAGCGTGCGCAACACGCGCAACGGCCTGTGGTGGATCCTCACCCTCGGCCTCTACGCGATTCTCACCGGATGGCTCACCGCTGTGCTCTACGAAGGCGGACTGGGACTGGTGACCGCCGCGTGCCACGCTCCGCTGACCGCCGTCTTCCTCGTCTGGAGCGGCTGGAGTCTGTCGGCGAAGCGGGTCGCCTGGCGCGACCTGATCCCCTTCGGCGTCACCGCGGCCGTCCTGACGGCGGCCTACTCCGTGGCCGCGACCCTCTACCTGCCGCACCTGTTCAACTCGTACGCCACGCGCTACGGCGTCGTCGGCGCCGTCTTCGCGATGATCTCGTCCCTCTTCTCGGTGATGCTCGTCGTCGTCGCCTCGTCCGCGCTGGGACGAGAGGTACGGGACGAACTCGTCCGCATCCGCGACGGACACCGCCCGTCCGACCACGAGGTCCGGCAGCAGTGGGACAGCGTGGTCGGACAGGCTCGGTCCCGTTGGCGCTCGGCACGGGAACAGGTCTCTCATCACCGCTTCAAGGACACGAACCACTGACCGGCGGGCAGACCGCCACCGGCGCGACCCGCATCACACCTCGTTCAGAGCCCTGACGAGTTCGAAGGACCTCAGGCGGTCGGCCAGCGCGTAGACGGGTGTGACCAGCATGAGTTCGTCCGCGCCGGTCGCGTCCACGAGGTTCGCCAGGTGCTTCGCGACGGTCTCGGGCGTGCCGTGGGCCTGCTGGGCGCGGAAGCCTGCCAGCGCCTGCACCTCGTCCGCGGCGAACTTGTGGGCCGCCGCCTCGTCGGGCGTGGGGAAGGGGAAGTCGCTGCGTCCTTTGAGGAGGCCGGCCTTGACGACGTCCATCGGGCCCGCGAGCCGTGCCGCCTCCTCGACCGTCTCGGCGCAGACCGTTTCCACGCAGACCAGCACGCGGGGGCGCTCGCACCAGCGGGAGGGCGCGAAGTGATCGCGGTAGTGGCGCAGCGCGGCGAGGGTGTTGTCGGGACGTATGTGGTGGGCGAAGGCGATCGGAAGTCCGAGCTCGGCCGCCAGCCCGGCACCGGCCGTGCTGGACGACAGCAGCCACGGCTCCGGGAGCGGGCCGAGGGCGACCTCGTCGACCAGATGACGCAGGCTCTCCGACACATCGTTGCGGTACTCGTCGTCCGTCGCGGCCCCGGCCCCGCGCCGCAGCGCGCGCGCCGTCGGCTCGTCGAAGGTGCCCGGGCCGCGGCCGACGCCCATGTCGATCCGCCCGTCGTGCAGTGCGGCCAGTGTGCCGAACTGCTCGGCCAGCATGAGCGGGGCGTGGTTCGGGGCAAGCACACCGCCGGAGCCGAGACGGATGGACGAGGTCAGCGCGGCCGCGTGGGCGGCCAGGACGACGGGTGGAAAGGCCCCGATGGCCGGGGAGTGATGATGCTCGGCGTACCAGAGCCGCAGATATCCGAGATCGTCGAGGCGCCTGGCGAACTCGGTGGTGTCCTTCAACGTGTCTGCGGCTCGGGCACCTGTCTGGACCATGGCCACTTCAAGTGCGCTGAGCGGTACGGTGATCATCCGGCCAGTATAGAAAGCGTCCGCTGACTCAAAATCCGTCGCCTGCAAGGCAGTTGGGCCACCGCGTTGAGTCACCTGCCCGGTTCCGGCACGCGCGGCACGACAGCCCTGGCCTCGTCCCGCCCGCGGCCGGACCGGCACCCGGACGGCGGGGTGTCACAGGCCGAGGGAGATGGCGAGTCGGGTCATCTCGGCGGTGGTGGTGATGTTGAGCTTGGCGCGGATCCGGCGCAGGTAGGCGTCGACCGTGTGCTTGGACAGTCCCATCTGGCGTGCCGCCTGCAGGTAGGTGCAGCCGGCGGCGATATGTCGCAGGGTCTCGCGTTCGCGCGGGGCCAGCGCGGGGGCGTCGGCCTCGGAGGCCGCGGCGGGGGCCTGGGCGCCGGGGGCCGAGGCCTCGGCGAACGGGGTGGTCGAGGCGGTCGGGGTGGAGATCGGGGCGGTGAGGGCGGGGCTCATGAGGTCTTCCTTTTCTGTCGACGGGTCGGATGGGTCGTCACTGCCCACACCCTCGGAAGCAGTGGGCAAATGCCCGATTAGGACGTTTTGCCCTGGTTCAAAAAGACTGACTCGGTGACGTCATCACCACGTCCGCCGACTGTCACGGGCGTGTCACAGGCCACATTTCCGACGCGTACGACCACGGGCACCCCCACGGCGGCACGTGCACGAGCGGCACCCGCCGGCCGCCATGCCCCATCCGCCGGACACGGCCGGGACGGCGCACCCCGATTGCCCGCCGCGAGGGCGCAGGGGACGGCGGCGACGCGGCGACCGGGCGCACGGCCCCGGAGGGCAGCGCCGGGTTGGTGCTCCGCGCTCCCCAGGATCATGCTGGACAGGAGGGCCCCTGCCCCAGGCCCAGCCGTCCAGGTTCCCGAAGGGCGAGATGAGCGGCGATGGAGCGACTTCCCACCCCTCCCGGTGAGCAGACGCAGGCAAATGCCCTGCCCGACCCGGCCGTCACGACCACCACCGCCACGGCGACCATCAGCGACCAGGGCATCGTGACCGGATGGAGCGAAGGAGCCGAGCGCCTGCTCGGCTACACGGCCTCGCAGATCGTCGGACAGCCCGCCGTACGTCTGCTCGCCGACGACGTCGACGGCACGGGCCGCCCGATCGACGCCGCCGACACCGCCGCCGCGCTCCGCCGGGACACAGCCGGGCGGGAGCGGTGGAACGGCGCCGTGCCGCTGCGGCACCGCGACGGGCACCAGGTCACCCAGCGGCTGCTCGCGCACCACCGGACCGAGAGGGCAGCCGACTGGCTCGTCGTCTCCGCCGTGCGGGACCGCCCCCACCCCCCGCCTCGCCCGGTCGGCAAGCCCCCGCAGGAGGGCGACGTCCTGAGGGAGTGGACCTTCCGCCAGACGCCGTGCATCCTCGCCGTCTTCGACACGGATCTGCGGCTCGTACGGGCCAACGCCGGCATGGAGCACGCCCTGCTCCTGAACGAGGACGACATGCGCGGTCTGCGGCTGTCCGATCTCGCCCCCCACACCGCGAGCGACGAGGCCGACGCGAAGATGCGGCTGGTCCTGGACAGCGGCGAACCGCAGCACATGGACGCCTTCCTGCACCACTCGGGTGTCAGCAGCGAGCACGGCTGGCCGGCCTCGCTCACCCCGCTCAAGGACCCCTCGGGCCGAGTGCGCGCCGTGTGCCTGGCCGCCCACGACATGCCGCACGAGGAACCCGCCCGGCAGCGCATGCAGCTGCTGCACGACGCCGCCGGGCGCATCGGCACCACCCCCGACAGCCGGCGCACGGCCCAGGAACTCGCCGACGCCGTCGTCCCCCGCCTCGCCGACCGCGCCGTCGTGGACCTGTTCGAGACCCCCCAGCCCGCCGACACGTCCCACGCACCGCAGGTCAGGGACTTCACCCTGTCCCGTGCCGCCGTGAGCCCGGCGCCGGACAGCGGCCCTCCGTCTCCCGGTGACTCGGGTCCGAAGGTCCGGCACCTGGCGGCGTCACCGGTGGCTCAGTGCCTGGCCCAGGGCCACGGCGCCCTCTTCGACGCGGCGTCCCCGGCGCTCGCCGAGTGGGTCGCACACGACCCCGAGGCCGCCCGGATCCACGAGGGCGGCATCCACTCCTTGATGATCGTGCCGCTGCGCGCGAACGGCTCCACCCTCGGCGTCGCCCTCTTCACCCGTCATGAGCACCCCACCCCTTTCGAACAGGACGACCTGTGGCTCGCCGAGGAGCTCACCGCCCAGGCCGCCGTGAGCATCCACCACTCCCGCCGTCCGGCGCGCGACCACACCACCACCATGACCCTGCAGCGGAGCCTGCTCCCGCAGACGCTGCCCGACCAGCACGCCCTCGACATCGCCACCCGCTACCTGCCCGCCGTCGCCAAGGCCGGCGTCGGCGGCGACTGGTTCGACGTCATCCCCCTGTCGGGCGCCCGGGTGGCCCTGGTCGTCGGCGACGTCGTCGGGCACGGCATCCGCGCCTCGGCCACCATGGGCCGCGTACGCACCGCGGTGCGCACCCTCGCCGACGTCGACCTGCCGCCCGACGAGCTCCTGACCCACCTCGACGACCTCGTCAACCATCTGTCCGCCGAGGAGACCGGCGCGGACGACGCGACGCCCGAGACCGCCGGAGGCATCGGCACCACCTGCCTCTACGCCGTCTACGACCCGATCTCCCGCCGGTGCACCCTCGCTCGTGCCGGTCATCCCCCGCCCGCCGTGGTCACCCCCGACCACGCCGTCCGCTTCCTCGACGTCCCCGCCGGCCCACCGCTCGGCCTCGGCGGGCTGCCCTTCGAGGCCTTCGAGACGGAGCTGCCCGAGGGCAGCCTCCTCGTCCTCTACACCGACGGACTCCTCGAAACCCGCGAGCACGACATCGACGAAGCCCTCGACACCATGTTCGCCGCCCTCGCCCGCCCCGCCCAGAGCCTCGACACGGTCTGCGACCGGGTGCTGACCTCGATGGTGTCGCACCGCCCCGACGACGACATCGCCCTGCTCATCGCCCGCACCCGCGCCCTGCAGACCGACCACGTCGCCGCCTGGGACCTCGCCTTCGATCCGGCGGTCGTCGCGCAGGCCCGCCAGCACGCCACCGAGCAGCTCGCCGCCTGGGGCCTGGACGACGCCGCCTTCATCACCGAACTCGTCGTCAGCGAACTGGTCACGAACGCCATCCGCTACGGCCGCCCGCCCGCCCAGCTCCGCCTCATCCACCAGAACAGCACCCTGATCTGCGAGGTGTTCGACTCGAGCAGCACCGCACCGCACATGCGCCGGGCCCGTACCTTCGACGAGGGCGGCCGGGGCCTGCTGCTCGTCGGACAGCTCGCTCAGCGCTGGGGCACCCGCCACACGCCCACCGGAAAGACGGTCTGGGCCGAGCAGTACCTCACCCCCGACGAGGAGCCGCGTTCTGAAGCCCCCTAGGCCAGGGCCTTGGCCTTGTACGACTCCGGGTAGCGCTCCGTGAACGTGACCGTGCACGCCAGCAGGACGATCGGGACGACCCAGTTGAACCAGTCGTCCAGGGACGGCATCAGGATCGCGAGCAGGCCCAGCACGGCGATGACGACGAAGACACCGCCCCACACCGCGGTCAGGACCATGTTGATGTGTTTGAAGACCGGCGAGTCCCAGACACTGGGCGGTGTCGACCGCCGCGCGTACTGCGCGGTGAACGGATCGAAGAACAGCGAGCCCAGTGCCACGAGGGCCACGACCGCGTTGGCGAGCACCTGCGCGTAGGTCTCCAGCCAGATCAGCTCGTGGTGGTCCAGGGCCAGGGCGAGGACGGAGACCACGGCGAAGAACACGATGCCGGTCATGTCGAGCAGGTTCAGGTGGCCCTGCAGGATGTCCCGCCCGGAGAGCACGAGCGACGCGGCGAGCGCGGCCAGCGCCGCGTACTCCCAGGTGCTGGGGCCGGCCACGATCGTGAAGATGATCCAGGGAGCGAACCCGAGGAAGACGCCTCCGGCGCTGACGGATTTCTTCGGCGGTGCCTTCGTCTCCGCCACCTGTCCCATGGAACGGCTCCCATCGCTTGTCACGAGCGAGCGGGCGGGCACACCGCTTTCCTCATCATGCCGACGGGCAGACACGGTCGCATCCGGGCGGCACCGGGGCCGCAGCGCACACCTGCGCGGACCCTGCTGATCACGGATCCCGGACATCAGCTGCGTGCCGTCGGCCGGACGCGCACATGGACGGCCGGGGCCGGGCCCGAGCCGTCCACACGCGCACGCCGTTCCCGTCATTCATCCGTTCGCCGACATCACCTTCGCCGAAGCGCCGGCCGGGTCACGTCCACGTCCGGCGACCCACCGGCCTGCGATCACTGGGCTCCCAGGTCGTCCGACCGCTCGCCCTCCGCCTGGGACGGCTCGGTCCTGGGAACGTCCGGGTGCCGCTCCATGGCCGCGCTCGCGCGCTCGGCGGGCTCGTCGCGCTCGCCCTCGGCCTGGGAGGGCGTGTGGGAGTACAGCCAGCGGTCGTACTCCGAAGCTCCGGTCTTCATGGTGGCCTCCCTTGCTCACCTCCCATGGTCCTCTCCGGACCGCGCCGGGGCCAGGGCAGTCGGCACGCCGGTACGGCTGTTCCGCCGGAGCGCCGGTCCCCTGCCCCGGCCCGGCCGTGTCAAGTCACGAGAACCAGTGTCGTGACACCGAGATACGACTCGGGCCTACTGGAACCACGGGCCCGCCTACCTGACGCGGGCCCGGCCAAAGCACCCTCACACGATGTCTTCCGCCGCCGGGACGGCCGCCAGGCCGGTCAGATGGAGCGGCGTACGGGACGGCTTCTCCTTGCGGACGAAGGCGCGCCGCAGCGCGTGGTACGAGCTGTCCGGGTCGTCGAAGGTCCGGCGCATCCGGGCCAGCTCCCGTTCCCGGAAGACCTCCAGCGGCCCGGTGCTCGCCTGCTCTGTCTTCTTCCTCTCGATCCGGGCGCGCGTCGCCGGTGCCGCGGCCAGCCGGGCCGCCAGGAGACGGACCTCGGCGGCGAAGGCGTCCGCACCGCACTCCACGACACGGTCGACGAGGCCGAGGCGCAAGGCGCTGGTGGCGCTGACCGGGAAGGCCTCGTGCATGAGCCGTGCCGCGGTGGCGGCTCCCACCCGGCGAGGCAGTGTGCACGTCCAGTACTCCGAGCCGTACAGGCCCATCAGACGGTAGTGCGGGTTCAGCACCGCGCCCTCGCGGCACCACACCTCGTCGGCGGCCAGGGCGAGCATCACGCCGCCCGCCGCCGCGTTGCCCGGGACCGCGGCGACGACGAGCTTGTCGTCGGTGGTCATCACCGCCTCGACCACGTCGTCGATGGCGTTGATGTTGGCCCAGGACTCCGCGGCAGGGTCGCCGGCGGCTTCGATGGCGTTGAGATGGATGCCGTTGGAGAAGAGGTCCCGCCGCCCGCCGAGGACCAGCACGGAGGTGGGGCGGGCGCGCACCTCCTCGTACGCGTCCAGGAGCCGACGGCACTGGGAGGTGCTCATGGCTCCGCCCGGGAAGGAGAACGACAGGTGGCCGACGCCGTCCTCCTCGCGGTACTCGATGTCCGACCAGGTGCGCCGGCCGTCCGCCGGGGACAGCGGTGCGCCGAGTTCGGGCAGCGGGGGCAGCCGGGAGCCGAGCGCCACGACGGCCGGAAGCTTGAAGGTGGGCGGCTGCCCGGGCACGCGCCGCCGCCGCAGCTCGGGGATCCACACCGCGCCGTCCTTCGTCGCCCGGCAGAGCGCACCGTTCCGGGTGGCGAGCGGCGCGCCGGGGACACCGCGCAGGGTGTCCTCGGGGTGGCCACCGTGCAGGTACCACTCCTCGCCGAACAGGACGTCCAGGACACCGGGTTGGGAGTCCGCGGCACGTAGCTTGCGCAGGACGGTCGGCGTGTCGTCCTCGTGCCAGTCGATCCGCCGGGCGCTCTGGTCGAGGTACGGGCGGGTGCGGGCGGTGCTCTGCGACAGGGGCGTGTGGGAGCCCGAGGCGAAGCGTTCCACGGCCAGCAGGACGGCGGAGAGGGCGGCGTCGGCGATCTCGTTGCGATACAGGTCGCTCTTGGCCAACGGTGACAGCGTGCAGGCCGCGGTCGCCCAGACGTCACCGGCGTCCATCTCGTCCACGGCCTGAAGGACCGTCACACCCCATTCCGTCACGCCCTCTTGGATGGCCCAGTCGAGGGAGGACGGCCCCCTGTCGCCGAGTGGACCCGGGTGGACGACGAAGCAGGGGTGGGAGGCCCACACTTCGCGCGGGATGGCCGTTCTGAGCATCGGGGCGATGACGAGCCGGGGCGCGTGCCGGTGGACGGCCTCCGACAAGGAGCAGCCCGGGAGGGCGAGTTCCACGGGGACCGTGTGACCGCGGTCCCGCAGTTCGGCGTGGACCCGTTGGGTGAGGCTGTTGAAGCCACTGGCGATGAGCAGGATGTGCACGGCGAACTCCCCCCGGCGGGCGACGGTGTCTGCGATGATGCCAGGCCACCTGTGATCCTGTGGACCGCTCTGGTCAGGCACGCGCCGACCGGCCGGGGGATCCCTCGAAAGCGAGGCGGGAGCGGCCACTTGGCCCCGCGGGACCGCCCACTGCAGGAGCGCGTCCCACCGCCTCGGTCCGTGATGTGGCGCTCGTGCCCGGCGCCGGGATGGCTACTGGCCCTCAGCGCCTGGACATGTAGAGGTTGAGGGCCTTGTGGAGGACCTTGTTGAGCGGGTAGTCCCACTCGCCGAGGTACTCGACCGCCTCGCCGCCCGTGCCGGCCTTGAACCGGAGCAGGCCGAGCAGGTGGTTGCCCTCGTCCAGGGTGTCGGTGATGCCGCGGAAGTCGTAGATCCGGGCTCCGAGTTCGTGGGCGTCGGACATCATCCGCCACTGGACGGCGTTGTTCGGCTGGACCTCGCGCCTGCGGCTGGTCGAGGCGCCGTAGGAGTACCAGACGTGATCGCCGACGGTGAGCATCGTGGCTGCCGCGAGCACCTCGCCGTCGTGATGGGCGAGGTAGAGGCGCATACGGTCGGGGTCCTCCGACGTCAGGGCGGTCCACATCCGCTGGAAGTAGGCCAGGGGGCGGGGGATGAACCGGTCCCGTTCGGCCGTCTCCACGTAGAGGTCGTAGAAGACGGGCAGGTCGTCGTAACCTCCCTGGACGACCTTGACGCCGGCCTTCTCCGCCTTCTTGATGTTGCGCCGCCACTGCTGGTTGAGGCCCTGCCGGATCTCCTCGAGAGACCGTCCGGCGAAGGGCACCTGGAACACGTAGCGCGGCTGCCCCGCGGCGAAGCCGTCCTCGCCCCCTGGTTCCGTCTGCTGCCAGCCCATCCGCCGCAGCCGGTCCGCGATGTCCGAGGCTCCGGGCTCGTGCGCGGTGGCCTCCACCTCCCGCAGCCACCGGGCCTGCGGGTCGGCGATCGCGTCCTTGACCGCGTCGGCGCTCCAGCGCCTGGCGACGACCGGCGGGCCCATCTTCACCGAGAACGCGCCCTGGTCCTTCAGATACGCGAGCATCGGCTCCAGCAGACGCTCCAGATCCGGGGCCGCCCAGTCGAGCACCGGGCCCTCGGGCAGATAGGCGAGGTACCGCTTCAGTCTGGGCAACGGGCGCATCAGCACCAGTCCGGTCCCGACGAGCCGGTCGTGCTCGTCGAACCAGCCCAGGCTCTCGGCCCGCCAGTCCGGCTTCACGTCCCCCCACGAGGGAACCTGCATATGACTCACCGAGGAACGGGCCGAGACGAAGCCCAAGTGCTCGTCCCGGCTGATCGCCTTCAGGCGATAACTCATGCGCAATGCTCCTTTGCTCGGCGCACCAGCCTACTGAGCCCCAGCGCGATCACGGCGCGTCACACGGCCGGGAGCGCGAGGCGGGACGCGCCGGTCCCGGGCACGTGACGCCGAGGGCGTCCGCGGGGCCCGGCGGGAGTGACGCGGAGGGGGTCGCTACGGCAAGGCGTCTCGTGGCGACCCCCCTCCGCTCGCTCCGCCGGTGCTCCGCGAGCGGCTGATCGCGTTCCGTCCCCTCGTAGGCCCGCGCAGCAGCCCCGCAGCATGACGTCCGGATCCCGCCGGCATCCGGCCCGAGGGACGGCCAAGGTGGATACAGAACGCTGCCGGACCCGCACACGTACCGCATGCGTCCGGGGCACGTCCTGCGATCCAAGGAATCCTCACCGTGAGCACGACCACCCAGACCGCCGCCTGGACCGACACCCCGGTCTCCGACCGGGTCGCCCGCGCCGATCGGGCAGCCATGGCCGACGAGCTCGACGCGCACGGCCACGCACCGACCGGCCCGATCCTCACCCCCGCCCAGTGCCGCGAGATCGCGGCCCTGTACGACGAGCCCGACCGTTTCCGTACGACCGTCGACATGGCCCGCCACCGCTTCGGCTCCGGCCAGTACCGCTACTTCACCCACGACCTGCCGCACCTGGTCGGCGAGCTGCGCGAGGCGTTCTACCCCAGGCTCCTTCCCGTCGCCCGGGACTGGGCCGCCAGGCTGGGACAGCCCGCCCGCTGGCCCGACACACTGGAGGAGTGGCTCGCGCTGTGCCATCGGGCCGGGCAGGCCAAGTCCGCGCAGATCCTGCTGCGTTACGGCCCCGGCGACTGGAACGCCCTGCACCGCGACGTCTTCGGCGACATGCTCTTCCCGCTCCAGGTCGTCATCGGCCTGAACGCCCCCGGCACCGACTACACCGGCGGCGAGTTCCTCATGACCGAGCAGCGGGCCCGCGCACAGTCACGTGGCTACTCCGCCACCCTGCCGCAGGGCCACGGCCTGGTGTTCACCACCCGGGACCGGCCGGTGGCCGGGAAGCGGGGCTGGTCCAACGCACCGATGCGACACGGTGTGAGCACGGTGCGCACGGGCTGTCGTCACACGCTCGGCCTCGTCTTCCACGACGCGGCGTGAGCACCGGCCTCGGCCCCGGCTCGCACATCGGCACCGGCACCGGCACCGACGAGACCGCCTCCGGTCGGCGCGAGGGCCCTGTGCGGACGCACACCCTGCTCGGTGCCGACCGGCGGCCGTATGCGAGCGGGATTCCGGGCACGGTCGGCGGGCACCGCCGCGCCCGTGACCGAGACGCCGCTGAACCACTGGCCTCGCAAGAGCAGTTCGCCGCGGACCTGCGCGAGAGGGCGGTCGAGTACGGCGGTCGGGGGGCTCACGGTGCTTCGGCGCGGGCCGTGGGGCACCCGGTGGTGCGCGAGGGCGGGACGGGCCAGCATGAAGAGCGGCAGAGTCGTGAGGGCCGCAGTTGGGAGAGCCGGGATGACGACCATGGGCATGGGAGACCTGCCGCCGGTGGTGTCGCGCGAGGAGTGGCTGACCGCCCGCAGAGAGCTGCTGACGAAAGAGAAGGAGCTCACCCGGGCACGCGACCGGGTCAACGCCGACCGACGGCGGCTGCCGATGGTCCGGGTCGACAGGCCGTACACGTTCCATGGCCCGGACGGGACGGTCGGCCTGCTCGACCTTTTCGAAGGGCGGCCGCAGCTCGTCGTGCACCACTTCATGTGGCTGTTCGACATCGATGCCGACGGTCGCGAGCACCCCCGTGACTACGGGTGCTCCAGCTGCTCCTCCGCCGCCGACCAGATCCCCGCCGACCTCCGGCAACTGCATGTGCGCAGCACCAGCCTGGCCGCGGTGTCCCGGGCGCCGTACGACACGATCGCCGCGTTCCGCGACCGTATGGGCTGGACGTTCCCGTGGTACTCCTCGGAGGGCAGCGCGTTCAACTACGACTTCCACGCCACCGTCGACGACCGGGTCGCTCCGGTCCTGCTCGGCTTCCGCACCGAGGACGAGCTCGCCCAAGCGGGCAGGCCGTGGAACGAGGAGATGCGCGGCGACTGGCCGGGCATCAGCACGTTCCTCCGGGTCGGCGACGAGGTCTTCCACACGTACTCCGCGTTCGGCCGCGGGATCGAGGAGTTCCACAACGGCAACAACTACCTGGACCTCACCGTGCTCGGCCGCCAGGAGCCGTGGGAGGAGCCGAAGGGGCGCGCGATCCCGCTCGGCCTGCACGTCGGGGGTCCCGCGATGCGCCTCCCCGACGAATACGAGACCTGACGGCGTCGGGCGGGTGCAGGGACGACCGCGCCGCCGCCCCGGTCCCCGCCCCCGCGATGTGCCCCGCCGCCGCGGGCAGCCGGAAGGAAGTCCCTGCCGTCGGGGCGAGGGGCGACGGGACGAGGGTGGATCAGTCCGGGAAGTCAGGCAACGTCGGAAGTGGCATGCTGCTGTTGGAGCAATGACCATGTGCCCTGTTCGGCCGTGCCAGGCTGTGGTCCCGATTGATCAGGGTCGTGTCAGGAGGCCGGTGTGTACCGCTCAGGTGAGGGCCTGCACGAGCGGCGCCGTCGCGACCGGCGCACGGGCCCGGCCGTGTCGATGCCCACATCACCTGCGCCCCGCCCGGACCGGCGGACGAACACCGGGACAGCCCTTCTGTCCGGCGACCCGACCGCATCCGGTGCCCCCACTCGGCCGCACGGGGCCGGCGCGGCGAGCGACGGCACTCCGTCCACCTCCACCGCGACGGGCCGCTGCCACCCGAGGACGCACCGGTCCCGACATCAGGCCGCCAGGCGCTCGTGATGGCCGGACACGAGGGGAGCCACCCGAGGCAGCCGCACCTGCCGGACCTGAATGTGCGTCTGCGCGCCGAGGTGAGCCGGATCGACGAGCAGTTGCGGGCCCTGCTGGACGCCATGGACCGGCTGCAGGGGCTGCTGGACGCGGTGGTGGCCATCAGCAGGGAGGTGGAACTGTCCGCGGTGCTGCACCGCATCGTCAGCACCGCCATGGACCTGGTGGGCGCCCGCTACGGTGCGCTGGGCGTCCTCAGCGAGTCCGGGGAGCACCTGGAGCAGTTCATCTCGGTGGGACTGTCCGAGCAGGAACGAACCGATCTGGCCGAAACCGGGATGCCCCGGGGGCTGGGTGTCCTCGGACATCTGATCCACCACCCCGAGCCGCTGCGGGTCGACGACATCTCGGCCCATCCGTCCTCCTCGGGGTTCCCGGTCGGCCACCCGCACCTGCGCACCCTGCTCGGCGTCGCCATCAGCGTGCGCGGCCAGATCTACGGTGACCTCTACCTGTCGGAGAGGAGCGACGGCCGGCCCTTCGACGTGCACGACGAGAACATCGTCATCGCGCTGGCGAGCGCCGCGGGCATCGCGATCGACAACGTCCGGCTGTTCGAACGGGTGCGTGTCGGGGCCGAGCAGTTCCAGCGGCTCCTGCTGCCGAGGCTGCCCGATCTGCAGCCCTTCTCGGCCGCCGCCATCTACCGGCCCGCCACGGAACCGAGCCAGCTCGGCGGGGACTGGTACGACGCCGTGCTGCTGCCCGACCACGTGGTGGCGATCGTCATCGGTGACGTGATCGGCCACGATCTGCATGCCGCCGCCTCCATGGCCTCCACCCGCAACATGCTGCGCGCCCTCCTGTTCGACCGGCTGAACCCGCCCGGCGCTGTCCTCTCCCAGCTCGACCGCACCCTGCAGGCCGTCACCAGCAATCCCGTCACCACCATCACTCTGGCGCGGCTCGAACCGGAGGGGCCGGGGTGGCGTCTGCACTGGAGCACGGCGGGCCATGTGCCACCACTGGTGATCAGCCCCCAGCACCACGCGGAATACCTGTTCGCCGAGCCCGGACTGCCGCTGGGCGTCGACCCCGACCAGCCGCGCCCCGACCACTCCCGCTACGTGCCGCCGGACGCCACCGTGGTGTTCTTCACCGACGGACTCATCGAAGATCCGGCACGGCCCATCGACGAGAGCCTCGACAGGCTCGCCTGCCTCGCGGCGAGGTACAGCAGTCTTCCCCTGGACGACTTCGTGCAGGCACTGGCCGATCACCACCCCAGTGACGGCCATGACGACATGGCCATCCTCGCGCTGCGCACCCCGCACGTCTGACCCGGTCATCCGCCCAGAGCCCGGCGTCGGCCCGACGGTGCCGCGAAGGCTCTGGGAGATCGCACGGTCGGCCCGACGGTGCCGTGGAGGATCCGGGAGATCCGACGGATGATGGATCTCGGGGCGGTGTCGATGCGGAGGTCGCCCGATGGCTGTCGCGCCGCATGAACGGCTCCGGCGTGGCGGGGTGTTCGCCCTGGAAATCTGCGTCGTCGCCGCGCTGTACTACGGCTCGGCCCGGCTCGGACTGGCCCAGCAGCTCGTACGCAGCCAGGTCACACCGCTCTGGCCGCCCACCGGTATCGCGCTGGCGAGCCTGCTCCTGCGCGGCCCCCTCGTCTGGCCAGGAATCACGCTCGGTGCCTTCCTGGCCAACTTCTCGCTCGGCCCGTCGATCCCGGCCGTCCTCGCGATCACCGCCGGGAACACGCTGGCACCCGTGTGCTCGTATCTGCTGCTTTGCCGGACGGGGTTCCACAACGAGATCGACCGATTGCGGGACGCACTCGCCCTGATCTTCCTCGGAGCGTTCGTCGGCATGCTGGTCAGCTCGACCATCGGCAGCGGCACGCTGGTCGCCGCCGGTGTGCTCAACCCCGGCGACTTCTGGCCGACGTGGTCGGTGTGGTGGACCGGGGACGCGATGGGCGTCCTGCTGGTCACTCCGTTCCTTCTGCTGCTTCCCTCGGTGCGTCCGCCGAAGGGCATCGCTCCGGCGCGCTGGGTGGAGGCGCTGTTGCTGGTGGCGGCCACCGTCGCGGTCGGATACCTCCAGAGGAGCGACACGCCACTGCTCTTCCTCGGCTTCCCCCTGCTGATCTGGGCGGCCTTCCGCTTCCAGCTGGCCGGGGCCGCACCCTGCGCACTCGCCGTATCGACGTTCGCCATCGTCGGCGCCGTGCAGGGAACGGGCCCTTTCGCGGGTCGCGACCTGCTCACCAGCATGATCACCCTGCAGGCGTTCAACGGTTCCGCTTCGCTGACCGCACTCCTGCTGAGCGCGGCCGTCAGCGAGCGCAACCAGACCCAGTTGGAGATCGCGCGAGCCTGCAGACAACTCGCCGAGATGGTGGCCAAGATCGCGGCCAGCAGCCACCGCCCGGTTCTCTCCGACGGGGCGCGCGATGACGTGTGCGAGGTGAAGGAGGCGGAGCAGGACCTGGAGGGGGAGGCGCCGAAGGGGGCGGAGGCGAAGAAGGAGGCGGCGGCGGAGAAGGACGAGAAGGGCAGCCGGACCGCGAGACCGTGAGCACGCGACCGCTTCGTGCCGGACCTTGCCGTCATGACCGAAACGTACAGAGCACCACTGACAGTGAAGGGCGGCTGTACCGCCCCACCCGGCCCGTCGCGGAGCCCGCCCACGAGACGGGCGAAGGCCTTCCGGCGACATGCGTGAGGGGGCATTGTCAGTGGTGGACGGCAAGATGCCCGTCATGACTACAGCTGCAGCAGTGATCGTGGACGCCGTCGCCTACGCCCAGGCGGTCGAGGACGCCGTACGGGCGGCGAACGCCTACTACGAGGGTGGCACTTCGCCGATCGACGACGACACCTACGACCGTCTGGTGCGCGCCATAGCCGAGTGGGAGTCCGAGCACCCCGACGCGGTGCTGCCCGACTCGCCGACGGGGAAGGTCGCCGGCGGATCCGTCGAGGGCGACGTCCCGCACACCGTGGCGATGCTCAGCCTGGACAACGTGTTCTCCGCCGAGGAGTTCACCTCGTGGACGGCGTCCCTTGCCCGGCGCATCGGCCATGACGTCACCCGCTTCAGCGTCGAGGCGAAGCTGGACGGTCTCGCGATCGCCGCGCGCTACACCGGCGGCCGGCTCACTCGGCTGATCACCCGGGGCGACGGGACGGCCGGGGAGGACGTCTCGCACGCGATCGGCACCATCGAGGGCCTGCCGCGGGAGCTGGCCGAGCCGGTCAGCGTGGAGGTGCGGGGCGAAGTCCTCATGACGACCGCACAGTTCGAGCACGCGAACGAGGTGCGCACCGCGCACGGCGGGCAGCCGTTCGCCAACCCGCGCAATGCGGCCGCCGGCACCCTGCGGGCGAAGGAGCGCGCCTACACGGTGCCGATGGCCTTCTTCGGCTACGGCCTGCTGGCCCTGCCCGACACCGACTCCGAACTCTCCGGGCGGCTGAACAAGCTGGCGCACAGCGATCTGATGGCCCTGGCCGCCGAGCTCGGCGTGCACACCACGGCGCGAACGGCCGTGCCGGGCACGGCCGTCGACACGGCGGAGCAGGTCCTGGAGCGGGTGACGGAGATCGCCGGGCTGCGCGCCGAGCTGCCCTTCGGGATCGACGGGATCGTCGTCAAGGCCGACCTGGCGGCCGACCAACGGGCCGCCGGAGCGGGTTCACGGGCGCCGCGCTGGGCCGTCGCCTACAAGCTGCCGGCCGTGGAGAAGATCACCCGCCTGCTGGCGGTGGAGTGGAACGTCGGGCGGACCGGCATCATCGCCCCGCGCGCCGTGCTGGAGCCGGTGCGGATCGAGGGCTCCACGATCACGTACGCGACCCTCCACAACCCGGCCGACATCACCCGCCGCGACCTGCGGCTCGGCGACCATGTGATGGTCCACCGCGCAGGTGATGTCATCCCCCGCATCGAGGCCCCCGTGGCGCATCTGCGCACCGGGGACGAACAGCCCATCGTGTTCCCCGAGGAGTGCCCGCGCTGCGGGTCGGCGATCGACACCGGCGAGGAACGCTGGCGCTGCGAACGCGGACGCGACTGCCACCTGGTGGCCTCCCTCTCGTACGCGGCGGGCCGCGACCAGCTCGACATCGAGGGGCTCGGCGGCACCCGGGTCGTCCAGCTCGTCGCGGCCGGTCTGGTCACCGACCTCGGCGACCTCTTCGCCCTGACCCGGGAGCAGCTGCTCGGCCTGGAACGGATGGGCGAGACGAGCACCGACAATCTGCTCGCCGCGATCGAGAAGGCGAAGGGACAGCCGTTGTCCAGGGTGCTCTGCGCGCTGGGTGTCCGCGGCACCGGGCGGTCCATGTCGCGGCGCATCGCCCGGCACTTCGCCACCATGGACCTTGTCCGCGCCGCCGATGTCGAGGCGATGCAGCGGGTGGAGGGCATCGGTGCCGAGAAGGCCCCGTCGATCGTCGCCGAGCTCGCCGGGCTCGCCCCTCTCCTCGACAAGCTCGCCGCGGCCGGGGTCAACATGACCGAGCCCGGTGCCACCGCGCCCGCCCCCACGGACGCGCCCGACGAGGCCGTCGCCGTGGGCACCGGGGAGGGTGGTCCGCTGGCCGGCATGGCCGTGGTGGTGACCGGCGCGATGACCGGTCCGCTGGAGAAGCTCACCCGCAACGAGATGAACGAACTCATCGAGCGTGCCGGTGGCCGGTCGTCGTCCAGTGTCTCCAAGAAGACCAGTCTCGTCGTCGCGGGGGAGAACGCGGGCTCCAAGCGCGCGAAGGCCGAACAGCTCGGCATACGGCTCTCCACCCCCGAGGACTTCGCCGTCCTCGTCGCCGACCACCTGGCCTGACCCGCCGCGTACGCCGCCCGGAGGTCCCGCGGCCCTGTGCCGGGACTTCCGGGCCGGGGCCTGCGTGCCGGGACTCCGGGAGCGGCTATCGTGCGGCGGTGACCGGTTCCGGGCAGCGCGCACTGCTCTTCCTCGACGTCGACGGGCCACTGATCCCCTTCGGCGGGGCCTCGGACGAGTACGCCACGTACCCAATGGACCGCGACTCCGAGGGCGCGGCGACGCATCCGCTGCTGGCGAGGCTCGATCCCCGCCACGGTGCCCGGTTGGCCGCGCTGCCGTGCGACCTGGTCTGGGCCACGACCTGGCGGGACGAGGCGAACGAGTGCCTCGCACCACGGCTGGGACTGCCCCGGCTGCCCGTCGTCGACTGGCCGGAGCCGTCCGACCTCGACGAGCGGGACGCACGGATCGGGCTGCACTGGAAGACCCGCATCCTCGTCGACCTGGCCGCGGGGCGTCCGTTCGCGTGGGTCGACGACGAGATCGGCGACACCGATCGAGCCTGGGTGTCGGCCCACCATCCCGGCCGCGCCCTGCTCCACCGCGTCGACCACCGTCGGGGCCTCGTCGACGCGGACTACGGCGTCCTCGAGAAATGGCTGCGAGGAGCTGCCGAAGGACCGTAGCAAGTTCGGGTCGCCGGCCCTGGTGACGGCAGAGAACCCGGGCGCCTGCTTCGGCACGGACGACGCCCGGGACCAAGGGGACCTGGACGCCGGGGACCTCACCAGGGTGGTCCGGGCGTTGAACGACCTGGAGTACGTGGTGGTGCCCGAAGAAGTGCTCGCGCTCGACTACGACGGGCCCACGCGGCTGCCGTCGCATGTTCGACGCCCCCCTTGGTGGGACCGGTCCTTCGGATTCTTCTGACCGTGGCCGGGCCGCTGACTCACGCTCCGACGGGCCGCGCGCTCCGTCACATCGGCAGCGACAGCAGGCGCACCTCCCCGCTCGGCCAGGGCTCCCCCTCCTTGAGAGGCGTGCACATGGTCCGCAGGGGCATGACCACAGGCCCCGCGGGCTGTTCGACGTACACCTTTTCCTTCACCTCGTGCCAGCCGAGCCGCTCGTACAGGGGGACCAGGGGCGGCCGGCAGAAGAGAAGCCCATGATCCGGGCCCAGGGTCCGCGCGTGGTCCACCGCCGCCGTCACGACGAGCCGGGCCAGTCCCCGCCCCCGCAGGTCGGGCGCGACGGCCACGCCCCCGACGCCCATCACGTCCCGGCGTGTTCCCCCGATGGACAGAGGGATCCTCAGCAGTCCGGTGTGAGCCACGAGGCGGCCGTCCAGCCTGATACCGAAGTGCTCTTCCTTGGGCAGCCACGTCAACCCGGCGTCCGCGACACCGAAGGGGTCGGCGCCGTCACCGAGGATCTCGTCCTGATCGGCTCTCTCGTACCGCGCCAGCCGCTCGACGATCGGCGCCGCGGGAATCACGTCGTCAGTCATCCCCACATGATCCGCCGCGGACGGGTCACGGCCAAGCGAGTAGGTCGTCGCGTGAGCGGTCCCCTAGCCTGAGCAGGTCCGTGATTCCGCGTCCCCGTGCCGGAGGGTGGCAGAGACATGGCGGTTCCGAGCCTGCTCGGGGTGTTCGCGCATCCTGACGACGAGTCTCTCTCGGCCGGGGGCGTGCTGGCGCGTCACGCCGCCATGGGGGCGCGGACGGCGGTCGTCACGGCGACCTGGGCGCAGGACACCCCACGTGCCGCGGAGTTGTCCGACGCGCTCCGGATTCTCGGTGCCGGCGAGCCGCGGCTCCTCGGCTACGCCGATGCCCGTGCTCCACAGTCGGCCCCAGGGCATGTCCGGTTCTGCGATGCGCCGTTGGACGAGTCGGTGCGGCATGTGGTCGCACACATCCGGGAGTTCCGCCCGGACGTGGTCATCACCCATGACGCGTACGGCGGGCCGACGGGTCATCCGGACCATCGCCATACGCACAGGGTGACCTCTCTGGCGGTGCAGGCCGCCGCTCTGGAACGGCTCTGTCCGGACGCCGGCGCCCCTTGGCGGCCGAGCGCCCTCTACCTCGCCACCCACCCGCACTCGGCGGCTCGGGCGCTGGGAGCGGGGCTCATGCGGCAGGGCAGGGAGATGTTCAGCGTGCCGGACGGGTGGATCGGCGCCGCCGTGGACGTGGGTCCGTGGTTCGAGCGGAAGGTCGCCGCCGTGCTGGCCCACCGCTCCGAGGTGGCGCGAGGCGCCCTGCCAGGTCGCATCGCCGTACTCCCGCCCGTCGAGCAGAGGCGTTTGCTGGCCACCGAGTGGTACATCCGCCACGACCTCGCTCCCGCGTCCGCGGCCAGGACAGAACTGACCCTGTGAACGCCGGGCCGGGCATGCGGTGCGTCGCATCCGTCGGCACCGGCGCCGACGTCCGCTGGGGCGCCACCGTCCGGCTCGCTGCCCGCGTACGGCCGGGCGACCATGGACGTATCGCAACGATCCGGGGGCCATGCAGTGGGAGGCACCCGTGGCGCGGACCCGAACGACCGACGTGCTGATCGCCGGCGCCGGCCCTGTGGGGTTGAGTGCGGCCGCCGAACTGCGCCGGCACCGAGTGAGCTGTCGTCTCGTCGACCGGCTGCCCGCCCGTCTGCCGTACGCCAAGGCCGTCGGCATCCAGCCGCGCACCATGGAGATCTGGGACCGGATGGGCCTGGCCCGCACGGTCGTGGAAGCCGCCGTTCCGATCCTGGGGCAGCTGATCTACGTGAACGGCCGGGAACAAGGACGGATCGACCTCGCGCTGCCGCCCGAGGTGCCCTACGGGTTCGCCGCGCTGCCGCAGTACGAGACCGAACGCCTCATCGAGGAGTACGTCGCCGGACTGGGCACCTTCGTCGAACGCGGCACCGAACTGCTGTCGTTCACGCAGGACCGGGACGGAGTCGGCGCACGGCTGCGCGGCGCGTCGGGCGCCGAGGAGGAGCTGCGCGTCCGCTACCTCATCGGCTGCGACGGAGCGCACAGCACCGTCCGCAAGGGGCTGGGGCTTCGGTACGAGGGCGGGGCTTTCGCCGAGGAGTACATGCTGGGTGACGTCGAGGTCGACTGGGACCTGCCGCACGGATACGGCCTCCGGTCCACGCACCGCGCCGACGACGGTTCCACCGACGACCTGCTGGTCTGCATCCCCCTGCCCGGTCGGGGCCGCTGTCGGATGTCGATGACGGTCCCACCCGAGCTGTCCACCCGGACGACGGGCGGGGCACGGACGCAGGGGGACGGAGTGCTGCACGGCCTGGAGGGCGACGGTCCGGAGCTGTCCCACCTCCAGGCCGTCGTCGACCGCCTCGCCCCCACGCCCGCGACGCTGTCCCGGCTGCGCTGGTCCTCCGTCTTCCGCATCAGCCACCGCATCGTGGACCGCTACGGCGAGGGGCGCGTCTTCGTGGCGGGCGATGCCGCGCACATTCATCCCCCGACCGGCGCGCAGGGCATGAACACCGGCATCCAGGACGCCTGCAATCTGGCCTGGAAGCTCGCGCTCGTGGTGCGAGGGGAGGCAGGGCCGGGCCTGCTGGGGAGTTACGACGCCGAGCGCCGCCCGGTCGGCGCGGAGGTGGTCGCCCGTACCGTGCGGCACGCCGCGCGAGGGATGGACGCCGATCCCGACGACCCGGGGACGCTGCTGCTGCGCGAGGCTCAGCTGCTGGTCGGATACCGGGACGGCCCGCTCGCCGCCGAGCCGTACGGGCCCGTCGGCGCGCCTCAGCCCGGTGACCGGGCACCGGACTGCGCGGAGCTCACCGCGGCCGTGGCCGCGTACCCGCTGCGGCTGCTCGACATCCTGCGCGGGCGCACCGGGCACGTGGTGCTTCTGTACGCGGACGACCTCGACGTCCTGGACCGGGCGGCCGGTACGGTCACGACGACCGGGGCGGCGCTGACGGCCGTCGGCGACACGGACGGTTCCGCACGCCCGGCTCCCGGGCCCGGCCTGGAGACCCTCGCCGTCCTCGGCCGTGACGCGTCTCCGGCCGACGGCCGCCTCGCGGCCGTTCCCGCGT
Source organism: Streptomyces sp. NPDC025784 (assembly GCF_055558435.1). Taxonomy (NCBI): domain Bacteria; kingdom Bacillati; phylum Actinomycetota; class Actinomycetes; order Kitasatosporales; family Streptomycetaceae; genus Streptomyces; species Streptomyces sp. NPDC025784. The sequence goes on from NZ_JBVHMN010000026.1 coordinate 75,920, forward strand.
ACCGGGATGCCGCCGGGGAGTTCGCGCGGCTCTACCGGCCCGAGGGTCCGACGGGATTCGTGGTGCGCCCCGACGGGTATCTCGGCGCGCGATTCCCCCTGGACGGCATCGAGGTGGCCCTGGCCGACTACCTCGCGACACTGTCCGCGAACCCGGCGGCGGCCGGCGTCGCTCGTTCCGCCTGACAGAGCCCGGCGACGCCACTCGTCGCTGTGCCGGCATCCGCCCGGGCGGCGACGCGCACGTCCGTGACGACGCACGTTCTCACGGACGACGCCCGTCCGGGCTCCTGCGGACGGCGCCTACGGCGTCGGCCCGCTGAAGACGGGGCGCGCCCAGGCCGGCGGTTCGGGCGCCGGTCCCGGCCTCCGCAGCGCGGCCGACCCGCTCTCGGTCCCGCCCGCGGGACGGCCGGTCCCGGCCCGTGGGACCGGAGCATGCGGGCCGGCGGTGGCGCCGGCCGCCGCGGCGGCACGCAGCGCGGCCACGAACTCCAGGCAGGAGTCGAAACGGTCCTCGGGTACCTTCGCCAGGGCCTTCGCGAGCACGTCGTCGAGGCCCGGCGGGGCACCCGGCCGCCGCTCGCTCAGCGGCGGTGGCTGGTCGTACTGGTGCGCCCACAGCAACGCGATGTCCTCGTCCCGGATGAAGGGCGGCCCGCCCGCCAGCATCTCGTACACCACGCAGGCGAGACTGTAGAGATCGCACCGGCCGTCCACGGGGCGGCCGGAGATCTGCTCGGGGGCCACATAGTCCAGGGTCCCGACGAACTCGCCCACCGTCGTGAAGCCCGTCAGCGACAAGGACTTCTTCGTCAGTCCGAAATCCGTGAGATACACGTGCTCCGGGTGATCGCTGTCCGTGCCGGGGGCCACCAGGACGTTCCCGGGCTTCACGTCGCGGTGCACCAGATCGTGCTCGTGCGCCGCGTCCAGGGCCGATGCCACCTGAGCGCCGATCCGCAGCGCCGCGTCCACCGGCAGCGGCCCGTCCCGGTCCAGCAGCGCCCGCAGATCGAGACCCGAGACGAACCGCATCGCGATGTAGAGGACCCCCTCCACTTCACCGGCCTCGAAGATCGGCACGATGTGCGGGTGGTCGATGGCCGCGGCCACCCGGGACTCATGGGCGAAGCGACGGCGGAAGGTGTCGTTGCGCGCCATCTCCGGGGCGAGCAATTTCAGCGCGACCGTGCGCTCCAGCCGCAGATCACGTGCGCGATAGACGACCGCCATTCCCCCACGCCCGATTTCACGTTGCACGTGATATCCGGCGAACTCCACCCCTACCAGGCCCTCCCCACCGCTCCCGTACACGCCTGAGACACCCGGCACCGCCGGGCTTGCCGTTCCGTCCGGCGTGGAGGCCATCACGCATCACCTCGCAGTCGGCCCCGCCCGTGTCGGCGTGCCCCGCTCACGCCGACACCACGAATACACCAAAACTCTTGTCTACTCATAAATGCTACCGATCTCTCTCAGCGGAGGCATTCGTTTCCTCTTGGCTGGAGGCAGGGCGGTACGTCAGGGAGACGAGCCCGGGGTCCTGCCCGGGCCCGGCGGTCAGCAGTTCCCACGCCTGGGGGGTGCGGCCGGGCCGGTAGAGCGGAGTGCCGTCGGCGAAGACGGGGACGACGGTCATGGTCAGCTCGTCGACCAGGCCGGCGTCACAGAGCGTCTGCCCGAAGCGGCCGTGCCCGTAGACGATCAGGTCCTGGCCCGGGTCCTGCTTGAGCTGTGCCACGGCCTCGACCGGGTCCCCGGCGATCACGGTGGTGTTGTTCCACCGGGGCTCCTCGAGCGTGGTGGAGAAGACGTACTTCGGCATCGCGTTGAGCCGGGCCGCGTAGGGGCCGGGCGCCGACGGCCACTGCCGGGAGAAGACGTCATAGGTGCGGCGGCCCATCAGCAACGCTTCGCACCGCTCCAGGACCTTCAGGGAGTGCGCGGCGCTGCCCTCGCCGAAGTACGGTCCGGCCCACGCCGGTGGTTCGCTCGTCACGCCGTTGAGGGACACGAGCAGCGACTGCAGGAGCCTGCGGGAGTTCTCTTGAGTCTGGGTCATGGACAGGTGGACCCGCGTGGCGCGCGAAAGGAATCGGTCCGGCCGCCGGCTCGTACGCGTCACGACGTGCGTCAGTCGGCGGTCTCCGGCCCCCAGTGTTCCGGGCCGACACCACGCCAGTCGATGAGCGAGGACGTGGCCACCTCCTCGGGGGCGATCTCCAGCCCGGCCCGGCGCAGGAACTCCGCCACGTCCGCCACGTCGAACGCCAGCCCCAGGATCTCTCCGTCCACCCGCACCCGCCGGCCGCCCGTCGGCGACGGCGGCGACACGATCACGGACCGCGGATCAGCCATGCTCCCAGGATCATCCGTCCGCCTCGGGTTCGCATGGGGAAAGCGGTCCCCCCACGGGCCTAGAGCTGCTCCTCCATGCCGATCGCCTTCCGCAGCTCGTCATGGGCTTTCCGGCCCTTCCCCTCGTGCTGTTCGAGCAGGGCCGCCGCGATGCTGTCGAGCTTGCGCTGGACGGCGTGCTCCGCCCGGCGCTCGGAGTTCTTCAGCAACGCCAGCAGCAAGAGGTTCACCGCCGTCATGACATCGCCGACGAGCAGCTGCCACGACAGTGGCAGGTGTGCCACGTGGACGGCGATGAAGGCGGCGACCAGGGCCAAGCAGAAGCAGGCGAACGGCACCGAGCTGGTGACATTGGAGGCCGTCTCGGCCAGCCGCTCGAACCAGCCCCGGCCGTTGCGGGTGCGCTCGGCGGGATGCGACACGGTCATGGAGCGCCTCACCTCCCGGGCGGTGTGGGCCGCCCGGCTCGTCGGACTTCGCCGCGCCGATGCCGTCCGGCGCCCGTAGCGGCTCCGGCGCCGGCTCTCGTCCACTCGCGAGGTCGCCGACGTCCTGCCGCCGTACGACCGGTGCGGGTCCTCAGCCCAGCGCCCGGTACTCCTCGGGCGGATCCAGCAGGTCCGGGCGGTTCACCCAGTACTGGGGGCCCTCCAGGTCGAGCATCGCCCAGTGCCATGCCTCGTCGTGGAACGTCAGTCCGCGGTGGGGCGTGCCGGGCGGCTCGTACGGGTAGCGCCGCAGCGCCGCCTCATCGGCTCGCGCCGGTGTCATACGGCCGTGGCTGCGCATCACCCACGCGTACGCTTCCCGCTCCGCGCGCAGACACTCGTCGTACCCGGCGTCGTCCCACGCCTCTTCCCCGGCCACGGCCTCAGGTTACGGCCTGCCGCATGCAGGTCCGACATGTGCCCGTCAGCCGAGGAGCCGGCGCTTCTGCGCCTCGAACTCCTCGTCGGTCAGCACGCCTTGCGCCTTCAGGTCGGCCAACTGCTTGAGCTGGTCGATCTTCTGGGTCATGTCGTCGGCGGCCGGCGGCGCCGCGGGAGCCGGCTGCTGAGGCGGCTGCTGGTACGCCTGCTGTTGCTGGTAGGCCTGCTGCTCTTCCTGTTGCGCCCAGCGCCCCGCCTGCCGTCGGGACACTCGGTTGGACACCGCCGTGGCGGTTCCGGCGACGACGGCGGTGCGTGCGACGCCCCTGAGGAGTCCGGGCATGATCACTCATCTCCCATGCTGCGTGCGCGGAGCCGGTACGGTGCTGCCGGCCCGGGCGGATCAGCGGTTCGGGCGGCTGCCGTGCCGCCGTGCGGGGTCGGTCATTCCGTCGCGTCCAACGAGGCCAGGATGGCCTGCACGGGGATGCGGCCGCCGGCGACGAGCTGCGCCCCGCTGCGCCTCAGCGCGCCGGCCATCGGCGCGGCCCACAGGTTCTCGTACACCAGGACGGCGGCGGAGTTCCCGGGCTCCAGGGCGTTCCCCGCCTCGTCCATGTCTTCTTGGTCGATCAGTCCCGAGGAAGCGCCTTCGAAGACGGTCAGATCGACCTCGTCCCCCAGTTCTCGCAGCTCCAGAGCGGTGACCGATCCGTCGATGTCCTTGCGGAGGAAGGCGAGATCCAGGATCCGGATGATCCGGCGCTCGGCGAGATCGACCAGCAGGGGAAAGGCCTCCCCCGTCATCTTGTTGCCGGGGAACTCGATGACCAGGTAGTCGACGGGGCCCATGTCTTCGACGTCGTTCATGGCCACTCCTCGCGAGCGGGACGGGAGTCGGGGGCCAACACCTCCCCGCCCGTCCCTCACGGCAGCCGTGGCGGACGGCCGGCGGTCGTCGGTCCTCATGGTCATTCCAGCACGCGGGGATGTGCCTCGCACTTCCTGGACCGCACCGGCTGCATGGACGACGTCCGGCACCCAGGCGGACGGCCGCGGCACGGACGGCGACCGCCGCCGGGACGGACACGCGGGGCAGGGGTGCACGCCTGCCCGGCAGCGTCACCGTGGCTCAGGCGCGCGAGGATGTTCCGACGCGCGTGTACGTCACGTCGAAGTCCGGCTTCCAGAGCTCGCCGTCCTTCGAGCGCTCCCAGCCGCCCGCGACGGTGTCGCCCCCGTCGCCGAAGGTGGCGGTGAACCGCTGATGGAAGCCGGGTGCGGCGCGCCGCTGAGTCCATACGCCGTCGCTCAGGCTCGTCCGGTACACGCGGCCGACACCACGCCCGTCGGCGTACAAGGTGGTGAAGTCGTCCGTCGTGTCGTCGTAGCCGGTCAGTGACACGGTGGGGAAGGGCGCGGCGGCCTCCCACGGCCCGGGCAGGGCCGAGTCGGCGGTCACGTCCACACGCTGGGCGAGGAAGGCCCCGCCCTCCAGCCAGGCGAATTCGGTCAGGACCGGGCCGACGCTGCGGCCGTCCGCCCACATGTCCCAGGCACCGACGAGGATGTCCAGTCGTCGCAGTGCGCCGTGAGGTGTCGGTTGCCGCATGATGATCTCCCGTGGTCGACAGCACATGCCCTCTTGGTCATGACCGCTGCGGGGGCCCGGACTCATCGGTGCGACGAGCGATCCGACCGGGATCGCATCGCCCGCCCGGGGTCCGGACGTCCCACCCTGGACCCTAGGGAAGCAGCGCCAGCGTCTCCCGGAGGTTGTGCTCCGCGATCCCTCGCATGAGATCGCGGTCGGGGAAGTCGCCGTCGAGCAGGCGGAGGGGGCCGGCGACGAGGGAGAGACGCATCGCCGTCATGTAGAGGTCGAGGCGTCGCCGGTCGAGGGCCGGCCGGGCAAGGGCCGGGTAGCGCTCACCGAAGCGGAGGCTCAGGAAGACGTGCTCCCACTCGATGTCGAAGAACATCAGGCCCTCGATGTCGATGAGGACCGCCTGCCCCTCCGGGTTCACCAGGACATGGTCGGGACCGAGTTCGCCGTGGATCAGACCGAATTCGCCCCGGGGTGCCACCAGCGCGCGCAGCTCCCGCAGCCGGTCGTCGAGCCGGGTGCGTACGGACTCGATCCTGGCGTCCCGGCCCGCCGACTCGTCCAGGTCGCGCAGGGCCCGGTCGAGGACCACCTGCTCGCAGGAGTCCCCGAGGGAGACGCCGCCGCGCTGCAGCAGGTCCACTCTGCCGTACCGGGGCGCCTGGTGACGGTGCATCAGCCGAAGGGTGCCGGCCAGGTGGTCCAGTGCGGTCGCCGCACGAGCGGGGTCGGTTTCGAAGAGCGCTTCCAGGGTGCCGCCGGGAACGTCCTCGACGACGGCGACGTCCGCCCCGTATCGCCGCCCGCTGCCGTCCGCCCACAGCACGCGCGGAACGCACGCTCCGATCTCCGCGAGCTCGCGCTGTGCGGCCAGGAAGGGCACCAGTCCTGAGGCGGGCGCGAAGGGGTCGGCCCCGTCGCCGTCGGACCCACCCGGCCAGAAGTTCTCGTCCTGGGCCCAGCTGTAGACGATCACGCTCGCCGCGCCGGCCCCGGCGAGCCGCACCCGGTAGACGCCCTTCTTGCTGCCCCCGCGCAGGCGGTCGGCGCCGACGATCCGGCAGTCCTCCCCCAGCGCCTCGCGCACCACTGCCGACAGGTCCTCGGCCACCGCAAAACTCCTCATCCGCAGACCGTAGTGGGAGCCGCGTGAGCGGGCACCTCCAATTCCCGGCCTCGGCTGCGGAGAAGCGGCCTCATAGGGCCCGGAAGACGATCGAGAGGGCGATCGGTGTGGCGGGCGCCGCCGGGGTGTCGGTGGCGTTCACGGGCGGGACGCCGCACGGTGCGCTCCGGGGCCGGGACCGATGCCGGAGTACGGAGCGCCGCCCCGCACGACCTGTCCGGAACCCTCCGTTACATTGTCCCCTCAGTGGCGAGAGGGGAGACGGACGTGCGGGGCGGGGCTTTGAAGGCGTGGGGTGCTGCGGCACATGTGGCTTTGCTGGCCGGGGTGTTGACCGGGTGCTCCGAGGGGACCGACGGCGACCCGAAGGCGTCGACGAGCGCCACGTCGTCCGCGAGGGCCACCGGAGGCGACGCGCGGACGGCGAAGAGCGGCGGCACCATCGGTGCGGCGGGGTCGCCCTGCGAGCTCCCCGTCACCTTCGACATCGCCGAGGACTGGAAGGCGGAGGCCGTCGACGTCGGCGCGGCCGAGGACAAGGCCTCCGCCTCCGGCGACGGTGCGGACGGCCTGGCTTCGGAGGTCGCCGACGCCCTTCTGCACCAGGGACCCGTCACCGCCGCCTGCGAGGTCGACGCCAAGCCCGCAGGGAACATCGGCTACCTCCGTGTCTGGACCGGCAAGCCGGGCGACGCCACGGCAAGGGCCGTGCTGGAGGAGTTCGTGGCGGCCGAGGACGGGGCGAGCAAGGCGAAGTACCGTCCGTTCGAGACGGGTGGCCTCAGCGGCGCCGAGGTGGAGTACCTCTACACGAGCGAGGCGCTCGACGAGACGAAGAAGGAACGCGCCCTCGCCGTCACCACGGCGGACGGCCCGGTCGTCCTGCATCTCGGAGGCATGGACACCGAGGAGCACGAGGCGATGCTCCCGGCGTTCGAGCTCGCCAGGAGGACCCTGCGCACCGCCTGACCCGGCCAGGGCGCCGCGGGCCCCGGACACGCTCGACGAGCACCGTCACGACGGCGCCCCGGACCGCGGTTCCACGACTGCCGCCGAGGACCGCGGTTCACCCGGGGCACGGCTCATCCGGTGGCCAGGGGGCCTTCGCGCAGCATGCGGAGGCCGTCCAGGGCCGCCGGGGTCAGCGCGGCCTCCCGCAGGTCGCGCAGGGGGATCCACCGCACCTGGTCGGTGGATCCGGCCGCCTCGACCACCCGCGCCGCACCCTCCTTCACCGTCACGGCGTAGAACAAGGACACCAGGTTCCAGTCCACGTCGCTTCGGTGGACCAGGTAGGTCCGGGCGTCGATCAGCCGGGCCTCGGCCGGCTGGAGGCCCGTCTCCTCCAGGAGCTCCCGGGCCAAGGCCGCATCCGGCTGCTCACCCGGGTCGATCCCTCCACCGGGGAGGTGCCACAGTCCCGGGGCGAAGACCGGAGAGGCGTCGGACAGGCGGGTCAGCAACAACCGCTCGTCCTGCACCACCAGGGCATAGGCCGAAACTCGGGCCCGCACACGAGAGTTCAAGGTTTCCCGCCTCCTCGAAACAGCCGACATCCCGGGACACTCTAGAAGCAGTCCGGCCGTCCGTCGGGGGCACAGGTGTGCACCGCGCGGCGGGCGGAGGCCGCGGGGAGACCGAGCACGGTCACGATGCGGCAACGGAGCCGGCCCGCCGGGCCACGGCACGAACGACACCGGGGAGCCGGGCGTCACAGGAGCGGCACGGTCGTGACGCCGCGCCGCCCACTCTCCGCCCGTCACCGACAGCACCAGGGGGACCCATGCGTACGAGGACCACGCGCACCGTCGATCTGCTCGTCCTGCTCTCCCTGCTCGTCACCGGGTCCGCAGCGGCGACGGGTTGCGGGAGCGAGAAGGCCGGCGACAGCGCCGTCGGCACGGACTCGTACGCACGGGCACGTGCCCGTCAGGTCGCCGAGGCCTGGGACGGTTCACAGGCCGCCGAGACGTGGCGCAAGGGCTACTACGTGATGACGGACGAGGTCCAGCTCCCCGAAGGGGCCTTCCACGACAACGCCGACAAGATCGCCTTCACCACCCAGAACTTCGTCCTGCGCACCGAGCTGCCCGCGGCCCCGGACAAGCGGGGCAGGGTGGAATGGGACGGCGGAGCCTCGCTCGACCTGCCGCTCATGTCAGCCCGCGAGGCCTACGAGACCGTGGCTCGCGGCAGCAACGACGGACCTCATCTCACCGTGACCGGGGCGAAGTTGGACCGCATGACGCTCACCACGAGCCGTGGGCCCGCGACCGTCCCCGCCTGGCTGTTCACCCTGGAGGGATACGACACTCCGCTCAAGCGGGCCGCCGTCGGGTCCGGGCAGGTGCCCAAGTCGCCCGTCGGGCCGAGCCGGACGGTGCCCGACAGCGTCCTGGCCGCCCTGGGGCGACTGGTCGAGGTGGCCGGGGACGGCCGGTCGGTGACCGTGCTGGCCCACCACGGTTCCTGCGACGACGGCCCGGCCGTCCACGCGCTGGAGACCGACGGAAGCGTGGTGCTGTACGCGTCCGTCGTGGGCACGCGGGAGGGTCCGTGCACGAGCGACCTGCGCGCCGAAGAGGTGACCGTGCGGCTGGCGCGGCCGGTCGGCGACCGTGTCCTCCTGGACGCCTTCACGGGCCGTCCGGTGCCGAACGGGCCCGGGCGGGGCTGACACGGGTCGGCCGCGCCTCGGCACGTCCTTGTTTCTCATACGCCCGCAGCACCCCGCTCGCACGGGCACGGCCCGGCCCCGGCCGGTGAACCGGTCGGGGCCGACGCGGGTGGAGAGGACGGGGAAGGCCCCGTCCGGTGCGCAAGCCGGTACGGTCAGCGGGCCGTGCCGAAGTCCTGCGTCCAGTAGTTGCCGGGCTGCGCGAGACCGACGCCGATCTCCTTGAAAGAGCAGTTCAGGATGTTCTCCCGGTGGCCGGGGCTGGACATCCATCCCGCCATGACCTGCTCGGGGGTGGAGTAACCGTAGGCGACGTTCTCGCCGTAGGAGCTCCAGCTGTAACCGGCGCTCGTGATCCGCTGGCCCGGGTCCGAGCCGTCGGAGCCGGTGTGCGACATGTTCTGGTGGCTCGCCATGTCCGCGCTGTGGGCCTGGGCGGCCTTCGAGAGCTTCTCGTTCAGGGTCAGCGCGGAGCAGCCGGCCTTGCTGCGCTCGCTGTTGACCAGGGCCACGATGCGGGCCAACGCACCGGACGCGGGGGCCGAGGTGCTGGGCGCCGAAGAGGGCGGCGTCGAGGCGGAGGGCGTCGAGGTGGACGGCGCGGAGCTCGACGGCTTGGGCGCGGCGGGCTTCGCCGGCGCGGGCGCCTGGGTCGTGGCGGGCTTCGCCGGCGCGGAGGCCGTGGGGGCCGCAGGCCGGTGGGAAGCGGACGCCTTGTGCCACGTCCTGTGCCACGTCTTGTGCCCGGCGTGCCTCTTCTTCGCCTTGTGCGCCTCGGTCGCCGAAGGTGCCGCGGAAGCGGGGGCACTGGGCGCCTGTGTGGTCGGCGCCGCCGACGGCGAGGTCAGGTCCTGGCTCTGCCACTGCCCCCGGTGGGCCGCGTCCAGCCAGAGCCCCTGGTTGTCGGACACGTTCCGCCACTGACCGGCGGAGCCGACGGTCCGGGTTCCCCCGTCGTCCCAGCACGCCATGGCGGCGGTGGGCACGGCCAGCGCGCCGAGCGCGAGGGCAGCGACGGTTATCTGCCGATGCCGTGTCTTCCTGCGGTGCTTCCTCATTCGGGCCTCGCTCGGTGGTCGCGGGGCGTCACTGGTGGGGTCGGCCCGGCACGAGCGGTGTGCCTGAGCTGCGGAGACGCCCCTGTAGGGCCGTCATTGTTAAAACCCGTGTGAGGCAAGGGCAACGCGCGTCACTACTACTCGGCCTCGTAGCCATCGGGGGTCCTTGAATTGAGCGGCCGGGTGTGCAGAGCCGGCTCACGGGAGCAGGGCGGTCTCTGACCATCCGTCAGGAGACCGCACAGGTCGGACGGAAGGCGCGAAGGTGCCGAGTGGGGCACATGACTCCACACCGCCTGCACCGTATGCCTGATTGTGGCGGGATAAGTCGCCTATATCGCCCGGGGCGCATCTACTAAGCCACCCGTCTAGTGCGGGAAGTCGGCGTGAGGGATGTCACCGGGCGCCGCGGGAACCCTTTCGGACACCCCGGGATCAGCCGTTCAATAGCCCGTGTGGGCGGGCGATATGAGGACATACGAGTCCATGGCGCATCTTGCTGACATAGTGCGGCCATGACGATCACGACCGCCCGAGCAGGAGCCGCCCCCGGGGCCGGGAGCCGAGTGCCTCCGACGACCGGCAGGCGCGTCCATCGACCGACGAACGGCCGCGCCTGCCGACCTGCGTGTGCGTCCCGGGACGCCCGTCGGACGCTCGGATGAGGGCGGCGCGCACCAGGCCGCAGCGGGAACAGGCGGCCGGCGAGGAGCGCACCGTCCTCCGGGGCCTGCGGACCCGTCGTACGGCCTTCGTGCTCACCCTGGGCAGCACCGTCGGGATCGCCGCGGCCACCGTCCTCATCGGTCTCCCCGGCGAAGGCGGCCACTCCTCCGATCCCCCCGGCGCCATCGCCCCCGGCCCCTCCGCCGCCAGGGCCGGGGCGGATCCCTCCCCCGGCGCGCGCGGAATCGGCGACCCCCTCATGCCCCTCGCCGGCAACGGCGGCTACACGGTCCGCCACTACGCGCTCGACTTCGACTGGCGGGCGCCGCGGACGCCGTTCGAAGCGGTCGCCACCATCAGCGCCACCGCCACGCAGGCCCTGTCCCGCTTCGATCTCGACTTCGCGGGCAACACTCTGCGCACGGTCACGGTGGACGGCCTGGAGGCGAAGGCGGTACGCGACGGCGACGAGCTCGTGGTCACCCCGGCGAAGCCGATCCCCCAGGGCAGCGCGTTCACCGTCCGGGTCGCCTACACCGCCGACCCCACACAGCAGCGGCACCGCGGTGACGCGGTCGGCACCTACGGCTGGGTGCCCACGCCCGACGGCACCCTGCTCTTCGCCCAGCCCGACGGCGCCAAGATGATCTTCCCGTCGAACGACCACCCCAGCCTGCGGGCCCCGGTCACCTTCCGGATCACCACACCGTCCGGCCTCGGCGCGGTGGCCAACGGCCGGCTCGTCGAGCGGGCACAGCAGCCCGACGGACGCCTTCGGTGGACCTACGACTCGGAGCACCCGGTCTCGCCGCAGCTGGTCCAGATGGCGGTCGGGAAGTTGACGTTCGCCGAGAGCACGGGACCGCACGGCCTGCCCCTGCGGGACGCCGTCCCGGACGACCTGGTGGACGGGACCAAGGAGTACCGCTCACTCACCGCCGAACACCTGGAGTGGCTGGAGGAGCGGCTCGGCCCGTACCCCTTCCACCGCTACGGCGTACTGGTCGGGGACACCGATCTGCCGGCGGCACTGGAGACACAGTCGCTGTCCGTGGTGCCGAAGGGCGACCTGCTGGGCGACCGCGCGGGAGCCGAGCGCAATCTCGTGCACGAGCTGGCCCACCAGTGGACCGGCGACAGCGTCGCCATCCGGCGCTGGTCGGACCTGTGGCTGAGCGAGGGACACGCCCGGTTCTACGAGCGTCTGTACGCCGAGACGCACGGCGGTCCCGGCATGGAGGACGCGATGCGGCCGGCGTACGAGCAGCACGACCAGTGGCGGCACGACGCGGGCGCACCCGCAGAGCCCACCGCGCCGACCCTGTTCAAGCAGATGCGCTACGACGGTTCGGCGCTGGTGCTCTACGCCCTTCGGGAGAAGGTCGGCGAGGAGACCTTCGACAAGATCGAGCGGGCCTGGGTCACGAAGTACCGGGACCGGGCGGCCGGCACCGAGGACTTCGTCGCACTCGCCTCCGAGACCGCCGGACAGGACCTGGAGCCCTTCCTGACCCCGTGGCTCCACGGCTCGCACACCCCTCCGATGCCGGGGCACCCCGACTGGCAGGTCGACCCGGTCGAGGACTGACCGCCACCCCGTCGGCACCGCACCGCGGCAGCCGCACGTGACCCCGCGCCGCGCTCGCGGCCGGGGCCTTCGTGCTGCCGCCGACCGGGTGGCCTCTGCCGGACCGCTGGTCCACGCCGGTGACCCTTGGCGCGACGTGGCGCTCCAAGCACGGAAACGTACAGGGGGTGTCGAGAACGGCAAGTCCTCTGTCCCGGTTGTGACGAGCATTGGAGACGCCCGCAGTGAAGAAACGTTCTACCCCTCGTGTCCCCACTGCCGTACGCAGGCACCGTCGGATGGTCTGTGTGACCGCGTCGACGGCGTTGATGGCTCCGCTCCTCATCCCCCTGCTGTCCGGCCCGTCGGACGACGGGGTGGCGGCGGACCAGCGCCTGCAGAACGACTTCACCACCGCGGCGGACGAGTACCGCGTCCCGCGCAGCGTGCTCATGGGCGTGTCGTACCTCCAGTCCCGGTGGGACTCCCATCCGGGCGCGCCGAGCGTCAGCGGCGGCTACGGGCCCATGCACCTGGTGGACGCCCACCAGTCGCAGGCCCCGTACCACGGAACCGCCAGGCCGCGGGTGGTCGCGGCCGGGCCTCCGCCCTCGGCCCAGGCGAGCGCTCCCGGCGGCCCTCTCCACCCGACGGACCTGCGCAAGGCCGCCCGCCTCATCGGGGTTCCGGAGGAGCGGCTGCGCACCGACTCCTCCGACAACGTCCGCGGCGGCGCGGCGCTCCTCGCCGCGGCCCAGCGCAAGCTCGGCAAGCCGCTCAGCGCCAACCCGGCGGACTGGTGGGAGGCGGTGTCGGAGTTCCCGGGCACGGACGACGACGAGGCCGCGGCCACCTTCGCGAACGACGTGTTCGCGGTGATCCGCAGTGGCGCCCACCGCACCACCGACGCCGGGCAGCGCGTCACGCTCCCCGCCAGCCCTGACGTGCGGCCCCACGCGGCGAGCACGGCCGGGGCCAAGCACCCGAAGGACGTCGAGTGCCCCAAGGAGCTGTCGTGCTCCTGGCTCAGCGCGCCGTACACGGAGATCGACGACGAGAGCTACGGCAACCACGATCTGGCCGACCGGCCCAAGGACCAGAAGATCGATTACATCGTCATCCACGACACCGAAGCACCTCTGACGTCCATGCTCCAGACGGTGCAGGATCCCGAGGAGGCCTCGTGGCACTACTCGGTCCGCTCCAGTGACGGCCACGTCATCCAGCACATCAAGACGAAGGACGCCGCCTGGCACTCCGGCAGTCAGTTCGTGAACGGGCGGTCGATCGGCATCGAGCACGAGGGGTTCCTCGCTCAGCCCGACGCCTGGTACACGGAGCAGATGTACCGCTCCTCGGCCCGGCTGGTGCGTTACCTCGCGAAGAAGTACCACGTCCCGCTGGACCGGCAGCACATCTTCGGACACGACAACGTGCCCGCCCCGACCGCCGACTCCATCCCCGACATGCATGACGACCCGGGTCCCTACTGGGACTGGCGGCACTACTTCGACCTGCTCGGCGCACCGCTGAAGGCCACGGCAGGGCCGGACAGCGACATGGTGATGGTGCTTCCGGACTTCGACTCGCACAGGCCGCGGTTCACGGGGTGCACGGAGGACGGGGCGGCGTGCGCGCCGCACGGCTCCAGCGCCGTCCGCCTGCACACCGCGCCGGCCGACGACGCCCCGCTGATCCAGGACCCCGGACGGCGCCCGGACGGCGACGACTCCACGGAGGACGTCAACGACCTGGGTTCGCGCGTCTCCGCCGGCCAGACCTACGCGGTCGCCGACCGCAGCGGCGACTGGACGGCGATCTGGTACCTGGGCAACAAGGCCTGGTTCAGGAATCCGGGGAATCACCCCACCGCCGTCGGCGCGAGCGGCCAGATGGTCACTCCCAAGGAGGGCCTCTCGGAGGTCGAGGTGTTCGGCCGCGCGCTCCCGGAGGACGACGCCTACCCCGAGGGCGTGCCGGAGCCTCAGGAGTCTCCGCTGCCGTACACGCTTCGCGCGGGCCAGCGGTATGTGACGCAGTCCCGTCTGGTCGGCTCGTACGTGGACCGGTCGACCTTCGAGGACAAGCCGAGCCCGGTCGTCAAGGGCCAGGAGGCGTACTACGAGATCCAGTTCGGGCATCGGCTCGCGTACGTCCGGGCGAGTGACGTGGACGTGGTGAAGGTGAAATCACCGGCACAGGCAGGACCGCCGTCAGGACACGGGGGTCGTTCCGCCAAGCACTGACCGACCGGACCTCCGACACCGACACGGCACGTGGCGCCGACCGTGCGACGGCGCCACGTGGCGTGTGCCTGTGCAAGTGATCATAGTGGACCGATAAGCACGAAAGCCGTATTTGCGCATTCTCTGTGCGCGGCGCCGCACCCCATGCCCGGCAGCGGCATCACGTTCGCGCCCGAAGGGGACCCTAGGGGGTCGGCCGTCTCGGCAGGGTGTCGCACAAAGACACGAACCCCGCCCCCAGATGGGGGCGGGGTTCGGTTCGGAGCGCCGGGCAGGCCTTGCACCTGCATCTCCCCGCAGGAAGCGGGACGTCTTTCCTTGGACCACCAACGCACGGCCGGACGCCTGTCGGTTCAGGCGTTCTGCTCAAGATCAAGTGTACCCCACTCCACGGGACGTTGTCTCCCGACACGCGTACGCGCGACGCCGAGGGCCGGCGCGCCGCTCACGCAGCAGGCCGAAGTCAGCACATCAGGCCCGCCGCCACCGTCGCCCCGAGTTCCCAGCACGCCTCGGTGTCCGCCTTGGCCGGCTCCCCGGTCACCTTCACCGGCTCGGCGGCACGTCGCCAGCCCAGTCCCGTGGTGATCGCCTCGATCCCCCGCACGGCGCCGGTGACGTCATTGCCGCCGTGCACCCAGAAGCCGAAGGGCCGCCCCCGCGTCTCGTCCAGGCAGGGGTAGTAGACCTGGTCGAAGAAGTGCTTCAACGCCCCGGACATGTAGCCGAGATTGGCCGGTGTGCCGAGCAGATACGCGTCGGCGGCCAGCACGTCGGCCGCCGTGGCGGACAGCGCCGCCCGCCGCACCACCCGGACGCCCTCGATCTCCGGGGCCGTCGCGCCGGAGACGACGGCCTCGAACAAGGCCTGGCAGTTGGGCGAGGGGGTGTGATGCACGATCAGCAAGGTAGCCATACCGCGGAACCCTGCCGCGACGCCCCGGGCCGCCGCAAGCCGCGACGCCGCCGCTCACTCCTCCTCCGTCGTCGGGCTGATGTACGGCGTGAACGAGTGACTGTCGAAGTGGGCCGCCGTCGAGTACGGATGCCGCGGGTCGGTGAGCATGCGGTGGACGAACTGTGCGGTGGATCCGTCGAACCGATGCCAGTGCGCGTACGCGTCGTCCGTGACGAGGATGGGCCAGAGGTCGGGATCGGTGCCCTCCGTCAGCCAGTAGAACGAGGTCCTCCGCTCGGTGCTCGCCCATTGCAGGAGGCCGCCCGGAGCCGGATACAAGCGGTACGGCTCCCAGGGGCCCTCGCCGTCAGGAGCGGAACTCCGGGCCCAGAACGCGTTGAACTCGACGATGTCGATGCTCTCGGGCGGTCCGTCGACGGTCATCAGGCAGAGGTGGTCGTCGAAGGCGCCGTAGCCGAACCGTGCGACCAGTTCCTTGTATTCGGCGGGCAACGGCGTGCCCAGCCGTGTCTCCGCGGCGGCCCAGTCGATGTCGCCGGACCGTTCCCGTGTCCACCCGGTGATGTCGATCACCCGGTCCACCCAGCTCGTGTCCTGCGGCAGCACCTCGGGCCGCGGTATGAAGCACCGTTCGTCCATGGTCGGGCAGTGAAGCACGGCCCACCGACATCGCCCGTCGGGCACGTCCCCGGACGGGCCTGCGCGCGTCGCGGCTTCTCAGGGCGCCTTGAAGAGGCCCGGGAAGCGCGGCGCGAGCCAGGGTTTGCGACCGGTCACGAGGATCCGGCCCTGGGTCAAGGCGCTTCCCTGGCCGCGGCGGCCGAGGGCCATCAGGAGGAAGGTGACCGGTTCGATGTGGATGGTGCAGTCCGGGCGGGCGGACGGCTGTGCCTCGACGGACACCGCACCGTCGTCCAACGTCACACCGAACCGTTCGCCGCCCCAGAGGCGGATCGCGTAGCGGGCGGTCAGCCCGGTGGTGCGGGCCGTGTCCGTCACCCGTGGCATGACCGTGAGCATGAACGGCAGCGTCAGGCCGACCCGGGCACGGTCGATCATGTGGGGCCGGCGCAGGGCGCGGGCCAGGTCGTATCCGTGACCCAGCATGTGCGTGAGCAGGTAGGACCCCAGGACCACGGGGCTCATCGGGCCCAGGGGGGTGAAGACGGTTCCGTCCGCGGCGCCTTCGTCGAGCGCCTTCAGGCAGGCGTCGGCCTGCTCCACGATCATGGCGGCCAGGGGTTCGGCCGCGCGCTCGTCGAAGGCGGCGAGCGCCTGCTCGTTGGCCGCGGCGAGGCTCTGCGGTGTGCCGTCACCGTAGGGGCGTGGGCTTCCCGCGGCGAGGTCGGCCATGAGTTCGTTGGCCTGCGCCAGATGGGCCGCGGCCTCTCCCACGGTCCACTCGGAACCGGGGACGGGGCGCTCCATGTCCGTGGCCTGGCGCAGCAGCACGGCTATGTCCTCGGCGGTTTCCCGTATGGCGGTGCCCAGTCCCTCGGGCAGGGTGTCCCGTACGTTCTGTCCAGCGGTCGATTCCACGCCGTTCCCGTCCTGGTCTGCTGTTCATGCCGGGTGCGCACGCAACCGGGCGGTGAACGCGTCGCCGATCACCGGGGGTACAGGAGACCAGTCGATCGAGGCTGCGGCAAGACCCTGAGCAGCACGTTCTGGCGCGGGACCGGGGGTGCTCGTCCAGGAGCGGCCCGGTGGTCGTCGGGCCGACAGGCCTCGTGCCCTGCTGGGAAAAGGGCGAGCCGACTGCCTGGGGCAGCCGGCTCGCCCGGTTCTCGGCGCTCGATCAGCGCGCGATCACATGGAGCTGCGCCTGATGCGGCGGAGCAGGACGAAGCCCCCGATCACGAGAAGACCACCCACCGCGGCCGGCCACAGCTGCGTTCCGGTGTCGGCGAGATCGCCCGTCACCGCCTGCGGCTCGGTCTGGTCGTCGGCCGACGGAGCCGACGCCTGTGTGGCGGGCGCCTGCCCGGAGTCGCCCGCTGCGCCGCCGTTGTCGTCCGTGCCACCCTCGCCCGCGGGGGCCCCGGCGCTCCGGGAGGCGGTGGGCTTGGTGTCGGACTTGGTGTCGGGCCCGTCCGACTTGCCGTGGTCGGTGTGCGTACCGCCGGCCGGTGCGCTGGTCGCCGTGCCGGGGTCGGCCGGGGGCTGCGACGCGTCGTCACCGCCGTTGTCACCGCCGCCCGGGTTC
Source organism: Streptomyces sp. NPDC025784 (assembly GCF_055558435.1). Lineage (NCBI taxonomy): Bacteria > Bacillati > Actinomycetota > Actinomycetes > Kitasatosporales > Streptomycetaceae > Streptomyces > Streptomyces sp. NPDC025784. The sequence continues at coordinate 93,220 of NZ_JBVHMN010000026.1, forward strand.
CCGGGGTCGTTGCCCGGGTCGTCGGTGCCGTTGCCGTCACCGTTCCCGTTGTCGTTCCCGTCGGCGGGGTCGTCGGCGGTCTGGCTGGGGGTGGGCTCGGGGTCGTCGGCGGTCTGCGTGGGGGTGGGCTCCGGGTCGTCCTGCGGGGGCTCGTCCCCACCGCCCGTGCCCGCGCCGCACTTGCGGCCGTCGTTGATGCAGTCGACCATCTCCCGCATCAGGTCCTCGTCGAAGACGTTGATGAAGTCTCCGTGGTCGGTGACCGGCTTGTGGAGCTGCTCGGGGAACGAGTCCACCGCGAACAGCGGGGTGGTCTTGCCGCCGTCGTCCAGGCTGGGCGCGTCGACGTCGTAGACGATGCGCTGCACCAACTGCGGGATCGCCCGGAAGCCGCCCGCGCAGCTGCCGTCGGCCGCGGCGAACGCCACGTGCGTACGGTGGTTGGCGCTGTCGATGTTCTGACCGTCCCAGCAGCTCTGGAACTTGAAGGTGCGGACCACGTCGCTGCCCTTCGGGCAGATCGGGTACTTGTCCTTCAGCTGCCGGTCCTCGAAGCCGGTGCAGCTCCACGAGGCGTTGGCGTTGCCGGGGCCGTTGACGAAGGCCTTGGCGTCCCCGGTGATGATGCGCAGCAGTCGCGGCATGGCCGTGACCTTGCCGCGCGGGCTGCCCACGAAGGTCAGGGTGACCTGCTTGGGCGTGACGATCTTGCCGGCGTTGCCCTCGGTCCCACCGCCGGGCGCGCCCGCGTCCCGCTCCTGGGTGCCGTTCTGCAGGCGCAGCACGGGCCAGTAGTAGGTGGACTTGTCGCCCTGGTTCTCGCACGTCGTGTCGGCGTTCGCCAGGTCGTCGTCGGTGGCGAAGGCGTTGTTGGACTGGTTGCCGACGTAGTCGTGGAAGTGGTGCGCGCCGTTGGTGACGCCGGGGGCCACGATCACGTTGTCCGAGTTGAACAGGCCGCCTGCGTTGACGCCGCAGCTGGTGGCGAAGGTGCCGCGGGAGGCGTCGCCGCCGGGGTTCGGGTTCTGCACATTGGGCTGGACGGAGTTGATGTCCGCGTAATCGGCGGCCACGGGACCGTTGCCCGCCTGACCGCCGTTGCCGGCCTGGCCGTTGCCCTGGTCCTGGCCGCCGTTCTGGTCCTGGCCGCCCGGCTGTTCCTGGCCGGCGCTCTGGTCCTGGCCGCTCTGGTCGCCGCCGTTCCCGTCCTGGCCGTCGCCGTTCTTGTTGCCCGAGGCCTGGAGTGTGCAGGCGGCGAGCTCGTCCAGTCCCTCAGGGCGGTCTGCGACGCGGTCGATGGCGTCGGCGATCCGCCCGATCGTCGCCGTCCGCTTCTCCTTCAGCGGGTTCATGATCGCGTTGTCGGCGAAGCCGTTGTCCTGCTGCTGCGCCTGCGCCGATTCCTGGACCCGCTGATAGGCCTCGGCTATCTGCTGGTCAAGGAGCGCGAGTTCCTTGTCCACGTCCGCCTTGGCCTCTTCCGGCACGTCCGTCAGCTTGGCGCCGACGTCCGGACAGTCGATCGTGGCGGCACCGGAGGCGAGGACGTGGTCGGCGTCGCTCCCCTGTGTCTGGCCGGAGTCGCCCTCGGTGGCCGACGCGTAGACGTTGACGGCCACGAGCCCACCTCCGCCCAGCATCATGGCGATCGCCAGCGAGGTCGCACGCCGTGCACCCGTGGGTCGGCGTCTGCGCGTGTTGCGTCTCAAGGAAGTACTCCTGCGCGTCGTGAGCGGCTCGACATCGAAATCCCCGTGGCCCTATACGGAGATGAGCCATGGCGCGTTCAAGTGCCTCGGAAATTCACAGGAATTGCATACCGCCTCGCGCGTTTCCAGCTCTCTGAGCAGGGGAAGCGCCCGCGAGCACCGGTGCACGGCCAGAGTCGGTGCGCGGCGTCCGCGGTTCCGGCGGACGGGCGGGCCTGGCGCCCTCGGGTCCGGACGCACCACTGCCCGGCCTCCGCGATCCGCGGAGGCCGGGCAGGCCGTTCGGTGTGCGCTCCGTCAGCCCTGGCGGGCCTTGAAACGCGGGTCCTTCTTGTTGATCACGAACGTCACACCACGCCGGCGGACCACCTGGGCGCCGGGCTTGGACTTAAGTGACCGCAGGGACTTGCGTACCTTCATGGCTCTGCTCTCCTCCATGTGCGGAAGACCGTTCTTCGGCGCGGACCCCGGCACGCCGTGTGCGTGTCGGGCACGGACCCCGGCTCGCCGTGTGTGTCGGGCACGGGCCCCGGCTCGCCGTGTGTGTCGGGCACGGGCCCCGGCTGGCCGTGCGCGTGCCGTTGCGCCAGGGCACTTGCTCAGGCGCGGGCCGCGGGCGTACGGCCGTAGCGGCGTTCGAACCGCTCGACTCGCCCCTCCGTGTCCAGGACCCGCGAGGTCCCGGTGTAGAAGGGGTGGCTCGCCGACGAGATCTCCACGTCGATCAGCGGGTAGGTGTGGCCGTCCTGCCACTCGATCGTCCGGGCGGAGTCCGCGGTCGAGCGTGTGAGGAAGGCGACGTCGGCGGCACGGTCACGGAAGACGACCGGGCGGAGTTCGGGGTGGATACGGGTCTTCATGCGATGTCCTTCCTGGTGACCGTGCGTCCGGTGGTGTGGTGCCCGGGTCAGCGCTCCTCCCGGAACGCGACGTGCTTGCCGACCACCGGGTCGTACTTGCGCAGGACGAGCCGGTCGGCGTCGTTCTGACGGTTCTTGCGCGTCACGTAGGTGACGCCGGTCCCGGCGGTCGACCTGAGGGCGACGACGGGGCGTGCGGTGCTGCGTGCCATGAGGTGCTCCTTTCACCGACATCCCCGGATTGATCCGAGCATGCCAGTCACGCTCGTTGTAACAGGGCGGGGGGCTACCGCATTCCCGCCCCTTCTCCCCGCCCTGTGCCTTATGTCACGTCCGAATACCGCCCATCGGCGCCGCTCCCGGAAATATGAGCGGATCACCTGCCCGTTGTCGCTTACATCCGTGGGCTCTCTGGAGGCTGGCATGGACGACGGTCGTACGGGACGGCGAAGGCGGCCGCGATGAGCCACTTCGCCCCAGGGCTCTTCCGCGGTGGCTCCGGCCGCCCCGCGCCCGGCACGGCAGCGCGCGGAGTACGGCAGCGCGGCGCGCTCGCCCTGCTCGCGGTGGGCCTCGACCTGGCCGCCGCGGTGATGCTGCTGAGCCGTGATCTCTCGAACGCCCTCGTCGGTCTGCTTCTGGCGGTCCTCGGCTGGTTCGCGACCGGTCGCGTCGCGGCCCGTCCCCCGGCGCCCCTGGAGAGCGGAACCGACAGACGGACGCGGCGATGAGCGGGACGGCCACGACCCCCACGACGGTCACCCCGTCCCCGGATGGACCCCTTCCGGCCAAAGCCGCTCCCACCGGGCGAGGCGGGCGCGCCACCCGGGAGGAGCGGCGCCGGAGGCACGTCGTGGAGCTGCTCACGGCGTCCGCGCTGGTCCTCGTCCCCTGGACGGTGCTGCTCGGACTGACGCTGCCGTCCGACTACCGCGTCCACGCGTGGCGTGCGACCTGGGTCGGATTCGACGTACTGCTGCTCACGGCGCTGACGACGACGGCCGTCCTCGCCAAGCGGCGCCACCGGGCGGTGGTGATTCCCGCGCTGGCCAGCGCCGTCCTCCTGGTGTGCGACGCATGGTTCGACGTCTCCCTCTCCCTGGGCACGCCGGCCGTCTGGGGGTCCCTCGCGTTCGCCGTCTGCGCCGAACTGCCCATGGCGGCCTTCCTCTTCCATCGCACGCACGCGCTGCTCCGGCGGCAATGGGCGCCCCGGCAGCCACTGGACGGCGACGCCCGGCGGGCGACCGAGGCCACGACCGGCCGACTCTGATCACCTCGCGGGTCCCGTCGCCGGTCGAATCGCCGACGGGGCCGCACGACGCGTCGAGTGATCCCCCGGCTCCGGGCGCGCCGCCTCGGTGACGGGGCCGTGGCCCCGTCGGAAGCACACGAGGCGGCCCCGCGAGAAGCGCGCTGAGCAACGCTGTCAGGACCGGGCGAAGCGGCGCTGGACGTCGGGCCGCGACTTGAGCCGCTCCGGGTAACCGGGCCCCATCCGAACGGACGTGTTCTCGGATCCCATCGGCTCACCGCACGCGGAACAGACGACCTGCGCCTCGGCGTCGTGGCCGCAGGAGTCGTGATGGAGGGTCACGGGGACGCCCTCCTCCGCCGCAAGCCATCGGTCGCCCCACCGTGTCATCGCGGCGAGGACGGGGAAGAAGTCGCGCCCCTTCTCCGTCAGCACGTAGTCGTAACGGGGCGGCTCACTGTCGTAGAGCCGCTTCTCCATCAGCCCCTCGGCCACCAGACGGCGCAGCCGGTCCGTCAGGGTGTTGCGCGCGATGCCCAGCTCCTGCTGGAACTCGTCGAAACGCCGGCTTCCGTAGAAAGCCTCCCGCAGTACCAGCGACGTCCACGCGTCGCCCAGGAGGTCGACGGTGCGCGCGATGGAGCAGGGCCAGTTCGCGAACGACTTCCGCGCGGTCATCACGCATCACCGACTTCACGGACCAGTTCGATCGCCCTGGCCAGCGTGTCGAGCTTCGCCCGCATGCCGTCTCCGGCCGGATACAGCCGTACGGTGTCCACGCCCGCGTCGCGCCATACCCGCAGTCGGCGCCGCACCATGTCCTCGGTACCGATCAGGGTGGTGGCGAGCACCATGTCGTCGGTGACCAGACCGGCAGCGCCCTCGCGGTCGCCGCTCTGCCAGCGCTCCCGGACCTGCGCGGCCACGTCGGCCCAACCCTGCCTGCTGTAGGCGCGGTTGTAGAAGTTCGTCGACGCGGAGCCCATCCCGCCCAGGCTGAAGGCCAGTTCCTTCTTGCGGCCCGCGACCATGTCGCCCAGAGCCTCCTCGTCCGGAGCGAAGGCCACCTCGGCGCCCTGACAGACGTCGAAGTCGGCACGGCTGCGGCCACCGAGGGCGAGTCCTTCGTCCAGTGGGACGAAGTAGGCCTCCGCCGCTCCTTCGGGGACGAAGCTGGTGCCGAGCCAGCCGTCCGCGACCCGGCCGGTCAGCCGCAGCATGGCCGGGGACAGGGCGGCGAGATACACCGGGATCGGGTGCTCGGCCCGCATGGACAGGCGCATGGGTACCGCGTCCCCGCCGGGCCTCGGGATCGTGAACTCCTCGCCGGTGTACGAGATCTTGTCGCCCGCCACCGCCTGCCGCACGATCTCCACGGTCTCGCGCACGCGCGCCAGGGGCCGGGCGAAGGGCACGCCGTGCAGCCCTTCCATCACCTGGGGGCCGGAGGGGCCGAGACCCAGCAGGAACCGCCCGCCGGAGAGGTTGGACAGGGTGATCGCCGTCTGCGCCAGCGCCACCGGGGTGCGTGTCCCGACCTGCATCACGGCGGATCCGAGCAGCATGCGTTCGGTCCTGGCCGCGTAGAAGCCCAGAGCGGACGGGGCGTCGGAGCCCCACGCCTCGGCCACCCAGCAGATGTCGAGGCCGGCCTTCTCGGCCTCGACGACGAAGTCCGCCTGCTCGCTCCAGGAGTCGAAGCCCGACGCCTCGACCGTCGTCGCCGTGCGCATCACGCCTCCGCCAGGTTCTTGATGTGCTCCAGCGTGATGGTCATGTTGCGCTCGAACTCGCGCATGCGCACGAACACGATCTTCTGCTCCTTCTCCGGCATGGCGTCGATCGCGTAGGAGAGTCCGGAGCGGCCGGGGCCCATCTGCATCCACTGCCTCAGCTCGGTCCCCCCGTCCTTGGGTTCGAGCCGGAATCGCCAGACGGCGCTGGGGTGCGCCGGGTCCTCGACGGCCCAGGCGAACACCCGCCCCGGCACGGCTTCGACGACCGTCGAGGTGGTCGCCCACTCGCCGAAGGAGTCATGCCTGCTCCGCCCGACGAACCTGGCGCCGACGGCGGGCCCGCTGGCCCCGTCGAGCCATTCGACGGACTGCAGCTCCGAGCTCATGCCCGGCATCAGCTCCACGTCCGAGACCAGCTGCCACACCCGCTCGGGTGTGGCAGCGATCCGTGTCGTCACCTCGACCGTCGGTCTGTCCGCGTACACCGCACCCGTCCACTCCACCGTGGGCCGCCCTCCGCACCGTCATGGGGTTCCGAACTTCAGAGTTGCGTAATAAGACTCACCAGGTCAAGGGGTCCCATCACGCCAGGAGTGCGGAACGCGCGACAAAAGTGCGGGCGGACGGGGCGAAGGGGCCGGGCCGTGCGGTGAAGCGCCGCCGGGCCGGCCGCCAGGCGCTACTCGGCCAGCTGCGGGTAGAGCGCCGCCGGGTCTCCGGCCAGGCCCGCCTTGACCTGCCGCGTGAGGTCGTCCGCCAGTACCTCGAAGGCTCCCGCCTCGACGCCGTCGAGCGCCAGGGCCGCGATGTCGCGGGCGCCGGACTTGGGGGCGTCCACATGGGCGGCCATGTCGGTGTCCACGTAACCCATGTGCAGGCCGGTGACACCGATCCCGCGCTCGTGCAGCTCCAGCCGCAGGGTGTTGGTCTGCGACCAGAGGGCGGCCTTGGAGGCGCTGTAGGAGCCGGAGACACCCAGCCAGGAGAGCACGGAGTGGGCGTTGAGTATGTGACCGCCGCCGTTGCGCTCGATGATCGGCACGAAGGCGCGGGCGAGCAGGAGCGGGCCGTAGAAGTTGGTCTCGAACTCGCGGCGGACGTCGTCGACGGACGAGTCGAGGAAGGACGCCCCGACGTAGGCACCGGCGTTGTTCACCAGGAGGGTGACGTCCTGCGCCTGCTCGGCGGCGGCCGCCACCGAGGCGGGGTCCGTCACCTCCAGCGCCAGCGGGACGGCGTCCGGGTGCGTGACCGTGCGCGGGTCGCGGGCCGTGGCGTACACCTTGGCGGCCCCGCGGGCGTACAGCTCCTCGACCAGCGCCTTGCCGATCCCCCTGCTGCCGCCGGTGACGAGCGCGGTGGCTCCCTTGATTTCGGTCATGACTTCCTCCAGAGCATCGGAAACCGATCGGTTTCCACCCACCGTAAACCGATCGGTTTCCGCATTCAAGCCGAGAGGGGACCGCTGGGTCTTGTTTTCAAACTCACACCGAGGCGCGACGGGCCGACAGGAGCGCCGACGGGTCGCCGGGCAGCACTGGAACGCGCCCGCCCAAGACCGGGCCGGGCGCTGTGTCAGCGTGAACGACGCAGGTCAGCGCAGTCCGGCAGCGTCCAGGAGTGCGGTCACCGTCGGCCCCATGAGCCCCACGAGATTGTCGGCGCCGACCCCCGCACGGGCACTCGCCCCGTCGAACACCAGGGTCAGCTGCCGGGCCAGCAGATCGGGATCGCTCGCCCCGCCCCGCTCCGCCTCCGCGCGGAAGAAGTCCGTCAGGGTCGCCTTGACCCTGCGAGCCACCCGGCTCGCGGGGTGGTCCACGTCCTTCAGTTCGATCTGGACGGCGAGATAGGGGCAGCCGTGGTATCCCGGCGCGGCGGCCTGCGTCTCCGCCTGCGTGAAGACGTACAGGATCCGTTCGCGCGGGGAACCGGCGTGGCCCTCCGGAGGCAGCAGCAGGTCGGAGAAGCCGGCGGCGCGGCGCTCCAGACTCTCCGCCAGCAGGTGATCCTTGCTCTCGAAGAGCTGGTACATCGACCGCTTGGAGACGCCCGCGGCCCGGCACAGCGCCTCGACGCCGACACCGACACCCTCGGCGTACGCGAGACCGGCCGCCGCATCGAGCAGCCGGTCGCGGGAGCTGGTCTTCGCCTCTGAGGTCATGCCACAGGCTAACGCGATCGCGCCCGATCGAAAACCGATCGGTTTACGGCTGTGTCCCGCGTGCCCGGATCCTGACGGGCGACGCGCGCTCCGCCGTCAGGCGCGTGCTGCCGAGGCGAGCGCCGCCGTCCGCTGCGCGAGGCGCCTCAGAGCCATCTCGCCCCACTGGATCGTCGACCGTTCCAGGGCGAGTCCGCCCTGCAGCGTGAGGTAGGGCCCGAGGCGCTCGACGGTGGCGCAGTACTCGTCCTCGGTGCGCCCGTCGAGCATGCGCTGCTGCGCGCGCTCGTACCGGGCGAGCTTGGCCGCGGCCCGTTCCACGCGCTCGACGAGGTCGGCTCGTACGGCCTCGATGTCACCGAAGTCGACGCACTGCACCTTGACCAGCAGCTCGTCCCGGATGGCCGTCGGCTTCGCGGGCGCGTCCGAGACGAAGGCACGGACGGCTTCGAGGCCCGCTTCGGTGAGCGAGTAGAGGCGCTTGTTGGGGCGGCGCTCCTGCTGCACCACACGCGCGGAGACGATGTCCTCGCTCTCCATGCGCTCCAGCTCGCGGTAGATCTGCTGCGGCGTGGCCATCCAGAAGTTGGCGACGGAGACCTCGAACCCCTTCGCGAGGTCGTACCCGGACGCCTCGCCCTCCAGAAGCGCGGCCATCACCGCGTTGCGCAGAGCCATGTCGCCCAACCTAACACCGCGTCCGACACCCGCCGACGCGCCTGATCACCGCCTCCGCGGAGCGCTGGAAAGCCCCTCGGCGGGGCCCTTTCAGACCGTGCCGCCGATCGGCTCGGCGGCCTGTCTCAGCGCCTGACGGCAGGCGACGATCGCGGGATGGCCGGCGCGGCCCCCGCGTACGGCGGTGAAGATCTTCCGGCTTCCGCGGCCGTGCGGAAGCGGCGTGAGAGGCACGGTCGGCGCGTTCCCGCTGCGGACCAGGTCCGGGAGGAAGGCGACGGCGTGCCCCTGCTCGACGAGCCGCTGGTGGAGGAGGAGGTCGGTGGATTCGAAGCGGACGTCCGGCTCGAAGCCGGCGTCCCGGCACTGGGTCATGGCCCAGTGCCGGGCGGGCGTGCCCTCCGGCTCCATGACCCACGGGTCCTCGGCGGCGGCCCGCAAGACCTCTCCCGGCCTGGCCCCGTGCGCCGTGTCCCGCGTCGCGAAGGCCCGCGGGCGGGCCAGCCTGAGGGTGTCCTCGCAGAGGTCCTCGCGCTCCGTGCCGGCGGGCAGCGGGTCGGGGTGGCCCGGGTACTCCTCGGCGACGACCAGGTCGAAGTCGCGGGCCACCAGCGCCGGCAGGGCCTTCTCCGGTTCGGTCTGGGTGACGTGGATCCGCAGCCGGGGGTGGGTGTCGCGCAGCCCGGTCAGTGCGGCCGGGACGAGGGCGAGCGCGGCCGTCTGGAAGGTGGCGATACGCAGGGTGCCGGTCAGTTCGGCCAGCGAGGTGGCGATGTCCGCCTCCGCCTGCTCCAGCCGCCGCAGCACCGCCTCGGTGTGCTCGACGAGGATCTCGGCCTGTTCGGTGAGCCGCACCCGCCGGCCCACGGGCTCCAGCAGGGGGACTCCGACCTCCGACTCCAGCAGCGACAACTGCTGGGAGACCGTGGAAGGGCTGTACGAGAGGGCGGCGGCGACCGCGGCGAGCGTGCCCCGGTGCTTGAGCTGGCGGAGCAGACGCAGCCGGTGCAGGTCGAACATCGGCACCCTCCTCGGCCATGGGTCGGCTTCCTCGACGATTATCGGTCGGAAACATTCACTGGACCAACGGGAAGGAGAGGCGACACAGTGGCCGGGTGCCTGTGATTCCCTCCCAGAACTCCATCGGCGGCCTGCCGGAGCGGGGCCGGGCGTGGTTCTCGCGTCCGGCGGCCCGCGCCTGGACCTGCCCGCCCGCCCCGGCGGCCGTGCGGGACTTCCACTCGCGCCTGCCCGGCTTCACCTCCACCCCGCTGACCGAACTTCCCTCCCTGACCCAGGAGTTCGGGGTCGGGCGGGTGTTCGTCAAGGACGAGTCGTGCCGCCTGGGACTGCCCGCCTTCAAGGCGCTGGGTGCTTCCTGGGCGATCCATCGGGTGCTGGACCGGCGCGCGGACGGCCATCCCGTACGGCTGGTCACCGCCACCGACGGCAATCACGGCCGCGCGGTGGCCCGCATGGCGCGTCTGCTCGGCCACCGCGCCCATGTCTTCGTGCCGCGGGGCGTGCATCCGGCTGCGGAGGCCGCGATCGCCGCCGAGGGCGCGGACGTCACCCGGGTCGACGGGCCCTACGACGAGGCCGTCCGCCGTGCGTCCGTGGCCGCGGACGAACCGTCGGCCGTGCTCGTGCAGGACACCGCCTGGTCCGGCTACGAGGAGGTCCCCGGCTGGATCGTGGAGGGGTACTCCACCCTGTTCGCCGAGATCGACGAGCAGTTGGGCGCGGCGGGCGCGGGCCCGGCGGGCCTGGTCGCCGTCCCGGTCGGCGTGGGGTCGCTCGCCCAGGCCGCCGTCACGCACTACCGCCGAGGCCCGGACGGACCTGCACCCGCCCTGTTGTCGGTGGAGCCCGACAACGCCGCCTGCGTCCTCGCGAGCCTCGTCGCGGGCGAGGCGGTCAGCGTCACGACCGGCGAGACGATCATGGCAGGTCTGAACTGCGGCACCCCTTCCAGCCTCGCCTGGCCGTATCTGCGGGACGGCGTGGACGCAGCCGTCACGGTCACCGACGCCGAGAGCGCCGCCGCCGTCCGTGATCTCGTCGCACTCGGTGTGCACGCCGGGCCCTGTGGGGCCGCCTCGCTCGCCGGGGTGCGCGCCGCGCTCGGCGGCGCCGGGCAGCAGGGCCGCCGAGCCGACCTGGGCGTCGGCCCCGACTCGACGGTCGTTCTGTTGAGCACGGAGGGCGCCGATGCCAATCCGGCGCTCGCGGCCCGTGCATCCGTCTCGTCTGCCGGGTGCGTCCCACTCGCCATGTCGGACGCGTCCTGCGCTCCGGACGCACCCTTCGTGTCGGACAAGCAGGTCACACGGGACGCCTGAGCCGCGCGGTACGCACGGGCAGCCTGGGTCACATCGGACACCTGAGCCACACGGGTCACGTCAATGACTCGCAGGCCCTCTGCCGTCACGACAGGTCTTCGGCCGGCACGGTCACCGGCAGGAGCGCCGGCCTCTTGGCCGCCCGCCCGTCGCCGGAGGACCGTCCCCGTACCCGCCGCGCGATCCACGGCCCGAGGAAGGATCCGGCCCAGCGCAACTCTGCGCGGAGGGCTCGCAGTCCCGAGGGGGACGCGAGGTCGGCGGGCAGGGGCCGCGTCCAACTGTCGTCGCTGCCGGGCAGGTCCAGTGCCTGCGCGACCGCGGCGGCGATGCGTGCGTGGCCGAGCGGGGCCGCGTGCAGACGGTCCGCGCTCCACAGCCGCGGATCGGTCACGACGGGATGGTGGGAGGTCTCGGCCACCACGACGCCGTGCCGCCCGGCGGCCACGCGGATGCCGTCGTTCAGAGCGAGGACGCGATGGCCGATGGGGCGGGCCAGTGGCGTCATCCGGGCGACGTCCGGAAAGGTCAGCGTGGCGACGCGGGCTCCCCGCGCGGTGAGTGCGCCGAACATGGCGTCCAGGTGGGCGACGACCTCGTCGGCGTCGAACCGGGGACGCAGCACGTCGTTGACACCGGCCACGACCGTGACGAGGTCGGGGCGCAACGCGAGGGCTGGTTCGAGTTGTTCGGCACGCACCTGCCCGGCCAACCGGCCCCGTACGGCGAGGTTGGCGTACACCAGGTCCGGACTGCTGAGCGCGAGTTGCTCGGCCAGCCGGTCCGCCCACCCCCGCAGCCCCCGGACGTCGTCACCGTCGCCGAGCCCTTCCGTCTGACTGTCGCCCAGCGCGACGTATCGCAGGTATGCGTCGGGCATCTGTCGATCACCGTCCTCCGTCACCCCGATCACGCGGGCGCGCCGTCCCGCCTCACGCGATCCACCGGTCAACAATGCACCTAGGTGCATTGTTGACCATAGCAAGCCACGGGCGAACCCCGCGTGCGATACGCGGCACCGCACCGCCGCCCCGTGACCGTCACCGCACGCACCGCCCGCGCCTTGCGCGAACTCGGCCTCCCCACCTCACCCGTCCGGCGTCTCCGCGGCCGGGCGTCCGGCCTGGACGTAGCACAGCCAGGGGCGTACGTCGCCGCTCCCCCGCACGTCGAAGCCCGCGTCCGCGACCAGCCCGTCCAGCAGGTCGACGTGGTTGTGGGCCATGGCCGGACTGCTCGCGCCGTGCACCAGATGCCGGCCGACGCGACTCCTGGGCGGCCGGAACTCGACGACCAGAAGTCGACCGCCCGGGCGCAGTACACGGCACATCTCGCGCAGCGCCACAAGCCGTAGATCCGCGGGCAGGTGATGCAGCATCAGGCTGGTGACGACCGTGTCGAAGGAGGCGTCGGGGAAGTCGAGACGCTCGGCGACGCCTTCCCGGTACGTACACGGGGCCGCCCGGCCGCGGACGCGTTTGCGGCGGGCGTAGGCCAGCACGGGCGGCGACGGGTCGACACCGGTCACCGCGCCCTCCGGGCCGACCCGCGCGGCCATGTGCCGGGTCAGGTGGCCGGTGCCGCAGCCCACGTCGAGCACCCGGTCCCCGGGCCGGGCGCCGCTCAGCGCGGCGAGGCGGGCGAAGGCGCGACGCCGCCGACCGACGAAGCAGACGGCGCCGAAGAGTTCGTACGCACGGGGTGCCGCGATGGTGATGCCGGGAGTGTCGGTGCGCGGCTTGCCTTGCATGAGGTGGCCCAGGGGCATGACGGCCCTCCATAACTTAGTCACGACTAAGTACAGCACCAACTTAGTCGCGACTAAGAAATTCGGCAAGGGCCGCATACGATGAGTCGCGTGACCGACTCCGATGCGCCCGCGCCCTCGGCCGAGCCGGGGACCGCCCGGCAGGCCGGCCCGCGCCGAAGCCGCACCCGCATGCCCGCCGCCGAGCGCCGCGCGTCGATCCTGGCCGCCGCCACCGAGGTGTTCTCCGAGACCGGCTACCAGCGCGGCAAGGTCTCCGACATCGCCCGACGCATCGGCGTCACCGAACCGGTCGTCTTCCAGAACTTCGGTTCCAAGGCCGCGCTCTACCAGGCCGTCCTCGATCACGCCGCCGCCGCGGTGACCGCGCTCCTCGACCGGGCCGCGGATGCCGGGCGCCCCGTTCCCGACGTCCTGGCCGCCTTCCTGGACCCGGACCACATGGACCGCTTCCACCGGCCGGGCGCCCATGGCCACCTCTTCGCGGACGCCGCCGCCCTCGCCGACGACCCCGCCCTCGGCACGGCCGTCCGCCAGGTCCACCTGCACTTCGCCCAGGCACTGGCCGACCTGCTGCGGCGCGGCCAGAACGCCGGTGACATCCGTGCCGACGTCAGCGCGGACACCGCGGCCTGGTGGCTCGTCTCCCTGCTGGCGAGCCGCTCCTTCCGCGCGGCCGTCGTCCCCGACCAGGACACGGTGGAAGCCGAACTGACCGACATGGCGCTGCGATCGCTGCTGCCGGACGACCGCTGAAGGATCGTCGGTCTCAGGCTGACGCCGGGGGTGCCCCAGCGGATGCAGGCCGCTGCCGCTTCGTACCTCAGGAGTCCTGCGGGGCCCGCGGCCGACGGGGCGCCGAGCCGATGCCCTCCGGGCGCAACCGGCCGGAGGGCATCGGCGCAGTTGCGTGAGTGGGCGGTGTGTCGGGTGGTGACGGTGGAAACGGGTTCGAGACCGTAGGTTCGCGCATAGCCGTTCTCGGTGCCGACGAGAAGGTCGCCGACCTCGAAGTAGTGGTCCCGGAACGGGGTTTCGCGCAGTGCGTCGATGAGGCGCCGGTAGGCGTGGTGGTCTTCGGCCTCCCACACCCGGACGTCGGTGACGCGCGCGGAGCAGAACTCCGTGTCGTAGAAGCGTGACCGGACTTTGGTGGTCATGGCCTCGATGGTCGGCAGGACCTGGGTGGTGAAGGCGTCCACGCGTTCCTGGACGGTCAGGGCCAGCCATTCGGGTGTGGTCTTGACCAGCATGAACGCGGTGACCGGCGGTTCGGTCGTTTCAGCGGACATCAGGGTGCCTCCAGGGTGACAAGTGGGCTTGGTTCGCCGGGCTCCTTGTGCTCCGGCGTCGGGTCCGGACTTCAGGGGAGGACGACGGGCTTGAGGGTCCGGGCGCACCACTGCTCGAAGCCGGTGGGGGAAGTGGTGTCCGTAGTGCGGGCGACGCCGGCGTCGAGACCTTCGTCCTTGGCCCGCTTCATGTCGACGATGCCCTGGACGAACGCCTCGTCGAGGCCGTGGCCGACGAGGGTGGTGGACATCTCGTCGAGCGGCCGGCGTTCGTAGCGGACGGGGCGGCCGAGCTGTTCGGTCATGATGCGGGCCAGGTCGTTGGGGGACAGGTCCCGCGGCCCGAGGACCGGGACGCTGTCGGTGCCGGTCCACGAGCGGTTCAGCAGCAGGCCGGCGGCGACGGCCGCGATGTCGGCGACAGCGACCAACGGGGCTTTGCGGTCGGCGTCGACGCAGTCGGTGAAGACGCCCTTCTCGCGGATCGAGTCGGCTTCCTCCAGGAGGTTCTCGTAGAAGGACGGGCAGGTCAGCGCCCGGTGGGCGACGCCGGTCCCGGCGATGAGGTCGTCCATGGCGAGGGAGGCGGTGACGAGGCCGGCCCGGTCGGCGAGCGGGGTGCCGCGGCCGAGCGCGGAGACGCCGACGACATGGCCGACGCCGTGGGCGGTGAGCGCCTTCAGGGCGGGGAGGGTGAATCCGCTGTACGCGTCGTACGGGGTCAGGGAGGCGTCCGGGGGGACGAGCCAGAAGACGGCGTCCGCACCCTCGAAGGCCACGTCGAGGACCCCGGCTTCCCCGTGCGATCCGGTGACCACCTCGACGCTGCCGCGCGCCGCGTCCGGAAGCCGGGCGGGATCTCGCACGATCACGCGCAGACCCCCACCCGCTGCGGGAGCGGACTCAAGGAGTCGGGAGAGCAGGTGACGGCCGATGTTCCCGGTGGGAGCAGTGACGACGATCAGCTCGGAGTCAGGCCCTGGCGGTCGCCTCGATGCGCCAGCGGCCGACCTCTTGAAAGTCCGAGTCGTACACGGCCGAGCCGTCGCCCGGTTCGAGCGCGTAGTGGTGGAGGTTGCCGCCCCAATAGCGGAGGATGCGGCCGAGTTCGCCCGCCGGGTCCTCCGTCAGGCGCGCGTCGTCCATGGTGACTTCCAGCAGGAATTTCAAGTCGCCCACTCCTCTGACACATCCGGACAGCCCGGCTCGAACGACCGGGCCTCGGCTTTCCATTGTTTCATTCAATTGCTTATGGGGACTTCAGGAGCAATCAGCGCTGGACATGCCCTCGAAATGCCCGAAAAGTCTCAACCGGCGTTGAGGGGTTAGGGTGAGCGTCTCGGTACGGGCGGCGGGGCAGCGGAGGTCGATGTGGGTCAGCGACTGCGCGCCGTCGACCTTGCGCGGACGGCCGGGATCTCGGTCCAGCAGGTCCGCAATTACGTGGAGCTGGGGGTTCTGCCGCCGACGGAGCGGACGGAGAGCGGATACCGTGTCTTCACCGCCGCCCACGCACGGGCCCTCGGCACCGCCCGCGACATGGCCGCGGGTCACGGGTGGCCGACGGCCCGCGTGGTCATGCGAGCCGTCCACGACGGTGACTTGGAGGCGGCGTTGGCCGCCCTCGACGCGAGTCACGCCCGACTGGACCGCGAGCGAGCGGAGTTGGCGGCGGTGCACGAGGCGCTGGACACCGTGCCGGCGGGCCGCACGACCACGTCGGTGCACGCTCGGCGTCACCTGCGCATCGGTCAGGTGGCCCGTGCCGTGGGGGTCCGGCCACCGGTCCTGCGGCTCTGGGAGGACCGCGGTCTGCTGCGGCCGGACCGGGAGCCGTCGACCGGCTATCGGGTCTACTCCCGCACGGAAGTGCATGCCGCGCAGGTCGTCTCGCTGCTCCGCCGAGGTCACTGCCCCCTTGCGACGATCAAGGCGGTCCTGGACGAACTGCGGTCCACCGGAAGCCCCGACCGCGTCGTCGGCGAACTGGCCGGCCGGGGCAGGACCTGCATCGTCGCAGCCTCCACCGGCTGCGCGCCTCGGCCGCCCTGCACGACTACCTGGAGTACCTCGGTCAGCTGGATTGAGGGTGTCCGCGTACGGGCGTGCCGCCGGCGTCCGCACCGCCTCCCGCACGCCCGGTCGTCTCGAGTCCGCCCGCCGAGCCGACGACCTGGCCGGGCAGAGCGTCATCGGGACGCCGGCGTGCCGAGCAGTCCCGACAGGATCGCGGTGGCCGCGGGCTCCAGCAGTGCGCTGCCCTCGGCCTGCGACTCCAGGCCGACGACGAGCGCGATGGCGATGTCGGCGGCCTCGGCCGGCTCGACACCGCCGACCGTGCCCGCCTCGGCGAACAGGCCGATGAGCAGGCGCCGCAGGTCGGCGGTGAAGGCGCAGCAGATTCCTCCGAACAACCGGGCCTTGGCGTCGAGGAGTTCGGCGGTGTGCGGCGACGGGCCGCTGAGTGCGAGGACGAGGTCCAGCTTGGCCACCAGGACGCCCCTGATGCGTCGGTCGAGCGGGGCGTCCCGGTCGGCGGCGGCCGCCCGGGCACGGACGAGGGCCCGGTCGTGCAGGCGGGCGGCCAGCTTGCGGAAGGCGTCGTCCTTGCTGCGGACGTACTGGTAGACCGCCGACCGGGACACGCCCATGGTGGAGGCGATGTCGTCCATCGTGGTGCGCCGCACGCCGTGCCTGGTGAGGCAGTCGTACGTGGCGTCGAGGACCTCTTCGAGCCGGTCGGTGCTCATGCGTCAGCCCAGCTTCTGCAGCAGTTCCGCGGCGAGCGGCGCGGAGGACGCGGGGTTCTGGCCGGTGACCAGGTTGCGGTCGACGACCACGTTGGGCGCCCAGGGCTCGCGGGCCTGTACGTCCACTCCGGCCTCGACGAGACGGGTCTCCAGGAGCCACTTCGCACGGTCGGCGAGTCCGGCCTGGGTCTCCTCGACGTCGGTGAAGGCCGCGACCCGGTAGCCGGCGAAGGCGTTCGTGCCGTCGTCGCGGGTCGCGGCGAGCAGCGCGGCGGGCCCGTGGCAGACCACGCCGAGCGGCTTGCCCGACGTCAAGGTGTCCATGAGGAGCCGGCCGGAGGTGGCGTCGACCGCCAGGTCCTCCATGGGGCCGTGGCCTCCGGGGTAGAAGACGGCGGCGTAGTCGTCGAGGTTCACGTCCTCGAGACGGATCGGGTTCCGCAGCTCGGTCATCCCGGCGAGCACGTTCGCGATCTTGTCGGCGCCTTCCTGGCCGCCGTTGGCCTCCGGGGCGAGGCTTCCCTTGTCGACGGTCGGGACGACGCCGCCGGGCGTGGCGACGACGATCTCGTGACCGGCCGACGTGAGGATCTCGTACGGGGCTGCCGCTTCCTCGGCCCAGAACCCGGTGGGGTGCTTGGTGCCGTCGGCGAGGGTCCAGTGGTCGACGCCGGTCATCACGAAAAGGATCTTGGACATGCGCTGCCTCCGAGGGATACGGGCCCATGGGGACCCGGGCGATGGTCATCGCACGCTCCGGCACTCTGCGAGCGCTGACGCTTCGGGTGCAGATCGTCAGTGCGGCGATGTCCTCGAAGGTAGGTCTCTCTCCCATTCGTTTCCAATGACAATCCCCATACCAGGCATTGGAAATCCAATGCCTGGCAGGGGCGCTGACGAGGTGCGTCCCGTCGGCGTCAGCCGAGGGGGTTCTCCCGGTCACGCAGGACGGTGAGGACGGGGGCGTACATGCGGGCCTTGATGGTGCCGAGGGTGTCACCCGCCTTGGCCGTCAGGGCGGTGGCGATCTCGAGGGCGGTGGACCGGACCGCCTGCTCGTCCACGGCGTGGTCGACGATCCCGGCGGCGAGGGCGTCGTGACCGCCGAAACGGCGGGCGGTGACCATGGCCTCGTGCGCGGGCCGGGGCGCCAGCCGCGCCTGGATCAGGGCGGACATCCCTGGCGTGAAGGGGATGTCGATGTCGGCCTCGGGCAGGCACCAGAAGCCACGGTCGCCGCGCATCACACGGAAGTCGTGGGCCAGGGAGAGCATGGCGCCCGCCGCGAACGTGTGCCCCTGGAGAGCCGCCACGGTGACGATCGGCAGGGACAGCACGCGCGCGAAGAGGTCGTGCACCGAGACGACGTACTCGTGGTACTGGTCGGCGTGGGCGAACAGCCAGTCGAGGTCGAGGCCGTTGGAGTAGAACTTCCCGGTGGCGGTGGTCACCAGGGCGCGCGGCCCCTCCGCCTTCTCCACCTCGTCCAGAGCGGCGTTCACGGAGGCGATCCAGTCGGGGTGGAAGCGGTTCTCGTCGTCTCCGAGGTCGAGTACGAAGACGTTGTCCTGACGGTCGAGCGCGGGCATGGCCACTCCTTGGGCGAATCGGGTCGGGCGGGGTCAGGTGGTGTGCGGCCGGTGGTCCGCGTCGGGCCGTGCCGGCAGGGCGAGTCGGAGCAGGTCGTGGATCTCGGCCGCGGCGGCCTCGATGGGGGCGGTGCTCCGCTCGGCGCGGCACATGATCACCGCTCCCTCGACGGCGGAGATGATGAACGCGGCCAGCCGTGTGCTGCGCTCCTGCGGCACTCCGTCGTGCAGCAGGAGGGCGGCGAGCGATTCCTGCCGGCGCGCGAAGACCGCGGCGGCGGATCGGGCGAGCTGCGGTGCGTCGTCGTTGGTCTCGACGGCCACGGCCACGATGGGGCAGCCGTCCCGGAAGTCGCTGTCGAGGAGCCTCTCCCGCCAGAGGGCGAAGAAGGCGTCGACGGCCTCCAGCGGGTCGCCGGCGCGCCCGGCGGCGTCGAGCAGACCACTGAAGAAGTCGCCGGCCAGGGCGACCGCCTCGTCGATCAATTGGGTCCGCCCGCCGGGAAAGTGGTGGCACACGGAGCCACGCGGGGCGCCGCTGTGGGCGAGCACCCGGTCGATGCTCGTGGCGCTCGCCCCGTACTCACGCAACAGGGCCGCGGCGCTGAGGACCATCCGGTCCCGGCTGCCGCTCTTGCGCGGGCTCACACACCTCTCCCCTCATCTCCCCGCGGGCGGGCGGCTACCTGACCTTCGCCGCCACGGAAGACGCGGGTCGCCGGAGCCACCACCAAGTAGCTACCTGCCGGTAACTTATGGTGTACCCCATAGAACAGGCAAGGAGTGATCGCCGCCGTCTCCCCGCGCCTCGACGCCCGCACCGCAGCGCCCGCACCCCCACCGCACACATCCCGCAGACCGTCCGACCGTCGCTCAGCCCGGCACGGGAACCGGCCGCGCCGTGAGGTACCCGGCGCTGTGCAGCCTGACGACCAGCACGGCACACACCAGCCCGGTGCCGGCCAGCGCCGCCCACGGCAGCCAGCTCACGCCCGTGTCGAACAGCGCCCCGACGCCGAGATTGCCGAGCGAGACGGCGATGCCGGAGACGGTGTTGTAGGCGCCGTAGTGCGTCGCGACCAGCCGGTCGCCGCAGAGACGTACGACGGTGTCCATCTCGAACGGATAGAGGAGCGCCCCGCCCCAGGCCAGCAGTGCCGCGCACACCACCAGGGCGCACACCCCGGCCACGGGGTCGTACGGCCGGGGCACCAGCGGCAGGAAGGCGGCCCCCATCACCACCAGCCCGTACGCGATCGCCTGCGGACCGGGCAGCGTCCGCTTCGCCCAGGCCGTCAGCTTCAGCTGACCCGACAGCGCGGCGAGCGCGGAGACGGCGAAGACCGCGCCGGTGACCAAGCCGGTCCGCTCGCCGAAGAGTTCGCGGGCCCGCAGCGGCAGGGCGAGATACACCTGGAAGGCCAGGACGTACGAGCAGCTCATCGCGGCGGCGAAGAGGAGGAAGGGGCGGTTGGCGGCGACCGTGCGCCAGTCGGCGGCGACCGACCGCCGGGCAGGATCGGCGCCCCGGTCCGCCGCGGGACGTGCGGGCAGCGCGCGGGCCTGCACGATCGCCAGCGCGCCGAAGATGAGCGCGGCGACGGTGCACACCGCCGCGAAGTCCCAGGCCAGCAGGGCGAGTCCGGCGAGCGGGCCGACGACGATGCCTGCCTGGTAGAACACGTTGAACGCGGCGAACGCCTCGACCCGTCGCGCCTCCCCCGCGTCCGCGGCCAGATAGGCACGGACGGCCGGGTTGAACAGGGCCCCCGCCAGACCCGTCAGCGCCGAGGCCGCGATCAGTGCGGGCAGACCGTCGGCCACGGCGAGCAGCCCGAACGCGACCGTCCGCAGCGCGCACCCGGCGAGGATCGCCGGCTTGCAGCCGTAGCGGTCGGCGATCGTCCCGCCGACCAGGAACATGCCCTGCTGCGAGAGGTTGCGCACGCCGAGGACGAGGCCCACGGTCCAGGCCGCGAGGCCCAGCCCGTGGGCGAGATGGTCGGCCAGATACGGCATCAGCATGTAGAAGCCGAGGTTGATGGCGAACTGATTGACCATCAGCAGCCGTGCGGGACGGTCGAAGGAGGCCACTTGGGCACGCAGCCCCTTCATCGGACGCCCGCCCTCGCCGCACCGCGGCCGAGCGGATCGCGGACCCGGCTGCACCGGGTCCAGCGTGTCACGACCCGTTCGTCCTGCTCGGCGATCTCGTCGGGCTCCTGCGGCGCCGGGCGTCCGAGGAGCCGTTGCTCGTGGCACCAGGCGTCGTTGTAGACGGTCTCCAGGTAACGGTGCGGGCCGTCGGGGAAGATCGCGGCGATCCGGGTTCCGGCCGGGAACTCCCGCGCGGCCCATCCCGCGACGAGGGCGACCGCGCCGACGCTCCAGCCACCGGAGGCGTAGTGGCGGCGGGCCAGCCGGCGACAGGCCCACACCGCCTCGTCCGCAGCCACCCAGTGCACCTCGGCGAAGGCCTCGTAGTCGACGTTGGCGGGGTGGATGCTGGATCCCAGACCGCGCATCAGGCGCGGCGCGGCGGGCTGCCCGAAGATCGTCGAGCCGACCGCGTCCACCCCGATCAGCTTCAGCCCGGGGAACGACTCGCGCAGCCCCGCCGTGACACCGGCGGAGTGACCGCCCGTGCCCACCGCGGCCACCAGCACGTCGACGTGGCCGAGTTGGGCGGCGAGTTCGGCGGCCAGCGGCCGGTAGGCGGCCGCGTTGTCCGGGTTGTGGTACTGGTCCGGGCAGTACGCGTCCGGCGTACGGGCCAGAAGTTCGGCGACGCGGTCACGGCGGGCCTGCTGCCAGCCACCTTCCCGGTGCGGGACGGGGACCTGGTCGACCCGGGCGCCGAGCGCGGTCAGCAGACGGACCACGGACAGCTCCGCGCCGGGATCGGTGACGACGGTGACGGGGTGGCCGTACGTCAACCCGGCCAGGGCGAGGCCCAGACCGAGGGTGCCGCTGGACGACTCCACGATCGGGGCGCCGGGGACGAGTTCGCCGCGCCGGCGTGCCTCGCCGACCATGTGCAGTCCGGGGCGGTCCTTGATGCCGCCGGGATTGGCGCCTTCCAGCTTGGCGTGGAACCCGCGGCCGGGCGGGGCGAAGGGTTCGCCGACCCACAGGACCGGGGTGTCGCCTACGAGCTGGGCGGGGCGGCGGGCGATCGCGGGAAGCGGGGTGCGGTCCCCGCGGGGTTCGAGCAGGGAGAGGTGCATGGGCGTACGGCTCCTTGGCGCCCGGCCGGATTCGGCGGGCGCGTCGTGGCGGATCACGGGCGCGCGACGGCACGCCCCGGCGGCGCCCTCGTGCCGGGGCGCGGACGGGGAGTGCGGGCGCCTAGAGCCGCCAGACGCAGTGCAGCGCACGGATGCCACGACGGTCCGCCGCGGCGAGCGGCCGGGACGGACCGCCACCGGGGGCATGCCCGGCTCCGGGCGCGACGGTCGCGCACGGCGGGGTGTCCGGTCCGTCGTGGCCGGGCCCCGGGCCGGTCTCGCCGGTGCGGGGCCGGTCCGCGACGTGGTCGACATGCCCGTCGGCCGTGTGGTCGTGACCGGGGGACGGTTTGATCCCGTCAGCGATGCGCGCCTCGCCGTCCGCGTGCGAGATGACCGGGAAGGCCGTGCGGGTGCCCTCGAGAGCGGCGCCGTGCACGGCGCCCGCGAGATGGACGACGACGATCAGGACGACCCCGAGGAGCAGCCAGAGCCGTCCGGCCCCCGGTGTCCTCGTCCTGACGCGCAACCCGATCATATGCACACAGTATGCGAATGACCGCATCGAGTTACGTAACGACGGTCCGGCTCGCCCGTCACATGCGCACGATCACCAGGGCGGTGTCGTCGGTGGCGCCACCGGCCGGAAGCAGGTCCCCGAGCAGGGCGTCGGCGAGGGCCTCGGGAGAGGCTCCCCGGTGACGGGCCAGAGAGTCCGCGAGCCGCGCCAGGCCGGTGTCGATGTCCTCACGGCGGCGCTCGATCAGACCGTCGGTGTAGAGCACGAGCACGGCACCCTCGGCGAAGCGTGCGACGGCCTCGGGCCGTGGTTCGGGCTCGGGACGCGCCCCGAGCGGCGGGTCGGTGGCCCTGTCGAGGAACTCGACGGTGCCGTCGGCGTGCAGGAGGGCGGGCGGAGGGTGGCCCGCGCTGCTGTAGGTGAGCGTGTGGGTCTCCCAGTCCACGAAGACCTTCACGACCGTGGTCGACTCGGCGCCCTCGACGGTGCGCGCGTACAGCCCGAGGACGTCCAGGGCCCGCGCCGGCCCGGTGGCGAGGAGCGAGGTGGCGCTGAGCGCGCTGCGCAGCTGCCCCATGACGCCCGCCGCCACGAGTCCGTGTCCGACGACGTCACCGACGGCCACGGCGATACGGTCGCCGGGCAGGTCGACCAGGTCGTACCAGTCCCCGCACACGTTCAGCGCACCGGTGGCGGGCTGGTAGCGCACGGCCGCCGGGTGATGGCCGACCGGTCGGGGCAGGGGCAGCATCGCGGCCTGCAACGTCAGGGCGACCTCGCGCTCCCGGGCGTGCGCCCGCCGCAGCCGTTCGTTGACCTCCTGGAGCTCGCGGGCGCGGGTGTACAGCTCCGCCTCCAGCACCCTGGCGTGGTCCCCGCCGTCGCCCGCTGCGCCGACACCGCGGCGGCCGCGGGCCCGGATGAGTTCGGTGACCTCCTCCACCCGGTGCAGCAGGAGCACGACCTGCCCGTCCGGGCCGCGGACGGGGGCGTTGACCGGGCTCCAGTACCGCTCCTCCCACACGCCCGGCCGGTCGGGGTACTCGACGTCGTAGCGCTGGAGAGCCATCGCGTCGCGCTCCCCCGTGGTCGCGACACGCTTCAGCGATGCCTCGAGGTTGCGCATGCCGGTGGCGGACGGGTCGTTGGGGTTGTCGGGGAACACGTCGAACAGATGGCGGCCCACCACCTGTTCACGGCTGCGGCCCGACATGCGCAGGAATTCCTCGTTCGCGTCGGCGTAGTCCAGTCGTGGGGTGAGCAGGGCCACCGCACCGGGAAGGGCCTGGAAGACCGCCGCGTAGTCGATTCCCGGTTCCATCACCTGCTCCCGCCTCGCCGTTCGCCCGCCGGGGGCTCTCACCATAGGAGCGGGCGCCCGGCGGGCCGGCGATGCCGCCGCGGCCGAGCGGGGCGTTCACACCGACGGCCCCGGGCCGGCGGATGTCCGGCCGCCGGGGCGCGGTCCCGGAAGTCAGGAAGTGGTGGTGGTGGACGCGTTCAGGTCGTGGTTCACCGCGCGGGCGGCGGCCTCCAGGGTGGCCACGCCTTCGTCCATCGTGCGGTTGTCCTGGGAGAGCACGGCCATCCCGTAGTCGTGGCCGCCGCCGGTGAACACCCCGACGCTGTGCACCCTCCAACCGTGGGTCTCCAGCGGCAGCCAGCCGTTCTTGACGTGGACGGCCGCGGTCGCGGGCGCCCCGGCGGGCGCGCCCCAGCGCTGGTCGGCGGCGACGTGACCCATCAGCCGGAGGGCGTAGGCGCGGGCGTTCCGGTCGAGGACCGGGTTGTCGGAGGTGAGCAGGCGCAGCAGCCTGAGCTGGTCGGCGGCCGTGATCCGGGTCCGGCCCCAGTGGTTCGCCGATCCGGGCACGGTGTCCTTCATGCCGGCCTGGTCCAGGAAGTGCTGGATGCCGTCGGCGCCGATCCGGTGCCACAGGGTGTTGGTCGCGTCGTTGTCGGACTTGGTGATCATCGCGGTGGTCAGCTTCACCTCGTCGGCGGTGAGCGCGCGCTTGTCCTCCGCGGCCTGCCGCAGCAGGGCGCCGAGGACGGTGACCTTGACCACGCTCGCCGAGTCGAAGGCCGCGTCGGCGCGGTACGCGCAGGAGGTCCCCGTGGTGCGGTCGTAGAGGGCGAGGGCCGAAGTGTCCTTACGGCCGCGGAGGGCCTCGGCTATGTCCCGCGCCAGCCGGTCCGCCAGGGCCGACCGCTTCGAGGAACACGTCACCTTCGCACCACCGACGGTCGTCGAGGCGGAGCTCGCGTGGGCGGGGGCGGCGGTCGCGAGCGCCGCGAGCGCCGTCCCCGCGGCCATGGCCCCGGCGAGCCCACGGCGCACTCGGCGCGATGTCTGCGTTCCCGGCATGGAGTGTCCGTCCTGCTGCGTGTCGGCGGGCGTGTCTGTTCGGGCCGCGGGAGAACCCCGGCCGACCGTGACGCTACAGGGGGGCATTGATCAACTGACCGCCGAATGCACCTCTATGTCCGAAATGAGAGGTTGTCGGCAATGTGACATTCGCGACGGAAACGGGCGTTATCACCGTCGCGCCGAAGCCGAGCGCGACGGCGGCACGCGGCGGCCTCCGCGCATTCACCGACGCACCCTTCGGCGTATTCGCCGCCCTTCGGCGCGTCCGCACGACCGCCCGGGTCCGATCTTCGTGCACACCCCACGCCCTCGGCGCTGCGCGACGCCGTCCGACTCGGAACGTGTGGCGCGCACCTCGGCGGGCGGGGCGCCTGCCTCGGTGGGCACGAGGGCGACCGGTTCCACCGGCAGGGCGCCCGCCTCGGTGGGCGTGCGGGTGACGGACTCGGCGGGCGGTACCGGCAACCGGCGCGGCGGGCGTACCGATGACCAGTTCGACGGACGTACGCGCGCCGCGCCGGCCGGGCGGCGGGACGCCGTCCCCGGCCCCCGTCGGCGCCGCACGGCCTCTCGGACCTTCCAGCCGCTCCACCTGCGGCCAGCCGGACCCGGCGGACCCACCCGCGTCCCCGGGGACGATCCCGCCGTCCCCCGGGACGCGGGGACGGAATCCGCCCCGGCGACCACGGAAACGCTTGGCGAGACGAGATCACACCTCGTGATCCACAACGTCAGTCCGGAGGTTTCCATGTTGCGTCGGACCATGCAGAGCGGCCTTCTCGCCACGGTCGCGGTGTTCGCGCTGCTGCCCACCGCGGCCGTCGCCGCCGAAGCGGGCACCGCCGCGTCCCGCCCGGCCCACTCGGCCGCGCCGCACGGCACGTACTCACTGCTGCCCGCCCTCGGCTCCAACCTGCACACCACCACGCGTCACACGCCGATGTACCGGCACCACACCAAGCGCCACGTCACGCACCGCCGCACCCACGCGGTGGGGCGTGTCGTCACCCGGCGCGCCAGGCTGAACGTCCGGTCCGGACCCGGCACCGGGTACTCCGTGGTCGGCCACCGGTCCCGGAACGGTCTCGTTCGCCTCGTCTGCCTTCGTGAGGGGTCGTCCGTGTTCGGAGCGCGCCACTGGTACCGGCTCGCACACCACAAGGGGTACGTCTCCGCCCGCTACGTGTACACCCGCGGCTTCGTCCCCTGGTGCTGAGGCGACCTGACCTCCCCATCTCCCCGTGAAAGGCGGCCTGTTCGAGCACCCCGTGCCCGGACAGGCCGCCGACATGCCTGCCGCACCGACTCACCCTCCTCAATCCGTGCACCAGTGTGTCGCGACACCACTCCCCTGGGAACAGATATCGACAACAGGGTCTAACCGCCCATAACGGACGAAAGATTGGGAGTCGTGTCATGCGACAGCCCCCAGGTGCACGGTGCGCGACGGCCGCGGCGCCGCCGCAGAGCCAGGACGAAGTGTTCGTGGCCGAGCTGCGTCTGCTGCGGTCACGTACGGGACTGAGCCTCGCGGCGCTGGCCGCGCGCACCCCGTACAGCAAGTCCGCCTGGCACCGCTATCTCACCGGGACGAAGGTGCCGCCCCTCTCGGCCGTGGAGGCACTGGCCGCGCTCGCCGGTGCGGAGCCGGGTCACCTACGGGATCTGCACCGGGCCGCGGTGCGCTCGGCCGCACGGACGGACGGCGACGGGCCCGGCGGCACGAGCCGGGAGAGCCGTACACACTCGGCGGGAACGGCCACCGCGCCCACGCCGTCCGCACCATCGCCATCGCCGTCGCCGTCGCCGTCGCCATCGCCATCGCCGTCGCCGTCGCCGTCGCCGTCGCCGTCGCCGTCGCGAGCATCGTCGACAGGTAGGGCAGGTGCCCTCGCCCGGCGGTCGGCCCTGCCGGTCTGCATCCTGCTCGCCATGGCCGTCGCGGCGGCCGTGACGGCTGCCGCGACCAGCGGGCACCGCGGTCCGCGGAGCGGGGGTGCCGCGTTCTCGACACGCTGCCGCGGCGCGTCCTGCCAGGGCCAGCTGCCGGAAGACTCCGCCTGCGGCCACGACGCGCGGACCGAGAGCACCGTCACCGACGCCTCGTACGCGGTGCGACTCCGGTACTCGCCGTCCTGCGGCACCGCCTGGTCCGAGGTCCGGGCCCGCGCCTCCGAACCCCGGGAGATCTCCGTCCGCTCGGGACAGGACGTGCTCTCCGCCGCCTATCCGGGGGACGGCCCCGAGGGTTCCACCAGCCCCATGCTGGCCGTGCACTCTCCGGAGGGTGTGGAGGCCTGCGCGGAGGTGGACGGGAAACTGGCGTGCACCGGCCTCGACGACGGCCGGGAGACCGATCCCGTCGAGCGACGGTGAGCCGGCCCCTGCCCGATCGGGGCCGGGCCGGCTGCGCCGTGAGGTACGAGGAGACACGTGGACGAGAACGCGTCGGCCGCCGCCGGCAGGAAGTGCGCGTCCGTGATCGAGCTGGCCCGCCTGCTGGTCCGCCTGCTCAGCAGGGGCGGCCTCGACGGCTACGGCCCGGTCGTCGCCGCCGTGGGGTCGTGACTCGCCGGACGCGCTCTCCCGCACCGGCGCCTGCACGACCCCGACGGCGCCCCCGTCGGCATCGTGGTGGAAGTCCCGGGAGCCCGGTCCGGCCGATGGTGGACGCTCGACGCCCGCCTGGACACCGCCCCGTTCGGGGACGAGGGCGCCTGGTCCTTCCCACCGACCTCGGGCGAGGTCGTCGGCCCCTGGCTGCTGGGCCGCGGAGCGGCCGACTCCAAGCTGGCGGCGGCGATGTTCTGCCACATCGCAGCCGACGTACGGGACGAGGCCGGCGACACGCACGGCGGACTCACCGTGCTGCTGGACGTCGACGAGCACACCGGCGCGTTCGGCGGCGCCCGCGCCTATCTCGCCGATCCCCGCGCGCCCCGTCCCGCCGGAGTCATGATCGGCTATCCGGGCCCGGACGAACTCGTCGTCGGCGGGCGGGGGTTGTGGCGAGCGCGTCTCCACGTCCACGGCACCGCCGGACATTCCGGTTCACGTGCGACCGTGCTCGGCGCGATCTCGCGGGCGGCACGCCTCGTCGGTCTCCTGGACGGAGCCGAACTCCCCCTCCCTGGGCCGGCGAGCCTCTTTCCCCTGCCGCCGAAACTGACCGTCACCGCCGTGCACGGCGGTGACGGGTTCTCCGTGACGCCCGACCTGTGCGTGATCGATGTCGACGTGCGGCTGACGCCCGACTTCGACGCGCACGACGCGGAGGCGCTCGTACGCCGGACGGTGGACGACCTCGACGAGGTGCTGCCCGGGCCCCGCGGCACGGACGTCGAACCGGTCACCGCCTGGCCCCCGTTCCAGCTCCGCCCCGACGAGGAGCCGGCGGCGGCGCTGCTGGCCGCCGCCCGCGCGGTCGGTCTCGCGACGCGCCCGAAGACCGCCGGACCGTCGACCATCGGGAACCTGCTCGCCGGCGAGGGCATCCCCGCGACAGCGGGGTTCGGCGTGCGCCACGAAGGTCTGCACGGCACGGACGAACGCGCCGGTCTCACGGACCTCCCCCTGGTCTACGCCGCCTACCACGGAGCCGTCCGCGGCCTGCTCGCCGCACCATGACGGGATGCGGGTGCCGGCCGCGGCGCCGCCGAGGCACCGATCGCACGCCCTCGATCCGCACCTTCACGAACAGGATGAATCGAACATAGTCACCCGTCTGGGGATGTCCGTGATCCATGGGGACCTCGATGATTCCCACGCGACCCGCGGTGACCATACTGGGAACGCACACCGCACCCCACCAGCAAAGTGACACATGTCCAAGCCCCCCACCGCCCGTGTCGCGGCCCCGGAAACGGTCTGGCTGGCACGCGGGCGACACACCGGACCCGACCCGCAGGAGCTGCTGTGGGAGAACCTGCGGCAGCTGAAGGCCGACGGCACGATCGACGACTTCATGGAGCGGGAGCGCTCCGCGCTCCCCGACGAGCGGGCCTTCGAGGCCCGCTGGCACGTCGACGGCACCGGCACCGTGCGTGCACGGCTCACCGTCGAGCCACCGGAACGACCGGAACGTTCCGACGACTGGCGCTGGACGCTCGCCGCCGAGGCGGACCGCCCGTGGGGCCCCGACTGGTCGTCCCCCGCGACCAGGTTCTGGCCCGACACGGACGACGCCTCCTGGGACCACGACGTGGTGCCGGGCCTGCGTCTGCGGGACACCAGCCCGCTCCCCAAGGAGGACGCCGCCCTGCGCCGGCTGCTCAAGGACGCCGCGCGGCACAGCTGGAGCATCAACGTCGTCGTCCACGAGGCCATGACGCCCGATCCGCGCGGCCGGCTCCCCCTGACCCGTCTGCTGCCGCCGGTGCTGCGGCACCGCGTCGTGGAGCACCGCGCCGCGCCCGAGCAGTTCCAGGCCGTCAACTGGGCACTGAGCGACCTGGGTACGTCGGTGCCGCGCGGCGGCGCGGTCATCCTGCCCGGCACCCCGCTGAGGCCCGGATACGACGACGAGGCCTTCACCGTACGCAGTGTGTTCCTCGACGGCTCGGAGCCGACGGAGCTCCTGGAGAAGATCGTGCGGTACGCGGAGCTGCCCTGGCCGCTGCCTGACGGTGCGGCCGAGGCGCTCGCCACGCTGCGCCAGGACTGGCACCTGGTGACCGTCGAGGAGGAACTCGCCCACGCCCGGGCGCTGCTGGACTCCTACGCCGAGGCGCTCGACGCCATGACCAAGTCGCGGGACCTGTACCGCGAGGCCACCGAACTCGCGCACGCGGCCCTGGCCGACCTCAAGGACGCCCGGGGCGCCGCGGGCTCGACGGGCACGGCACCGCACGGTCGCGCGCCGCACCCGCTGGCGAAGACGCTCCAGCGGGTCGCGGGCAGCATGTGGCCGCGGCGCGGGACGGGCGACGCCACCGCCGCGGCGGACGCACCCGATCCCAAGACCGCGGCCCGCAAGCCCGACTAGGGGGTTTCGACCGCGGGCCCGGGCGCGGCGGGTGTGTCAGCCGAGCACGAGCGGCAGTCGGGTGGCCAGGTCACCGAGTGCGGTCTTCTCCGCGTCGGTCGGCGCCCGGCGGCCGGTGCCGACCAGGAGCGCGTCCCGGTCGCCGAACGACGCGGGGAACGCGGCGCCGGCCATCTTCTCCAGCATCGCGCGGGACCGGGCCAGGCCGTCCGCCGGCGGTTCCGCCGCGTCCGGGAGGTACGCGACCAGGTCGAGGTGGTGCAGCGTCCATTCCAGGACGTACGCGGTGAGATAGTCGCCCACGGTGAGCACCTCGTCGCGGGTGCTCACCAGGGCGCCGGGGTCGGCGAGTTCGGCGGCCCGTCCCGCGGCGGAGCCGACGTCGTCCAGGTGGAACTTGAGCAGGCCCGGTTCCCCGTACGCGGCCGCCAGCCGGACGATCAGCGCGTCGAGCGGGTCCTCACCGGTCGGCGGCCGGTCCTCCACGTTCCAGTAGGTGACCGCGTCCACCGTCGGTTCCGTGTCGGCGGGGGTGACGAGGGTGATCAGGACGTCCTGCGCGTCGATGACCAGATGGCAGGCCAGGTCCCTGACCAGCCAGCCGGCGCAGCCGGACGGCCGGTCGAAGTCCTTGTCGGGGAGTTCGGCGACCGCGGCGCGCAGGGCCGTCCACGAGCGTGAGAAGTGATCCACCTCGGCACGGTAGTGCGGTGCCGAGGAGACCGACAAGCACATACGGACGGCCGGGGCGGGAACCTGCCGTACGGTCCGTGCGCGCCCACCGGTCAGGGGCCGCGCCAGAGGTTGGCGAACGCGGCGTTCTCGATGGACCGCCGCTGCCGTACGGCTTCGAGTTCCATGACGGCGTCATGGACGGCGGCCAGCACGGTCGTCTCCGGGTCGTCACCGCCGGCCGGAGCCTCCTCCCGCGCGACGTCCTCGCCCGGAGCCTCCTCGCCGGACATGTCCTCGCCGTACCGGGCGGAGCCGTCCTCGTCGAAGGCCTTCTCGCCGTGGATCCCGACGGCGGCGGCCAGGGCGTCGAGGACGGGGTCGTGCGACATCCAGCGGCTCAGCGCGTGTTGACGCTCGGGCGAGTCGGCCGGCTCCATGCGGGCGGTGCCGAGCGACAGCCGGCCGCGCCGGTGCTCCGTGAGGAGGCCTGCCTCCACGAGGGCGCTCTGGTACGCCTGGGACAGGTCACGGCCCCGGCGCCAGAGCCAGTCCTCGACACGTTCGTACGGAGCGTCCCGGTCCAGCAGGGACGCGGCCTCGCCCAACAGCGCATCATCCGTCGCCGGCTGACCGGCAGTCGGCACGATGCGGTCTCCGTCGATGTCGACGGCCCGGCCGCCGAGGAGATCGATCAGCTCCGCTCCGGCGAGCGCCAGCGACAGGTCGCCCTGTCCCACGGGACGGCTCGGCTCCACGTCGAGGGCGACGATGAACAGATCCTTGGCCGTGGTCATGAACGGCTCCCCTCGCAGTTGTCGGCGACGGCGCGTCCGGCCCGCCGCCTGCTCGCCCCCGGTCCGCCCGCGGGCCGGTCGGCGCACGGGATGCCTACGGTGCCAGACGCGCAGGACGACATGCCAGGCATCAGGCACCCCATGTGCCCGGGAGACCCCGGCGGACGGCCTGGGCCGCGGCTCATCGGGCCGCCGGCTGTGCGGGCAGGTCGAAGACGTGCTCCGGCGTGATGATCTTGGTGATCGCCTGGCCGAACAGCGTGCTGGGCTCCGTGTCGCCCTGGCCGATGTCCGTGTTGAGCACCACCACGAGCGTCGCCCGGGCCGACGGGAGATAGATGGTCAGGGACTCGTAGCCGGGCAGCGAGCCGTTGTGGCCGATCCAGCCCTGGACGTCGAAGATGCCCAGCCCGTACCCGGCCCCCGGAATCGTGGTGGGCGGTGTGGTGAGCCGCTGCTTCTGCGTGGCGGGACTCACCATGGTGCGGCCGTCGGGCAGGATCCCCGTGGCGACCGTGCGCGCCCAGACACGCAGGTCCTGGAGCGTCGAGATCATCGCACCGGCCGCCCAGCCCCAGGACGGGTTCCAGTCGGTCGAGACCTCGACCTTCCCGGTCGCCGTCTGGTTCGTGTATCCCTGCGCGTGCGGAGTGGGGAACGCCGCGTCGTCGGGGAACGACGTGTCGTCCAGGCCCGCGGGCGTCAGGATGTTCTTCTGGATGAAGTCCGAGAGCCGCAGACCGCTCTCCTTCTCGATGACCAGGCCGAGCAGGATGAGGTTGGTGTTGGAGTAGTAGAACTTCTCGCCGGGCGGGAACAGCACGGGGTGTCTGAAGGCGTAGTTGAGCAGTTCCTGCGGGGTGAAGGGGCGCTGCGGGTCGGTGGTCAGCGCCTTGAAGAAGTCCGGGTCCTCGGAGTAGTTGTAGAGGCCGCTGCGCATTCCGGCCAGCTGGCGCAGGGTGATCGTGTCCCCGTTGGGCACTCCGCTGATGTACTTGCCGATCGGGTCGTCGAGTGTCACCTTGCCGCGGTCGACCAGCTGCAGCAGCGCGGTCACCGTGAACGTCTTCGTCTCGCTGCCGATACGCGTGAACAGATCGGGCGTCATCCTCTGCCCGGTGCTCTTGTCCGCGACCCCGAACGAGCGGACGTAGTTGCCCTTGTCGGGTGTCCACACCCCCACCGTCACGCCGGGGACCTTCGCCTCCCGCTGCACCTTCTGCACGGCTTCGTCGATCTGCTGTCTGACGGACGGGGTGAGTTCCTGGAAGCCGGACGCCGACGACTCGGACGGTGACGGTGGGTCGGCCGCCGCGGCGGCCGCCGGTATCAACGCCGGTGCCCCGAAGGCCGCGCCACCCGCCGTCGGCACCATGAGCGCCCCCACCGCCACGGCGGTGACGGCCCCCCTGTGCAATCGCCTGTACGAGTGGGTCATGGGCTGACTCCGACCGCAAGAGGACGAGACCCGCGATCGCCTACGACGACAGCGGGTCAAAAAGATGTCCGCCTGCGGGACGCCCGGCGGAAGTTCCGCCGAGCGAGAGCGTCCGGGGCGAGCGGACGAGGTGGTGGGGCGGGCGAGTCGCCTGCGGCGGAACCGTGGCGGACGGCGCGGGACGGGCCGCGGGTCACGGCGTGCGTGACGCGTCGCGGGTCGCGATGGCGCCGTAGGAGACAAGCTCCATGCCCCTACCGCACCAGCATAGGAGCGGCCGCCGCACGCCGCCTGTCGGACGTCGGGGCATGTGCGGCGCCGCCCCGGGCACGGCCGGGACCGCGTCGCGCGCCGCTCTCCCGGGCCGTGTCCTCGTGCCGCGGTTCAGACGAGATGGGCGAAGACGACCAGGTTCTCGGTGTAGTCCTTGGCGGCGTGGTCGTAGGAGCCCGCGCAGGTGATGAGCCGGACCTGGGCCTGGGGGGTGTCGGCGTACACGCTGTCGGGGAAGTCGTCCTTCTCGAAGGTCTCGGTGCTGTCGACCACGAACCGGGCCGTCCGGCCGTCGGCCCGCTCGACCTCGAAATGGTCGCCCTCCTCCAACTCGCTGAGGTCCACGAACACGGCGGCGGAGGTCTTCGTGTCGACATGGCCGGCGATGATCGCGGTCCCGGGCTCGCCCGGTGAGACACCGGCCGCATGCCATCCGACGAGGTTCACGTCGTCGACAGGCGGTGGTTCGAGGCGGCCCGAGGGGCCGATGGAGAGGGCGGTGAACGGGGCGTCCACCGAGATCTTGGGGATGCGCAGGCGCGTCGGAGCGGACCGCGGCAGGTGTTTGCCCGCCTTCGCGATCGCCGAGGGTGAGAGCGCCGCGGAGCCGTGGGGTCCGCGGGAGGCCCCGGCCGACGGGTCATGACTGCCGATCAGCCCCAGGGCCAGGATCAGCAGGCCGATGGACCAGGTGAGCAGGGTGCGGCCGGGGCGGGCGCCCTGCCCCGGCGCGACGCTATCGGTTGGTGAGGACGACCGGGCTGCCATCGGGAACCACCTCACAAGAACACGGCAGCAATGGGGCACAGCGGGAGGAGGGGCGAGCCGCGGCCGCCACGGTGAGCACACGCGGCGGCCGCGACTGCTATCGCGTAGGCCTTCGGTCAGGACAAACCGTCGGACGTCTTCTTGCGACGCATCACGAAGGCGCCCGCCGCGGCGACGGCCAGGACCGCCGCCCCGCCGGCGGTGACGCTCGGGGAAGCGAGCCCGCCACCACCGGTGTGCATGCCGCCGCTCGGCTTGTCGCGGTCGTCGCCCGAGTCGCTGCCGTAGTCGGAGTCCTTGTCCTTGTAGGTCTCCGGGTCGAACCTCTTGTCGTTGTCGCTGCCGCTGTCGTTGCCGTTGTTGTTGCCGTTGCCGTTGTTGTTGCCGCTGCCGCCGCCGTCCTTGCCCCAGTCGTCGTCGCTCTTCAGCATCGCGAGGGCACCGCCACCGGTGTGCATGCCGCCGCTCGGCTTGCCGTGGCTGCTGCCCTCGTCGTCCCCCTTGCTGTATGAAGAGTCGTGATCGCTCCCCCCGTCGTGGGAGGAGTCGTCACCCTTGCTGTACGAGTTGTCGTTGCTGTTGGAGTCGTTCTGCTTGCTGTAGGACGAGTCGTCGCCGGAATCCCGGTCGAACAGACCTGTGGCGTGGGCACCGGGTGCGGCGATCGCGAGGGCCGCCGTGGCCGTCGCGGTGGCGAGGAGCATGCGGGCAGAGCGCATCGTCGAAGTCCTTCCGTCTCGGCCGGGCAGCTGGCGCTGTGTCAGCTCAAGAGAACCCGGCGTCGACGTGAACCACCGTCGGTGAGTCCCTTCCGTCCCACCACTCGGGCGGCTCACCTGGGCGACCCCCGTATCCGCTCGTGTTTGGGCTGGCCGACGACCCACCCGGCCCGGCCGTGAATGGCTGACCTGGCGGTTCGTCACGGATGGCGGAGGGCCCCGCCGCCGGGGCGACGCCACGGAAACAACCCGTTCGGCCGGACACGCCTCCGGCGCGCCTCCGGCACTTCGTGATCAAGGTGTGGCACCGGCGCAGGGCGGGCCGCCCCGGATGACCGACCAGTAGGTTACGAGCCGGTAGCCGTGGCAGCGAGGTTCGCTGGCCGGGACCGGCCTCCGGACGCGAGCGGGCACAGAACTGACATTCCCTGACGCCCTGTTCGACACCGATGGGCGTCCCGTGCCCGCACCCTGACCGGTTCTGGCCGAGCCGACCGGATCACCACGACGACGGCATCCGGGCCCTAACGTCGAGGCAGCGCAGTACCGAGACACACCCCACCGACCCGAGTCGAGGATCCACGCGTGCACGACGCACCGATCTACGCCCAGCTGATCTCAGAACGCGGCGACATTCCCCTCCTGGTGCGCAGCGAAGCACGCCGACTGCGGCGCGAGTTCGAATGGATCCTCAGCTGGGACCCCTCCGCGGGCGGTCCGCTTCCCGGACACACGCGCCGGTCGGAGTCCGCTCCCCGGCCGTCGGGACCCGACGGTTCCCGTACCGCCCCGGGCGGCCGGATCGTCTGATCCGGTGACCGGATCCTTCGGGCCCGGCGCCCGTCACGACGGCTCGTCCGCCGCGCCGTACGGGCTGCCGGCCCGAGGCCTGCGCACCACCAGACGGGCCGCCTCGAAGCACATCTCGGAGACGCCGGGGACGGCGGTGCGTGGTAACGCCCCGCACAGACGGAGAGATTGACGATGAGGTGGGCGTGCCAGGTACGGCCCACTCCGCGGTGGTCGGCGAAGACCCGCTCGCCGTCGACGCTCCGGGCGGCGGAGCGGGCACCGAAGGAGACCGTCAGGTCCAGCCAGGCGCCCGGCGGGACGGACTCGTCGCGGTAGTACTTGTGCCCACCGCGTACGTGGTTGGAGAACTCCAGCAGGTCGGGATTGTCGGGGTGGTACTCGAGCACGTCGATCTCCTGGCCTCCGTCCCGCCAGATCCGGACGGCCGGCCAGGCGCCGGTCTTCGCGTACGTCCCTGGTTCTCCCCGGCGGACGGTGACTCATACGCCGTGCGCCCGGACCGGCCGTCAAACAACCCGTCGGGGCGAACCGGGCGGAGGGGGCTGTCTCCGTGGCGCCGGAAGGTCCGGCCAGGCCCCGCGCTCGGCGAGGCCGAGGATCAGGGCGGCGATGTTCCAGGCGTCGTCCTCGCCCCGGTGATGCCGCCCCTCCAGCGGAAGTCCCGCGACGCGCAGCGCCTGTGCCATGCCCGGCCGCTTGCGCAGGCCGTGCGCGTCGGTGAAGACCGCCTTGGCGTTGGTGTGGCGGTGCCCGAAGGGGTACGTGGTCCCGGTGGCGCGGCACTGGCGGGTGAACTGATGGCGGTCGTAGTCGCCCCAGCTCGCCCACGGGCGTTCGCCGGCGCGGTGCCGGGCGGCCAGGATCCGGCAGGCCTCCGCGAAGGGGACTCCCGCCGCGACCTCCTCCTGGGTCAGCCCGGTGAGTTCGGTGCAGAAGGGGCTGACGGCCGAGCGGGCCGGTGCCACCAGGAGGCGGTGCTTCTCGACGCGCTCGCCCGTGCCCAGATCGACGACCGTCAGTCCGATCTCGATGATCTCGCCGACCGCGCCCGGCGGGGGCTGCCCCTCCCAACAGGTCGCCTCGACGTCGATGACATTCAGGAGTCCCCCGGGCTCGGTCATGCGGGGAGCCTAGACAGGTGCGCATCGCGTGGCATGCGGTTTTCCGGCGGTGGCCGGTCGCCGCCGCGCCCTTGTCGCCGCCGTACGCGCGCGGCGGCGGCCGTCAGGGCCGGGGCCAGGGACGTCCGCCGATGCGCTCGATGTCGGTGTTGAAACGGCGGAGATAGGAGGCGAACGCGGCGATGTCCTCGTCCGGCCATTCCGCCATGACGTTGTCCAGGGAACGGATGAGCCCCATGCGTTCCTCGTCGAGCAGACGCGTCCCCTCGTTCGTGATGCGGAACTTGCGGGCCATGCCGCCCTCGGGGTCCGGGATGCGCTCCACGAGTCCGGCGCGCATGGCCGCCGCGGTCTGCCGGTTGAGGGTGGACGCGTCCAGCCCGAAGGCGTCGCTCAGCTCACCGATCGACATCGGCCCCTGGACGCGGATCCGGCTGAGCAGGATGTAGGCGCTGCGCTCCAGCACGCTGTCCTTGGTACGGCCGCCCTTGTAGTGCAGGAGGCCGTGGCGGCTCAGCAGCATCTGCTCGTACTCGACCTCGTGCGTGGGCCTGACCATCCGCGTGCCGCCTCCTCGTGTTCAGCGAGGCCGCCCGCGCGTCTCGTTCCGGTGCGGCCCTGATCCATCCTCCCACACGCGCATGTATGGGACACATCACGTGCGCTATGCACACGACATGTACGATGCACATCCTTGCTCCCGCAGACAGACACACGAGGAGTCCCGCTATGGACGCCCCCCAGCCGACCGCCCGCGCAGGCGGCGTGGTCGCCACGCTCGCCTTCGCCGGCACCGTGGCAGCGATCATGCAGACACTGGTCACACCACTGATCGCCGAGCTGCCGCGGATACTGCACACCTCGTCCTCGAACTCCGCGTGGGTGATCACCGCCACTCTGCTGGTGTCGGCCGTGTGCGTCCCGGTCTCCGGCCGCCTGGGCGACCTCGTGGGCAAGCGGCGGATGCTCCTCGCCTGCTCCGTCCCGTTGGTGGCGGGATCCGTCGTGTGCGCGCTCTCGTCCTCGGTCGCGCCCATGATCGTCGGACGCGGTCTCCAGGGCATGGGCATGGGCATGGTGCCGCTCGGCATCGCGCTGCTGCGCGACGTGGTGCCCGCCGAGAAGCTGAGCTCGTCCATCGCGCTGGTCAGCGCCTCCATGGGCATCGGCGGCGGCCTCGGCCTGCCGATCTCGGCGGCGGTCGCCCAGTACGCGAGCTGGCGCGTGCTGTTCTGGGGTTCCGCGGCGCTCGCCGTGGCGATCGCCGCGCTGATCTGGTTCCTCGTGCCGGACGTACCGGCCGGCGCCAAGGGTCAGCGCTTCGACGGACTGGGGGCGATCGGCCTCGGCGCCGGACTGGTCTGCCTGCTTCTCGGGGTCTCCAAGGGCGCCGACTGGGGCTGGGACTCCGTGACGACCCTGGGCCTGCTCGGCGCCTCGGTCGTGGTGCTGCTCGCCTGGGGCGTGTGGGAGCTGAAGGCCCACGACCCGCTGATCGACCTGCGCACCACGGCCCGCCCCCGGGTCCTGCTCACCAACCTCGCCTCGGTCTTCGTCGGGTTCGGCATGTACGCGAGCATGCTGATCATCCCTCAGCTGCTCCAGTTCCCCGAGGCCACGGGCTACGGCCTGGGCCAGTCGATGCTCGCGGCCGGCCTGTGGATGGCTCCCGGCGGCATCATGATGATGATCGTCTCCCCGCTCGGCGGGAAGCTGACCGACGCCCGCGGCCCCAAGTTCACCCTGATCTGCGGTGTTCTGGTCATCGCGCTCGGCTACGGCCTGTCGCTGGCCCTGATGGGCTCCGCCTGGGGCCTCATGCTCGTCGGCATGGTCATCAACAGCGGTGTCGGTCTCGCCTACGGCTCGATGCCCGCCCTGATCATGACCTCGGTCCCGCTCTCCGAGACCGCCGCCGCAAACGGCTTCAACACGTTGATGCGCGCGCTGGGCACCTCGGTCGGCGCCGCGGTGGTCGGTGTCGTCCTCGCGCAGCTGACCACTTCCGCGGCGGGCCACACCTTCACCTCCGAGAACGGCTTCCGGACCGGTCTCGTCATCGGCGGTGGGGTCGCGTTGATCGCCGCGGCGATCGCGGCCGTCATCCCGGCGGCCCGCGCCGCCGGGGGCGACGGCAAGGGCTCCCCGGCCACCACGCCCGAGACGGCCGCGGTCGAGGCCTGATCACCCGGAACGGATTCCGTGCCGGCCTTCCGGCCCCGGCGGCCATCGAGCCGCCGGGGCCGTCGCCGTACCGGGGAGGCATGCGGACCATCGTCCCCGGGGACGGCCCGTGCGCCGGCCCGCGGGAGTCACAGCGGCCGGGCCGCCTCACACGTCGTCAGGGGATGGTGGGCGCCGCCCCGGGCGCCGTCGACCGTACGGCCGTCGATCGGCCCAGGTAGGTGAGAGGGCCCGGGTCCAAAACGTCGATCTCGTGGAAGCCGAGACGGTCGTAGAACGCCCGCGCGGCCACGTTCGCGGTGACCATGCCCAGGTGGACGGCGGGTACCCCGCGGTCGTACAACGCGGCCAGGAAAGTGGTCATCAGGGCTCGGCCGTGGCCGCGTTGCTGGAAGTCCGGCAGGAGGTCGATGTGCAAGTGCGCGGGGTGATCGGCCAGTTCGGGCACGAGCATGCGCTCGGGCGTGTGCAGCAGCGCGATCATCTCCTCGCTGGGCGTGCCGGGTGGTGCGGTGGGGGCGGGATAGCGGTCTGCGACGCGCGGGATCCACTTGTCCCGGAAAGCCCTCACGAAGACGTCGGTGTCCGCGGTGCCGACGACGTAGCCGACCACCCGGCCGTGTCCGTCGTCGAGGACGAAGGCCAGTTCGGGCTCCAGGTGGCAGTAGGGCTCGGCGAACAGGGACGGCATCAACTCCTCGTCCGGGTAGAGGGCGCGTGAGTCCCCTCCCAGGTCCGCGGTGCTCACGCACACATGGGCGACGTCCGCCCGGTCGGTGGGCCGGTAGGCGCGGATGAACGGCTGTGGCTCCATGGGGGCATCTTGACGGGATGGGAGCGCTCCCACAAGTGGTTTGACACCCTCTCGCCCGGGTCCGGCTCGGGGGCTCGACCACCCCGGCGGCCGAGCGACGGCTCGTGACATGCTGGAACCGCTGATCATGCGGTGCGGAGAGGCAGGAAGAACGACCACGTGAGGACCGGGAAGAACGACCACGTGAAGACCGCGGGGAGCGGCCGGGGTACGGCACGGACACGTTCTCGGCCGACGGAGATCTGGGACCGGTTCGCGGCGTCGGACCCCGGACTGCTGCGGCTCATGGCCGGTCTGCGCACCGTGGCCGCCATCGCCCTCACCCTCGCCGTGCTGGCTCCCTTCGGGGTTGCCGTGACACATCTGGTGGCCGGCTCCGTGGCGGCCATGGTCGCCACCTTCGCCCTCAAGGAGAAGCAGTGGCGCGGGCAGGCCGTCACCCTCGCCCTCGGCCTGCCGGTGGCGCTCGCGGCGCTCTCGCTGGGCGCCCTGCTGAGCACCCGGATCGTCGCGGGCGACCTCTTCTTCATCGCGCTGATCTTCGCCGCGGTGTACGGCCGCCGCTTCGGGGACCGCGGCACGGCACTCGGACTCATCGGGTTCCAGACGTATTTCGTCGCGCTGTTCGTGGGGGCCTCGCCCGCCGCCCTGCCGGGGCTGTGCGGAACCGTGGCGATCGCCTTCGCGTGCAGTGCGGTGGCGCGCTTCGCCCTCGTGCCCGAGACACCGGAGCGCATCCTGCACAGGCTGCGCCATGCCTTCCGGACACGGCTCGCCCAACTGGTGTCCGCCCAGATCGATCTGCTCGACGCCGGACCGGACGAGGCCGACAAGGCACTGGACGACGTACGACACCACACCGCGCGCCTGCACGAGAGCGCGATGATGATCCAGGGGCGGCTGGAGGAGGGCACCGGTGACCGCGCCACCGCCTCGCTGGTGCAGCGTCGTGTCGCCGACGCCGAGATCGCCGCCGAGCGGCTGGGGGTCCTGCTGCTCACCGCCCGGAGCGCCGAGCGCGCCGACACGCTGACCCTCCATCTGCCCGACGCGCCGGTGCCCGCACCGGGCGACCGGCTCCGGCCGCAGGACGACACCACCGCGACGCTGCGCCGCGACCTCGACGCCCTGCGGGTGCTCGTCATGCGCCCGGTGACGCACACGCGCGGCCTGGCGGTGGCCCAGGTGCGCAACCGGCTGCTGGGGTACCGGGACGAGGAGAACCTGCCGCGCGCCTCGGCCGCGGTGCAGGACGTGTTCCGCGGGATCGGCGAGGCGGCGCGCGCCGTCCTGGGACTGCGGCTGGCGCTCGACGGACCGCAGGACGAATCCGACGACTCGCCCGCCACGGCCCGCTCGCGCGAGGAGCTGGAGGCGGAGGACGTCGCCATCGCGGGCGCCGAGGAGAAGGAGCCGACCGCGGACGACCGTCGGGGACTGCGGCCCACGACGCGTACGGCCGTGCAGGTGTCGGTGGGTTCGGCGCTGGCGATCGCGGGCGGGGAGCTCCTGTCCAGCCAGCGCTGGTACTGGGCGGTGCTGACGTGCTGGGTCGTCTTCCTGAATACCGCCTCCACCGGGGAGATCCTGGTGAAGGGCTACCGCCGGCTGCTCGGCACGGTCGTCGGCGTCGTCGCCGGTGTCGGCCTGGCGGGCCTGGTGGGCACGCACACCTGGACCGCGTTCGCGCTGGTCCTGCTGTTCATCTTCGCCATGTTCTTCACCGCACCGCTCTCGTACGCCCTGATGTCCTTCTTCGTGACGGCGATGCTGGGGCTGCTGTACACGCTGCTCCACACCTACAGCACCCATGTGCTGGTGCTGCGGATCGAGGAGACGGCGCTCGGCGCCGCCTGCGGTGTGATCGCGGCCGCCCTGGTCCTGCCGGTCAACACCGACCGCCGTACCGACGAGCTCCTCGCCACGGTGCTGGGCCGGCTCGGCGACGTGACGGGAGCGGCGGTGGAACAGCTCAGCGGCGGTCCGGCGATCGACCTGCTGGACAAGGCCCGGGATCTCGACACGGCACTGGACGATCTACGGGCGTCCACGCAGCCGCTGACCCATCCGATCACCCCGCTGCGGGCCCGTCGCCAGACCGCCCGTTACGTCGTGGCGCTGCTGGAGACGTGCGCCTATCACGCACGATCGCTGGCGGCGACGGCCGAACTCCTCCCCTACAGCAAGACCGTGGCGGCGGATCCCCGGCTGAAGGGGGCCGGCCGGCGCATCGCCCACAACATCGACGTCCTGATCGCCCGTGTCGAGGACGAGGACAGCGACGGTGTGGCCGAGACCGGTGCGAGTCTCGCGGCCATGCTGGAGACGGACCGGCCGGGTACGCCCCGGCACGACCGGGTGACGGACCGGGTCCTGCGGCACCTCCAGCGGCTGGACGAGGGCGTGATCGGCCTGGCCCGGCCCCTGGAGGTGCCGGTGGCGCGGCCCGACGGTTCGTCGGCCAGGAGCACGGTCGCCTAGGGGGCGGGGCGAGCCGCGAAATCCGGCCGGGCGACGTACGTGCCGTACGGTCGGTGCGCGATCCGTGCGGTCCGCTCGGGCGACGCCCGGATCAGCCCACGTTCCACAGGAACCGGTGCGTGTGGATGCCGAAGTAGGGGAACGACTGCACTTTGCCGACCCCTTCGAGTGGGCGGACCACGTCGTTGACGAAGTCCAGCAGTTCTCTCGGCCCCGGGCAGACCACTTCGGCGAACAGGTCGAAGCCACCGGAGGTCAGTACCGAGTACACGACCTCCGGACGCTCGGCCAGTTCGTCGGCGACGGCGCGCGGATCGCCGTCCACGGCGATGCCGAGCAGCGCCATCGACTGCCCGCCCATGCCCATGGGGTCGGTGACTCCGACGACCTGCACGGCCTGGGTGTCCAGCAGTCGTTGCAGTCGCTGGCGGGCCGCCGACGCGGACAGGCCCACCTTGGGGCCGAGTTCGGCATAGGCGATGCGCCCGTCGATCTGCAGCTCCCGCAGGATGGCCCGGTCGATCTCGTCCACGCTGTTCCTCTCCGGCTCGCCCGGTCCAAGATTAACGGCGTGGGTCAGCCGACGAGTTCGGCGAGGGCCGCGGCGAAGACCTCGGTGTGGGTGTCCACGTCCTGTTCCGTGGTGGCCGGGCACATCAGCGCCATGTTGTGGAACGGCGTCAGCAGGATGCCGCGGTTGGCGAGGTAGAGGTGGAGGAAGTCCTCCAGCTCCGTGTCGGAGGCCGCGGCCGATTCCGTTCCGGTGCGCGGTGCCGGGTCCGCGAACCGGTACTCGGTGCGGGCGCCGAGGCGGCTCACCGACCACGGCAGCGACCAGGTGTCGATGCCCGCGCGCACTCCGGCCTCGAAGCGCTCCGACAGCTTCGACATGCCGTCGAAGGCGTCGTCGGTGAGGACGTGTTCGAGGGTGGCGCGCATGGCGGCGACGGAGAGCGCGTTGCCGGCGAGGGTGCCCCCGACGCCTCCCATGTCCACGAGGTCCAGGTCGTCGCGGTCGAGCAGCCGCTCGGCGAGTTCGGCCGAGAGTCCGTAGGCGCCGGCCGGGATGCCCCCGCCGATCGCCTTCCCGATGGTGAGCACGTCGGGTTCCAGACCCCAGGCGGCGGTGCAGCCGCCGGGTCCGGCGGAGAAGGTGTGCGTCTCGTCGTTGATGAGGAGCGTGCCGTACCGACGGGTGAGGGCGCGCACGCCTTCCAGGTAGCCGGGTTCGGGCAGCACGATGCCGATGTTGGTGAGGGCGGGCTCCATGAGGACGGCGGCGACGTCGCCGTGGGCGAGCTCGCGTTCCAGCTGCGCCAGGTCGTTGAACTCGGCGACCCGGCTGGTCAGCGTGACGTCGCAGGGGGCTCCGACATTGCCGGGCCGGGCGGTGCCGTGGCCGTCGGGTCCGACGACGATCAGCGACTCGTCGACGCTTCCGTGGTAGCTGTAGCTGTTCACCAGGATCTTCGGGCGGCCCGTGACCGCGCGGGCCAGCCGGATGGACCAGCGGTTGGCGTCGGTCGCGGTCAGCGAGAAGCTCCAGCGCGTCAGTCCGAAGCGGCGGGTGAGCTCGGCGCCCACCCATTCGGCGTCCTCGGTCGGCAGCATGGCGGTGGCGCCGCCGCGTTCGGCGAACTGGTGCTGGACGGCCTCGGCCACCACCTCGGGCGAGTGTCCGGCCATGGCGCCCGTGTCCCCGAGGCAGAAGTCGATGTACTCGTGGCCGTCGATGTCGGTGACACGGGCGCCGCGCGCGGTGTCCAGGTAGCGGGGGAAGGCTCCCGCGGCGGTCTTGTTCATCCAGGTCATCGGAACCCGGCCGAAGAGGTGGTCGGCCCGCGCGTAGGCGTCCTTGGAACGCGGGTTGCGGCGCGCGGCTTCGGCGCTCTCACGGGCCAGGAGCTGCTGCAGGCGGATGCGATCCATCGGGTTGCCCTTCGTATGCTGACCGAATACGCCGATGCTACGAGTGAAAACATCGAGCAGACAAGTACTGACGATTGATTCTGTCGTATCAACGATCGAATCACGCGTCTCGACAGGCCATCTCCCCCGCTCCGGCGCCGCACGGACGCGTCACATCCGGTCGGAATGAGTCACAAAGCGACGCCCTTCGTATGAGTGGATCAGCGCGGACACGCCCCGACCTGTCGGTGGGCGACCCCGCGCTCGCCTCCCGAGCGGCCGGCCACGGACGACACGTGGCCGCGCGCCGGGACCGGCGTCGAGGATGAGCGAGGAGCGGTGAATGGCAGGCATCACGGGGGCGTCCACGTGCGCGGACCGCAACGGACGGGAGAGCGGGAGCGCTCGCAGGGCCAGGGTTACGGGCCCGGCCCGTCTGCGCATCGGCCCGGTCGAGCCCGCTGTGGCCCCGAAAGGCTCCGGCCCGGGCAGGGACACGGCACCGCCCGCGCCCGGCGCGCCGGTGGACCGAGCCGTGTTCGTGGACGTGAGCGGTCGTCGGCGCGCATGGCTGCGCAGGATGGGCTGGATGGT
This sequence comes from Streptomyces sp. NPDC025784, assembly GCF_055558435.1. Classification (NCBI taxonomy): domain Bacteria; kingdom Bacillati; phylum Actinomycetota; class Actinomycetes; order Kitasatosporales; family Streptomycetaceae; genus Streptomyces; species Streptomyces sp. NPDC025784. Next base: position 137,047 of record NZ_JBVHMN010000026.1, read on the forward strand.
CGCCGCGTCCTGCGTCTGCTTCGGGGCGACGCTCGCGGCGGTGCTGAGCGACGCCGACTCGGCCGCCCCGCGGCTCTCGCTGCCAAGTGGGGTGCGGGCCCATGAGAATCCGGGCACCGGTGCCACGGCGCCGGGTGAAGGCCCCGGGCGGCGTGCCGTCCGGTCCTCGTCGCCGGACGGCGGCATCGGCGCGCCGCCCAGGCCGGCCCAGGTCGACACCGCGGGCGGTGCGGTGCATGCCGACGGTTCCTCCGCTCCGGCACCGGCCGGAACGACCGCGCGGACGCAGCCGAGCCCCAGCACCTCGCGCAGCGCGGCCGCGCCCTCACCGAGCCGTCGGTCGACCGCGACACCGCCGGGGCCGTCCCCCACTCCCCCGGCGACCGGCTCTCCCTCGCCCTCCGCCGCCGACGACCCGGCCGGCACCGGCGAGCCGTCGGCCTCGGCACCCGGCGGCGAACCCACCGAGGGCACGGCTTCGCCGGGCACGCTGCTCGAACGGGTCTCGCTGCTGCTCCTGGCATCGGGCTGACGCCGCCGCGGCCGTGGTTACGAGGTGCGAGGAGGCGGCGTTCGGCCGGAGGTCTCCGGGGCCCAGACGCGTTCGGCGTAGTCCAGGAAGTTACGGCCCATGATCTTCTCGATGCGTTCGGAGCGGTACCCGCGGCGTTCCAGGAGCCTGATCAGCTCCCGGAACTGCTCCACCCCGCGCAGGTCGAGCACGAAGGGCAGCGTGTCGCTGCGCTCCCCCGCCGCACCGACCCCGGCCGCACGGCGCAGTTCCACGTGCTCGGCGAGCCGGTCCCGGTACGCGTCGAGGTCGTCGATGGTCGTGACGGTCCCGTCGGTGCCGATGCCGACGTGGTCCTCGCCGCACACGTTCACCGCGTGGTCGATGTGTTCGACGACGTCCGCGGCGCGGGCGTGTCCGGAGGTGTTGAGGAACGGCATGAAGTAGACGCCCACGAAGCCGCCGCGCGAGGCCACCAGGCGCAGCTCCTCGTCGGTCTTGTTGCGCGGCAGGTCGGCGAGCGCGCGGCAGCCGGTGTGGTTGACGGACACCGGGACGCGTGAAGTCCGCGCGGCGTCGAGGCAGGTGTTCTCCCCGCTGTGGGAGAGGTCGACCATGAGGTGGTGGTCGTTGAGCGCGTCGACCAGGCGGTGGCCGAAGTCGGTCAGGCCCCGGTTGTCCGGTGCCATCGAGCCGTCGCCGATGTGGTTGGCCTGGTTGTACGTCAGCTGGACGACACGGACGCCGAGTTCGGCGAAGGTGGCGACGCGCCCGGTGTCCTCGCCCACGGCCACGGCGTTCTGGAAGCCGTAGATGACGCCGATCCTGCCCTCGCGGTGGGCCCGGTGCACATCGGCGACGGTCCGGACCTTGAGGAGGTCGGCCTCGTTGTCGCGGACGATGCGGTCCCACACGGCGATCTCGTGCACCGTGTGCTCGTACGGCGGCATGTCGCCCATGGTGTATCCCAGGGTGACGTTGACCGCGGTGAGGCCGGAGGCGCGGGCGTCGGCCAAGGTCCGCGCGTCGACGGTGAGTTGTTCGCTGGAGGGGTTGAGCTCGGCGGCGGCCTCGGCCGACCGGGGCGCGTTGGGGTTGTCGAGCTGGCCGAGCGCGTTGATGATCATGGGAGTGGTGGTCATCGGGTCTCCTCGACGCGGTGGGGCTGCCGGTCGCCCGGGTTCGGGGTGCGGTGGTGTGTCTCCGCGGGCGGCGCCTCGGGTACGAAGTCGCTGCGCTCGAAGCGGCGTCCACGCTTGACGGTCAGCGACACGCTGCGCAGATGACCGATGTCGGCCAGCGGATCGGCGTCCAGGACGACGAAGTCGGCCAGCTTGCCCGCTTCGACGCTTCCCCTCATGTCCTCGACGCCGGCGCTCCGGGCACCCAGGAGCGTGGCGGAGCGCAGCACGTCCGCGGGCGGCATTCCGCAGCGGTCCACGAGGAAGGCCAACTCCTCGTGCAGGGCGGGGAACGGGTCCTTGGGGTCGGTCTCGTAGTCCGTGCCCGTGCAGATGTCGACTCCGGCGCGGTGGGCCTGCGCGGTGAGGCGGGCGGCGAGTTCCGAGTCGGCCGCCGCCTTGGCCGCGGCTTCGGGCCCCTCTCCGGCCAGGGCGTCGCTCGCCCACATCCCGGCGGTCGCGTCGAGCACGGTGCCGCGCCGGCGCATCAGGGCGAAGAGTTCCTCGACGCGGGGGTCGTCTCCGGCGGCGAAACGGTCGTGGTCGACCGGCGGTTTGTGCTTGTAGCTCGTCAACTCGTCGTCCCGGCCCTCGAAGGCGAGCAGGGTGACGTGCGAGACGCTGTCCACGCCGGCCAGGACGACCTGTCGGGGCGTGGCGGGGAACACGGCGGCGTGCGCCCACACGGGGATGCCCTGGCGGTGCGCCTCCTCGGTGATCGCGGCGACCGTGCCGTGGTCGAGATCCGCGTAGACCTTGATCGCCGCGGCATGGGTGCCTCGCGCCAGGGCGACCGCCAGGCGCAGATCCGTGTCGGGCGTGACGGCCTGCATCCACGGCACCGCCCCGGGCACCTCCCCCTGGGTGACCTGGTGGGTGCGCGGATCGTCGAAGAACCCCGGGCCCGCCATCAGCGCGGCGTACCGGATGTCCGGGCCGGGGATCTCACCGACGAGCGAGGCCCGTGCGAGGTCGCCCACCTGCCGCAGATCGTCGGCCATGTCCCGGATGGCGGTGACGCCGCTGTACACGAGGCGGCGTAGCACCGCCTCGGCCGCCGGCCGGTCGGGGGGCGTCGCGAGGTGCTGGTGCGAGTCGATCAGACCGGGGACGACGAAGCGGCCGTCCAGGTCGAAGACCTCGGCGCCCGCGGGCAGTTCGGCGGAGATCTCGGCGTCGTCGCCGACGGCGACGATGTACTGGCCGTCGATCACGATCGACGTGGAGGGCCGGGGCGGACTCCCGGTTCCGTCGAACAGGGTGGCTCCCCGGTACACCGCCACGGTTCCCGCAGCCGGGGGCGCGTACGGGACCGGAGCGCCCGAAGCCTCGTCCGCCATCTTCACCTCGCATCATCGCTTGTTACGCTGTACGTAACATCTGTATCGCTTGTCGAAACATGCGTTACCGTACGCTCGCCGCCGCGGACACCACAAGGAGGGGTGGGCATTGCCCGAAGCACCGCGCACCGCCGTCGACAAGGCCTTGGACCTGGTCGAGGCCGTGGCCCGTTCACCGCATCCCCTGCGGCTGACCGACCTGGCCGAGGAGGTCGGCCTGCACCGGGCGACCGCCTATCGCGTGCTGCTCGACCTGGTGCGCCGGGGCTGGGTGCTGCGGGCGGGCGACCGCTATCTGCCGGGCACCGCCGTCCTCCAGCTGTCGTCGTCCGCGGCCCGGAACTCGCTCGTCGCCCTCGCCCGGCCGGTCCTCACGGCGCTGGCCGAGCGCACCGGCATGATGGTCAATCTCCAGGCGCCGGAGACCGACCGGTCCCGGGTGATCGACGTCGTACGCCCCGACCGTCTCTCGATGATCACCCGTCTGATGGGCGAGGCCCTGCCGGTGCACCGGTTCGCCGGACCGCTGGCCCTGGTCGCCGCGCTGACCCCCGCGGAGCGGGCCCCGTATCTGGGCGTCGCCGAGGAAGCAGGTCACCCGCTGACCGGTCCGGAGGGACTGCTGGCCGACGTCGAGCGCACCGAACGCACCGGATTCGCCGTCGAGTACGGCCGCAACGAACAACCCGTGGCCTCGCTGAGCAGGGCGGTCGTGCCCCAACCGGGCAGGCCCGTCTGCGCGGTGACCGTGGTCGGCCTCGCGGCGGAGTTCGACGACGCCCGTCTGCCCGAACTGCGCCGGGCCCTGTGCGACGCGACGGACGCACTGTCCTCGCTCCTCACCGGCTCGGCGGGGCCGTCCGGGGCGGCGGAAGGGACGGCATGAGCGAGATGCTCTTCCTCGACGGCGCGCGGACGCGCGCGGCTCTCGACCCGCGGCGTGTCGTGGACGCCGTGGCGACGGCTCTGGTCGCCATCGGCCGGGGCGAGGCCTCCGCGCCGCCCCGGATCGCGGCCCGCGCCCCCGGCGGTCTGCTCGGAGCCATGCCCGGTTACGTTCCCGGGCTCGGCCTCGCGGCGAAGCTCGTCTCCGTGTTCGGTGATCCGGCACGGCCGGGGCGCAGCAGCCACCGCGGCATCGTCGCCCTCTTCGACGCCGAGGACGGCAGCCCGCTCTGTCTGATGGACGCCGAGCCGCTCACCGAGATCCGCACGGCGGCGGTCGCCACCGTCAGCGCCCGCGCGCTGGCCCGGCCCAGGCCCGAACGCATCGCCGTCGTCGGGACCGGCGCGCAGGCCCGAGCCCAGGTGGGCCTGCTGGCGGCGCTCGACCCCACCGTCCCCGTCGTCGTCGCCGGACGCGACCGCCGACGCGCGGAGAGCGCCGCCGCGGCGCATCCCGCCGCCCGGGCCGCGGACACCGTCGAGGCGGCCGTCCGCGAAGCCGACACGGTCTTCTGCTGCACCGGCGTCGTGCGGCCGGTGATCCGTCGCGACTGGCTCTCCCCCGGCACGCACATAAGCTCCGTGGGCGGCTCCCACGGTCCGGAGGTGGACGCCGGCACCGTGCGTGACGCCGCTCTCTTCGTCGAGTGGCCCGGCGCCGCGGACACCCGGCCGCCGTCCGGCGCCCACGAGTTGCAGGACCTCCCGGCCGGGCGGACCGTCACGCTTCTCGGTTCCGTCCTGTCCGGACGGCATCCCGGCCGCCGGGACGAGAGCGAACTGACGCTGTTCAAGTCGACCGGCCATGCCGCCCTGGACGTCGCCGCGGCGCACGTCGCCCACACCGTGGCCGTCGAGCGCGGGTGGGGCCGGCCCATGGCGTTGTGACCGCGGGTCACATGCCGGGCCTGCCGGCCCTCCGCTTCACGCCAGGGGGACGAAGACCCTGACGGTCTTGCCGCCCCGCGGACCCGGTTCGATGGTGATGTCGCGGGACAGCCGGATGATCAACGGCCAACCGTAGCCACTGACTTGGTGTCGCTGGGGGAATTCCCCGGTGCCGTGGGCCGGGGTGGGGACGACGTCGCTGTTGTCGCGCACGTCGAGCAGTATGCCGCCGTCGGTCACCGTCGCGGTGAAGCCGGCCAGCCCCCCGCCGTGCCGAATGGCGTTCGTCACCAGTTCGGAGACGACGAGGAGGAGGTCGGTGACGGCGTCCGGACCCACCCCGCCCTGGGGCGGACTCCAGTGATCGCGCAGCAACGACCGGACGTGGTCGCGTGCCGCCGCCGCACTCGTGATGGCGCGCCCGCTCGCCGGGAGCGGGGCCAGGTTCTCGTGAGGTGCCGGAAGGCCGTCGATGTGGTTCATCGCTCGGTCGCCGGGTCCGGGAGGGCCAAGGCCGCCTGCACGCTGTCCACGAGGACGAAGAAGTCCTCGGTCCCTGTCACCTCGAACAGCCTCCGAACGATGTCGCTGAACGGTCCGCACACCACCATGGCGGTTTCGCGGGACCGGTGGGCACGCTGTGCTTCGAGGAGGACGTGCAGGACCGACGAGTCCGCGAAGGCCACTCCCGACAGATCCACGACCGTGCGTGAGGCGCCCACCCGGTGCGCCTCGTCGAGGGCCTCCTCCAGTCGAGGGGCGGTCTCGTAATCGATGTCGCCGCCCACGCGTACGACGAAGGCGTCTTGGGCCGCCCCGTGCGTGACCGTGGCCTGCAACTCGTCGGGCATCTGCACACTCTTTCCGGTCTGCTCTGTCGGGGGCACGCCTCGCGCTGCCCATCAGTCTGGCCTTCCGGCCGGCAGGCTTCGGTAATAGCTGCCGACGTCGGCCAAGTATGCGGGGTCGAACGTCTCACGGTCGGTCTTGAACACCGGGGCCGACTTGATCTCCTCCCGTGTGCACGACACGGTGATCTTCTGGCTCTCGGTGTCGATTCCGGCCACGACACCCACGGGGACGAGCACGCTCTTGCCGAACACCCATACGCCCATGTCGACGATCAGGTGACGCATGCCGGAGTCATCGGCCTGCCGGTCGACATGCCCTATCGTCCCGTCGGTCGCCTCGACGGAGTATCCGGTGAGTTCATGGGCCTCGGGATGGCCGAACTCGGAGGCGTAGGACCAGATTCTGTCGACGGTCACCATGTACTCCTTCTGTGTCGCCGGCATCGCCACCGGCGTTTCCCGCCCTGGGCGAGAACCGGCAGGTGGAGGCCGGGTGGGGGGAAGTCCGCCCGCGTCGCGCTCCAGGGCTGCAATTACCCTGTCGTCCGGCCTGCATTCGGTCGACTTTCCCTTGCCGTGATCGCGCCCGGGGGCAGCCCGCGCGCCCCTGTTCCGTCCGAGGTCCCCGCCGGGGAGTCAGCCGGCTCCGGGGCGTTGTTCGCCCCGTCCCACGTCGCAGGGGGCGGTGAGGTGGGCGAGCGTTCCCGTGATGTCGAGGAGCCGCTCCAGGCCGGCCGGGCGCTCGTCGAGATACAGACGGATCCCCGCGGCGTCCGTCTGACGCCGGATCATCAACAGGGCGGAAAGGCCCATGGAGTCGATGGTGTCGAGTCCGGCGAAGTCCACGTGCAGCCCCAGGACGCCGTCGGGCCCACCGGCCCGGCGGGCGAGGGTCTGTCGGACGGTGCTCACCAACTCGTCGCACGTCTCGTGGTCGAGATCCCCGACGACGCGGACCACGGCTTCGGTGGTCTCGACCTCGACGGTGAGCGAGAAGGACGGAGGATGTGAAGTGGTCATGCGGGCTTTCCGGGGCCGGGGATCTTCTGTGCTGGCGTTCGGGTCCTGAGCGCCTCCCGTGCATGGGCCAGTGCGTGACAGGCGCGCGGGAAATCCTTGAGCTGTGCGGCCAGCAGGTCGAGAGCGGCATCGAGGCTGCGGGCGGGGACGCGTCGGGCCGTGAGGATGTCCGCGGTCCACAGGATGAACCGGGCGAACAGCTCGTCGTCGGCGACGTACAGTGCGGTGGCCAGGTACTCGACGATGTGGGCGATGTCCTCGGCGGTGTGCCGGCGCTGACGTTCCGTGTAGCCGCGCATCGGCGCGAACCGGTCCTCCAGTTCCGTCAGCGTCCCCTTGACGAGCTGGTGCGTGGTGCGCACGACCATGGTGTATTCCTGGTCGGCCAGATGCGGCAGGTCGTCCACGGCCTGGTGGGCTGCCAGCGGATCGGGGCGGCTCAGGCCCCTTGCGAGGATCGTGGCCGCTTCCCTGGCGTGCGGCGCCCAGGCGTCCGCCCCGAGCGCGCGGGCGTAGCGGCCGTCGGGTCCGAACGCCGCGCCACCCGCGATGACGGGGACGCCGGTCGCCTGACAGGCCGTGATGGCGCTGTGCGCCGTGGGCAGGTGAGTGGGGATGGAGGACGACAGGGCGACCGCCTGGGGGCCCGTCTGGTGCAGATGGGCGATGAGGTGCGGGGTGGGCACGTGCGCGCCGAGGAAGTCGACGTCCCAGCCGCGCAGCCGCAACACCTCGGACAGCAGCCTGGCGGGCAGGGCGTGCCATTCGCCGTCCACGCACGCCACGGTGACGCGGGGGCCGGCCGGTACGCCCGCGCGGTGGTCGGGGTGGTGGGCCAGAGCCGCGATGACGCGCTCGTGTATGGCGGTCGCGGTGTGCTCCTGCGCGACGGTCAGCCGGTTCGCCGCCCACTCCACGCCGACCTTCGCCTGGACGGGGGCGATCAGGTCGAGCAGCACCGCCTCCAGGTCGGCGGAGGATCTCGCGGCGTCGAGGACGACGGCGACCGCGCCGTGTTCGTCGCCGCCGTGCACCGCGGACCACAGACGCTCCCTGGCGTCGTCGAGTGCCACGCCGCCGTCGGCGTGGGCGCAACGTCTCGTCATGCGGTGTACCTGCCCCGGGTGTGGCCGTTCACCGCGCTGAGGTGCGCGTGGTGCGGTGCGGTGCGGTGACGGCGACGGTCGCCATGTCGTCGTGGCCGCCCCGTCCGACCCACTGGGCCGCGAGCATCTGCACGTGCTCCACGACCGCCTCGGCGGGCATGCCCGCGCACTGGGTGAGCGCGGCCTCCAGTCGCTCGGTACCGAAGAGTTCGTCGCCGAGCGGGCCGCCGCGTGCCTCGGTGATGCCGTCGGTGAAGAAGAGGCAGGTCTCGCCCGGGGCCAGTTCGAGGTGCGCCGTGGTGGAGCTGATGTCCCAGAACGCGCCGACGAGCGTCCCGCGTGTGGGCGCCTGTTCGACCTGCCCGTCGGCGCGCACGATCAGCGGTGCGGGATGGCCCGCGCTGGTGACGCGCAGATGGACATTGCCGCCGCGGCGGACGACGGAGGCGAGCGCCAGGGTGGCGAACCGGGCGTGATGGGAGTTCATCAGCGCTCCGTTGAGCAGGCTCAGCAGCCGCTGGTGGTCGTCGGCCAGCGGCAGCAGCGCCTGCACCGTGTTGCGGATCTTGCCGGTCAGCACCGCGGCTTCCAGCCCCTTGCCGCACACGTCCCCGAGGACGACGAGGGACTCCTGGCCCGCGTCCGTACCGGGGTGGACGTCGTAGAAGTCGCCGCCCACCCGGTCGGCCTGGCCCGAGGGCCGGTACTTCCCGGCGAACTCCACGCCGTGCACGCTGTGCAGCTGCGGCGGCAGCAGCTCACGCATCAGCGTGGTGGTGATGGCCGCCTGCTCGGCGTACATGCGGGCCGCCGACATGGCCGCGCCCGCCCGCGAGGCGAAGAGCCGGGCGAAGATCTCCTCGCCCTCCGAGAAGGCCGCCTGGTCGCCGGCCCGGAGCAGGACCAGCGCGCCGGCCGGGACCCCGTGGCCGGGCAGCGGTGTCACGACGGCGGAGCCGACGGGCTGTGCGAAGCCGTCGGGGACGGCCCACGCCGGCACGGTGGCCGGATCGATCCAGCGGGACGGGACGGGCGGGAATCCGCGCAGGGCGTCGCTGAGTCCCGGCAGGAGGTCGATGTTCTCCTGCACCGTGCGGTGCGTGACCGCTCCGTCGGGCCCGCAGTACGTCAGCGGTACGTTCTTGCCGCGCGGCGGCGCCACGATCACCGCGGCGTCCGCGAGGTGTTCGGCGGCCAGGCGGGCCGTGACCTCCATGCAGCGCTCCACGTTCAGCGACGACAGCAGGGCGCTGGACGCGCCGGCCAGGAAAGCGGTGCGCTCGCGTTCGCTCTTGAGGGCGTCCTCGGCCAGCCGCCGGTCGGTGTCGTCGACCAGCCACCACGTCACGTCGCCGCCGTCGGTGCAGGTGGGATGTGCCTCGAAGGTCCGGTCCCCGACCGCGCCGTGGGCCGGCCACCTGAACTCGCCGCCCTCCGGGCGGGTCCGGACGCGGGCATGGGCGTCGGCGATCCACGCCGGGGTCACGTCCGTCAGCCAGGAGCCGGTGACCGCGCCCGGGAAGAGCGCGGCCGCGGCCGCGTTCAGTTCGACCACGCCACCGGATGGGTCCGCGACCACCACGGGGTAGGGGGCGGATCCCCACGTCGCGCCGAGGCCGACACTGCGCGGGCTGGCAGGGGGCTGCTGGGAAGTGTCCACGAGCAAGGGCCCGCGGAGGCGGGCCCACCACCTTTCCGGTCGGCTGGGATTGTTTCCTTCCGACAACCATCTCGCGCCCGGCGGTGCGACTGCAAGTCGCTCACCCCAAGTCCCTCCGAGAACATCCGTGGCGGTCACCATGTGTTTTGGCCCTGCCCAGAGATGTCGCGTCCGCTCGCCCGCCCGGCGGGCGAGCGGGAGACGACCGGGACCGAGGCGTGGGGTCGCCGCCCGCCACGCCCCGACGCGCGGGCCTGCACCGGCGGCGACGGGGTAGCCGCACGGTACGAGCGACCACCGCGAACCCCTGCCTGGAGGACCGTCATGCCCACAATCGTGGACCGGATCAAGCAGTTCGCGCGCAGCCCGCAGGGCCGGCGCGCCACGGAGGAGGTGCGACGGGCGGCCGCGGACCCCCGTCGCCGGGCACAGGCGCAGCGACTCCTCGGCAGGCTGCGCGGACGACACTGACCGCCGCCGGGCGCCGAGGGTGCGCTCGGCTCGCACCTGAGCGACGAACGCCGTGGGACCCCCTCGCACACAAGTCCGCTTCCGCGGGCCGGGACTCGACGGGGGTCCTGCCGCCATCATTGACTTCACGCCACCCGGGGTGCGAGCGTCGCACGTCCTGCTCCCGTCGCCGCGCGCACCCCGGGGGCCCACGCCTCGTCGCGAACGGAACGCAATGCCCGACACCGGTGACTCCTCGGCCCGGCCACCCGCCGGGACCCTGCCATGACGGCGGACCGCATCCCGGGACTGATCCTCCCTGTGATCTTCCTCTGCGCGGCCGCCACGGGCATCGTCTGGTACTGGCGACATCGGGGCGAGTAGCGGCCCGGGCGAAAAAGATCCGTGTCCGCGATGCGTCGAATCGAACAAACGGGTTACCAGGCCTCCTACTTGTCTTACTTGTGGGAGGAAGCCATGTCCGGAGCCCAGAATCCATTGTCCATCGATGTCTCCGTGCCCCGTGAGGACGCCGCCCTGCTGGCCGTGGACGGTTTCCTGGACATCGACACGGCGACGGAGCTGCACCACCATCTGGCCAATCAGCTCCATCACGGACGCCGGCACTTCCTTCTCGATCTGTCGGGCGTCCCGTTCATGGACTCGACGGGGATGAACGTCATCCTGAGGGGCTACCAGGAGACACGCGAAGTGGCGGGCAGCGTGCACGTCATCGCTCCCACACCGGCCGTGCGGCGCATCCTCGACCTCACCGGGGTCAGTCTCACCGTGTCGCTGGCGGACAGCGTCGACGAGGCCCTCGCACATGTGGACGCCCGAACGGCGCAACCCTCGCCCGAGGACCGGACGGGCGCGCCGGGCGCCTGAGGACGGAACCGGTGAGGGGGGGGGGGGGGGGGGGGGGCCCGGGGGGGGGGGGCGCCCCCCCCCCCCCCCCCCCCCCGCCCCCCCCCCCCCCCCCCCCCCCCCCCCCCCCCCGCGCCGGCGGGGGGGGGGCGGGGCGGGGGGGGGGGGGGGGGGGGGGGGGGGGGGGGGGGGCGTGCCCCCCGCGGGGGGGCGCCCCCCCCCCCCCGCCCCTCACCAGCACGATGCGAACGGCACGCCCCGTCAGACCAGCGTCCCGGGCACGGCGCCGCCCCGGCTGCCGGGCACGGTGGCCGGCCGACCGTGCGCGGCGACCGTCTCGACGGGCTGCCGTACACGCGCCATGGGGAGGGGCGTCTGTTCCCGTCCCTCGTCGTCGGCGGGTCCGCGCTGTCCGCCCGCGGCGACCAGCAGGGCGTCCGCGGCGGCCACGGCGTCGTGGACGCGGTTGGTCCCCGTCATCACGCAGAGCGTGTACGTGACGTCCTCGAGCGCGCGAGCTGTCTCCAGGGTCTCCTTCTCGGCATACGCGATCTTCAGTGTCGCGTAGCGGGTCAACAGCCTCCGCACTACCTTCGGGTCGGGCACGAGCACGGCGAGGGCTCCTCTCTCCATTTGGCCTTCGTGTGCCCGCCTGTCGCCCCTTCATTCACAAGTACCCCCTCTCACAACCCTTTTGGCGCAATCGCGAAGCCGGTCCGCACACGTCGGGGCACCACGGCGAATCGGGGCACCACGGCGAAGCAGGGCTGACCGCGGGGGAGGCGGGCGGCGGAAGAGATCAGGTGCGGGCGAGATAGCTGCGCACGGTGGTCCCGGCGCTCCCGGTGTGCACGCGGACGAGGTCGGAGACGAAGTGGACGAGGAACAGTCCGCGCCCGCCGATCTGGTCGGGCCGCACCGGGCGCCGCCCGGCCATCGGGTCCGAAAGGCGCCCCTCGTCCTGCACCTCGCACACGATCCGGTCGTCCTCCGCCCAGATCCGCAGGGTCCCCGAACCGCCCCCGTGCACGACGCTGTTGGTCGTGAGCTCGGCGACGACGAGGTTAAGGTCCTGCAGGCGAGCCGGTCCCATGCCCCGCTCGCGCGCCTCGTCGACCGCGAAGTCCCGTGCGGCCGGGAGGAACTCGGCGTCGAACCGGACCGCCGCCGCTCCCGGCGGATGCGGCAGCGCCTCGTTGTAGCGGGCGAGCACGCCGTCGGGGTCGTAGGCGTGGCTGACCCTGCGCCGGCCCGCGCGGATCACGACGGGGTGCGTGGCGTGGGCGTCGGCGATCACGTCCTCGGACAGGGCCCGTGCGTCGTACGGACACAGGATCGTGACGTCGCGTCCGCCGAACGCCGCGTTGATCAGCGCTTCGTGCTGGACGCAGGCCGGGTACTCCACGGACGTCCGCCCGTCCCAGATCGGCTCGCCGACGATGCGCACGCGCCTGCCCGGGTGGGCGTCGGCGAAGGCACGCAGCACCGAGGGAATGATCCGGCCGGGGTTCCGTCCCGCTTGGGTCATGTCGATCCAGCGGACGTGGTGCGCGTCCGCGCCGAGGGCGGGCCGGAGCAGTCCGAGCCGTCGGACCGGCACGGCCACGGCGACCGGATGCCCGGCGGCCAGGCCCTCCCGCACGAAGGGAACGGTGCCGTCGACGTACTCCCGGTCGCCGTCGTAGAGGAGAGCGGGGTGGGCGAAGGGTTCGGCGGACGGAGTCGCGGGCGTCATGTCATCGCCCCTGCCGGCCGGCCGTCGCACCGCGACCGCGCACAAGGGCCACGACCGCTGAAGCGCGCCGTCCGGCGAACTCCGCGACAGGACAACGCTGTGAGAGGGCCTGCTGTTGGCCGCGCGCGGCAGGAGGCTCGGTCCCGAGGCACAAAGGGGTCAGAAGTGGCGGAATCCTGCCTTCTCGCTGCTCCATGCCCACGTGCTCACCCCGAACCCCAGTTTACGCGGCGGCCGTTGCCCCGGGCCCGCCGCCCGGCGACTCCGGCCACCGCCCATGGTGCGCCCCGGCGCTCCTTTGCCCCGGGACCCGTCCACCGAACCGCCCGGCGCGCCCGCCGGAAGACACTGCGCGAACTGCATCCGGACGACGGCTGCATGGGGAAGCAAGGATCGGTCCGGCTCCGGGACATCCGCGGAAGATCGTCTTCCAGAGATTTTCCGAAACCGGCAGGCATGACCCACATGAAGCAGGGCAGACGCGCCCTGTCATCAATTCCTTCGGAGATTTGGGGTGGACGGCATGGCAGCCGTGGCGGAGGCGAACGCGACGGACACGGCACAGCAGGCAGTGACGGCAGAGGAGGCGATCCTTCCTCAGATCGACGAGCCGCTGAAGATCAGCCCCAAGGACGCCCGCGAACTGTCCCGGCCGTTCTTCGACCGACTGGCCGTGCTGGAAGAAGGCACGCACGAATACCAGTACGCGCGCAACACCCTCATCGAGATGAACCTCTCCCTCGTGCGGTACGCGGCGGCGCGCTTCCGCAGCCGCAGCCAGGGCGAGATGGAGGACATCGTCCAGGTCGGCACGATCGGCCTCATCAAGGCCATCGATCGCTTCGAGCTGTCCCGCGAGGTCGAGTTCACCTCCTTCGCGGTGCCGTACATCGTCGGTGAGATCAAGAGGTTCTTCCGCGACACGAGCTGGGCCGTCCATGTGCCCCGTCGTCTGCAGGAGGCCCGGGTCGAACTCGCGAAGGCGACGGAGGAACTCCGCACCCGCCTCGGCCGTACTCCGACCACGCGCGAGCTGTCCGAGCTGATGTGCCTGTCCGAGGAAGAGGTCATCGAGGCCCGAAAGGCCTCCAACGGCTACAACTCCTCCTCTCTCGACGCCGCGCTCACCGCCGACGGCGGGGCGGACGGCGAGGCCGTACTCGCGGACTTCATCGGCGAGGACGACCCGTCGCTGGAACTCGTCGAGGACTTCCACTCGCTGGCACCGTTGATCGCCGAACTCGACGAGCGTCAGCGCCGGATCATTCACATGCGGTTCGTCGAGGAGCGCACGCAGGCCCAGATCGGTGAGGAGCTCAACATCTCCCAGATGCACGTCTCCCGCCTGATCACCCGCATCCTCAAGCGGCTGCGCGCCGGACTGCTCGACCCCTCCGTCGTCTGAGGCCCGCACGAAACGACCGGTCCGTGGGGCCCCCCCCCCCCGGGGGGGGGGGGGCCGCCGCCGGCGGGGGGGGGGGGCCCCCCCCCGCGCCGGCGCCGGCGCGGGGCGGGCGACGCGCGGGGGGGGGGGTGGGGCGGTGCCCCCAGTGT
>NZ_JBVHMN010000027.1:0-147938 GCF_055558435.1 Streptomyces sp. NPDC025784
CAACTCGCCTCGATCATCCTGATGATCGGCGTCACCAACCTGTTCAACCGGCTCAACGCCACCACCCGCCAGATCGCCGGCGCCTGGGGATGAACGGGCCCGGACCCGGGCGGCGGACACACAACCACCGCCCGGGACGCCCCGCAGGGCGCAAGCACCGCTCAGCCACCGGCACATGAGCTGTCGCGCGAGCAGTAGTACCCACTGACTCACTGATGACCCGCGGATGCGCAGACCGCAGACCGCAGACCAAGAGGAGAATCCGCCATGAAGGCCGTGCAGAAGCCTGCCAGGAGCACCACCGCGACCGACACCACGTCCGAGCGTTTCACGGACGAGGAGCGGGCCGCGATGAAGGAGCGCGCCCGGGAGGTGAGGACGTCCGCGCGCCGTGGAGCGCGTGCCGAGAAGGCGGCGGAGGACGAGGCCGCGGTGCTGGCGAAGATCGCCGAGATGCAGGAGTCGGACCGGGTCATGGCCGAACGGATCCACGCCGTCGTCAAGGCGAGCGCGCCGGACCTCGCGCCGAAGCTGTGGTACGGGATGCCCGCGTACGCCCTCGACGGCAAGGTCGTCTGCTTCTTCCAGAGCGCGGAGAAGTTCAAGGCCCGGTACGCGACGCTGGGCTTCAGCGACAGGGCGAACCTCGACGAAGGCGCCATGTGGCCGGCCTCCTACGCCCTGAGGGAGGTCACCGCCGCCGACGAGGCGAGGATCGGGGCGCTCGTGCAGCAGGCGGTGCGCTAGGGCGGCGCTCGCCCCGAGGACCCCGTGCAGTGCGCCAGGACGTCAAGACGGTGTCAAGGTCGCCCGGGCAGCCGCCAAGGAAGCGCTAACAGCTGCCCCGACCGCCCCGCGAAGCGCGTTCCTTGAGAAGAGGAACCTCCGGCACAGGGGTGTCGGACCCGCGAAAGAGAGCGCGTCGGCGGCGATGAATGACGTACGGCCCGGACGACTGAAGGTCTACCTCGGGGCGGCCCCGGGGGTCGGCAAGACCTACCGGATGCTCGACGAGGGGCGGCGCCGTGCCGCGCGCGGAGTCGATGTCGTGGTGGGGTTCGCCGAGTGCCACGGACGCCGGCACACGCAGGCGATGCTCGACGGCCTGGAGATCCTTCCCCGGACGTCGTGCGCCCACCGCGGCGGACAGTTCGAGGAGATGGACCTGGGGGCGGTGCTCGAACGCCGGCCCCAGGTGGCGATCGTCGACGAGTTCGCCCACAGCAACGTGCCCGGCGGCGGTCGCAACCCCAAGCGCCGGCAGGACATCGAGATCCTGCTCGACTCCGGCATCGACGTGATCACCGCGCTGAACATCCAGCACCTGGAATCCCTGAACGACGTGGTCGAGAAGATCACCGGGGTGCCCCAGCACGAGACCGTGCCGGACGAAGTGGTGCGCCGTGCCGAGCAGATCGAGCTGGTGGACATGTCCCCGGAGGGGCTGCGCCGCCGCATGGCGCACGGCAACATCCACGCCCCCGAGAAGATCGACGCGGCCCTCGCGAACTACTTCCGCCCCGGCAACCTGACCGCGCTGCGGGAGCTCGCGTTGCTGTGGGTGGCCGACCGGGTGGACGAGGCCCTCCAGGAGTACCGCTTCCAGCACGGCATAGGCCGCGTGTGGGAGACGCGGGAGCGGGTCGTCGTGGCGCTGACCGGCGGACCGGAGGGCGACACCCTCGTACGGCGGGCCGCCCGCATCGCGGACCGTTCGGCGGGCGGTGACCTGCTGGCCGTGCACGTGGCCCGCAGCGACGGCCTCGCCGCCGGGGTCTCGCACGCCTCGCTGGCCCGGCAGCGCAGACTCGTGGAGGACCTCGGCGGCAGCTATCACTCGGTCGTCGGCGACGACGTGGCCACCGCCCTCGTGGACTTCGCCCGTGCCGAGAACGCCACCCAGCTCGTCCTGGGCACCAGCCGCCGCGGCCGGTCGGCGCGGCTCCTGTCCGGACCGGGCACGGGGGAGACGGTGACCGAGCTGTCCGGCGACATCGACGTGCACCGGGTCACCCACGAGCGGGCCGGGCGCGGCACGCTCCTTCCGTCCGGACGCCGTACGCTGTCCACGGCCCGGATGATCGCCGGGCCGGTCGCCGGGCTGGCCCTGCCCCTGCTCCTCACACTCGCCCTCGCCCAGCTGCGCGGGACGCTGAACCTGACCAGCGAGGCCCTGCTCTTCCTGCTCGCCGTGGTGGGCGTGGCGTGCATAGGCGGAGTCGTCTCAGCGGTGATCGCGTCGGTGACGGCGTCCCTGCTGCTGAACTACTGGTTCATCCCGCCCATCGGCGCCTTCACCCTGAACAACCCGAACGCTCTGTTGGCCCTGGCGGTTTTCGTGGTCGTGGCGGCCGTTGTGGCTGCTGTGGTGGACCGGTCCCTGCGACTGTCCCGCCGTTCCGCCCGCGCGACGGCCGAGGCGGAGACCATGTCCTCCCTGGCCGGCAGCATCGTGCGCGGGGAGGCGACCATTCCGGCCCTGCTGGAGCGGACCCGCGAGACCTTCGGCATGGACTCCGCAGAGCTGGTGGACGAACTTCCCGACGGGACCGGAATGACGGTCGTTCCCGCGGGACCCGGCGCCCACTTGGCGCTGTCCGGACGCACCCTGTCGTCGTCCGAGCGGCGGGTGCTGGCCGCCTTCGCCGCTCACGTCGGCTCCGCGGTCGAACGCGCCCGGCTCGCGCAGGCGGCCGCCGAGGTCGAACCGGTACGGGCTGCCGACCGGCTGCGCACGGCCCTGCTGCGGGCCGTCGGCCACGACCTGCGGACCCCGCTGGCCGCCGGGTGGGCCGCGGTCACCTCGCTCCGCAGCCGGGACATCGCCTTCTCCCCGAAGGACCGCGACGAACTCCTCGCGACCGCCGACGAGTCCATGGCAAGGCTCAGCCGCCTGGTGGACAACCTGCTCGACCTCAGCCGTCTGGAGGCGGGCGCCCTGACGCTGAACCTGCGGGCCACCACCTTGGAGGAGGTGCTGCCCATGGCGCTCGCCGACGTACCCGGGGTCCAGGTGGCGAAGGTCGAGGAGATCCCGGCGCTGCTGGCCGATCCGCCGCTGCTGGAACGGGTGATCGCCAACCTGGTGGGCAACGCCGCACGCCACACCCCGCCGGGGAAGCGGGTGCTGGTCACCGCCAGTGCGCTGGCGGGACGGGTGGAACTGAGGGTCGTGGACCGGGGCCCCGGGCTGCCCGCCGACGGCCGCGACCGGCTCTTCGAGCCCTTCCAGCGGCTCGGCGACACCGACAACACCACTGGTCTCGGCCTCGGCCTCGCGCTCGCGCGGGGCCTGACCGAGGCCATGAACGGAACCCTCACCCCGGAGGACACCCCAGGCGGCGGTCTGACCATGGTCGTGTCGCTGCCGCGCGCCGCCGGGACCGTGGGTGCACAACCGGCCGAACAGATCGCAGGAGGTGCGTGATGAGCACTCTGACCGGCACATCGAAGCCGCATCGCGCGGAAGTGACCCGGGCCCCGCATCGCGCGGAAGTGACCCGGACCCCGCACCGGCCCGGAGCGACCCGGACCGCGAC
Source organism: Streptomyces sp. NPDC025784 (assembly GCF_055558435.1). Classification (NCBI taxonomy): domain Bacteria; kingdom Bacillati; phylum Actinomycetota; class Actinomycetes; order Kitasatosporales; family Streptomycetaceae; genus Streptomyces; species Streptomyces sp. NPDC025784. The sequence goes on from NZ_JBVHMN010000027.1 coordinate 3,540, forward strand.
CCGGACCTGGGCGCTGCGGGACCGGCTCGCCCTGACGGCGGCCGTAGCCGTCCCCTTCGTGGTGGCCCTCGCTCTCGTCCCGCTGCGCACGAGCCTGTCGCACACCGACGCCGCACTCGTCCTCGTGGTGGTGGTCGTCGCGGTGGCCGCGCTGGGCAGCCGTACGGCGGGGGTGGTGGCCGCGCTGTCCGCGGCGGCCTGGTTCGACTTCTTCCTCACCCGGCCGTACGAGACGTTCGACATCAGCGCCTCGGCGGACGCCGGGACGGCGGTCCTGCTGCTGGCCGTCGGCGCGATCGTGTCGCGACTCGCCGCGCGAACCCGCCGCTTGGAGGTCATCACGGTCACGGACGCGGATCACCTGTCCCGCATCCACCGGACCGCGGACCTCGCGCAGTCGGCCAACTCCCCGGACACCGTGGTCGATCACGTGCGCCGGGAGATCAGCGGCCTGCTCGGGCTGCGTGCCTGCCGCTTCGAATACGGCACCCTGATGGGGCAGCCGCCGCGCCTGCACGGCGACGGCAGCGTCACGGTGGGCAGGCGTACCTGGGACGTGGACGCCGCAGGCTGGCCCGAGGGCGAGATCGAACTTCGTGCCTACGGCAACGGCCACTACCTCGGCCGCTTCATGCTCACCCCGGGCCCGGGGGAAGTGCCCCCGCTCCAGGCCCGGTTGGTGGCGGTGACCCTGGCCGACCAGACGGGAGCCGCGCTGGACACCTCGGGACCCGTGCACCGGTGACGCCGCCGGACGACCCGGGGCGCCGACGCGCGTCAGGGTCCCGTCAAGGACATCCGGTCCGGCGCGAAGAAGGCGCAAGGATCCGCCGGGGACGGCGGGAGACGGACAGAACCTGGGTGCACCCGCGCGCGCTTCAATCCCCGTGCGCGGCCGAGGAAGAAGGAGCACGCGCCCATGTCCGTCGTGACCACCGAGCAGGATGCCGTCCCCGTCGGCGAGGAGCCACCGGACAGAGGTGAGCGCCATCGGCTGACCGCCGTCACCGGCCTGGCCGCACTGTCCCTGGACGCGATGGCATCCGTGGCGTACGGGCCCGAGGCGATCGTCCTCGTCCTGGCCGCGGCGGGCGCCCACGGACTCGGCTTCACGATGCCGGTCACGCTGGCCATCGCCGCTCTGCTGGCGGTCCTCGTGGCGTCGTACCGGCAGGTCATCGCGGCCTTCCCGGACGGCGGCGGCTCCTACGCGGTGGCGAAAACGCACCTGGGCGCCCGCACCGGCCTGGTGGCCGCCGCCTCCCTGGTCCTGGACTACGTGCTCAACGTGGCCGTCGCCGTCACGGCGGGCGTGGCCGCCCTGACCTCGGCGTTCCCCGCCCTGTACGACGACCGGCTGTGGCTGTGCCTGGCGGTCCTCGCGCTGGTCACGGGCGTCAACCTGCGGGGGATCGTCGAGTCCGCGAAGGCCTTCATCGTTCCGACCGCCGTGTTCGTCGGCTCGGTCCTCGTGCTGATCGTCGTGGGCCTCTTCCGCTCCCACCCCGCGAGCACGGCGACCGCCGCCGGGCATGCCTCGGTCCTCGCGGACAACGCCACGACCGTGGGAGCCCTGCTCCTGCTGAAGGCCTTCGCCTCCGGGTGCGCCGCGCTGACGGGCGTGGAGGCCATCGCCAACGCCGTGCCCTCCTTCCGCGTGCCGCGCGTGAAGCGCGCCCAGCGTGCGGAGGTCGCCCTCGGCGCCGTACTCGGTGCGATGCTCATCGGCCTGTCGGTGCTGATCGGCCGCTTCCACCTCCAGCCCGTCCAGGGCGTCACCGTCCTCGCCCAGCTCGCGGACGCCTCGCTCGGCCACAACTGGGCCTTCTACGTCATCCAGTTCGCGACGATGATCCTGCTGGCGCTGTCCGCGAACACCTCGTTCGGCGGGCTGCCGGTACTGCTGAAGCTGCTGGCCCGTGACAACTACCTGCCGCACGTCTTCGCCCTGAAGGCCGACCGCCAGGTGCACCGGCACGGCGTGCTCGCCCTGGCCCTGGTCTCGGCCGCGCTGCTGGTCTTCTCCGGCGGCGACACCAACACCCTCGTGCCGTTGTTCGCGATCGGAGTGTTCGTCGGCTTCACCATCGCTCAGGTGGGCATGGTGAAGCACTGGCGGGTCGAACGCGGCCGCGGCCGCCGGGGCAAGGCGCTGCTCAACGGCATCGGCGCGATCCTGACCGGTGTCGCGGCCGTCGTCGTCACCGCGAGCAAGTTCACCGAGGGCGCCTGGCTGATCGTCGTCGCCCTGCCGCTGCTCGTGGCCGCCTTCGAGACCGTGCACCGCGCCTACGGCCGGATCGGCGAACGGCTCGGCCTGGGCCGGGTCCCCGAGGTGCCGCACCGCGAGCGCTCGGTGGTGATCGTCCCCGTGTCGTCCCTCTCCCGGCTGACCTCGGAGGCCCTGACCGCGGCAGCCTCCCTCGGCGACGAGGTCCGCGCGGTGACCGTGTGCCACCCGGACCAGGAGGACCACGCCCAGCTGCACGCCCTGGAACGGGCCTGGGACCGATGGGACCCCGGCGTACCCCTGGTCCGGCTGCCCAGCGAACGCCGCACACTGGGCCGGCCCATCGCCGCGTACGTGCGTGAGACGGCCGCCGGCGAGCCGGGCACCCGCGTCACCGTGCTGATCCCGGAAGCCGAGCCGGAGCGGCTGTGGCAGCGGCTGCTGCAGAACCAGCGGGGCGCCCTCGTCGCGCACGCCGTGCGGCGGGAGACGGACGCCGTGATCTGCCGGCTGCGCTTCCGGCTGTGACCAGGGCACCGACCCTCAGAACCGCCTGCTCACCCGTGCGGATCAAGGGCCGTAAGGGTCCCGTCAAAGGCATGGGCCCCGCCGTAAGGGAGCCGTCAACGACGGCCGAATCCGGCCGCAGAGGCGCTTTCCTCGAAAGCGTCCGTTCCAACCGAACCTCACTCCAGGAGCTCACGATGGCCGATCTGGCCTTCGTCGTCACCACGATCGCGGTCTTCGCGCTGGTGGCTCTCGTCGCCAAGGGGGTGACGAAGCTGTGACCGCCGAGAACATCGTCGGCCTGATCGTGGCCGTCGCCCTGCTGGGCTATCTCGTCCTCGCCCTGATCTTCCCGGAGAGGTTCTGAGACACGTCATGGGTCCCCTGCTCGCCGCCGTCCTCCAGCTGCTCGCGCTCATGGGCGCGCTCGCACTGGTCTACGTCCCCCTCGGCACCTACATGGCCCGGGTCTACTCCTCCGACAAGCACCTGCGCGTCGAGAAGTGGATCTACAAGGGCATCGGTGCCGACCCCGACACCGAGATGCGCTGGCCCGCCTACCTGCGAGGCGTCCTGGCCTTCTCCGCGGCCGGTGTCCTCTTCCTCTACCTGCTCCAGCGGCTCCAGGGCGTCCTGCCCGGCTCGCTCGGCTTCCAGGCGGTCAACCCGGCGCAGTCGTTCAACACCGCCGTCTCCTTCGTGACCAACACCAACTGGCAGTCGTACTACGGCGAACAGACCATGGGTCACGTCGTGCAGACCGCCGGTCTGGCCGTGCAGAACTTCGTCTCCGCCGCCGTCGGCATCGCCATCGCGGTCGCCCTCGTACGCGGCTTCGCCCGGTCCCGCACCGGCGAGATCGGCAACTTCTGGGCCGACGTGGTGCGCGGCACGGTCCGCGTCCTGGTGCCGATCGCGGCGATCGCCGCGCTCGTGCTGGTCGCCTGCGGCGCGATCCAGAACTTCTCCGGCATCCACGAGGTCGGCCAGTTCATGGGCGGCTCGCAGCAGTGGAACGGCGGCGCCGTCGCCTCCCAGGAAGCCATCAAGGAGCTGGGCACCAACGGCGGCGGCTACTTCAACGCCAACAGCGCCCACCCCTTCGAGAACCCCACCGCGTTCACGAACCTCTTCGAGATCTTCCTGATCCTGCTCATCCCGTTCGCGCTGACGCGCACCTTCGGCGTCATGGTCGGCTCGGTGAAGCAGGGGTACGCGATCCTCGCCACGATGGGCACCATCTGGCTCGGCTTCACCGCGCTGATGATGTGGACCGAGTTCGCCCACCACGGCCCGGCGCTCCAGGCGGCGGGCGCGGCGATGGAGGGCAAGGAGGTCCGCTTCGGCGTGGGCGGTTCGTCGATCTTCGCGGTGGCGACCACGCTCACCTCGACGGGCGCCGTGGACTCCTTCCACTCCTCCTTCACCGGCCTCGGCGGCGGGATCACGATGCTGAGCATGATGCTCGGCGAGATCGCGCCCGGTGGTACCGGCTCCGGCCTCTACGGCATGCTGATCATGGCGATCATCGCGGTGTTCATCGCCGGTCTGATGGTCGGCCGCACCCCCGAGTACCTGGGCAAGAAGATCGGCTCACGTGAGATCAAGCTCGCGGCCGTCTACATCCTGATCACCCCGGCGCTGGTGCTGGTGTTCTCCGCGGCCTCCATGGCGCTGCCCACCCCGCCGCACTCGATGCTCAACTCGGGCGCGCACGGATTCTCCGAAGTGCTGTACGCCTTCACCTCCGCGGCGAACAACAACGGCTCGGCCTTCGCGGGCCTGAACGCGAACACCGACTGGTTCAACACCATGACCGGACTCGCGATGCTCCTCGGCCGCTTCCTGCCGATGGTGTTCGTCCTGGCGCTGGCCGGCTCACTCGCCGGGCAGAAGCCGGTACCGGTGACCGCGGGCACCCTGCGCACCGAGAAGCCGCTGTTCACCGGCCTGCTGGTCGGCGCGATCCTGATCATCACCGGTCTGACCTACTTCCCGGCGCTGGCGCTGGGTCCGCTCGCCGAGGGGCTGGCGTGATGACCACCCGCACAGAGAACCAAGAGGACTCGATGTCCACAGTCACTCCGACCCGGGCGCCGCACAGCGACGTCCCCACCGGGCACAAGCCGGCCGAAGGCCGTGTCGGCGCGGGCCTGTTCGATGCCAAGCAGCTGATCACGTCGCTGCCGGACGCGTTCCGCAAGCTCGACCCGCGGGTGATGGTCAAGTCGCCCGTGATGTTCGTGGTGTGGATCGGATCCGTGCTCACGACGGCTTTCTCCTTCAAGGACCCGGGCGACTGGTTCGGCTGGACCATCAGCGCCTGGCTGTGGCTGACCGTCGTCTTCGCCAACCTGGCCGAGGCCGTCGCCGAGGGCCGCGGCAAGGCGCAGGCCGACACCCTGCGCAAGGCCAAGACGGACACGGTGGCCCGGCGGCTCGCGGGGAACACCGAGGAGCGGGTGCCCGGCACCGAGCTGAAGATCGGTGACCTGGTCGTCTGCGAGGCCGGCGACATCATCCCCGGTGACGGTGACGTCGTCGAGGGCGTCGCGTCGGTCGACGAGTCGGCGATCACCGGCGAGTCGGCTCCGGTGATCCGTGAGTCCGGCGGTGACCGCAGCGCGGTCACGGGCGGGACGAAGGTGCTGTCCGACCGGATCGTCGTCAAGATCACGACGAGGCCCGGCGAGACCTTCATCGACCGCATGATCAGCCTGGTCGAGGGCGCCGCCCGGCAGAAGACGCCCAACGAGATCGCGCTGAACATCCTGCTCGCCTCGCTGACGATCGTCTTCCTCCTCGCCTGCGCCACGCTGCCGCCGTTCGCGGACTACGCGGGCACCCACCTCACGATGGTCGTGCTGGTCGCCCTGCTGGTCTGCCTCATCCCGACCACCATCGGCGCCCTGCTGTCCGCGATCGGCATCGCGGGCATGGACCGGCTGGTCCAGCGCAACGTGCTGGCCATGTCGGGCCGCGCGGTCGAGGCGGCCGGCGACGTGTCGACACTCCTCCTCGACAAGACCGGCACCATCACCCTCGGCAACCGCCAGGCCTCCGAGTTCGTGGCGGTCGCCGGAGCCACCCCGGCCGAGGTCGCGGACGCCGCCCAGCTGTCCTCCCTCGCCGACGAGACGCCCGAGGGCCGTTCCGTCGTGGTCCTGGCGAAGGAGAAGTACGGGCTGCGCGAGCGGCACCAGGGCGAGCTGGCGCACGCGGAGTGGATCGCCTTCACCGCCCAGACCCGGATGTCGGGTGTGGACGTGGACGGCAAGAAGATCCGCAAGGGCGCGGCCGGTTCGGTCATCGCCTGGGTCGAGGAACAGGGCGGCACGGTCGCCCGGGACGCGGAGCAGGTCGCCGACCGTATCGCCGAGGCGGGCGGCACCCCGCTGCTGGTCGCGGTCGAGGACGCCGACGGCGCCCGGATCCTGGGTGTCATCCACCTCAAGGACGTCGTCAAGGACGGCATGCGGGAGCGGTTCGAGGAGCTGCGCCGCATGGGCATCAAGACGGTCATGATCACGGGCGACAATCCGCTGACCGCCAAGGCGATCGCCGAGGAGGCGGGCGTCGACGACTTCCTCGCGGAGGCCACTCCCGAGGACAAGATGGCCCTCATCAAGCGGGAGCAGGCGGGCGGCAAGCTCGTCGCGATGACCGGTGACGGCACCAACGACGCCCCGGCGCTCGCGCAGGCGGACGTGGGCGTGGCCATGAACACGGGCACGTCGGCCGCCAAGGAGGCCGGCAACATGGTCGACCTCGACTCGAACCCGACGAAGCTCATCGAGATCGTCGAGATCGGCAAGCAACTGCTGATCACTCGGGGCGCGTTGACGACGTTCTCCATCGCCAACGACGTCGCGAAGTACTTCGCGATCATCCCGGCGCTGTTCGCGGCGGTCTACCCGGGCCTGGACAAGCTGAACATCATGGCGCTGTCCTCGCCGGACTCCGCGATCCTGTCGGCGGTCGTCTTCAACGCGCTGGTCATCATCGCGCTGGTACCGCTCTCCCTGAAGGGCGTGCAGTACAAGCCGGTCAGCGCCGACCGGATGCTCCGCAGGAACCTCGCGATCTACGGCGTCGGCGGTCTGATCGCACCCTTCATCGGCATCAAGATCATCGACCTGCTCATCTCCCTCATCCCCGGAATCGGCTGATCGCCATGAACAACTCGGTATCCAACACGGTCCGGCTGTTCGGGGCGGGCCTGCGTGCCCTCCTCGTCCTGACCCTGGTGACGGGCGTGATCTACCCGCTGGTCGTCACCGGCATCGCCCAGGGCCTGTTCAACAACAAGGCGAACGGCTCGGAGATCAAGGCGGACGGCAAGGTCGTCGGCTCGTCCCTGATCGGGCAGTCGTACAACCTGCCGCTGAAGAAGGGCCAGGACACCCCGGAGGCCGACCTGAAGTGGTTCCAGGGCCGCCCGGCCAACGGCCTCGGCTCCAACAGCATCAACACCCAGTACAAGCTGATCCTGTCCGGAGCCACCAACCTGGCCGCCGACAGCGGGGCCGTGGACGGCAGGTGCACCGCGCAGTCCGAGGAGGGCTCGCTCTGCGCCCAGGTGCTCGCCGCCCGGGCCGCGGTCGTCAAGGACAACTCGGTACCCGGTTACACCGTCACCCCGTCCCAGGTCCCCGCAGAAGCGGTCACCTCCTCCGGCTCCGGCCTCGACGCCGACATCTCCCCGAAGTACGCGGAGCTCCAGGTCCACCGGATCGCCACCAGGAACGGACTGCCCGTCAACCAGGTGGAGAAGCTGGTCGCGGACCACACCGACGGCCGTTCCCTCGGCTTCATCGGTGAGCCCCGCGTGAACGTCCTCGAGCTCAACATCGCGCTCAAGGACCTCGTGGCCCGGCACTGACGGGAGGGAGCGACAGGCGTGGGAGCCGGCGGCCGGGAGACCTCCTGGATCCGTCGGTTCCCGCAGCCCTGACACCGGCTCTCCTGGCCGGGACGGCCCATTCCCCACCCCGGCCACGGCGCCGGTCGCCCCGCGGCCGGCGCCCTCGGCCCGACGTACGACCGGAAAGGCGCACACCCATGACCCGGGTGCTCGTGGTGGAGGACGACCCGCAGCTCGTACGGGCCCTCGTGATCAACCTTCAGGCACGCAAGTACGGCGTGGACGCCGCCCCGGACGGGGTCACCGCCCTGAGGCTCGCGGCGGCCCGCCGGCCCGACGTCGTCCTGCTCGACCTCGGACTGCCCGACATGGACGGCGTGACCGTCATCAAGGCGCTGCGCGGCTGGACCCGCGTACCCGTCCTCGTGCTGTCCGCGCGCCAGAGGTCGGACGAGAAGGTCGCCGCGCTCGACGCCGGCGCGGACGACTACGTCACCAAGCCGTTCAGCATGGACGAGTTGCTGGCGCGGCTGCGAGCCGCCGTCCGCCGCACCGACGACACACCGCCCGTCCCCGGGACGACCCTCGTCGAGACACCCGACTTCACGCTCGACCTGCTCGCCAAGAAGGCCGTACGGGACGGCCGGGACGTGCGGCTGACCCCGACCGAGTGGCATCTGCTGGAGATCCTGGTGACCAGCCCCGGACGGCTCGTGACGCAGAAGCATCTCCTGAAGGAGGTCTGGGGTGTCTCCCGGAGCAACAAGACCAACTACCTGCGGGTCTACATGGCCCAGCTGCGCCGCAAGCTGGAGACGGACCCCTCGCACCCCCGCTACCTGATCACCGAGCCCGGCATGGGCTACCGCTTCGAAGGGTGACACGGCACGCGGCGGGATCCGGATCCACGTCGGCAGCCGCACCCGGCGTCGGCTGGAATCAGGCGATGCCGGTTCCCGTGCCGGGGCTCCGGTACGCCGAAGGCGGCCGGCCGAGAAGCTTCCCGAACGCGGCCGTGTAGGCCGCGGGGTTGTCGTAGCCGAGCAGGGCGGCGACGCGGGTGACGGGCATGCCCGCGGTCAGGTGGTGCAGCGAGTGCAGGACGCAGGCGCGTTGTCGCCATTGCGAGAAGTTGAGGCCGGTGCCGCGCCGGAACAGGCGGGCCAGGGTCCGCTCGCTCACGTCGAGGGCCGCGCACCAGCGTGCGGGCGGGTCGTGGATGTCCGGCTTCCGCAGGAACGCCTCGCACAAGGTGCGCAGCCGCGGATCGGACGGCATCGGCACGTCGAGGGGGAGCGGGGTGAGGTTCTTGAGTTCGTGGAGGACGAGCGCGGCGAGTGCCGCGTCGCGGCTGTGCTCGGCGTAGCGCGGCTCCGTCTCGACCGCCGCCAGGAGCAGTTCCCGCAGCAGGGCGGAGACGTCGACCGCCTGGCAGCGGGCGGGGAACCACGGCACCGCGGCCGGCTCGATGTAGAGGCTGCGGGTGCTGACCCCCGTCATCGTGACCTGATGCCCGGTCATGGGCGGGATGAGTACCGCGCGGGCGGTGGGAATCGTCCAGCTGCCGTCCGCCGTCTCGACCCGCATGACGCCGGTGGCCGCGTAGAGCACCTGGGCGCGGCGGTGCTCGTGCCGGGGGAGCAGGTGCTCATGGGGATAGTCGGTGCCGATGGCCAGTACGGCACGATCGAGGCCGTCCACCTCCGCGACCGGAACATTGCGCATGCCAGGAGACTACGAGGATCCGAGCGTCGTGTCCGCTGCGCGTAGGAAGTGGGCGATTCATCGATTGCCCGCCACACGTCGTGATCACTAGCGTCCTGCGCGTGCTCACTTCGCTCCTTGTCCTCCTGTTCTTCGGGTGCCTGACCGGCATCACGACGGTGCTCTTCGGCTTCGGCGGCGGCTTCGTCACGGTTCCCGTCGTCTACGGCGTCGTGACCGTCACGGCGCCTTCGGGGAACGACGCCATGCATGTCGCGGTGGCGACCTCGGCAGCCGTGATGGTCGTGAACGCCGTCGTGGCGACTCTGGCCCAGTGGCGTCGGGGCCGACTGCGCCGTACGTACGTCTGGCCGCTCGCGGCGTTCATCGCGATCGGTGCCGCCGCCGGATCCCTCCTGGCGACCCTGGTCGGCGGTACGGCGCTGCGCCTGCTCTTCGCCGCCTATCTCCTGGTGACCGTCATCGACAGCCTGGTGCGCAAGGGGTTCCTGTCCGTGGAGCGCCGGCCGCGCCCCGAGCCCCTGGGCAGGGGAACGACCACCTTCGGCGGTGTCGGCATCGGCATGGTCGCCGCCGGTCTGGGTGTGGGCGGCAGCGTCATGACCGTCCCTCTGCTGCGCCGCCGGGGCCTTGCGATGGCCGAGGCGACCGCCATGGCCAACCCTCTCAGCGTGCCCGTCGCGCTGGCCGGGGCAGTCGTCTACGCCCTCGCTCCCACCGGGCCGGCCGCCACCGGCAGGATCGGTTACGTCGACCTCTCCGCGGGCGCCGCCCTGCTCCTCGGCTCGCTGCCCGCCATCGCTCTGGCGAGGCGGGTCGCCGGCCGTGTTCCGGACCGCGTCCACTCCGCCGCCTATGTGGTCCTTCTCGTCGTCGTCCTGGTGGTGATGACGACGGTGGGGCTCTGACGAGGCGACCCGCGCGAGGCGGATCTGGTGCCGCGGCAGGCAACGTTCGCTCCGTCGCGACGCCCGGCACGCACTCTCGCCGCACCGGCCGAAAGCCCAAGTACGTCCAGTACGAGGACTTCCGGCCGGCACACCGAGAGCACGCACCGGACGCCGCTCCTTGACGGGCAAACGTTGCCTGCCGCGGCACTAGGGGGCGAGTCCGCCGTTGCTCATCAGCAGCTGACCGTTGATCCACTGGCCCTGCGGTGAGCAGAGGAAGTCCACGAGGTGCGCGGTGTCCCGCGGTGTGCCGAGGCGGTTGAGCGGGGTGTGGTCGAGCACGTCCTTGCGGATGTCGTCGCCCATCCAACCCGTGTCCACCGGGCCGGGGTTGATGACATTGGCGGTGACGCCGAGGTGGGCGAACTCGCGCGCGGCGGCGAGCGTGATGCGGTCCAGGGCGCCCTTGCTCGCGCCGTAGGGGAGGTTGCCCGCGGTGTGGTCGCTGGTGAGGCTGATGATCCGTCCGCTGCCCGGAGCCGCGGCGAACCGTCGCCCGTACTCGCGGATCAGCAGCCAGGCGGCGCGGGCATTGACCGCGAAGTGCCGGTCGAAGCTCTCGACGGTCGTGTCCAGCAGACCGGAGTCGACCGATTCGCAGTGACACATCACCAGGGCGGTGACGCCGCCCAGAGCGCGTTCGACCTCGTCGAAGACACGGGCCGGAGTGTCCGGGTCGGCGAGGTCCGCCTCGACCGCCGTGGTGGCCGCACCGTGTTCGGTGAGCGTGTCGGTGATCGCCGCGGCCGCTCCGGGCTCGCTGCCCCATGTCATGCGCTCGTCGTAGGGAGCCCAGTAGGTGAAGGCCACGTCCCAGCCGGAGGCCGCCAGCCGGTGAGCGACGCCCGCGCCGATGCCGACCGTCCGTCCCACCCCGGTGACCAGGGCGAGCGGGCGCGTGGAGGAGCGGGCCCGATCGCGTTCGTTGTCGTCCTGGGCATTGTCGATCGTCACGGTCCGAGATCGTCCACGACCGGCAACGGCGTGGCAACCGGCTTTGCAGGCGCGGCCCTAGAGCGGGGTCGCCGCCTTGAGGATCAGGAACATGGTCACCGCGGAGTTCGCCGAGGACATGGCGGACAGGACGGCGCCGGCCGCCGCGGTCCAGGCCGCCATGCCCACGGTCGTGAACATCGGCGGCCAGGCGCGGGCGGCCGGGGCCGGGCCGAGCAGCGCGGCGACCCGGCGCGGCACGGGCCCCGGCGTGGCCGCGACGGCGGCGAGTGTGGAGGCGGGTGCGGGACGGGAGAGGAGAGCGGCCCTGGCGATCGCGCGGGCGGTGGTCCGCCGGTCGCCGACCGCTGCCGCCGCCTCCTCGTCGGCCCAGCGCTCCACGGTGCAGGAGACGGCCGTCCGCAGTGGCCGCAGGAAGGGGTTGGCGCGGGCCGCGAGCCCGGCGAGGAGCAGGTAGCGGTGGTGCCGGCCGGTGAGGTGGGCCCGCTCGTGGGCGAACAGGACGCGCCGCTCACGGGAGTCGAGACCGGCCAGCATGCCGGTGGAGACCAGGATCCGCGCCGTGCCGGCACGTCCGGGGAGGGCGTGGGCGTAGGGCATCTCGTCGCGGAGGACGGCGACTTGGGTCGCGCGCAGTCCGCGCAGCGCTCGCAGGCCACGGCGGCGTACCCGGCGATGGCGCCGGAGCAGCGCCGTGCACGCCGCGGCGGCGACGGCGAGGGCGACCACCGCGCCCTTGCCGATCACTTCGTCGTGCGGCACGGCCGCCCGTACTTCCGGATCGGCCCAGGCGTCCGGGAGTGGGTTGCCGGGCAGTTGTGCGGTTCCGACGATCGCCAGCAGGCCGAGGCACAGGCTGCTGCACAGGCTCAGGACGGCGGCGACGGCGGACAGCAGGCAGGTCGCCAGGCGCGGGTGCAGGCGGTGTTCGGCCAGACGCGCGATGGGCCACGCGGTCAGGGGCAGCACGAGGGGGAGGAAGACGAACACGCCCACGGGTCAGCTCTCCCGGCCCTCGGCTCGCTCGGGGTCCTGGCCGGTGGTCTCCTGGAGCAGCCTGCGCAGCAGTTCCTCGTCCTGCTGGGGCAGGCCGCAGACGAAGCTCGCCAGGACCGCCTCGCGGTCGGTCTCACGGTCCAGGACGCGGCGCATGCGGTGAGCGGCGAGACCCGCCTCGTCCGTGGCCGCGCTCCACGCGAAGGACCGGCCTGCCCGCTTCCGGGTGACCAAGCCCTTCGCCTGGAGCCGCGTCAGGATCGTGATGACGGTGGTGTAGGCGAGGACACCGCCGAGGCGCTCCCGCACCCAGCCGGCTGTCACCGGTTCCGGCGACCGGCGAAGAGCGGCCAGCACCTGCGCTTCCAGTTCGCCCTGGCCGCGTCGACGAGCGGGCGCGTCCGGTCCCGGATCGCCGCTCATGTCCTGCGTCCCCACTCTGCCTCCCTGTCCAGCCGTGAACCGCGCTCTTCCGCGTGAACGGCTCAACAGCCGCTCCATCGTAGTGAGATACAGGAGTTCACCCTCCCGACAACTTCTACATTGTTGTAGATTCGGACCCCGGACGACCAGCCCCGCCGGGTCCGCCGCGCACGGCGGACGGCGGTTCAACGGAGGAGAGCAGCAATGGGAGTTTCCCTGTCCAAGGGCGGCAACGTCTCACTCAGCAAGGAGGCGCCCGGCCTGAGCGCCGTCCTCGTCGGACTCGGCTGGGACGTGCGTACGACCACGGGCACCGACTACGACCTCGACGCCTCGGCCCTGCTGCTCGACGCCTCCGGGAAGGTCCTCTCCGACCAGCACTTCGTCTTCTACAACAACCTCAAGAGCCCGGACGGCTCCGTCGAGCACACCGGCGACAACCTCACCGGTGAGGGCGAGGGCGACGACGAGTCGATCAAGGTGAACCTCGTCGGCGTGCCGGCCGAGGTCGACAAGATCGTCTTCCCCGTCTCGATCCACGACGCAGAGAACCGTGGCCAGAGCTTCGGTCAGGTCCGCAACGCGTTCATACGGATCGTCAACCAGGCCGGCGGCCAGGAGATCGCCCGCTACGACCTGTCCGAGGACGCCTCGACCGAGACCGCGATGGTCTTCGGCGAGCTCTACCGGCACGGCGCCGAGTGGAAGTTCCGCGCCGTCGGCCAGGGTTACGCCTCCGGCCTGTCCGGGATCGCCTCCGACTTCGGTGTCAACGTCTGAGGGCTGTCCTGCCCCGTACCGCCGCCCCGCACGACGACGGTCACCCACCCCCGCCGTCCGCATGGTCACCCAATCGCATGCGGGCGGCGGGTGCCGTGTCCGGGCACGGGGGTCAGTGACCGGGAACGCGCATCGGGGCCGGCGGCAGCGGAGCCGCCCGTGCCCTGAAGGCGCTGGAGCGGCTGTCGTTCATGCTGTCCGGCGCACAGCTCGGCATCACCGTGCCGGGCCTGGTTGTCGGCTTCGTCGCCGAGCTGACCGTGTCCGTCCTGCTCGCGCCCGCAGCAGTGGGCGACGCGGCCGACGGCCGGCTCGTCAGGAGCGTGCGGACGGATCGTCGGGCTCGACGACCGTGCCCGGGACGACCCGCCCCGAACCCGGCGACGCCTCGGGGGAGTCCTGCGCCTTCAGCGCCTTGGACTCGCTCTTGAAGATCCGGGCCGCCTTCCCCGCCGAACGCGTCAGCTCGGGCAGCTTCTTGATGCCGACGACCACGATGACGACGATGAGGATCAGGGCCAGTTCACTCAAGCCGAACATCAGATCTACTCTCTCCCGGTGGCGGACGGGGCCGGTACGTCTGCCGCCCCTCGTCACAATCTACAGTGCTGTAGAAGCATCAAGCGGGCAGTGCCGCGGCTCGCGGGCCCTCGTGGTCGTGGACGGTCAGGTGAGCTCGAAGAAGAGCGTGTCCTGCGTGTACCGGTCGATGTTCTTGGTGGCGTACTCCCACTCCTCGTACGCGAAGTCGACGAGCTTCTCGATGAGCTCTTGGACCTCGTACCGGAAGTCCGGGTCGAGGACGGCGCGGTAGGCGCCGGCGGCGCGCTTCGTGTCGGCCGGCGGCCGCGCCCTCAACGGCCCTTGAACTCCGCGTACTCCGTCACCTGCGCGTACATGTCGGATGCGCGCTCTTCCTCGCCGAAGTCCCTGAGGGCTCCGGCCAACTTGAAACCGATGTTGTCGGCCCGCGGGTCGTCGATACAGCTCCGCACCCACGACAGGGGGAACTGCGCGACCCCGTCCTCCCGGACGGCGAGCACGGCGCGCAAGGTCATGCCCTCGCCGTCGACGACACGGCGCACACCGCGACACGTGTCCGCGAGCAGTTCCGCCAAGTACACCGAGTAGGCGAGGCACTTGACCGCCCGCAGCGACGGTTCCTCGTCCGCCTCCTCGGCCATCGATTCGAGCACCCCTTGGACGAACCAGACGCTCCCGTCGGAGCCGTCCAGATCGGCGCCCTGCTCCCGTGCCCAGTCCAGGAACCGGTGCGCCTCGGCCAACAGCTGGTCACTCATCCGGGAAGGCTATGGCCCCGCCGGTTTCCGGCGCTCGACGTCCGTGGCGTGCGCAGGACCCGCCGGACTCCGGCGGTACGGCGCTCAGGTCCGGCCACCGTCCTGCTCGGCCGGGCGGGCTGCGGCCCCGCGCGCGAGCAGCAGGAGGGCGTCGACCAGGTCGTCCGCCGGGCTGCCGGTGGCCAGGCGGCGCAGTTGCAGACCCATCACGAGCGCGACCGTCGTGGACGCCAGGCGTTCGGCGTCCGGCACGTCCAGGGCGGTCAGGATCCGGGTGGCGAGCCGGTCGTACGCGCGGAACGCCTCCGCCGCCGCCTCCCGCAGCCGCTCGTCGCGCCCGGCGTGCAGGTAGAGCTCGAAGGGTGCGAGATGGGCACTGTCGAGCGCCGCGCTGCACGCCACCTGGCCGGCGAGATGCGCCGCTTCCTCGATGTCGATGCCGTCGGTCTGGCACTGGTCGGCCAGTTCGGTGAAGTGCCGGGCCTCTTCGCGCACGAAGTGCAGCAGGCTTTCCCTCAGCAGATCGTGCTGGGTCTCGAAGTGGTAGGTGACCGAACCGAGCGAAACGCCCGCTTCCTTGGCGATGCGGCGGTTGGTGAGCGCCGAAAGACCGTCCGCGCCGATGATCTTCAGGACGGCGGTGATGATGCGCTGACGCGTCGGGGCGGCGAGGGCGGCGTTCGGCATGGCACTCATTGTTCCACCAGTGCCGACGGCGGTCGGCGGGGTGTGCCGCGCGAGGCAGGGCGTGGGTCGCCGCGTGCTGCTTGAGGCGCCCACCGCGCTGCGTTCCCCGGGCGACGCAGCGGTGCCGGCGACGGCCGGGACGGCCTCGACGACCGGACCGGCCGGGCCGGTTCCCGGCGGGACGACGGTGGACACGCTCACCCGCCATCTCTATTGTTCGTTCGAACGAACAAGACCGGAGGATAGTCGTGCGCATTGCTGGGGCAACTGTTCTGCTTACTGGTGGCACCGGAGGCATCGGCGGGGCGCTCGTCGCCGAACTGTCCCGTCGTGGGGCGGACCTCATTCTCACCGGACGGCGTCGCGAGGCACTGGAACCCCTCGCGGAACGCTACGGCGCCCGGACGATCCTGGCCGATCTCGCCGACGCCGACGACGTGCAGCGTCTCGCGGCGGAGGCCGCCGGCACGGACATCCTCGTCGCCAACGCGGCGCTGCCCTCCAGCGGCGACGTGCTCGACTACACGCCCGCACAGATCGACCGGGCGATCGCGGTGAACCTGCGCAGCCCTGCCGTGCTCGCGCGGTTGCTCGCTCCCGCCATGGTCGCCGACGGCCGCGGCCACATCTGCTTCGTCGGCTCGCTGTCGGGAGTGGCGGCCACCAAGTCCTCGTCGATGTACACCGCGACGAAGTTCGGCCTGCGGGGCTTCTCGCTGTCCTTCCGCCAGGACCTGCACGGCACCGGCGTGGGCGTCTCGATCGTCCAGCCGGGCTTCGTGCGCGACCTGGGCATGTTCGCGAAGACGGGAGCGTCGGCGCCGGGCGGCGCCCGAACCGTCTCCCCCGAGCGGGTCGTCAAGGGCGTGATGCGGGCGATCGAGCGCGACATCGCCGAGATCAACGTCGCCCCGGTCGAACTGAAGTTCCTGACCAGGATCGCGTCACAGTTCCCGGGTTTCTCCGAGCGTGTGCAGCGGCTCGTGGGGGCGGAACAGACGATGGACACGATCGTGACCGCCCAGCGGGCGAGCCGCTGACGAGCCGACGCGCCGAGGTCCGCCCAGGCCGGCGACCTGGTCGAAGTCGGCGCCGCGCGGCAGACGTTCGACGGGGACTTCCAGGGACATCCCGGCCGACTCCACCGTCGTCCGCGTGCATCAGCATGCCGCCGGCGCCCGCCGATCCGCCCCCGGCCCCGGGATCACAGAGGGGCGGGCCGTCTCTCGTCCCGGGCCGGTCCGACCGGTCGGATCTTCCGGTGCGTCGCGCCGGGACGTTGGCGGAGCGGAGGTGTGTCTCGTGACCTACAACCTCCCGGGCGGCCGGCTCTCCGTACAGGCGATGGTCTTCGGCATCCTCACCGATGGCCGCCCGACGATCCCACCCCCTTCGTTCGACAACGGGATCACCGGCGGCACCGGGGATTTCCGCCGGGCCCGCGGCCAGGTCCACGCCGACACGATCGGTACGGGCAAGAGGCGCTTCACGATCTACCTCGACCGCTGACGGAAGGATCTCCCCGGCTGTGACGGTCGGGCGATCGATACGGGTCCGGCGGGAACGGGCTCTGCTGCCGCACCGCAGCAGGGCCCGCCGGTCACGGAGGCCGGCGCCGGCCGTCCACGGCCCGGGAACAGCCCGACGACACCGCGGCTGGGCCCGCCTACGGCGGTGAGTCCCCGCGGGCGTGCTCCTGGCGGCGGACCTCGTCGAGGTCGCGCAGGCGGTCGAGGCCCCTGACCGCCCGGGCGGTGCGGTGGTTGTGTTCGAGCCTGGAGCGGTGCCGGTCCAGGAAGTTCCAGTAGCCCGCGGTGTAGGGGCAGGCGTGTGCGCCGGTACGGTCGCCGGGCCGGTAGGCGCAGGGCCCGCACAGGTCGCTCATGCGGTTCACGTAGGCGCCGCCGGACGTGTACGGCTTGGTGGTCATGCGGCCGCCGTCGGCGTACTGGGACATGCCGACGACGTTGGGCACCATCACCCAGTCGTATCCGTCCACGAAGCTTCGGTGGAACCAGTCCGTGACGGCCGCCGGGTCCCAGCCGTGCTGGAGCGCGTAACTGCCGAGGATCATCAGGCGCGGGATGTGGTGGGTCCATCCCGTGTCGCGCACCTGCGACAGGACCGCGTGCAGACAGCGCGCGCGGACGTCGTCCGCGTCCAGGTCGTCCCACCAGCCGGGCACCGGCGCGGTGTGCCGCAGTTCGTTGGAGTGCCGGTACTCCTCGCCGAAGTACCAGTACAGCTGCCAGACGTACTCGCGCCAGCCGGCGATCTGCCGGACGAAGCCCTCGACGCTGTTCAGCGGTGCCCGGCCGTCCCGCCATGCCGCTTCGGCGCGCTCCACGCACTCGCCGGGGTCGAGCAGACCGAGGTTGAGCGAGGAGGACAGCAGGCTGTGGCTCATGACGGGGTCGGCGGCGAGCATGGCGTCCTCGTACGGGCCGAACGTGCCGAGCCGCCGGTCGACGAAGCGCCGCAGCGCCTCCCGGGCCTCGGCACGGGTCGCGGGGAAGAGCCGTGGGCCGTCCCGTCCGACGAAGGACACGTCTCCGTCGCTCTCCCAGCGATCGAGGTCGTGGCGGACCTCGTCGTCGATCTCGTCCTCGCGCGGCCGGTAGGGGGCGGGCACGGGCAGGGCGGACGTCTTCCGGGGCGGCGGCTCCCGGTTGTCGTGGTCGTAGTTCCAGCGGCCGCCGGCCGGGGCGTCGCCGTCCATCAGCAGCTCGTGCCCCTGCCGCACCCACCGGTAGAAGTCCTCCTGGCGCAGCCGCCGGCCGCCGTGCCCGTCCGCCCACGCCGCGAAGTCGTCCAGGGGCACCAGGAACCCGCGCGGAGGCCCCATGGTGACGTGAGACAGGGAGCGCACCAGCCGTACGGCGGCGTACGAGGTCGGGTGATGGACGGTCACCGGGTCGTCGCCCGCCGCCTTCTCCAGTCCTTCCCGGTAGGTGTCGGCGCGGACGTACGTGACCCGGTCGCCGAGTTCCGCCCCCCGGTGGCGCATGGCGGAGAGCACCAGGTGCGCCTTGGCCCGGTGGAAGCGGCGGCGCCGGAACACCGACCTGGCCTCGATCATCAGCAGGGGGGTGTCACGGGTGAGACCACTGTCCCGGGACGGACGCAGGAAGTGCGGTCCGAGCTGGTCGCCGAAAAGCCAGTGCATGAGCATCCCTTCGTCGGTCCCGGCCGCTGACCTGTCCGAACCGGCGGCACCCGTACTCGCCGGACCACTTCATCCGCGGCGCCGACGGCGGATGCACGGCCCGCCGGGGACCGCCCGTTCAGGCGGCGGGGGAAGCGGACTTCTCCGGCTGCTTCGCCCCGGTCACGGGTCCGGCGTCGTGGCGGGCCAGGGCGCTGGGCCACCACGCCCGGGGTCCGATGTCGATCATCAGCGCGGGGACCAGGAGCGAGCGCACCACGAGCGTGTCGAGCAGGACTCCGAAGGCCACGATGAACGCGATCTGCACGAGGAAGGCCAGCGGGATGACCATCAGCGCCGCGAACGTGGCGGCGAGCACCACACCGGCCGAGGTGATCACGCCTCCGGTGGTGGTCAACCCGCGCAGCACGCCCTGCCGGGTGCCGTGCACGAGCGCCTCCTCCCGTACCCGCGACATCAGGAAGATGTTGTAGTCGACGCCGAGGGCGACCAGGAACACGAACCCGTACAGCGGTACCGACGCGTCCGTGCCGCTGAACCCGAGGAGATGCTCGAAGACGAGCGCCGACACTCCCAGCGTGGCAAGGAAGTTGAGCGCGACGGTGGCGACCAGCAGGACGGGTACGAGCAGCGAGCGCAGCAGCAGGACGAGGATCAGCAGGATGATGCCGAGGACCACGGGCACGATCACCGCACGGTCGCGGGCCGCGGTCTGCTGGGTGTCCAACTGCTGGGCGGTGTAACCGCCGACCAGGGCGTCGGCCCCGGACACCGCGTGCACCTTCGCACGCAGGCGCTCGACGGTCTGCTTGGCGGCGTCGCCGTCCGCCGCCGCCTTCAGGGTGGCGTCGATGCGTACGCGCCCGTCGACGACCTTGGGGTCACCGGCGCCGGGCCGGCCCGACGCGGAGACCGCCCCGGCCGACGCCACGCCTTCGGTGTTCTTGGCGGCGGCCGTCACCTCGTCGGCACGGTCGGCGTCGGCGATGATGACGGCCGGGTTGCCGGAACCGCCGGGGAAGTGCTCGCCGAGCGTCTGCTGGGCGGCGACCGAGGGCGCGTCGTTCACGAAGATCTCGTCGAGCGGCACGCCCTTGGCGGTCAGGGTGGGGGAGAAGGCCGCGAAGACGGCGAGGACGAGCGCGGTGACCACCCAGGTCCGACGGGGCCTTGCGTTCACCCGCGCGGCGACACGGCGCCACACCCCGTGCCCTTCGACGGAGGCGTCCGACGCCTTGGGCTTGGAGGGCCAGTACGCGGTCCGGCCCAGAAGGGCCAGTACGGCAGGCAGGAAGGTGAGGGTGCAGAGCACGGCGCACACGATGCCGATGGCGCCGACCGGCCCGAGGGCGCGGTTGTTCGTGAGGTCGCTGGCCAGCAGGGCCAGCAGGCCGAGCGCAACGGTGGCGGCACTGGCGGTGATCGCCCCGAACGACCGGCGCACCGCTGCCGTCGCGGCCGCGACCCGGTCGCCCCGTACGGCGAGTTCCTCGCGGAAGCGGGCCGCCAGCAGCAGCGCGTAGTCGGTGGCGGCGCCGATGACCAGGATGGAGAGGATGCCCTGCACCTGGCCGTCCACCCGGACCACGTCCCGGTCCGCCAGCGCGTAGACGACCGCGCACGCGAGTCCCAGGGCGAACACGGACCCGAGGATGATCACGAACGGCAGCAGGACACTGCGGTAGACGAGCAGCAGGATCAGCAGCACGGCGCCGAGGGCCACGCCCAGCAACAGCCCGTCGATGCCGGCGAACGCGTCCGACAGATCGGCCTGGCTCGCCGCGGGGCCCGCGATCCGTGCCTCGGTGCCCGGCACGCTCTCGGCCGCCGCCCGCACCTTGTCGAGCACCGCGGGCAGTCCGTCGCCCAGGTCGGGCTCGAGCTGGACGACCGCCTGAAGGGCCTTGCCGTCGTCGGAGACCAGGGCGGGCGACGGCCGGCCGACGACACCGGGGTCCGAGGCGAGCGTGGCGACGGCCTCGGTGGCGGCTGCCTGCTGGGCCTCGGTCGTGCGGTTCCCGTCGGCCGTCCAGACCACGACGGCGGGCAGTGTCTCGGACTGGTCGAAGGCCTCACGGGCCTTGAGGACCTTGGTGGACTCGGCGCTCTGCGGCAGGAACGCCGCCTGGTCGTTGGTCGCGACCTCGCCGAGCTTGCCCGCGTAGGGGCCGAGCGTGCCGCCGACGGCCAGCCAGACGAACAGCAGAGCGAGGGGTACGAGCCAGCGGGCCGAACGCGGTGCGGTTCTCATCAGCATCTCAAGCCTCAGGGGAGTAAGTCACTCATCAAGTATCTCAATGATTGAGTGATCCTATACTGAGGGCATGAGCGGTTCCGGCGTGCCATCGCCCTCTCTTCCCGGAGACGACCCGACAGGGTTGCAGTCCTTCGCCGTCCTTCTGCGCCGGATGAACGGCGAGTTCAACCGCATCGCCCAGGAGTTCGCTCAGGCGCAGGGGCTGCATCTCACCGACGTGCAGGCCCTGATCGCGATCCTGGACGCCGACGCCGACGAGGGGCCCGTCACGCCCGGCAGGCTGCGCGAGCGGCTCAACCTGACCTCCGGAGCGGTGACCGCCTGCATCGACCGGTTGGAGAAGGCGGGCCACATCCGCCGGGTCCGCGCGGTCGACGACCGTCGCGTGGTCCACCTGCACTACGCGGAGGCGGCCAGGGAGATCGCCAGGGACTACTTCCAGCCGCTGGCCCGCAGTACGGGAGCGGCGCGCGACCGCTTCACTCCGGAGGAGCTCGCGGTGGTCGTCCGGTTCCTCGCCGAGATGAACCGAGAGCTCGTCCTGCTGCGGCAGGGTTCCGGCTAGCTCATCGAGCCGCGCGCACGGCGGTCGTCCGCTCCTGGTGAGAAATCGCATCCATTTCGTCGATACCGGGCGAATCGTGGGCATGAAGCTACAAGATGAGCTCCCTGTCGACCACCACCTGGCGACCGTCTACCGATACGGCGCCGGCTTCTGCGGACTGGTCCTGCTCACCTTCGCGGGCCTCGGTTTCGCCGACGCCCTGAGCCCCTTCGCCACGGCGGGTCACACGATCGCGGGCATGACCACCAACGTCGCGCTGAGCGTCGTCTCCACGGTGGTGGGTGTGGCGCTGCTCGCGGGAGCCGTGATCGGCGGCAACTTCGCCTCCACCCTCAACATGGTGGTGGGCGCGCTGTTCGTCCTGAGCGGCTTCGCCCACATCTTCGTGCTGGACAAGCCCGCCAACATCCTCGGCTTCGGTATGACCAACGTGATCTTCAGCTTCGTGATGGGCCTGGTCATCGCGACGTTCGGCATGTACGGCCGAGTCTCCAGCAAGCTTTCGCACGACAACCCCTACTGGCAGAGCAGGCACCCCCGACAGGCCGAGCGGGAACGGCGGACGGCCCATGGGCAAGCGACGGCCGCCCTCCCGGCCGCGGAGCGCGGGGTGAGGGCGCTGACCGGCGCGACGGCAGTAGGCGGAACGGGCCGGCGCCGGACGCCGGAGTGACACGCATCCCGCACGGACGATCACACACGCTGAGCCCGCGGGTGGCCACCGGGATCGGGCACCGGTGGCCACCGTCTCACGCGCGGGGCGCCGCGCCCTCGTCGACGGGCAACGGAACCGGCTCGTCCGGGGGCCGAGGGGCCGCGCCGTCCCTGTCGTCCCCGGCACGCGGGGACGTGCGACGCAGACGGCCCAGCGCCAGGTGGAGCACCGGCATCAGCACGCACGTGACGACGGCGCTGTGCCACAACAGTGCGTCCAGACGGCCCGCCGCCAGGTACGCGCCCGCCGCGACCGCGGCGAGCGCGCACACCCCGCGGTCCACGATGCTCTCCACCGACAACAGCGTGGCGCGCGGCGCACCCGCCGGGATGGCGTCGTTGATGAGCTTGCGCTGCACCGGATAGACGAACCCGGTGACGGCGGCGAACGCGCACAGCAGGGCGACCACGGTCAAGGGACCGCCCATGATCAGGCCCGCGAGGCACGCGGCGAGCACCACGCTCAGCATCGACACCCACGACACCGCTGACAGTCTGCGGCTCAGCCACTGCGGGCGGGCCGAGGCGACCGCCTCGGCGACCGTCATAGCCGCGAGCACACTGCCGTGCGTGCTCTCCCCGATGCCGTGGTCGAGCAGCACCGGCTGGAACAGATTGACCTGGCAGATGCGCGACAGGGTGAAGACCGCCACGCCCTGCACCATCAGCAGGACCAGCAAGGGCGAGGCCCGCAGCACGCCCAGGGCGGCACGCGTGTCGTGCAGGAAGCCGCCGCGTCGCCGCTTGCGCGGAACCGGTACGGAGTCCTCGCCGTGCGGGGCGAGACGCGGCAGGGCCAGGGCGCAGCCGAGAGACCCGGCGGCGCTCGCCGCGCTGAGCACGTACGGCGCCTGCGGAAGCAGCAGCATCAGCGGCCCGACGAGCGGCCAGCACAGCACCTTGGCGGCGAGTCCGAGCGCACGAGCCGTGCCCTCCGCCCTGAGGTAATGGGCGTCCGCCCCCTCGGCGCGCAGCCCGTCGTACAGGTAGGCGCTCGCCGCGCCCGAGGTGAGCGAGCGTCCCGCCGCGATGGCGAGGAAGTGCACGAGGAACCCGGTGTACGACGGGGCCAGCACCGGTGTCAGGTTCGCCGCCGTCATCACCACCGCGCCCGCGCGCAGACAATTACGGGCGCCGATGCGGTCGGCCACGGCACCGGTCGGGATCTCGAAGAGGCAGAACGCGACGTAGTAGATGCTCTGGATGCCGAAGATCTGGTCCTCGGAGAGGCCGGCGTCCCGCTGGTAGGCGTAGAACACGGGCATCCACCACAGCAGGTTGAACAGCAGCTGGAACCCGTTGTTCAGGCGGATGATGCGGCGGGCGGCGACGGGCAGGGCCGGCCCCCGGGGACGTGCCCACGGTTTCGGCATGCGGCGCCTCACCGGGAGTAGGGGCGGATCTGGACCAGCCGGAACGTCCCGTCGGCGGTCATCAGCCACTCGACGTCCAGCGCGTCGTCCGGGTCCTCCTGACTGAAGTGGGACTGCAACAGCCTTCCTGCCAGGGCGAGTTCGGCCAGTGCTGCCCGGGTGGTCGGCGGAAGGTCCACGCTCGCGGAACCGATGTCGACCGTGCGTCCGCCGCCCTCGACGGTGTTGTAGAGGTACTGCTGCGGCAGGACCGTGCCGTCGACCACCCGTTCCGGCGATCCGGGCGTGCAGTTGAGGTAGACGTTGCGGAAGTCCTCGCGACGCGTCGGGTTGCAGGTCACCAGGACGCCACCGAGGTCGGCCGGCAGGTACTCCTGGACGATCACGCCCATGTAGGTGTCGTCCAGCGAGATGCCCACCTGGTGACGCAGACGCACACTGCGGGGCGACAGCAGGGAGGCCCACACCTGGCGGACGGCGTCCATGAGCTGCTCCGTGCCGCGCACGGTGGTCACCGAGTCGTAGATGCCGGCGGCGGAGAATCCCGGCAGGTCCTCCGCGTTGGAGGACGAACGGACCACGAGCCGGCGGCCGGCGGCCGGCAGGCCCGGCACGGCGCCGGTGACCGCCCGTGCCACCTCGTCGGGCATCGGAGTACCGCGCACCAGATGCTGGAGGTGCAGGCACAGCGGGTCGAGGACGTCGAACGCCTCGAGCTCCAGGGCCATCTTCAGCTTGCCGATGCCCTGTTGCAGGGCGGGCGACGAGGTGAGGAACAGGTGGTGCAGGCGGAACGGCAGAGCGACGCCCTCCGGTGCCCGGACCGTGTCCGCCACCCGTTCCACCGCCGCGGCGCGCAGGCGTTCCGGACTCGCCCACGGCTCGCCGAGACGGGTGGCCAGATGCGTCAGCAGGTCGGCACGCGGCGGACGCGGGCGCGCGTAGAAGGTGGTCAGGTCGGCGGTACGGCTGTCCAGAACGTGGTGCAGTTCCCCCAGGTTGGCGGCCTTGGTGCCGTAGCTGTCCCGGTCGGCCCGGCGCAGCCGGTGCAGCGCCAGCACCGGGGCCTCCGCCAGCAGGGGAGTCTCCACGCGGATGCGCTGCTGGTGCCAGGCGGGCTTGTGCAGGGCCGGTGCGCCGGCCAGCCGCTCCAGGGTGATCGTGTCCTCGGCGACGCGGTAGCGCACCCACGCGTCGTCCAGGCCGTCCTGCCCCACGAGGGTGTCGAGGTCGCGGACGATGGCGTTCGGGATGCGCCAGCCGGAGGCCAGGACATTGGTGTGCGACAACGGGGTGATGGGAGCTGTGTTGATGAACCCGGCGACGCGGGGCACGTCGTCGGGCAGGCACGCCATGGCGACGATGTCGGACCAGCCGAGCTCCGCGGCGGCGGCCTCGTACTCCTTCGTGGTGCGGAAGTAGCGCAGGCGGCCCTCGGCCTCGCCCGGGTTGAGGCAGGTGCGCGTGCGATGGCCGAACAGTTCGTGGCTGAGGACGCGCGGCACGACGGCCTCGCTCACCGACGCCAGTTCGTGCTCCTGGCCGTGGTTGGCGGGCTTGAGCAGCAGCGGCAGCCGTCCGTCGACCCGGCCGCGCACATAGCGGTAGAACTCCTCCAGCAGCGCACCGTGCATGGTGTCCGCCTCGGTGGTCTCCAGGACCAGAAAGGGGCGTTCGGGGTCCTCGGCCCGTTCGTCGGTGTGCAGCGACAGCACGCCGAGGAGGAAGCGGCGCTCCGGGTCCATGTAGACGGAGGTGTTGAACGCGTCGAGGTCCGCGTCGAGTTCGTCGAGCGTCAGACCGAGGATCCGGGTCGCGATGTAGTTGACGTGGAAGGGGTGCATCCGGGTGTCGAGCAGATGCCAGGTGTGCTCGGTACGGTCCACCACGACCTTCAGGTACGGGTGTCCGGCCAGCGTCCCGGACAGGGCCCGGAACAGCGGCAGCGACAGGTTGGCGCCGACGACCGTGCGGTCCCCCGACGCCCCGGGCACCTCCGCGTCGTCCAGTGCGAGGGTCATGCCGTGACCCCCTCGGTGGCGTCGGCGGGCAGGATGTGCGGCAGTGCGTCCACGAGGGCGGTGAAGTCCCGGACGACCGCCTGCGGGACCTCGGCCGACAACAGGCACAGTCCGGCCATGGTGTTGGCCCCGGCGGCGGGGTCGTAGACCGGCACGGTGGTGCCGTCCGGCAGGGAGCTCTCGGCGACGACGGACAGCGTGCTGCCGACGCCGAGCGGCGCGGAACGGACGACCGCGGCCGCGTCCCACACGTGCCGGCGCCCCCAGGGTTCGCCGTCGCCGTCGACCGCGAGCACCACCAGCGATCCGGCGGCACCCTCGGCGTCGGCGGGCGACAGCGCCCGCGCGGGCCAGGCGGGTGCCCTGTCGAGCAGTTGGTCGGTGAACATGCCGACCAGGTCCAGCCCGAAGACCTCCTCGATCTGCGGCACGGTCATCGCTCCGCCGAAGCGCGCGGCCGTCTCGATGACCCACATGCGGCCGTCCGCCCCCAGCTTGATCTCGGTGTGGGTGCCGCAGTTCTCCAGCCCCAGGGCCTCGACGGCGCTGCGGGCGAGGTCGACGACACGCTCCTGGGCCTCGGCACCGAGAGCGGCCGGGGTGATGCCGGCGCGCTCGGTGAACGGCGCGACCGTCGGCATCCGGCCGCTCAGACAGACCGGCCGGAAGGCACCGTCGACGACGACGCCCTCTACGCTGACGTAGTCGCCCCATCCGGCGCCGTCGAACCACTCCTCGGCACACCCGGTGACGATCTCCTCGACGATGAAGTCCTCGTCGGCACCGGCCACATGAAGCTCCGCGAACCCGAGCGTCGCCGACTGGGCCATGACCGCGCGCGACCGCTGCCACGCCTCCCGGACACCGGCGGGCGTCGTGATGATCTGGTGCGCCGTCGAGCCGGCGCTCCAGGCCGCCTTGAGGAGCAGCGGATACGAGAGCTCGTGGGCGGCAGCGTCGAGTTCGGCGGCGGTGCGAACGGCGCGGAACCGGGGCTGCG
This sequence comes from Streptomyces sp. NPDC025784, assembly GCF_055558435.1. NCBI lineage: Bacteria > Bacillati > Actinomycetota > Actinomycetes > Kitasatosporales > Streptomycetaceae > Streptomyces > Streptomyces sp. NPDC025784. The sequence continues at coordinate 30,053 of NZ_JBVHMN010000027.1, forward strand.
GCACGCGGTGGCGCTCCCAGGCGGCACGCATCAGGCGCTTGTCCCGGGCGAGTTCCGCGGCGGCGCCGGCGCCCTTCAGGCCGAGGCGCCGAGCCGCCTCGGCGACCGCGACCACCGCGTACTCGGAGAAGGTGACGACGGCGTCCGCGTTCATCTCGCGGGCACGGTCCGCGATGAGGTCCACCAGGTCGCCCCGGTCCGCGTCCGCACGGGTGACGGCCGAGGCGCACATCCGCCCGGCGTCAGCCGCGACGGTGACGGGCAGTTCGCTGAGTGCCAGCAGGTGCACCGTGGACCGCGCGGCCACCCGCGTCAGGGCGTAACCCACCGGAGGGCCGCCCTTGGCGTGCACGTACAGCACCTTGCTCACGAATACCCAACTCCTCTGCTTCCGGGGAACGGCGCGGGGCGCGCCGTCCGCCGGCACGGCGGCCGTGGGTGCACCCGCGCCGCTACGACGACCGCTGTCCCGCGGTCCGTGTGCGCTCCTTCAAGCGAAGCAGCCCGTGTGCGCCTCCTGGGCCGCGGAGAGCGCGAACCCCTCAGGCAAATGCCGTACTCGTGACGGCGGTTGGCGGCGCGTGAAGGTTCCGTGATGCGTTAGTGCCCGTTCCGGGTGGAGGGGTGCGCCGCCGAGCCGTCCGCGCCTGCCCGGCATGCTTGGCATGCACACGGGATACGCATGTGGTGTCACTCAAAGTAATGTGATCGAACGTTGAAGGAGTTGGGCCGTGGACGAGGCCGATTTCAAGTCGCTTCTCGCGCCCCTGCCGGTGTCCTGGTGGGAGGCCGACGGTGGACTGAGAGTGGTCGACAGCGGTGGCGGCGCGTTCGACGACGAGCGCACCGCGCACCGCTTCCTGGAGGCCCTCTCGGCGGAACTCGGCGACCAGGACAGGCCATCGGGCGACGGCCCGTACCAGGCATGCTTCGAAGGCCGGACCTTCGACGTGAACTGGCCCGACTGTCAGGGCGGCGCGCGTCGGCGCGTCAGCAGGGGAGTGGCCGTCGAAGTGGGCGGCCGGTCCGACGAGCCGGACCCGTACGCCTCGTTCGCCGACCTCACGCCCGCCGCGGCGTTCGTCCGCGACGCCACGGGCCGTTACCTGTGGGTCAATCACGCCTACGCCCACCTGTACGGCACCACGCGCGACGCCATGATCGGCCGTCACCTCGCCGACGTCGACCAACCCGACGACGCCGCCCGCTTCTTCGGCCTCGACCAGGACGTCCTGACGGGCGGCAAGCCCGTACGGCACACCCTGACCTATCGGCGGCCCGACGGCTCCTCCGGGCAGGCCGCGGGCTACCGCTTCCCCGTCCGCTGGGGCGAACGCCGCTGTGTGGCGGGGATCTACGTCGACATCACCGACTACACCCAGACCCTGGAACAGCGACGACGGGCGGAGGAGGACCTGCGGGCACTGCGGGACCACAGCGGACTGGCGTGCGTCCGGATGTCCGCCGACGGGCGGGTGGGAGAAGCAAGCGCCGCCATGGCCGAGTTACTGGACGTTCGCCTCTCCGAACTGATCGGTCGGTCCGCAGACCGTCTGCTGGCGGACACCCCGGAGCGGGTCGCAGTGCACCGCGTCTGGGGTGACCTGGTCGACGGCCGACGGCGCAGCGCGCGCGTCTGCGCCGTCCTCGTCGACGGGGACGGATTCCTGCGCAGAGCCCGCGTGCATCTCACCACGGTCCGCCGCGCCGCCGAACGCGCGCCCGGCGTGTGGGCCGTCGTCACGCATCTCGGACTGCGGTACGAGGAACACGCGTCGCTCACGGCCGCCCAGGTGCGGATACTCGCTCTGCTGGCCGCCGGCCGGAGCAACGCCGACATCGCGGGGGCGCTCCACCTGTCACGGCAGACCGTGGACTACCACCTCAGCAGGCTGCGCGAGTTGCTGGGCGCCGCGACCCGTCCGGCGCTGGTCGCCCGCGCCTACGTCCTCGGCATCCTCTCCCCGCAGGCCTGGCCGCCCCGCTCCGCCACGGCGCCCCATCCCCTCAGCCCGGCCTGAGGGGTGCCCCTGTGAAATCGTCCCGGGGTGGCCGGGAGCGCGCTCCCTAGGCGGCCCGGCCGGCCTTGAGAAGCGCCGCCGTGTCGACGGCGCGGCGGGCCTGGTGACGGGCCGCTTGCAGGGCCACGTCGCCGGGCAGGCCGTCGGCCGCCACATGGGAGGTGCCGTACGGGTTGCCCGACCGGAACTGAATGGGATCGGTGTAGCCGGGAGGCACGATGATGCCGCCCCAGTGGTAGAAGGTGTTCGCAAGCGCCAGAAGGGTCGACTCCTGTCCGCCGTGGGCCGTGTTGCTGGCGGTGAAGGCCGAGTACACCTTGTCGGTGAGCTTGCCCGTGAACCACAACGGGCCGGTGGTGTCGATGAACGCCCTGAGCTGACTCGAGGGGTTGCCGAAGCGGGCCGGAGTGCCGAACAGGACGGCGTCGGCCCAGATCAAGTCGTCGTGCGCGGCCTCGGCGACGTCCGCCGTGTCCTGCGCGTGCCGGCCCCAGGCCGGGTTGGCGGCGATCGCCTCCGGCGGGGCCGTCTCGGCGACCTTGCGCAGCCGCACCCGGGCGCCGGCCTTCGCGGCGCCCTCGGTCGCGGCCTGCGCCAGTGCGTGCACGCTGCCGGTCGAGCTGTAGTAGATGACTGCGACGTTCACGGGTTCCATGGACGGGTTCTTCCTTCGCTGTTTCCGTCGGTGGCCTCGGGCGGGATCCGCACGTGGGTGCCCGGGCGAGGTCCGCCCCGAGGGCGACCTCCAGCAGACCGACGACACAGCCCCTCGGAATGTGAGGCCCCGGTGCCGAAGGCGGCCCCGGGCCCGTGGCCCGCCCGATGGCCGCCCCGTCGGGTCAGCTCGTCACGATCCCGTGCAGGAGCAGCCCGATGAGCCGGGTCGCCAGGTCGCGCTGCTCCTCGCCGGCGGCGATGAGAGTGATCCCGCCGAGGGCCATGAGGACGTCCCGTGCGTCGGCCTCCGGCCGCACCACCGACTGTTCCCTGGCCGTGGCGAGCAGATGGTCGACGGCCTCGACGAGAAGGGCACGGGTCTGCAGCTTCTCGTTGTCGTCGGTCAGCACGACGCGTAGTGCGTCGGCCATGCCCTGCTTGGCGGACATGAAGTCGACGAAGCGCTCCATCCAGGTCCGCAGCGCGTCGGACGGCGGCCGGGTGGACGCCAGTTCCGGTGCCGCCTCGCACAGGCGCTGCACCTCGTGCCGGTAGACGGCCTCGATCAGCAGTTCCTTGGAGGGGAAACGGCGGTAGAGCGTGCCGACGCCGACTCCGGCCCGGCGGGCGATGTCCTTGACCGAGGCGCCCGCCCCCTCGCGCGCGAAGGCGGCCGCGGCCGCCTCCAGCAGCAGGTCCTCGTTGCGTCGCGCGTCGGCGCGCAGGGGCCTGCCCGGCCGTCCCGCGTCCCCCTCGTTGCCGGTCAATTCCGACTCCCTTCTCGACCTCGCTTGCAACCGGAACCGGTTCCGCTTAGCCTCGATAGCGAACCGGAACCAGTTCCGGATATCAGGGTACGGCGGCCTCGCGCCTCCGTGCCACCGGCCGCGCACGAGCCGGCCGCTTCCCTCGCTCTCATGGAGAAAGTCATGACCGACCAGCTCGTCACCACCCCGTTCGGAGCGGAGACGACCGCCGCCGAGGTGCTCGCCGGCGTCGATCTCACCGGCCTGCGTGCCGTCGTCACCGGGGGAGCCTCCGGCATCGGACGCGAAACCGCGCGCGCCCTGGCCGCCGCCGGCGCCGAGGTCACCATCGGCGTCCGCGACCCGGTCGCGGGCGCGCGGGCAGCGGAGGAGATCGCTCCGGCCGACGGCTCGGGGGCGGTGCACGCCGCGACGCTCGACCTCGCCGACCCGGCCTCGGTGCGCGCCTTCGCGCAAGCCTGGCGCGGGCCCCTGCACATCCTGGTCCTCAACGCCGGGGTGATGGCCCCTCCGCTCCAGCGGACGAAGGAAGGCTGGGAACTCCAGTTCGCCACCAATCACCTCGGCCACTTCGCCCTCGCCACCGGCCTGCACGGCGCCCTGTCGGCAGCCCGCGGGGCGCGCGTGGTCGTCGTCAGCTCGGTCGGTCACGTCAACGGCGACGTGCTCTTCGACGACATCAACTTCGAGCGGCACCCCTACGATCCGTGGGCGGCCTACAGCCAGTCCAAGACCGCCAACGTCCTGTTCGCCGTCGAGGCGAGCCGTCGCTGGGCGTCCGACCTGATCACCGTCAACGCCCTCAACCCCGGCCGCATCACCACCACCCGGCTCGGCCGCCACATCGGGGACATCTCCAACAGTCCGAGCTCGTTCGAGGCCACCAGTACCGACGTCTCCTGGAAGAACATCGAGCAGGGCGCCGCGACCTCGGTGCTGCTCGCCGCCTCACTGCTGACCGAGCGGGTGACCGGCCGCTACTTCGAGGACTGCAACGAGGCCGGACCGCATCGGCCGGGAGTGCGCCGCGGGGTAGCCGCACATGCCCTGGATCCCCGGAGTGCGGCCCGGCTGTGGCAGACCTCCGTCGCGATGCTCGCCACCGCGACGACTCGCTGACGCCGCCCGACCCGACCCGTGAGGGGTCGTCGTCCCGTCAGCGGATGCGGACCACGGCGCCCCGGCTCGCGATGCTCCACCCGGACCCGTGCGTACCCCGGGCGCGGAATTCTCCGCCTCTGGCACATCACAAAAGGGGCACACTGGCCCTCTTCAAGATCCGGTCGTCGCATGATGCCTCTCAGTACACATGTCCTAGGGGGATCGTGAACATCCGCAGAGCCGCCTGCGCCACCCTGCTCATCGCAGCGACGACCACCGCCTGCACCGGCACCGCAAGCGACGACGAACAGCAGCCGACGACGGCCGCCAAGGCCGGTGGCCCGCCCGCGGCGTCCGCCACCGCCAAGGGCTCCGCCCTGAAACTCGGGTCGGGCCACCACTGGTCCGACACCGACCTCGACGGCAGCCGCATCAGCGGCACCACCACCGTCGTCGGCTACACCCAGCCCGCCGAGGGCGTTCACCTGGGCGACGAGGTCTCCCACTTTCCGCACCCCGTGTGGGCGGTGCTCGACGTGAAGGTCTGCGCCGACGAGGACAGCACGAACGTCCTGGTCGCCCAGCAGCCGTGGCAGCTCGGTTTCCCCGACGGCACCCGCGTCGCGGCGCCCTTGATCAGCGGAGCGGGAGTGCCCGAGCCGGAGTACCCGGTCGACGGCGACCTCGTGAGACCCGGTACGTGTCTGCGAGGGAAGATCACGTTCAGCGTGCAGAAGGGAACCCGGCCCGACCTGATCATCTACGGTCCCGAAGGCCGCGATCCGGTCCGGTGGGCGGTGCCCGAGCCCCGGAAGTGACAGGCGGGCCGATCTCGGCCGGGTCGGCGCCTGCACCACGGCACACAGAACAGCCGAGGCCCGCCGGCACCGGGTCCGACCCGGGCCGACGGGCGGCCGTCACCTACGAGCTACTGCCCCGGGTGCAGAATCACCTTGGTGTAGCCCTCTATGCGCTTGTCGAACTTGTCGTACGCCGTGGGTGCCTGGTCCAGCGGCATCTCGTGCGAGACGACGAAGCTCGGCCGCGCGCGCCCCGAGATGATGAGGTCGCGCAGCTGCCGGTTGTAGCGCTTCACGTTGCACTGCCCGGTGCCCAGACGCAGACCCTTCTCGAAGAGCTTGCCGATTGCGACCATGAGGCGGCCGCGCTTGGACTGCTCGTCCGGCGCGCCCGGGTCGGACGGCACGTAGAGCCCGGGTATGCCGAGCGCTCCGGTCGGCCGGACGGTCTCGATGATCGAGTTCAGGACGGCCGCGGGCTCCTCGCGGGTCTCGTCCGCGCCCTCGGGCCTCGCCATGGCCTGATAGCCGACCGCATCGATGCCCTTGTCCGTGCCTTCACCGTTGGTGTGCTCCTTGATCTGCTCCACCGGGTTGCCCTCGGCGAAGTTGATCGGGATCGCGCCGATCTCCTCGGCCTTCTGGAGCCGTTCGAGGACACGGTCGACCACGAACACCTTCGACGCGCCCCGCAGCATGGCCGAGTACGCGGCCATGAGCCCCACGGGGCCGCCGCCGTACACCACGACACTCTCGCCCGGAGAGACCTGGGCGAGCTCGTTGCCGTGGTAGCCGGTCGGGAAGATGTCCGCGAGGAGAATGAAATCTTTTTCATTCTCGGTGCCTTCCGGCAGCTTCAGGCAGTTGAAGTCGGCGTACGGTACGCGCACGTATTCCGCCTGACCTCCGGGCCATGGCCCCATGGCCACATATCCGTACGCGCCACCGGCGAAGCCCGGATTCACGGTGAGACAGAATCCGGTGTAATCGGCCACACAGTTCTTGCAGAATCCGCAGGCCACATTGAAAGGCATGACCACACGGTCGCCCTTCTTCAGGGACGTGATGCCGTCGCCGAGCTCCTCGACGATTCCCATGTTCTCGTGACCGAAGACGATGCCCGGTTCGGCGGCGGTGCGACCCTCATACATGTGCAGGTCAGAGCCGCATATCGCGGTGGATGTCACCCGTACGATGACCTCGTTCGGGTGCTGGATCCGAGGCTTCTCGACCTCTTCCACCGCTACTTCGAACGGTCCCTTGTAGACGACAGCCTTCATGCCGACACCTCCAATAAACGATGCGTGCTCGCTGCTGGAGGCAAACGGCCGTCAACCGAACGTAGCTCTGTGCGAACGGGCCGTAGAAACTCTCGCGGCCGTTCGCCTCGCGTGACCCAACTCTCATGCTCCCCCTATAGGGAGGATGAGACAAGCCAGCTATCTTCGAGGGGACGGAAGTGCCGATTTCAACCTCGCGCCGAACCTCGTGCCGAATGGGAGGACGAGAGAAGTGACTCAGCGATTCGGGACCCTGCTTGTCACCGTGCCCGGCCTGTCGGGCACCACATACCCGCCGGGGACGCCCGTGGCCATCACCGGCCGTGGCTCGTCCGTCGACGCCTTCGTGGGCGGCGACTGGCTTCCCCTGGCCTGGTGGGAGTTCGCCGAGGGCCGCGAGGACATCGTCGATCGCTGACGGCGGACCCTCCGAGGCGCTCGAAGTGGCGGAGTGCGTCCGCGATTTCGCCGCCTCGCCGCGTGCCTGACACGAGCTGACGCCGTGCCGCGGCACCCCACCGACTGCCGTGTCCGACGCCGGAGTTGAGTTCTCCGTGCGGCCGGAGCCCTTGGCGGCCGGACCACTTGGCGGACCGCTCGCGAGGGGGACGGGAGCCGCGCTCAGACCGTGGGCGCGGGTGTGCTTCCGAGGCCGTCGGCCATGGCCAGCTTCAGCTTGGTCTCGTCCGCGCTGCCGGGCCGTGCGGTCAAGATCACGATCTTGAGTTCCGCATCGCCGTCCGTCAGCACATCGCAGTCCACCTCGACGGGTCCGACCCTCGGATGCTCGATCGTCTTGCGGTCCTCGCGGTGTGCTGCCACCGCACCGCTCGACCACAGCCGGGCAAAGGTCGCGTTGCCCTCGGTCAGCACGCTGATCAGCTCCGCCAGGCGCGCGTCATGCGGAAAGCGACCGGTCGCCCTGCGCAGGTCGGACACGATGGCGAGGTCCGAACCGTCCTGGTTCTCCACGAGCACCGGCCACGAGGAGACACGTCCGGCGTCCGGACCGACCGGGAACCGCTCACGGGCGAAGTTGCGCCGCTCGGGCGGCGCGGCCGCCGGATCGCCCACGAGAGCCGCCCACCCCGGGTTCCACCAGATCATCTGCCAGTCCGCGGCGAACACGGCGACCGCGACGTCTCCGAGCCGGTTCAGCACGCGGTGGACACCCGGCGGGATGCGGTCGCGGATCGGCTCGTCGCCCGGGAACACCAGCCCGGCCATGCGGTAGAGATGCTCACACTCGGCGGCGGTCAGGCTCAGTGCGCGCGCGAGGGAGGCGACGACCTGGGCCGACGGCGCCGTGGCCCGCCCCTGCTCCAGGCGCACCACGTAGTCGACGGACAGCCCGGCTCGCTCGGCGAGTTCTTCGCGACGCAGCCCCGCCGCCCGGCGCGTCCGGCCCGTCGGCAGCCCCACGGCGGCCGGGGACAGCCGCTCCCGCCAGGCACGGATCGTCGGGCCCAGCCCAGCCTCCTCGTTCGTCGCCATCCGTCCATCCTGCCCCACCTCCGGTGACCGTGGTACTGCCGTTCCTACGGTCGGAGCGTCCCTGGCAGAGCACCCGCGCGCCGGGGACGATCGACGCATGACCACCACGTTCATCACCGGAGCCAACAAGGGGCTCGGCCACGAGACCGCCCGCCGCCTCGTCGCACTCGGCCACACCGTGATCATCGGGGCCCGCGATCCGGAACGGGGCGCGGAGGCGGCCGCCGCGCTCGGCGCGCGCCACGTCCGCATCGATGTCACCGACGACGCGTCGGTCGCCGCAGCGGCGGCCGACGTCGCCGCGCACGAAGGCCTGGTCGACGTCCTGATCAACAACGCCGGCGTCCACGGTCCGCACGGCGATCCCGGCGACCTGACCGGTGCGGAAGCGCTGGCCGTCTTCGACGTCAACGTCTTCGGCGTGATCCGGACGACCACCGCCTTCCTCCCGCTGCTGCGCCGGTCCGCGGACCCGGTCGTCGTCAACGTCAGCAGCGGTATGGGATCGCTCGCCCTCACCCACGACCCGTCGCGCGCCGAGTCCTCCGTCGTCGCCCCCCTGTACACCGCCTCCAAGGCTGCCCTCACCATGCTGACGACGCAGTACGCCAAGGCGTTCAAGGACATCCGCGTCAATGCCGCCGATCCCGGCTACACGGCGACCGATCTCAACGGCCACAGCGGCCCCCAGACCCTTGCCGAGGGCACCGACGCGATCGTCCGTCTCGCCACCGAGGGCCCCGGAGCCGGTTCGGGACGCTTCATCGATCGCACCGGCCCGATCGACTGGTCCTGACCCGGCACCCCGGCGACAGGCCCGACCCGCCGAGCACGCCGTCCCCACCCGGCAGGGGCCGAAACAGGCGCGCGGGCTCGCGGGGGCCGCAGCGCTCGGCCGCCACCCGACCACGATCCTGGCCGGCGCCCGGGAGCGGGCGCGCTCATCGCATGGGGCCGACGAAACGGGGGACTCGGACCCCGCGGGATCGGCGATCGGACCGCCGGCCTACGGAGAGGTGCGCCGGGTTCATGGAGAAGTCATCGTTTTCGGAACATGAGCGTCGCGTACTCGCACGGCTGGAGCGGCTGCTGCGACAGGACGAGGCGACCGACCTGGGGATGCGCCGGCTCGCCGTCGGCCGGAGGCATGTGCTGCGGGGGATCGGCTCGGGCCGTGGTCTGGGCCTGCTCTGCCTCCTGTCGCTGTCCCTCATGATCACGGGCATAGCGACGTCCCAGACGCTGGTCACCGTGGCGTTCGCCGCGGTGTGGGCCGTCACCCTGCTGCTGGCGGCGACGTGGCTGTTCGCCTCGTCCCGTCGACGCAGCCTGTGACCGGACGGGCGACGCGGCCTGTGCCGCACGGCCGAGCCGTCCCTGCCCGACGACCTGTCCGGAAGCGGGAGCCCTGCCTCACGAACTCTCCGGACGCACGATGACGACCGGGCAGGTCGCGTGCTGCGCGACGTGCTGGCTCACCGATCCCAGCAGGGCGCGAGTGAACCCGCCCCGGCCCCGGCTGCCCACCACCAGCACCTCCGCTCCTTCGGCCGCCCGCAGCAGTACGTCGGCGGCGTTGCCGCGGACCAGCAGCGCCCGGACCGAGGTGGCCGCGTCCGCGCCGAGGGCGTCACGCAGCTCCCCGGCGAGTTGCTCACGTGCCTCCGCCTCGTCGAAATCCGTGTCGACGACCGGTGCCGACCAGTTGTACATCCCCGAGAGTTCCCAGGCGCCGACCGCGTCCACGGCCCCGCCGACGAGACCGGCATAGCGCACGGCCCAGCGCAGCGCCGCGTGCGACGACGGTGATCCGTCCACGCCGACCACGATCCGCGGCCCCGAGACTTCCCCGCTCATGCGTTCCACCTCTCACGTCCCCCCTGACTCCACGATTCGTCGGCCCACCCCCTCTCACGCTGCGTGACTCCGCTCGGCGGCGCCACAGAAGGGCGTCCGACAGAGCAGGATCCACCCGGCTTACCGGACGCGGTGCCTACCATCGGAGGGAGGAACCATGGCGCACGTACTCGGGTGGAGCTGAGTACGTGCGCTCTGGTCGGTGCAGGGGCGGGCCGGAAAGCTGGGGTCATGCGCGAAGGACTGATGAAATCCCTCAACCACCTGATACCCGTCGTCGTGTCGGCCGGGGTGACGCCGGCCCTGTGGGCCGCATGGCTGGGCTGGGACCAGCACCGGGACGTGCGACCGGACGGGAGCACGACCGGCCCGTACGAGGCGTGGCAGGTGATCGGACTGGTGCTGACTCTGCTGGCACCGGTGTACTGGGCCGCGTCCCGGGGCCATGTCGCGGCCTCGGTGCTCGGCACGACGATCGGTCTGACCGTTGCCGCCTATGTCGACTGGTCGGACGACTCCAGCGGCCTGTTCATGGTCGGCGTGGGCATGGTCATGGTGGGGAGCCTCGTGGTCACCGCGCTGGTCGCCTCCCTGGTCGCTTCTTTCAAGCACGACGGTCGGAGCGCCGGAGCCTGAGGTCCGCAGCGCCCGCCTCGGCGACTGGCCGGCCGGTCCGGTGCGGTCTCCGCCGAGGCGGGTGCTGAAGCCGTCGTCCGAGCGAGCGCGGTGACCGGCCCGAGTCCCTTCCTCGGTCGCTCGACGTCGTGCTCGTGCTCCCCGCCGGACATGCGAGCGACGTCGCTCGCCGGCTCGACCAGGCGGCGTGCAGGCCCGGCCGGGCAGCGGCGGTCGCTCGATATGTGCTCAGGGCCCCTCACTTCGGGACATGATCGACAGGGCGGCCCCGACCCGACCATAGGGTCCGGATCATGAATTCCTCCTTGTCCGCCCGCCCCTCGCCGCCGACGGTGCACCGAAAGACGCGTCCGGCATTCGGCCCCAGCTGGTTCGCGGCCGTGATGGGCACCGGCATCGTCGCCAACGCGGCGGTCACCCTCCCGCGGGGCTCCCACGGCCTGCGGACCGCGGCCACGGTGGTCTGGCTGGGCGCCGCGCTGCTGCTGATCCTGCTGACCGTGCGCTACCTCGGTCAGCGGGCGCTGCGGGTGCACGTCGGCGATCCGGTGACGGCCCAGTTCTTCGGTGCACCGCCGATGGCGCTCCTCACCGTGGGCGCGGGGACGCTGCTGCTGGGCCCTCCGCTGATCGGAGCGGGCGCGGCGCTGGCCGTGGACTGGGTGCTGTGGTCGCTCGGTACGGTGCTCGGTCTTGTCGCAGCCTGCACCGTGCCCTACCTGATGGTCACCCGGCACCGCTTCGAGCCCGACGCGGCGTTCGGCGGCTGGCTGATGCCGGTGGTGCCGCCGATGGTCTCCGCCGCGACCGGCGCGCTGCTCGTTCCCCACGCACCGGCCGGACAGCCGCGCCTCGCGCTGCTGCTGGGCTGTTACGCGATGCTCGGGCTCGGCTTCGTCGCGGCGCTGCTGGTGCTGGCCATGATCTACGGCCGCCTGGTGCACCACGAGGTGCCCACGGGAGCGGTGGTGCCCACGGTGTGGATCGGACTGGGCGCGCTGGGCCAGTCGGTGACGGCGCTCGGCGCGCTGGCCGCGGTGGCTCCCAGCGCGCTGCACGCGCCCTACGCGCGCGGCGCCGGCGTCTTCGCCCTGCTGGGCGGAGTGGCCGTGTGGGGCTTCGCCATGCTGTGGCTGGCACTCGCCACAGGGCTGACGGCTCGCACGATCCGGAGCGGACTGCCCTTCGCGCCCACTTGGTGGTCCTTCATCTTTCCGGTCGGCGCCTGTGTGACGGCCACCAGTACCCTCGCGGGGCGCACGGGATCGCAACTGTTCGTGTCGCCGGCCGTCGCGCTCTATGCGCTCCTCGTCGTCGCCTGGGGAGTCGTCGTGGTCCACTCCCTCCGTCACGCCGCCAGGCACATGGTGCGCCGGACCGCCTAGCGGAAGGACCGACTCGACGCAGGCTTGCGCCGGTTCTGCGATCCCGGAAGTCCGTGTATCGCGGGCGTATCGAAAATCGCATACGCCACCGCAACGGCCCCCCGTCTCCAATGAGGGCGTGAACAACGACGCATCCCCAACGGCACCGCCCCGCCGCACGCGCGGGATCGTGCTCCTGAGTCTGGCGGTCCTGGGCTCGGCGAGCGCCGTGTTCGTCGTGCGGCGACCGCTCATGATGTCCGTTCCGATGTGCAGGGCCGGGCGGTGGCACGGCTGTTTCGACACCTTCAACGGTGTGGTGCTCATGACGCTGGTGGCGTTGCCGGCGGCGGCGCTGGTGGTGTGGGCTCTGGCGCGTCGTCGGCGTGCCCACGGCGTCCCGTCGGAGTGGGCGTGGCGCGCGTCGTGTGCCGAGGTGGGCATGGTCCACGGGACGGTGCCGCTCGTATGGCTGACGATGATGCCGGGCGCCGCGGCCGGCACCGCCCCCGCCCGGGTGAGCCTGGTCCCGCTGCGGGACCTGATCACGATGGGGCCGCTCGGGATCGCCGGCAACCTGCTGATCTTCGCGGCGCTGGGGTTCTTCGCCCCGATGCGGTTCGCGGCGCTTGCATCCGCGCCGCGGGTCCTGGCGCTCGGGGCGGGCTGCTCGGTCCTGGTCGAAACCGCACAGTACGTCCTGCGCCTGGACCGGGTGTCCTCCGTGGACGACGTACTGGTCAACGCCGCCGGTGCCCTGCTGGCCGCGCTGGCCTCGCGCCGCTGGTGGCGCACCACGACGGAGGCGCCGGCGGACCGGCCTCGCCCCGTGCCGGCGCCGGCAGGCTGAGCCGCGTGTCCGGCGCGCACGCGCCCTCGCATACGTCGGCGATATGCGGTGCTGCTTAGGCTTCGGACATGCGCGTACTGATCGTGGAGGACGAGCCCTACCTGGCCGAAGCCGTCCGTGACGGTCTGCGGCTGGAGGCGATCGCCGCCGACATCGCCGGCGACGGCGACGCCGCCCTGGAGCTGCTCGGCGTCAACTCCTACGACCTCGCGGTCCTCGACCGTGACATCCCAGGCCCCTCCGGCGACGAGGTCGCCCGGCGCATCGTCGCCTCCGGCAGCGGCATCCCGATCCTCATGCTCACCGCCGCCGACCGGATCGACGACAAGGCCTCCGGGTTCGAACTCGGGGCCGACGACTACCTCACCAAACCGTTCGATCTCCGAGAACTCGTGATGCGGCTACGGGCGCTCGACCGCAGACGCGCGCACGCCCGGCCCCCGGTCCGTGAGATCGCGGGCCTCCGGCTCGACCCCTTCCGCCGAGAGGTCTTCCGCGACGGACGCTACGTCGCGCTCACCCGCAAGCAGTTCGCCGTGCTGGAAGTCCTCGTCGCCGCCGAGGGCGGGGTCGTCAGCGCCGAAGAACTGCTGGAACGCGCCTGGGACGAGAACGCCGACCCCCTCACCAACGCCGTACGCATCACCGTCTCCGCACTGCGCAAACGGCTCGGCGAACCATGGATCATCGCCACGGTGCCGGGTGTCGGCTACCGCATCGACGCCCGCCCCGACGGCGCCCGCCCGGGCAGCACGCATGCCTAGACGCCCAGGGCTCAGCGTCCGACTGAAACTCACCCTCAGCTACGCCGGGTTCCTCGCCGTCGCCGGAGCTCTCCTGCTGGCCGTGGTGTGGGTGTTCCTGCTGCGCTACGTACCCGACAACCCCAAGGGTCTTCTCGGGATCTCGCCCAACCGCTACCTCCTCGTCCGCACCTTCGCCCCGGCCGCGGCCCTGGCGATGGCGTTCCTGCTCGTGTTCGGCCTCGTCGGGGGGTGGATCCTGGCCGGCCGGATGCTCACGCCGCTCACACAGATCACCGATGCGGCACGGATGGCGGGGGGCGGGTCGCTGTCCCACCGGGTCCGCATGCAGGGCCGCCAGGACGAATTCCGGGAACTCTCCGACGCGTTCGACACGATGCTGGAACAACTCGAGTCGCACGTAGCCGAGCAGCGGAGGTTCGCCGCGAACGCCTCCCACGAACTGCGCACGCCGCTCGCGATCTCGCGGACGCTCCTCGACGTCGCCCGCAAGGACCCCACACGGGACCGGGGCGAACTCATCGAACGACTGCACGCCGTCAACACCAGGGCGATCGACCTCACCGAGGCACTCCTGCTGCTCAGCCGCGGCGACCGCGGACACTTCACCCGCGCCGGCGTCGACCTCTCCCTCCTCGCCGAAGAAGCCACCGAAACGCTGCTTCCTCTGGCCGAACAGCGCCGGATCACGCTCGACGTCACCGGCGGGGCCGCCCGGACCAGCGGCTCCGCGGAACTCCTGCTGCGGATGGTGACGAACCTCGTCCAGAACGCCATCGTCCACAACCTCCCCTCCGGCGGCACCGTGACGGTCCACACCGAGGAGCACGGCGACACGAGCGTGCTGCGGGTCGAGAACACGGGCACGCGGCTCCCACCGGAACTGGTACCGACCCTCACCGAACCCTTCCAGCGCGGCACGGAACGCGCACGCACCGACGAGCACGCCGGCGTCGGCCTGGGCCTGGCCATCGTGCACAGCGTCGTCCGCGCCCACGACGGGACCCTCGACCTCACATCCCGTCCCGCCGGCGGTCTCCTCGTCACGGTCCGGCTCCCCGGCACACCGTAGGCATCGCCCCGAGCGGTGCGCGTACGGGGCGCAGACGAACTCAGGTCGGATACTGATCGTGCCCCTTGCGAAGTGCCGCGAGTCGGGCCATCTGCTCACCCATGCCGCGGGTGCCGGCCAGCGGGGTGTGGGCGTGTGGCCATACGGTGCGGACGAGATCGACATGGCGCGCGCCGCCGAGGGCCACGACAGGGTCGACGAGCACGACGGCGCGCAGCGCCGCCTGTTCCAGGAGGACTTGGGCGGTGACGGCGTCTGCTGCTCCATGGGGTGTGTCGTACGGTTCGATCACGTCGTCGAGGTCGAGCAGGCCGTGACGTGCCGAGAGGATCAGGAGACGGTCGGGCCGCAGGGCGTCAGCGGTCTTGCGGCACGCACGGTGATAGGAGCCGACATACATGTCCGCCGCCCGTGCGCGCCGCCCCAGTTTCCGACTGCCGCACGGAATGACGACCAGTTCTGGACGGAAGAGGTCGGGACGGTCGTTCGCTGTCATGCCTGGTCCTGCCTGTTCGCGGGTGACGTCGAAGGTGTGGATGGTCCATGGACCGGTGATGCGGGGAAGCGCCCGGCAGCAGCCTTCCACCCGGAAATCGTCCTGTTGCCGCCATGTCCTGAAGTGACGCTTTCATGGCATTCCCGGGCATCTCTCCCGGCCCCCGTGAAGCCCTAGCGTCGGAGACGCGACACGAACCGGACGGCTCGAGCCCGCGGCAGCTGCGCGGCGGAGGCGAAGCCCCCGTGCACGACGAGTGACCACCGGGACTCCGGCCGTGATCGCCCCAGGTCGTTCTCGAAGAGGAAAGAAGGCGATCCACACCGTGGCATCGCAACCATGCGCTGGTGAGCCAGTGCTGCACGGACCGGAATTCGGTATCAACGAATGGATCGTGGACGAACAGTACGAGAGATACCTGCGCGATCCCGGATCGGTCGACAGGACCTGGAGGGACTTCTTCTCCTCTCCGCTCCCGGCGGCCCGCCGTGAGCCGCCCGAGGCCGCGGCGAACGCGCAGGACGGCGCCGTCAGCGCGGCGGCCGGAGCCGTCCGCGTCGCCGCGCTCATCGATGCCCATCGGGCGCGTGGACACCTGGCGGCCGACACGAACCCGCTAGCGGCGGGGCGGGCGGCCGCTCATCCGGAGCTCGACATCGCGGCATTCGGACTCGGGGCCGAAGATCTGCCGGAAGAGTTCGTGGTCGACGGATTCGCCGGAGCGGACACCATGACTCTTCGCCAGGTGCTGAAGGTTCTGCAGGATTCCTACTGCCGAACCGTCGGCACCGAGTACATGCACATCCAGAGCTCCCGGGAACGCCACTGGGTCCAGCAGCGGCTCGAAGCGCCCCAGGCCCGGCCGGACGTCGCCGAACAACTGCACATCCTCTACCGGCTGGGCGCGGCCGAGTCCTTCGAGACGTTCCTGCAGACCAAGTACGTGGGGCAGAAACGGTATTCGCTGGAGGGCGGCGAGTCGGCCGTCGTGCTGCTCGACGCCCTGCTGCTCCGCTCCATCGGGCACGGAGTGAGGGAGGCGGTCATCGGAATGGCCCACCGGGGCCGGCTCAACGTTCTGGCCAACATCGTCGGCAAGCCGTATGCGGAGATCTTCCGCGAGTTCGAGGATGCCGCGGGCATCCGCTCGGACGCGGGATCCGGCGATGTGAAGTACCACCTCGGCGCGGAAGGCACCTACCGTGCCCTGGACGGCGGCACGATCGCCGTCTCCCTGCTGGCGAACCCCTCGCACCTGGAGATCGTGGGGCCTGTGGCCCAGGGAGTGGCGCGGGCCAAGCAGGACCGGGCCGCGGACGGAAGCGAATCCTTCCCCGTGCTGCCGATCGTCGTCCACGGCGACGCCGCGTTCGCCGGACAGGGCGTGGTGTCCGAGACGCTGAACATCTCACAGCTCCCCGGTTACCGCACCGGCGGAACGGTCCACATCGTCATCAACAATCAGATCGGCTTCACGACCTCGCCCGTCGCAGGGCGTTCGGGCACCTACGCCACCGACGTGGCACGGTCGGTCGGGGCCCCGGTCTTCCACGTCAACGGAGACGACCCCGAGGCCGTGCTCCGGGTCGCACGCCTCGCCTTCGACTTTCGTCAGGCGTTCCACAAGGACGTCGTCGTCGACCTGCTGTGCTACCGGCGTCATGGCCACAGCGAGGTCGACGACCCGTCCATCACGCAGCCCGCGATGTACGACCGCATCGACGCCAGGCCTTCGGTGCGCGCCCTGTACGCCGAGGAGTTGCTCCGCCGAGGGGACGTCGGGGAGCGGCAGGTGGAAGGCGCGTTGCGGGACGTTCGGGGGCACCTCGACCGGGCCTTCGCCGAGGCACGGGCGCGGTCGGTGCCGCGCCCACGGGAGCCCGTGGGGGCCGCGGACGGCCGGGGTGCGACCGGCTCCCCGGCTGCGCAGGCGACCGCGATCACGGAGACGACCGCCCGGCGTGTCATCGCCTCCCAGACGGCGCTGCCGGGAGACTTCAGCGTGCATCCGCGCGTCCTTCCGCAGCTCCAGAAGCGCGCCGCGATGCTGGATGCGGACGCGATCGACTGGGCCACCGCCGAATCTCTGGCCATCGGTTCCCTGCTGCTGGACGGGATTCCGGTGCGGCTGACCGGGCAGGATTCCCGCCGCGGCACGTTCGGTCAACGGCACGCCGTGCTCACCGACCGGCGCACCGGCACGGAGCACACACCGCTGAACCGACTCGGCGCGCGGGCCGCCGATTTCGCGCCCTACAACTCGACGCTGTCCGAACTGGCAGCGCTGGCCTTCGAGTACGGGTACGCACTGGCGAGGCCCGAGGCGCTGGTGCTGTGGGAGGCCCAGTTCGGCGACTTCGCCAACGGGGCCCAGACGGTCATCGACGAGTACATCTCTGCATCCGAACAGAAATGGGGGCAGAGTTCCGGGGTGACACTGTTGCTCCCGCACGGCTTGGAAGGGCAAGGGCCCGACCACTCCTCCGCCAGGATCGAGCGGTTCCTCCAGCTGTGCGCACAGGAGAACTTGACCGTCGCCATGCCCTCCCTGCCGGGCAACTACTTCCATCTGCTCAGGCAACAGGCGCTCGGCGAGCGCAGAAGGCCACTGATCGTCTTCACCCCGAAGTCGATGCTGCGGTCGAAGGCGGCCACCTCCAGGCTGACGGAACTCACCAGGGGCGCGTTCCGTCCGGTCGTGCCGGACCGGACACAGGATGCCGCCGGGATCCGGCGTGTGCTGGTGTGCTCGGGCAAGGTCTTCCACGACCTGGACGCGCACCGGCGCGAGTCCGGCAGGCAGGACACCGCGATCGTGCGCCTGGAGCGTCTCTACCCGTTCCCGGAGGAGGAGCTCGCCGCGGAACTCGCGCGCATTCCCGCCGATGCCGAGGTGCGATGGGTGCAGGAGGAGCCGGAGAACCAAGGGGCGTGGACCTTCGTGTGGCCCCGTGTGCAGCGGTCGGCGAACCGTCCCGTCGATTGCGTCAGCCGACCGCCGGCGGCAGCCCCCGCGGTGGGATCTGCGGGGCGGCACGTCGGCGAACAGAAGGATCTCGTGGTGTCGGCCTTCCGCTGACCGCGCCACCTGCCTCGGGGGTGAAGCGGCGCGGCACGCATGGACAGCCGCGCCGCGGTGGCGATCGGTTCCTCGCGAGAAGCCGAAGTTCTCCAGGTGAGTGGACCTGTCATCGGAACAGAGGGTCCGATGGGACCACCCGACCACGTCGCCCGACCACGTCGACGGAGCATCGCCCGGTCAGGCCGCGCCCACGCCGTCGTCGCGGGCGCCGCCCGGTCAGGCCGCGCCCACGCCGTCGTCGCGGGCGCCGCCCGGTCAGGCCGCGCTCACGCCGTCGTCGCGGCCACCGGACTCTTCGCACCCGCGCCGGTCGTCCGGAAAGTGGCCCGGAACGCACCCGGTGTCACACCCAGATGGCGCACGAAGGCCCTGCGGAGCGACTCGGGCGATCCGAATCCGGTGCGCCGCGCCACCACCGGCAAAGCGTCGTCGCCGGTCTCCAGCAGCATCTGGGCTGCCTCCAGCCGGACTTGCTCCACATACCGGGCCGGAGTGGTTCCCACCTCTTCGTGGAAGAGGCGCGTCACGTGCCGGGTGCTGATGCCCGCCCTACGGGCCATGGCTGCCACCGTGTGGTTGGCTCCGGGATTCGCGGTGACGGCTTCCAGCAGGCCGCGGAGCATCTCATGGTGCACATGTGACGCCTGGGAGTGGACACTGAACTGGGACTGGCCACCGGGCCGTTGCATGAAGACGACCATGTCCTTGGCGACCGAGCGAGCGACGTCCGCACCGTAATGCTCTTCGACGAGCGACAAGGACAGGTCGATACCGGCGCTGACACCTGCCGACGTCAACATCTGCCCGTCCCGCACGAAGATGGCGTCCGGTCGGACCCGCACCGATGGGTAGCGAGACGCCAGTTGCTGTGAATGGCGCCAATGGGTCGCGGCACGACGGCCGTTCAGAAGTCCGGCCGCGGCGAGCAGGAACGCGCCCGTGCACACCGATGCCGTACAGCGGCTCGTCTCGTTCAGGTGCCGGATGACGTCCAGGAGGGCGTCGTCCTTGCTCAGCGTCTCCCATTCCGGGCCGCCGGGGATCACCAGGACATCGGACGGCTCACGCACATCGCTGACGGCGAGGTCGGCGCTGAGGCGTGTGCCCGCGGAGGTCACCACCTCCGCGCCGTCCTCGGACACGATCCGCACCCGATAGCGCGCGCCGAACTCGTTGGCCGTCGTGAACACTTCGATGGGGCCGGTCACATCGAGCAGCCGCACTCCGGGAAAGACGAGGACGGTCACGGTGAGCGGACCCGTTCCCGGGTTCGTGCGCTTCATGGGATGCCTCCGGGCCGTGCGCGCTGCGGACACTGGACCGACGAGGCGCCGCCCACAGTGTGCTCGACGGCAGCCCGCGGACACATGCCTCAAGGGCGTGGATCAGAACGGCCGTTGAGAAGCCGGCCGGTGCGTTCCCCTCGGAGGCGAGGGGCAGGTCGTGCCCTGCCCCGGACCGCTGTTTCGTCGGATTTCCGTGTCTCAGCATGCGCCCTGCGCCCTGCGGAAGCCACGACCGGCTGACTACCAGCTGGGAGGCACAGCCTCCCAGGACACGCGCGGCACGCCACGGATCGCAAAGGGTTCCGCTGGTGCCGGCGCCAAGGACGCTCGCCGACCGGAGGTGACCTGCATGAAAGCGCCGATCTTCGAAGAAGTCAACGGTTGACCTCCGAGGGCGCTGCTGCGATCTTAGCAAGCGCTTTCCACTCGTTCGGTTCGGCGTCAAGGGAGACGCATGACGGAGTTTGCCGCACCCACCCGCTCCACCGACGCGTCCGCCCCACGTGGGGACCGTCCGGTGTTCACCGGTCACCACACTCATCTGTGGGGCTTCCTGCTCGCCGGCTGGCTGATCAGCTACGCGGACCGCACGGTCACCGGACCGGTCATCTCGTGGATGATCGAGAACAAGGCCGGTTTCATCGGCGACGCCGCCAACCCGGCGACGCTCGGCGGTCTCATCGGCTCGATGTTCTTCACCGGATACATGCTCACGCAGTACGCGGGAGGCCGCCTCGGCGACCGTTACGGCCATCGCGAGATGCTCGTCGTCTCCCTGCTCTGGGCGGGCCTGCTGACGCTGGTCTCCGGGGTCACCGGCGGACTGATCGGGTTCGTCGTGGCCCGGGTGCTCACCGGTCTCGGCGAGGGCGTCTTCTACTCGAACGACCGCGTTCTCGTCATCGCGCACACGCCGCCGGCGCGCCGCACGATCGGTCTCGGCGTGGTCCTGTCGGGCCTGTCGATCGGTCTGACCGTGGGCATCGTCGCCACCCCGCACCTCATCGACTGGGGCGGCGACCGGGGGATGGGCGGCGGCGCCTGGCGCATGCCGTTGTTCGTCTTCGGTGTCGTCTCGCTCCTGGTCGCGGCCGCGACCTGGGCGTACTTCCGGGCGCGCGGTGACCGGCCGCTCCGCCTGGGCCCGCCCGCACTGCGCCTGGTCGCCTACTCGGTGCCCGCGGCCGTGGCGATCGTCGCGCTGTTCCTGCTCGCGGACGAGTTCGGCTGGCCGGACTGGCTCACCGCGGTCGGTTCAGGGGTTCTCTTCCTGGTCATGGTGACGCTGGTGATCCGGGGCATCGTGCGCACCGGGCGCTCGGCTCAACTCCTTGGCCGCGACGTGTGGCTGATCTGCCTCTCCTTCGTCGCGGTGATGTGGAACCTGTGGTTCTTCTCCTTCTGGTCGGTGCAGATCGTCGCGGAGAGTGCGCACAGCAGCCTCGGCGCGGCGGCGCTGACCGCGGCGTTCAACGCCGGCGCGGGCATCCTCGGATTCCCCGTGGGCGGCTGGATCGCCGACCGGCGCGTCCGTGCGGGCAAGGGGCGCAAGCCGCTCGCCGTGATCTGCGCGGCCGTGCACACCGTCCTCGCGGTGGCGTTCGGAGTGAGCCTGCTCGGTGACGGCGAGCCGTCCTTGCTGCTGCTCGGCGTGATCCTGTTCTGCTCCGGTCTCTTCTTCAACGCGCTCCAGCCGATCGTCCACAGCATCCTGGGCGACCTGGCCGACGAGGAACACCGCGGTTCGCTCTTCGGCCTGTTCAACCTGGTGGCCGAGATCGGTGCGGTGGCGAGCCCGGTCGTCAGCGGTGTCCTGCGGGACGCGACCGGCAGTTGGGCCCCGGGCGTCTTCACGGCGGCGGGCGTGATGGCCGTGTCGGTCGTCCTGTACGGGATGGTGCGCGAGCGCATACCCGGCACGGCGGCGGCCTGACCGCGCGCCGGGGCCGAGGCGATACCGTCGGGGGGGGGGGGGGGGGGGGGGGGGCGGCCCCGGGGGGGGGGGGGCGCGGGGGGCCCCCCCCCCCCGACTGGTACGAGTCCATGCCGGCCCGGCGGACTGAAGGACGCGACCGTGCCGGACGCGACCGTGCAGGACGCGACGAGCCGTCACGAGGCGCCCGACGCCCGCGTCCGCCGCCGGCGCGCCGCCCGAGTGGCCGTGGGTGCCGGGGAATTCGGTCGACAGGCGAGGATGCGGCACGCTGGGATGGGCTCGACCGCCCGCCGTGCGAGGTGGGCCGACGGCAGGAGCTGTGCTTGGCGACGGACGGAAGAGCCGCGGAGTCGCGTCCCGGAGCCGCGGAGGCCCGCCCCCGGATCGATGCCTCGCTGGTCGGACGCTTGGTGGACGCGCAGTTCCCGCAGTGGGCCGGGCTGCCCCTGACGCTGCTGGACCCGGCCGGTTCGGACCATGTGATCTACCGGATGGGTGAGGATCTGTCCGTGCGGCTGCCGCGCCACGCCGGAGCCGTCGGGCAGGCCCTGAAGGAGTCGACCTGGCTGCCCCGGCTCGCCCCGCACCTCCCGCTGGCGGTCCCGGAGCCGGTGGGCGTGGGCCGGCCCGCCTTCGGATACCCGTGGCCGTGGGCGGTGTCCCGTTGGCTCGACGGCGAGGTGGCGACCGTCGACGCCCTGGCCGACTCGTACGAGGCCGCCGTGGAATTGGCCGGGTTCCTTACCGCCCTTCAGGGGTTCGCGCCCCGGGACATTCCGGCGGGAGACGGCGGTCAGGACCTCACCGGCGGATCGCTGGCCGACAGGGACCGCGCGACGCGGGCCGCCATCGCGCGGGTCGAGGATGCCTTCGACACCGACGCCATGACGGCGCTGTGGGACGCGGCGCTGGGCGCCCCCGCATGGGACCGGCCTCCCGTCTGGTTCCACGGCGACTTCCACACGGGCAATCTGCTCACCGTCGACGGCCGCCTCAGCGCGGTCATCGACTTCGGCGGGCTCGGCAGGGGAGACCCGGCCTGCGACCTGACCGTCGCCTTCACTCTGATGTCGGCCGCGAGCCGGGCGGTCTTCCGTACCGCGCTCGGCGTGGACGAGGCGACCTGGACCCGGGGCCGCGGCTGGGCCCTGGCGACCGGCCTGAACGCCTACACCACCTACGCCGCCGTCGATCCCCGGGTCGCCGCACAGACCACCCGCCAGATCACCGCGGCTCTCGTCGGCTGAGGCACGAGAGGAGTTCGGACGCCTGATACCCGGCCCCTGCCCTGCCGGGAAACGGGCCGCCTAACCAGCCATGAAGCGGCCGTTCGGCTGTTTCACCGCGGTCAGTGTCGCGTAGACCACGACGTTGCTCTGGTAGCCGCTGCGCTTCACGTATCCGCCGCAGGTGATCACCCTCAACTCGGGCAGGCCGGATCTGCCGTAGACCTTCTTGCTGGGGAACTTCTTCTTCTCGTAGATCTCCACGGCGTCGACGGTGAAGACGGCCGTGCGCCGGTCCGCCCGGCTGATCTCGATCGTGTCGCCCTTGGCCAGGGCGCCGAGATCGTAGAAGACGCCGGGGCTGCCATTGCGCATGTCGACATGCCCCGCGGTCACCGCGGTGCCCGTCGAGCCCGGCGCCGTGCCTCTGCCGTACCAGCCGACCAGGTTGGGGTTCCCGGGGGGCGGGGGCTCGAGCGCCCCCGCCTTGTCGAGACCCAGCTTCGTCATGGGGGCGTTCACGTCGATGGCGGGGATGCGCAGCCGGACAGGCTTCGCGGGCGGCAGCGGCTGGACGGGCAGGAGTGTTGGCGGAGCGGTACGGCCGGGCATGCCCGCCGAGGGTGTCGAGAACGCCTGCCCGGCCGTGGGCCGCGGTGGCTCACTGTCGAACATCGCGCCGATCACCAGGGCGCTGCCCGTCACCAGGGCCACGGCGAGATACGTGACAGAGGGGACCGGTGGGACGAACCTGCGGGGGGACGCGCTTGCCATGTGCCGGGTTTCCCTAGCGGTTGAGGCGCTTGCCTGCGGCCGGGTGGTGTTCGTCGTCCGGCCTCCGGCGCGCGAACGGTACCAGGCCGGTGTGGCGGGGCTGGGCTGTCAGTATCGGTCGCCGTGCGCGCGGCGACGCATCCTGATGAGGCCTCCGGCGGCGGCTGCGGCGAGCAGCGCACCACCCACGGCGAATTGGGTGTCGGTGTCCTGGGCGTCTCCGAAGCCGGCCTCGATGGCGCCGTCCGGGGCGAGGCCGGCGATCTCGTACGTGTCGGTGAGCTTGGTCCGTGGCGGGCACTTCACGGTGACGGTGTCGGTGTCGGTGTCGAGGTCCTGCCCTTCCGGGATCTGGAACTCGCCCTTGAGTTCGCCCTTGCGGTCGCCCTCGAACATGTGGAACGACCCGCCCGCCTCCGACTCGCCCTTGCCGTAGTCCACGTCCGGGCCGCAGGCCGTGGTGGTGACCGTGACCGTGGAGCCCGGAGAGGCGTCACCCGAGCGGATGTCGAGATCCGAGTCACCGGACGCGAAGGCGGCCGGTCCCTGCAGAGCCACGATCCCGATGACCACGCCGATGCCGACGCCAACGTGTTTGTTTCGCAAGGGAATCCTCCAACGGAGCAGTGGCCGGCCTGTCTGCGCGGCGCCCCTGTACTGCTCCACTCCACCGTCGAGGCAACCGACACTCCGTCAGCTCCGCAACAGGAGATGGCGGTGGAGTCGTCACCCGGGCAGGCGTAGTCACTGTTCCCGCGGGCGCATTCATGCAGGTCGCCGGAGCGGAGACCCGGGCAGGGGGAGGAATCACCGCGAGAGAGCGGATGGGCTAACGACCTGCGCGGGGTCCACACGTCATGGCCCGGCCGGTGCGGACAGGCACACCTCGGCGCGGTGGACGACACACCGTCATCACGTCATGTGCGGAGCTCGGTTGACGCCTCGTCGAGTTCGGCCGTGAACTGGGCGCCGGCCAGCAGAGCGAGGTTGGACAGCCACAGCCAGATGAGGAAGACCACGACGCCCGTCAGTGAGCCGTACAGCCTGCTGTAGGCGCTCAGGACGGAGGCGTACAGGGCGAAGCCGGCGGACACGGTGAGCCACAGTGCGGCGGCCAGGATGCCGCCGGGCAGGCTGCGCGTCCGGCGGCGGGCCGGTGCCGGTCCGGTGTGGAAGACGACGACGACCAGGAGCGCCACGAGACAGAGCAGGAACGGCCAGCGCAGCAGGCCCCACGCCCAGACGAACGTGGCGTCGAATCCCAGGTAGCGGCCCGCCTGCTCGGCGACGGGCCCGGTCATCAGCAGGACGAGGGCGCTGACGACGAGCAGGCCGAGCAGGGCGAGCGCGGTCACCACGATGCGGTGAGCCTTGCGCCAGGGCGAGCGTCGGTCCGCCACCCGGTGCATGCGGTGCAGTGCGCGGCGGCACACCGCGAGGTAACTGGAGGCCGACCACAGGGCGCTCAACGTGCCGGTGCACAGCAGCGTCCATGTGGTCGAGTCGTTCCGCAGCATCCTCGCCAGCACGTCGTGGAGCTCGGTTCCCGACTGGGCCGGGGCGTAGGCGGTGACATGGGCGATGAAGTCCTCCGCCGTGTCCGGACTGATCAGGCCGAACGCGATGACGGTGACCAACAGGGCGGGCAGTACGGCCAGGATGGCGTAGTAGGTCAGAGCCGCGGCGTAGTCGGAGATGTCGTCGCGCCACATCGACACCGGAGTGCGCCGCAAGGCGGGCCACCACGAGGCGGGTACCCGGAGGCTCCCGAGGGGCTGGGTCAGTGAACGGGTCCTGCCGCCGTTCTCGGCCTGCGGTTCAGCGGACATGTGGCACCCGGTGCGGTCGGTGGCTGACGGGGACGGGAGTGTGCACGGAGCAGGGCGCGGTGGCGGCCTCGGGCCCGGACACGTGAGTCTTCCGGTCCGCGGCGGTGTCCAAACCACTTCCGGCCGGACGCGGACGCGCGACCGGGGTGTTCGGCGCGGGGCACATGACGTCAGGACCCGGCGGGCCGCCGACGTGACGTCGGTCTGTGCGGGAGCTCTGCCGCCGAATGCGAGTCCGGCCCGTACCGTGACGCTCCGGCGTCCGGTCCGTGGGGGCGAACGGGACCGGGTACGGCAGGGTGGTGCCGCGCGCCACCGCCGCCCGACGTCCGCGCACGGTGGCCGAGCCCCGGGCCGCCGGGAGGCGGTGGGCGGGCAGTGCCCCGGTGGCGGCTCGGTCGGTGATCCTGCGGCCCGCCTCGTCCGGGACGGTGGTGGTGCCTGGTCGTGCGACGGTGGTCATCGGCGGCTCCGGTCGTAGGCGTCCCGCTGGTCCGCTACCCGGGCTCCGGCCGGGGATCGAGGCATGGCCACGTGTGGCGGGCGGCCGCTCGCCGCCGGGGACGCCGCCCGTGTGCGTCCCGGTGGTCCGCCGCACGTTCTGGGGGCTGTCGGCCTGCGTGGCGCCCGGTGTCGTCTGCGTGGTCATGACCAGGCCCTCTCCGCGAGTTCGTGAACCGTTCTCACTCCGATGGACCCGGCCGGACGGTGTCCGTGACGCCGTTTCCCCGGAATTCTCGGATTCCGCATGCCCTGGTACGTCGACAGCATGTCGATGGCGGTGCGAGGCGGCCGAGGAATTGTGGATCATGGAAGTGGCCGCCGCACGGACTCTGCGCGCGGCGGCCACGACCGGCCGCGGGGTACCGGCGGGCTCGTGCCGGATCAGCCGCTCGTTCTCGCGGAGCCCGCCCCGGCACGTGTCACCGTGACCGTGACGGGCCTGATCCGACCGGCGGCGACCGGTTCGGCGCCGGGACGAACGCCCTGCGGGTGAGTACCAGCTCCGAAGATCCGCAGATGTGGACCTGCGACACGGACCTACAGATCGAGGATGCGCATCACGAAGTAGCCGGCGACGATCACGGATCCGAGAACGATCAGGCCGAGCCAGAAGTACGGGTGGTCCCAGACGTCACCGTCCGGCCGTTCCTGATGTGCCTCGGCGATCGAACCCTCCACGGGAGGTGTTTCACCTGGGGGAGTCAGTGGGTGGGTCATGTCCGCTCCCTTCATCGAGGGGTACGCGGGCCCCGAGCGTCGGCCCGGCGGCCGGTGCGGTCACTCGCCGGTCGGGCTCGCTGACGGCCCCTTTCACCTACTTTTTCCCCATTCTGCCTCACTGGATGCACCCGCAGCGTCCTCGACAGCGTAGGTCCTCGCCCAGCAGGTCAGCCGGAGTGCCGGCTCAGGGTCAGCCGGACGGCGCCGGCGCTGCCGGGACATGGGTGGGTCAGGCGGATACGGCGCAGCACGGGCCCCCACGACAGGGTCATGCGCGCGTCCTCCAGCAGCCGTTCGACGAGCCCCACCGCGAACGCCGTACCGCCGAAGTCGAGCCGTGCGCGAACCGGTCCGTCGCCGATCAGGAGGCCGCCGGGCACCTCGGTCACGGCGCGCGGGGTCATCAGGTTGAGGACCACTTCGCGGGCCGGGCGCTCCAGGTCCCAGGTGTCGTCGACGGTGATCTGCTCGGTGCGCCGGTCGAGCCGGACGGCGCGCCGCCAGCTGCGTACGGGCACCGCTTCGTGCCAGGCGGCGGCGAGGTCCAGGGAGAGGCCGGCGGTGTGCTCGTCGGCGTACACCTCGACGTCACGGGCGGCGTGCTCACGTCCGGGCTGCTGTTCGTGGCCGTCGATCTCGGGGGCGTTGTGCCAGGAGCTGCGCATCGTCCAGATGGTGTAGCGCTCCGGGCCGAACGTGGCCCGAGAGTACGTCTCCACGCCCGCGTCGACCAGCAACGGGTCGCCGTCGAGCGCTGCGATGAAGGTGCCCACGTCGTTGTGGTTGTGCGGTTCGCCGTTGTGCCCGCCCTTGGCGGCGAGGTGGAAGCCGTCGGTGCTGCCGGCGCGCTGACGGGCGGTGACGACCTGGACACCGGGGAGCACGGTGTGCGCGGGAAGCGGGAAACCGTTGTCCGCTGCCGCATGCCAGTGGCTGTCGGCCAGCTCGGCGAGCACCCGGTGCAGCGACATGTCGGGGCTGCTGTCGAAGCGCAGCAGGTCGCCGCCCTCACGCATGGCGACCGCGTGCCGCTGCAGGTCGGCGTCGCCGGTGCGGCGGCCGTAGCGGTGCAGGAGTGCGGCGTCGGTGGCGGGCTGCCGGGCCGGTCCGTCGGCGAAGTTGACGTAGCGGTCACCCGCGATGTGCGTGGCCAGCGGGTAGCGGGCCAGGGCGCGGACGAGTGGCAGGGAGAACACGTCGGGGGCGCTGCCTCCGAGGGCGGGTGCGCAGGCGCCGGAGAGGGTTTCCAGGGACTCGAAGAGGGAGGCCGCGGAGCGCCGCCAGTAGGCGATTCCCTCGTCGCAGGCGCCGTCGGGCGGGCAGCAGTCCAGATAGCGGTCCAGGACGCCGACCGCCCGTTCGGTGGCCGCCGCCGTCGTCGCCGTGTCGGTGGCGCACACGTAGGCGCAGGGCAGGACGTGGGAGACGATCCAGGTGGTCCAGTTGTTGAGGAACTCGCCGTGCAGCCCGAGCCACCACCAGTCGTCCCGGTCGAGGAAGGGGGCGACGACACGTTCGCGTACGGTGCGCCTAAGCCGTTCCCTGACCAGCGGGGCGTGCGTGTCGAGCGCGTCGCCGAGGAGGACGTCCAGCCAGGTGAGCAGGCCGCCGGTCTCCGCGGCGAAGAGGTCGAGGGTGGGCCGTCCGGGGTCGGGCAGCGGGCCGTGCTCGTCACCGCTCTGCTCGTGCGCGGGCAGGCACCAGCCCGCCTCGTCGCACAGGAGCCACACTCCGTCGACCACCTCGTCGAGCAGGCCGGGCCGCGGCCCGTGCAGGGCAGCGGCCACCGCGGCGGCGGCGAGGCGGGTGCGGCGGGCGAAGTAGATCTGTTCGAAGGCCTGCCGGTCCCCGGTGCGCCGGTAGGCGAGAAAGCCGGTGGCGGGCAGGACGGTCCAGGGCCGGGAGAGCGCCGCGTCGACGGCCACGGCGAGCGCCTCGCGGGCGGCGGCCGGCGCCGCATCCCAGAACACCCGGTCACCCGCGGCCGGCAGTGGCCGCCAGGCGCCGGGACGGGGTGCGGCGGCAGCCCACTCCGCACCCGACAGCAGGTCGCGGAGCCGTTCGGGGACTCGGTCCGGACGCGGCACGGGGTGAGACATCGACGGCTCCTTGCGGGCGCCTCGGGGACGGGGGTGCGACCGGCCGGGGCCGGAGGCTGGAGTCCTTCGGAAGGGACCATGAGTGCTGTCGTCCATCATCGAGGGCCGCCCGCCGTAGGTCGACGCCCACCATGGCAGGGCCGGCCGGGGCAACAGCACAAGTCCGGTGACCGGCTCCGCCGACACCGGGGCCGGGCGGCGTCGCGGGTTCTCGCCGCCCGGCCAGGGGCTTCAGGCGGCCGACGGCTCTGCCGGCAGCACGTGGTCCCCGACCTTGTCGGTACTCAGGCACAGTGAGCAGACCATCGCGTCGTGTGTGTGACAGGCGGTCAGATCGGGGCGCTCGTAGGGCTGGTGGCAGACGTGGCAGTCGTACGTCGTCGCGCTGGGGTTGCCCTCCGCGTCGAGCAGCGGCTCGGAGATGCCGTCGTCGGTGCGGCGGAGGTAGTACCTGCCCTTGGTGGCGATCGCCATCAGCGGGGTGAGGACGAACGCGATGACGGCGGCGGCGACAGGGGAGTAGGGCTGGAGCGTGTCTCCCAGGGCGTGGAAGTACAGGGCGATGGAGAGACCGGAGGCGGCGACGAAGGCGACGACCCCCACCGGGTTGACGGCGTACAGCATCCCGCGGCGGAACTCGGGTGTGCGCGGGGAGAGTTCCAGCAGGTACTTGTTGACACCGATGTCGGTCGCGACGGTGACGACCCAGGCGATCGCGCAGTTCGAGTAGAAGCCCAGGATGCTGTTGAGGAAGCTGAACATGTCGGCTTCCATCAGAGCGAGCGCGAAACCGAGGTTGACCAGGACGAAGACCATGCGGCCGGGGTAGCGCCTGGTGACGCGGGTGAACGAGTTCGTCCACGCGAGCGAACCGGAGTACGCGTTCGTCACGTTGATCTTGATCTGGCTGATCACGACGAGGACCACCGCCAGCGGCACGACCAGCCAGGACGGCATCATCGCGTCGAAGGCGCCGCGGAACTGCTGGATCGGCTCGGTCGCCGCCGCGGGGCCGACCTCGGCGAGGATGTAGACGGCGAGGAAGACGCCGATGGCCTGCTTCAGCGCGCCGAGCACCACCCAGCCGGGCCCGGCCATGACCACGGCCGTCCACCAAGTGCGCTTGTTGGCATCGGTCTTGGGCGGCATGAAGCGCAGGTAGTCGATCTGCTCGCCGATCTGCGCGATGAGGGAGAGACAGACGCCCGCGCCGAGCAGTACGGAGGCGGTGTCGACGCCGCCGTCGCCGTCGGTGCCCGTGTAGGCGAGGAATCGGTCGACCGTACCGGGGTCGGTGGAGACGAGGTACACCAGCGGGCCCACCATCAGCAGCAGCCAGATCGGCGTCGTCCACACCTGGAGCTTGCTGAGCGCCTTCATCCCGTAGATCACCAGCGGGATCACCATCAGCGTGGAGACCAGGTAGCCCAGCCAGAGCGGCAGTCCGAGGCCCAGCTTGAGGCCCTGGGCCATGATCGAACCTTCGAGGGCGAAGAAGATGAAGGTGAAGCTGGCGAAGATGACGCCGGTCAGGACCGAGCCGTAGTAGCCGAATCCGGAGCCGCGGGTGATGAGGTCCAGATCGATGTTGTAGCGGGCGCCGTAGTACGCCAGCGGGAAGCCGGTGACGAAGATGACCACGGCGGCGACGGCGATGGCCACGAGCGCGTTGCCGGTGCCGTGCGTCAGGCCGATGCCGGCACCGATGGAGAAGTCGGCCATGTAGGCGATGCCGCCGAGCGCGGTCGTCGCCACGACCATGGGGGTCCAGCGGCGGTAACTGCGGGGCGCGAAGCGGAGGGTGTAGTCCTCCAGGGTCTCCTTGGTCGCCTGGTCCGTCGGGGAGCCCGGCTCGGTGGCCGGTACACGTGACTCGGTAGTGCTCATGGTCAGCCCTTCGGGGGTGCGGTGGTGCTGAGTGGGGGACGAGCGGTGGGGCACCCCCGGGTGACGTCGTCGGCAGCCGGGGAGTCGAGGGGGGATCGTGAACCCCGAGACTCAGGGACGGTCGGAGTGCAGGGCCATCTGCGTCATGGCGCGCCGGGCGCGTTCCAGCACCACGGCCATCGAGTTGCCGACGTGGGCGTGCAACGCCCGGTAGCCCTCGTCGAGCCGTCCGTCACGGACGCACTCCATGATCTCGATGTGCTCGGAGATGGTCGTCCCGACGCGGTCCTCGGTGAGGAAGTCGTACATCCGCACGCGGCGGATCCGCTCGCTCACCGCGACGACCGCGTCCGTGAGGGCCGGGTTGCCCGAGGCGCGGGAGAGTTCGGCGTGGAAGCGCTCGTCCTGGACGACGAAGCGCGGGTCCGGCGTCGGCGGCTGCTCGCGCATGGCGTACCAGCGGTCCAACTCGGCCCTTACGACCGCAGGATCGTGCCGTACGGACGGGTCCTCCAACGCGCGCGTGATACCGCGCAGTTCAAGAGTGATCCGAAGCTCGTAGAAGTCCTTCAACTGGGTGAGGTTGGGGATCGTGACGAAGAAGCCGCCGTCGCCGCGCTCGATCAGCCCGTCGGACAGCAGCCGTGCCAGCGCCTCCCGCACGGGGGTCCGCGACACCCCGTACCGCTCGGCCAGCCGCATCTCCACCAGCCGCTCGCGACGCCCGAACTCCCCGTCGAGCACGGCCGCGCGCAGCTTCGCGTAGACCGTCTCGCGCAGCGACGACGCGGACGCCGCAGCCGGATCCGGCATCGTGTCCGGCCGCGTATACAGCTTCGAATCCATGAGCGGACACGCTAGGAACCATGTGTTTCCGGGGAGTTCATCCCATCGTGAGCCACCGGTTTCCAAGATCTCACCCAATGGCGCGAGGGAACGGTCTCGGACCGGGCCGAGCGCATCCGTGCCGCGCCGACGGGCCTTCGACGACGAGTTGAGGCCGCGTTCCCGTCGGTGGTCGGCATCACAGGGTGACGGCCAGACCCATGATGCCGCGGGTGGCGAAGCCGATGACGAGCAGCTCGCCCGCGTGCTTCAGGGCGGTCACCGGGTGACGGACCGGGATCACCGCAGCTTGCACACCTGCGCGGGGGTCCCAGACGCGAACCGTGGCGTCGTCACCTGCCGTGGCGAGGAACAAGCGGCCGTCGAGGGTGAACGTACTGACCGCGCGGATCCAGTCGGTGTGCCCGGCGAGTCGGTGGATCACGTCGCCGGTCGCCGGGTCCCAGATGTGGACGCTGTTGTCGTAGCCGCCGGAGGCGAGCAGGGGACGGTCGTCGAGGGTGACGGCGCATATCGCCTGGATCTGCGCGGTGTGGCCGGTGAGGTGCTGGGTCTCTTCGCCGGTCTCCAGGTCCCAGACGCGGACGCTGTCCGCGCAGGCCGTGGCCAGGTGAGGTCGGCCGTCGAGGACGAGGGGGCACATCGCCAGGACCGGATGGCTGTTGCCCGAGACGTGGTGGACCTCCTCGCCGGTGACGGGTTCCCACACACGGATGCTGCCCGCGGCGGCGACGGCGAGGTGAGGCCGGCCGTCCAGGGTGATCGTGCACATGGCCTCGATCGTGTCGTCGCCGACGAGTTCATCGGCCGCTTCCCCCGTGATGGGATCCCAGATCCGGACACGGCTCGCGTCGGCGGTGGCGAGGCGTGGAGCGCTGTCGAGGGCGAAGGTGCTCATCGCCCGTACCTCGCCGCCGTGAGGGGCGAGCTGACGGATCTCCGCCCCGGAGCCGGGGTCCAGGATGCGCACCGTGTTGTCCTCGCCGACGGAGACGAGGAGGTCCTGCTCTTCCACGAGGTCCAGTGCCTGTACACCGGCGATCGGGTTCACCGGCCGCTGCGTGGTCCGTCCGGCGGGGTCCCAGATCCGGACGGTGTTGTCGTAGCCGCCGGTGGCGAGAAGGGTGCGGTCGTCGACGACCAGAACGCAGGCCGCCTGAACCCCGTAGGCGTGGCTGGCCAGATGGCCCGCCTGTTCGCCGCTGACGGGGTCCCAGAGACGGACGGTGGTGTCCGCGCTGGCGGTGGCGAGGTAGGTGCGGTCGTTCAGCGTGATGGTGCACACCGCCTGGACCTGGGCACTGTGGCCGGTGAGCTGGTGGGTCTCCTCGCCGGTGGCGGGGTCCCAGATGCGCACACTGTCCCCGCCGGCGACGGCGAGGAGGGGCCGGTCGTCGAGAGTGATGGTGCACATGGCTTCGATCGTTTCGTCGCCGGTGACCTGGTGGTGGTTCTCCTCACCGGTCGCGGGGTCCCAGATGTGGACGACGCCGTCGAAGCCGCACGTGGCGAGGTGGGGTCGGTCGTCGAGGGTGATGGCACACATCGCCTGGACCATGTCGTCGTCGGAGCGCCGGTGCGTCTCTTCGCCGGTGGTGGGATCCCAGACGTGGACGGTTCCTCCGTAGCCGCCGGCGGCCAGGTGGGGGCGACCGCCGAGGGTGATGGTGCACATCGCCTCGATCAGGTTGTCGCGACCGGCGAGTCGGTGCACCTCCCTGCCGGTGGTCGGGTCCCAGACGACGACCCTGTCGCGGCTGGCGACGGCGAGCAGCTCACGATGGCCGAGGGGGACGACGCACGCGGCGTCGATGCCGTCCTCGTGGCCGGTGAGCTGACGGATCTCCTCACCGGTGATGGGATCCCAGATCCGGACCGTGGCGTCGTTCCCGGCGGAGACGAGATGAACCTTCCCGCCCAGGTCGAGTGCGGCCAGCGCCGTGATGACGTTGCCGTGACCCGCGAGTGCCACTTCGACGGTCTCCGGAGCCACCGCCGCCCAGGCGGCCCGGTACGGAGCCGGCTCCGGCATCGAGGTGTAGGTGGCGCCGAGTTCCTCCTGTGCTTCGGTGACGCTGAGGAAGGCGATGCGTTCCTCGGGCGCGGCGGCGATGGCGCGGGGCGTCAGCCGCAGCAGCCGTGCCCTTCCTCGGCCTTGGGGGGTCATGGCGTACGCGGCAGCGGGGATGAGGCGGCGGAGGTCGGCGTACAGGGGGTAGGTGTCCTCGGCGAGGAGGACATCGGTGGCGCCACCGCGCAGTGCGTGGCCGGGCAGCGCGCGCAAGAGGTAGGCGGGTGCGTTGGCCCAGGTGAGCTCACGGCCGAGAGCGAGGAACGCGTGCGTGAGGGCGTTCTCGTCCGCTGCGGTGTCCCGGTGCCTGGCCCGCGCCGCGAGCAAGGTGTCATTGAGCGCTTGGTGGAAGAGCCGGTAAGTGCCCTCGTGAGAAGCGGAGTTGCTCGTCTCGATGAGGAAATTCGCGGCGGCGGTACGGGCGAAGCCGACCAGGTCCTGTTCGGTCGGTGAGGAGCCCGTCAGGGCGGTGACCGCCGTGCGCCACAGAAGCGGCGTCAGACCGGGGGCTTCGGCATAGGCGAGAGCGGTGAGCAGGTCGGTCGCCGAGATGGCGCCGACGGGTGGCAGGGGGCGCAGATAGTCGTGGAGCGCGCTCTCGACGCTGGGGACGGCCCGGGCGGCGAGGTCGGCGGGGCGAGCGGGGGACTGGTCGTGCATCCCGTGGGTCCGGGCGGTGAGGCCGGCGATGAGGAAGTTGCTGCGCGCACGCTCGGCGACGGCTCGGGCGAGCGGCAGGGCGACGTCGTCGTCGTTGTACGGGTTGTCGGGACGCTCGTTCCCGCGCAGCTGAAGCGTGACCAGCGCGTAGGCGGCGAGGTCGTCCGCGTCGAAGAACGCGGGGGTGTCCAGGTCGACGACGTCGGCGGCGCGGGAGAAGGCGGGAAGGATGTCGCCCTCGTCGTCGCGGCGGCGGCTGCCCACGACGACACGTACGCCGAGATCCGCGCAGTTCTCCACCAGGGGCAGGACGATGTCGCGGACGATCTGCCGGACGTGCGAGGGGGTGATCGCTTCGTCGAGGGCGTCGATGACGATGTCGAAGTCGTGTCGCTCGTGTTCGGTCAGCGCGTCGCGCAGGTGGCGATCGAGGTCGTGCGGGGTGTCGGGCAGCGCTGCCGATGCGGCCCGGGCGATCTCGTGGGCGACGTCCAGGGCAGTCTTGCCCTTCACGTGGACCGCGCAGGCGATGGAGCCGAGCGGGGCGCGTACGGCGGTGTCGTGGCTGGGCAGGAGAGCGGCGATCTCCGCGTCGGCGGTGGTGACGATGCGGCCCAGGACGGCCGACTTGCCGGCGCCGGGCTGTCCCGTGACGACCAGTGCCTTGCGTGCGGCCACCGGTGAGGTGAGCCATTCGACGATGCGGGAGAGGGCGGCGGTGCGCCCGCTGAAGCGGTAGCCGGGTTCGGCGTCCGTGCTCACTCCGCGGGCTCGCGGCCGCCAGTGCCGGCCGGCCTCGACGTCACCGGTCAGCGACCAGCCCCACGCGTTGGCCGCCGCCTCACCGGCGGCCTTCGTCGTCCACGCGGTCAGCTCGTCCAGCTTCTGGCCGGGCAGGGCGCGCCCGGCCTCCCACAGGGTAAGGGCCCGCGCATTGCCCGTACGGGACTCGGCCTGGCCGACGATGCCTACGACGGCCTGGAATCCGGGCGACCAGACGGGAGCTCCGCTGAAGCCGGGCAGGACGGGGTACTGGGAGGCGGTGTCGAGCCGCACCCAGCCGTAGCCGATCTTCTCGCCCACGCGGCCGTCGGCGGAATTGCCCAAGGCGCCGTCGGGAAAGCCGAACGCCCACCACGGCTCGGTCAGCAGGGCGCTGCCGCGCGGGTCTCGCAGCGGTGCCGCGATGCCGGCGGGAACCTCGTCCTCCAGGACGAGGACGGCCACATCGTGCACCTCCTGCGCGGCGGGCGCGGGGACGATGATCTCCTGCACGCGCACATGGCGCCGTTCCAGTTCGTCGGCCATCGGGAAGGCCGCCCACACCTCCGGTACCGGCACGCCCTTGGTACAGACGACATGAGCACAT
The DNA here is from genome assembly GCF_055558435.1 of Streptomyces sp. NPDC025784. Classification (NCBI taxonomy): domain Bacteria; kingdom Bacillati; phylum Actinomycetota; class Actinomycetes; order Kitasatosporales; family Streptomycetaceae; genus Streptomyces; species Streptomyces sp. NPDC025784. Next base: position 65,501 of record NZ_JBVHMN010000027.1, read on the forward strand.
GTCAGCACCCGCCGGGAGTCGACGAGTACACCCGTGCCGGACGGCGAACGGTCCATGCCGCCCACGTGTACGGCCACGATCCACTCGTCGGAGGCCGGACGCACATCGCCGGCCGGAGACTCGGTCATGCAGCGGTCGAACCCTCGCCCGTCGCTCGGGTGGGTGTCCAGGTGAGGGTGATCTCGAAGTGGGCGTCGGTCGCGGCCTTCGCCACGATCCAGTTCGCCGTGCCGGAGACCTTGACGCCGAACTTCACCTCGACCTCGCCCGGCTTCAGCTCGGTCACCCGCTCCAGCACCGTACGCGCCGCGTCCACGGCCGGGCGGACCGCGTCCCGCACCCGGGCCACCACGTCGTCCGAACCGACCTGGCGCCATTCCTCCGACGGCTCCAGCTCGAATCGCACCACAGTGGAATCGTCCAACTCGTACGCCACGGCCTGCGCCACGTCAGCCCCCGGTTGTCGCTCCAACGGACGTCGCCAGCCTAGTCGGTGAGTGTCCTGGTCGTGCCGTGTTCAGTGATCTCCCGCGTGCTGCCGGTGCCGTCAAATGCCCAGGCCCGTCCGCGACTTGTCCCGGAACCGGGCAGGACCTCGGCGACCCGCGGGGCGGGCCCGACTGGGGCATTGGCCTGCGGAGTATGAGGTGGAAAGGGCATGGTGGGCTCCTGCGTCCGGTATCAGGGGATCGGTGACCAGCCGTCCGGACTGCGGGACGGGTGCGTGACACGACCCGGTTGGAAGGTCCAGGGGGAATGAACGTGGCAGGTCCGGGGGAGCCGTTGGAGCCGGTCAGCAGTGGTCTGACGCCGTCGGTCGACAGCTGGGTGAGGGCTTTCCGCGGCACCGTGATGGTGCCGTTGCTGAGCGGCGACGAACCGCTGACGCTCGCACAGGTCGCCGCCTGGCTGACGGCACGCGCCCCCGGACTGCGGGAGAGACAGCGGAGGTTGGGAAGGGCGGCCGCGGACCGCTTGCAGAGTGTGCGTTCGGGGCGCGACGAGATGTCGGTGCGGCGGATGGTGTCCGGACGGCTGGTCCCCACCCGGGACGTGGTGCTCGATCTGCTCCAGCTGCTCGGGGACCGCGGCCCGCAGCCGAGCCGGGAATCGGTCGAGAGTCTGTGGCGGCTGTACCGGCCGGCTCTGCGCAGCCGCCGTCCCGATGTCGCGGAGGCCTACGACGTCATCGACGAACGCGACGCCGCCCGCGCGGAAGCGGAGGTACTGCGCCGGCAGGTGAACGTACTGGAGGCCGAGCAGGGCCGGGCTCTGCTCGGCCTCACCCGTGCCAGTCTGAAACTCCTCGGTGTGCACCGTGCTCTCGCGGCCGCGCACAAGGAACTTGAGACCGGCACCCGCTCCGCTGAAGGCGCCCGAGCGGAGGAACAGCGGACCGGGCTCCATTGGGAAGCGGCCGTGGACCGCCTCGACCGGCTCAAGGACGCCTATGAGCGTCTGCGTGAGCAGGCCGTGGCCGTGCAAGAGGAATCCGCCGCGGACCGTGAGGAGTGGCAGGAACGTCAGGCTCTCCTGCTGGAACGTCTGTCCCGGGCAGAGGAGGGCCTCGCCCGGGCCGTGCAGGACGCCCAGAACGCTTGCGAGGACCTGGAGCACGAACGCCGGTCCGCCCGCCGCACCGCATCCCGGGCACAGGACCAGGCCGACCGCAGCCGGGCCGAGGCCGCCGAGGCGCGACAGGAGGCAGCCGCGAGCGAAGCCCGCCGGCTGGCCGAGGCGGCCGCCTCGCAGCATGCCCTGCACGACGCGGAACTCCACCACGCGCAGGCCATGGACGCGATCGCCCACCTGGAAGGAGAACTGCGCCAGGCCCGAACGGAGTTGCGCGACGTCCAGCAGCGCGTGGTGCGCGCGGATGCGGAACTGGTGCAGACGATGAGGGAACGGGCGGTGGAGGCCGATGCCCAGGACGTCCTGTCGCAGGCACTGGCCGCGATGCGGGCCGATCAGGACCTCGGGGGGCTCGCGTTGATCGTCGCGGCGCCCGAATCGCCGTCCCCGGTCCCCGAGGCCGATGCCGCACCCCCTGCTCAGGGCGGCACGACGGCCTCCGCCACGGGTGCCGGCGCGGGGGCGCAGACCCCACCCGGACCGGACGGCGGCCCGGGTGCGCGGGGTGGCGGCGATCAAGGTGGACAGGTCCGCCGCCGTGGCCCGCAGGGCGGCGGCCGAGATGGACAGGCCGGCGACTCCCGTCCGCAGGGCGGCGACCGAGGTGGACAGGTCGGCGGTCCGGGTGCGCAGGGCGGCGGCCGAGATGGACAGGCCGGCGACTCCCGTCCGCAGGGCGGCGGCCGAGATGGACAGGCCGGCGACTCCCGTCCGCAGGGCGGCGACCGAGGTGGACAGGTCGGCGGTCCGGGTGCGCCGAGCGGCGACCGAGGTGAACAGGTCCGCCGCCCTGGCCCGCAGGGCGGCGGAAGGCCTTCGGCGGGCAGGAGGAATCCCGCCGAGGAGGCGACGGCCCGTACCCGGCGCGACACTCGGACCGCAAGCCGAGCGGAACCAGCGGCACCCCCCGCACGAAGCCGCCCCGAGCAGCGCCGGAGCGGCCGCCTCGCGAACTCGCCGTTCACGGCGAATCCGCGCTGGGGCCCGAACCGCGTCGCGAGGGTCGCGCTGCTGGTGGCCGCGGCCGTCGCGCTGTTCGTGGGTCTGCCCGCCCTGGTGTGGTGGTCCTGGGGCCGGGACACCCCGCTCGTGGCCGGGCGTGAATCACCCGGGGCCGGCGTGTCGCCCAGGGCGAAGACGACCCCCAGCCTGCCGCCCCGGCCGGCCAGGGACACCGTCGCCGACATCGGCGACCAGCCCGTCAACACCGGCCCGATCATGAAACTGCCTGCCTGCGCGCGTTCTGTGTACTCCCTGCGACTGGTCTCCGAGCACAACACCTACACCGGCCGGAACCCACACCTGACCTTGACGGTGGAGGCCGCCGGAGACGCGGAGGGGGTGCCCTGCCGGGTGAACGTCGGCCGCGCAGGCGCACTTCTGACGTTCACCTCGGCGGATCAGGGCGTCGTGATCTGGACGTCGTCCGCCTGCGCCGACGGACACTCGGGTCCCCGCTGGCTCCAGCTCTCCCGCACCCGGCCCGTCACCGTCGACTTCCACTGGAACCGCCGAGCCACCGGAAAGGACTGCGAAGAGGGCACCGCGGCTCCCTACACCACCTACCTCGCGGAAGCCTCCTTGTCCGGGGCCGACGAGGTACGGACGAGCTTCGTCCTCGCACGCAACGTCACACACTCGCCGACGACGACGCCGACCCCGTCGGCCGGCAGGTCCTCGGCGACGAACACGACGTCCGGCGGATCCAACGGATCGAACGACTCGATCGGGGGTCTGCTGTCCGGAGGCGCGGGGCAGACGACCCCATCGGACACCGCAAGCCCTTCCGACGACCCGACCGGTGTCAATGGCTCCGGCGGGGCCAACGGGGCCAACGGAGGAGGAGATGGATCCCTATTCGGTGGTCCCGCGGGCTGACCTGCCCTTGTCCGGTCAGGCGACGCCCGGGCACGCGAAGACGAGGCGGTCGCGGACTTAGCCCAGGCCCGTCCTTGCCCGCCGACGAGGGCGGGCGATTCGCCGAAGTGGCCCTGGTATGAGGTGATCCTCCCTAGCATGAAGTGCTGGACGGGCGCACCGTGACGGCGGGGGAGGGGCATGGGCGCGGGGGACGACTGCTGTCAGGGGCCCGCTGTGTCGGCACTGCGGGAGAGCAGGTCTGCGGCTTCAACTCGGGGGACGGTGGGACCGTCGTCGGCACCGGGTGTCGCCTCGGGCACGGCCGTGTCCGGTGTCGCCGTGCCGGAATCCAGAGGCGTCGGCGGCTGCACGTTCGACGGGGCCGCCTGCCGGACCTGCATCTCCCACGCGTGCGTCGCCTGCGTCAGCTCGACCGCCTGCTGGGCCGTCAACTGCCCGGCGACGTGGCCGTGCTTGAGCAGCCAGCGCAACTGCCGCTGCGAGGGAGCGAGCGCCCGCGCGGACAACGCACCCACGATGTGCCCGCCGAGCCGGACCACCGCCATGACGAAGGCGGCGAGCAGGAGACCGCGCCATCCGTACGAGGCACTCAGCTCCGCGAGAGACGTGCCATTGGCCGCCGCTAGCGCTGGAGAGAAAGCGTTCATCGCGACCACCCGCGGGCCTCGACGGGACGGCAGGGCGTGGAACGCCCACCTGTACGGATCATGGGTGCCTCCTCGGGCTCGGGGCCGTACGGAGGGTCAGGCCGGGTCCGGCGGATTTTTCCCGGCTCCCCGCCAAGATTTTTCGAGAACTTCTCCGGCTGCCGATGGCCGCAGCTCAGGGAGGCAGCGATGACTGGGCCGGTCTCCTTCCGCGCACTTGCCGACGAGCCGGACGAGGGACTCCTCCGGCTTCTGGAGCAGGGCCCCGCCCTGGTCGCACGGGCCGATGTCTATGCCGTGATCGCCGCGCGCCATCGACCCGCCGTGCTGAGCTTCGTCGCCGGGCGGGTGGACGCCGACGACGCCCTCGACATCGTCCAGGACACGTTCGTCGACGCCTTCCGCTACTTCGACCAGCACACGTCACTCGGCCCGCCGTACAGGCTGGAGGCCTGGTTGATCGAGGTCGCCAGGCGCCGTGTGCTGAAGTTCTGGTCGCGGGGCCGCAAGGAGCGCCCCGGCCTGTCCGGCGGCACCGTCGAGGAACTGAAGGAGCGTGAGCGTGTCATCGAGGCGGGCCACGACCTCGTCCGCCTCGAACAGGTCCACCGGATGCTGGAGACGGTGTTCAAGAGCCTCGACGACGAGCAGCGGGACCTCTACCGGCTGCGGAACCTCGGCGGGCTGACGGGACGGGAGATCGCCGCGCGAAAGGGTCAGGACCCCAACGCCGTCAGCAAACAGTGCACGAGACTCGACAAGTTGGTGGCGAACCGGTTCCACATCCTGCTGCTCGTCCGCGAGGGCGGCACCCGCTGCGCCGCACTGCGTGAACTGCTGGCGGACCACGAGCGGCAGCACGGCCCCGGCTACACCGCGGCACTCGCCGAGCGCGTGGTCGAGCACTACAGCACCTGCCGGACCTGCGGCAACTGCACCGTCTGCCGCACCACTCAGCAGCGACTCATCTGGCAGGCCGCGCCGGTCGCCATCCCGGTCGTCCTCGGCGCCGCCCTCCGCGAGCGCGTCGAACTCGCCCTCCAGGAAGTCGCGTACGCCGCCGACGCACCCGCCCGCTCACCCCAGCCGCCCTCGTCACCACCCGGGCCTCCCGACGGCCGGCCACCGGGGAAGGGCAGGACGATCAGGAGACGGGTCGTCCGGACGAGCGCGGCCCTCGGTGCGGCCGCCGTCCTCGCCGTGCTGGCGATCAGGTCCGTCACCGCGGGCACGGACCCGCAGGCCGGCGCGGACCCGCGGTCCGCGGCCGCGTCCTCCGTCGTCTCCGCGATGCTCGACCAGAAGCTGGTGGCCTTCGACATCAACGCCCGGCCGCCCGGCGACCCGGACTTCTTCGTCGGGCAGGGCCGCCTCGACATGAGCCGGAAACCGGTCAGAGCCGCGACACATGTGCTGTACGACTACGGCGAGGGCCACCCCTGGAATCCTCCGGACATCGTGCTGATCGGTGAGCGGGCCTACGTCACCCCCGACAACACACCGGGTGCCACGGGTGCCGACGCCTACGGAACCACCAAGATCGTCTCCGCCACCCCGGCCGCCACCGACATCTCCGTGCGCAATGCCCTGGAGGCCCAATGGCTCGCCCAGCCCGCGGACTTGGCGGCGCTCATCACGAAGGCATCCGGGTTCAAGGACAAGAGCGTTCGGGGCGGCGGGCACGAACTGCGAGGCACCACCGCCCTGAAGGACCTGGCCGCCGATCCGAGCGTAGGAGCGTTCTACCGGCCGTACCTCAAGACCTCTCCGACCCGGACGGCCACCTTCGTCCTGACCACCGACTCCCGCCGTCTGCCGAAGTCCTTCACCCTCGACATCCCTGTCACGCGCGCCCACGGCTACACCGGTGAAAAGCCCGTCGACACCTTCACCCTCACCTACGGGGGCTGGGCCGACGGCAAGCCGATCACCGCCACCGACCCGCAGGCACCGAGCCCGCAGTGGGGCGGACAGCGCTAGCCCGGCTCAAGTGGGTGGCTGGCACTGGATGCGCCGGGGGGCCTAGGCTCGGAAGATGACCTTGGAATGGGAACAGGTAATCGTGCACGCGGAAGACCCGGTGGCCTTGGGGCAGTGGTGGGCCGAGGCTCTTGGCTGGGTCGTGGTCCACTCCTCCGACGAGGAGTTCGAGATCCGGCAGGAGCCGGATCGCCTGCCGGGGTTGGACTTTGTCCGGCTCGCGGAGAGCAAGAAGGCCAAGAGCCGACTGCATCTCGACTTCAGGCCTGACGACCAGGACGCCGAGGTGGCTCGTCTGCTGGCTCATGGCGCCCAGCGCGTCGACATCGGTCAGGGCGATCAGTCGTGGGTCGTGTTGGCTGACCCCGAGGGCAATGAGTTCTGTGTCCTCGGCCAGCGGCGCCAGTAGGGCTCACGCCCGGGTCGCCTCGATGGGGTAGCGCCCGGCGCGGGCGTAGGCGCGGTTGCGTCCGTGCCGTCGGGCGGTGGACGGATGCCGTGCCTACGCCCGACGCCCGACGCCCCCGGATCCGGGGCGAGCATCCCCTCGGTCCGCACGAACCCGGCTGCGCGAACGGTTCCGTAGCCGGGAGCCATGTCACAGGCGGGCGGGCTGTCTCGCGGCGTCGGTCGGCCGTTCGGACGCGGCGCGCCGTCAACTGGTGCTCCGGGCACGCCGGTACATGGACGCGGGCCGGCCCCGCTTCGAGGTCGACCGGCGCGAGCGTGAGGAACTCGCGGCGCGCTGCTTCGACGCCTTCATCGGGCGCGAGACGCAGCGGGCACAGCGGGCGGTCTCCGCGTGTCAGACCGCACCCAGATCGGCGGTGAACCAGCGCTCCGGCCGCATGCGGACCACGACATGATCGGCGAGTTCTGTCTCGGCCCATGCCCAGTACCGGTCGAGTGCCTCCCCCGAGAGATAGCGGGCCGCCAGGTCACGATGGAGGGCGCTGCTCGCTTCGGACACTGCGACGACCGGCCCTTCGACCGAGACGTACCGAGGTGTCGGCTCGGTGCGCTGGACCAGCAGGCTGAAGCGGCCGGCCGCTGTGATCAGTCTCATCTTCCGGGAGTCCGCGCCGGTCAGGATCCACGGCTGACCGCCCGGCTCATAGGCGTACCAGATCGGCACGACCAGCGGCCCGTGGTCGTCGTCGGACGCGACGCCCAACGCGGCTACGTGGGGCTCGGCCAGAAAGGCTTCCCGTTCATCCCGTGAAAGTGCCATACGCCGACCGTACGCCCGGCCACCGACAGCGGGTTCGTGGTGGCCGAGGGTCACGTGCGCGACGCCCGGGAGGGTCCCGCGGAGGGGTTCGCCCGTCCTCCCACCTGTGAGATGCCCCGTGGCAAGCCGGACGATACGATGCCAAAGGTGTCAAACCCCACGACAGGCTCCGGGACATGAACGGGACGCACTGTGCATGTGGGGTTGCGCAGGTGTGACGGAGCGAGGCGCTCGCCCCTCCCGCGACCTCGCCGGCCCCCTCCCTCGGCCTTCTGGACGGCCACTGCCGCGGGCGGGGAAGTCGTCACGGCCGAGTGGCCGCATCAGCAGCGTCCAAGGCAGGTTGAATGATGAACCGGACTCGTCGTACCGCAGCACTCATGCTCTTCGTCGCCCCCGCGCTCGCGCTGGGGCCCGCGTTCGCCGCACACGCCTCGGCCCCAGCGGTACCCGACACCCCGTCAGCCGCGACGTGCCATGTCGAGAAGGAGTCGAACGGCAAGTACCACCTGTGGGGCGTGGGGTTCCCCGGCGGCACGAAGGTGACCTACTCGGGATCCGCCACGGGCACCGTACCCACGGACAAGTCCGGGCGGTTCGACGTCGACGGTCTCAGCGGCAGCAAGTTCGTCGTGAAGACGGACAAGGGCAAGGCCTCGCTCACCTGCGCGATGGTCAAGCACTGAGGTGCACCGGGAAGTCGACGAGTCGACGGATGGACAAAGTTGCGGGAAAGTCGGCCGCGACATGGCCCTTCGGCACTGATCGCGTGACCTGGACGTCCTTGGGGAAGCAGACTTGGCCTCATGGAGTTCGCCTTTTCCGGCCGAGTGATCGAGTGGCGTGGGCCGTCGCCGTACTATTTCGTTCCCGTGCCCGACGACGAGTCCGCCGACCTCCGCGAGGTGGCCGCGATGGCCACGTACGGCTGGGGCGTGATCCCGGTCGAGGCCCGGATCGGCGAGGTCGCCTTCCAGACGTCCCTGTTCCCGAAGGGCGACGGCTACCTGCTGCCGCTCAAGGCCGCCGTGCGCAAGCCAGGTGGTCTCTCGGCGGGCGACGACGTGGCCGTGGAGATGTCCGTCCGACTCCGGCCCTGACCGATCGAGCCTCGGTTCCGGTCCCCGTCCGTCCGCCCGAGAAGACCGGCGGGCGAGCAGCCCGGCGTCGAGTTCGCCGCCGTGGATGCGGTCGAGGATCGCGGGTCGCGGGGCGCCCGGCCGCTCGAAGCTCAGAGTGACCCCGAGGAGACGTGCTGCAGTGGCCACGGCCCCGAGCAGTCGTCATTGAGAAGCAGGAGCGCTCAATCCCACAAGTACTCTCTGTTGGACTTCCCGGGCCGCTGCACGCACCGTTGATGAAGCGATCCCCACCGGGGCACATCCCCGCAACGACCTCATCACGGAGAACCTCATGAACTACGTCGCGGCCCCCGACCGCTACGACGGCACCATGCTCTACCGGCGCACGGGCCGTTCCGGACTGGACCTTCCCGTCCTGTCGCTGGGGTACTGGCACAACTTCGGTGACGACAAGCCGTTCGAGACCCAGCGGCAGATCGCCCTGCGCGCCTTCGACCTCGGCATCACCCACCACGACCTCGCGAACAACTACGGCCCGCCCTACGGAGCCGCGGAGCTCAACTTCGGCAAGCTCATGCGACAGGACCTCGCCCCCTATCGGGACGAGCTGATCGTCTCCACCAAGGCCGGATGGGACATGTGGCCCGGCCCGTACGGCCAGGGCGGCGGATCGCGCAAATACGTGCTCGCCTCGCTCGACCAGTCCCTCGAGCGGATGGGCCTCGACTACGTCGACATCTTCTACTCCCACCGCCTGGACGCCTCCACCCCGCTGGAGGAGACCATGACGGCTCTGGACACCGCGGTACGACAGGGCAAGGCGCTGTACGTCGGCATCTCCTCCTACGACGCCGAGCGCACCCGGCAGGCCGCGGCCATCCTCCGCGACCTCGGCACCCCCCTGCTCATCCACCAGCCGTCGTACAGCATGCTCAACCGGTGGATCGAGACCGACGGGCTCCTCGATGCCGCCGCCGACGAGGGATTCGGCGTCATCGGCTTCACCGCCCTGGCTCAGGGCCTGCTCACCGGCCGCTACCTCGACGGCATCCCCGAGGACTCCCGCGCGGCCCAGGACAAGTCCTTCGACACCGGCTGGCTCAACGACGACACCCTCCAGCGACTGCGCGCCCTGAACGACATGGCCGCCCGCCGTGGCCAGACCCTCGCTCAGATGGCACTCGCGTGGGCCCTGCGCGACGAGCGCGTCACCTCCCTCGTCATCGGTGCCTCCCGCACCGAGCAGCTGGAGCAGAACATCGCGGCCCTCACCAACCTGTCCTTCACCGCCGACGAACTCGCGGAGATCGACAAGCAGGCGACGGTCGAGGGCGGCGTCGACCTCTGGCAGCAGGCACGGACCGGCGCTTTGAGCTGACCCCGGCTCGCTGCGTCCGGCCCGGGTCGGTCCGGTCATACGGCTCCGCGCCCTGGGCGACCGGAGACGGCAAGGCTCCCTACGAGCGGACCGTGCCATCCCATCGCCAAGCGGTCAGGCGCGGACGCCCGGGCAGTTCGGCACGTCCGGTGGCCCACAACAGGGTGGGCCACGGGTCCGTGGACGACGGTGCGTCGGGAAACAGCCGGGCCAGTACCCGCGAGCACAACTCGGCAGGCGGGTTCCATGCGAGCCCGAGCCCCTGTGCCAGGTCGTGCGTGTGGACCAGGGTCTCCACGATGCCCATGGCGGCGAAGCCCTCCGGGTCCGATACGCCGAAGACATGGTGGGCACGGGTCTGCGGAGGCGCTGTCCGGGCCATGGCGATCAACAGCGCGCCGCTCGCCTCCAGGACCTGCAACAGACCGTCGGGCCCGGCGTTCCGGTCCGCGTGGATGGCGTTCGCCGGACCGCCGGGCCGTCGGCTCTCCCACACGAAGGGAACCTCACGGTCCAAGGGCGGTGTCCTGAGCCCCAGTTGTGCGGCGTAGGCGAAGAGGTCGTCGCTGAGGTGCTCGACCGTTTCCCAGCAGTCCCACTCCAGCGAACCGGCCTTGCCTTCCCACGCGGTCGCCGGCGCCCGGCGAAGGACCGCCACGGCGAGCCGTACGGCGAAGTCGAGGTCGTCCGCGGTGACGGGGGACGGGGAGGCGCCGGTCTCGGCTGATCGGGACATGGCGGGACCGTACCGCGACCGGAGGGAACCACGCCCCTCCTTTGACCACTGGTCCCGCACGCCCCGGCGGACGGAATCCTTGGGCGCCCTGTCGCTCGTGCTGAGGACGCGGCCACGGCGGCGCAAGCGGACGAGGTGTCCCTGCCCGCGCTCGCGGTGGCGGTGTCGGCGACAGGGCGGAGCCGTAGGGCGCCGGGACCATCGTGATGGACACCACCGTCACCGGCGAGGAGACTGGGCCCCACCACACACTCACCAAGACTTCTGCTCGGTGATGGAGTCGGTGCGGGGCGCGTGCCCCCTCTCCGCGCCACCACCGGACGGGTCCAGGCGGCGACCACGGGTCGGTTCATTCGGGCACCGACGACCCCGGTGGGCCGTCCCGCCGGGCAGCGAAAGGGACTCGCCGTGCCCACGGCGAACTACCGTTCCCTGCTGCGCACCCCTGGCGCCGCAGCCTTCTTCCTTCCCGCATCGCTCGGACGTGTCGGCGTCGCGATGACCAGCCTCAGCCTCGTCTGGCTCGTGCACAGCCGCACCGGCGCCTTCGCCGAGGCCGGCCTGGTCGGCGGCGGGTTCGCGGTGGCCGAGGCGCTCGGAGCGCCCCAAGTCGCCCGGCTCGCCGACCGGTTCGGGCAGACCCGGGTCCTGCCGCCCGCACTGCTCGCCCACGCCCTGGCAGTGGCCGTCCTCGTGTCCCTGGTCACCTCCGATGCCCCCGCCCCCTTGCTGGTGCCGGGCGGTGCGCTGGTCGGAGCCGGCGTTCCCCAGCTCGGCGCGATGTCCGCGACACGCTGGGCGGCCCTGCTGCGCGACGGCCGGGCGGACGAACTGCCCACCGCATTCGCGCTGGAGTCCGTCAGCAACGCGGTGGCGTACCTCGTGGGCCCGATGCTGGTCAGCGCCCTTGCCGCGGCCGGACACGCCGTGGTCGGCACGGTGTCGGCCGCCTCCTTGTCGGTGGCCGGCGGCCTGATCCTCGCGGCGCAGCGCGGCAGCGCGCCCCAGCCGGTGCGCGGCGGCGCGGCGCACGCGCGTGAGGAACGGTCATTGCTGCGCGGCCCCGTCGTCGTACTGATGGGCCTCAATCTCGCGATCGGCGTCTTCTTCGGTGCCCTGCAGGTGTCGGTGACGGCCTTCGTGGTGGAGCACGGCACACCGGGAGCCGCGGCCCCGATCTTCGCCGTCTCCAGTTGCAGCGGTCTGCTGGCCGGATGGTTGTACGGGTTGCGCCGATGGAGTGCCACACCTCCCGTACAACTACTGGCGGTGACCGCTGCGTTGACGCTCGGCACGTTGCTGTTGCTCACGGTCGGTTCACCGCTCGGGCTCGGACTGGTCGTGGTCCTGACCGGCGCCACGATCCCGCCCCTTCTGGTGCTCTTCCCCGTGCTCACCGAGTCGACCGTCCACCGGGCCGTCCTGACCCAGGCGTTCGCCTGGCTCGGCTCGGCGAGCGCGGCGGGCTCGGCCGCCGCGGCGGCGGTCTCCGGCTGGGCGATCGACTCACTCGGGGCCCGCGGCGGCTTCGCCGTCACCGCCTCGGCCGCCGCCGCGATGACACTTCAGAGCCTGGCCGGGCTACGCCTGCTGCGCGCACCGAAAGGTCAGCCGTCACGCGGGGCGCCGACGACGAAGTGAGGCCACCCGCGATGCGCCGTCCGAATGTGCGGCTTCAACCCGGGCACGCGGTATCGGCGCCCGGCTCGCCGGCCGGACGCCGATACCGCTCAGGTCAGGCCGGTGAGGTGCCCGCCCGACCGAAATGCCGGGCGAAGAACCGGACCGCGCTGTCGGACTCGAACCGAGGCAGCTCCTTGTGTCGGCCCGCGTTGGCGTGCAACGTCTTCTCCGTCGAGGCGAAGGCGTCGAACAGCGCCAGACCGGACGCTCGCGGGATGTGCTCGTCGTCCCACTGGAGCATGAATTCGATCGGGACAGTGATCTGTTTCGCCGGCTCGGCCAGGGCATCGGGCCAGTGGAGACCGAAGACCGCCGCGGTGATCCTTGGCTCGATCGCGGTCAGCGGCACCCCGATCGCGGTGCCCATGTTCAGCCCGAAGTAGCCGACCGGCCCATCGGTGCCGATCTCGGGAAGTTCCTGGAGGGCGTCGAGGGTCGTCTGCCACTCGGGCACGGCACGCTCTGCCAGTCGGGCGTTGTAGCGGACGACGATGGGGCCCTCCGGCTCGCCCGCCTCCCTCGCCCGGTACAGGGCGGCGATCTCCTGCTCGTCGTACGCCGTGCGCGGCCGGTCGCCGTGACCGGGCGCGTCGATGCAGGCGACGTGGAAGCCGCAACCGGTCACGAGGAGGTGCGCACGGCCCGTCATGGCCGGCCACCTCTTGTGCGTGCCGCCGCCGTGGCCCATCAGCACCAGGGGCGCACGCTCGGGGCCGGACGCGGGCGACCAGAGCACGCCGGGGACACCGTCCACGGTGAAGTCGCGTTCGACGACACCGTTCGATGTCTTCTCCGCGGTGAAGTGCACAGAATGCATGGGGTGTTGCCTTTCGGAAGTGCCTTCGTTGACAGGGCACTCCCGGGCGACACCTATGTCGATCGCCCGACCGTGACGGCGAGGGGGAGCACCCATACGGATCCAGCGGTCATGGGTCTCACCTCCTCGGGCGGGGTCACAGTCGACCGGAAGCTATCAGCTCGCTCGTCGGCTCGGCCAACCCTTTTCGCGCCCCTCCCGCAACCCGTCCGACGCGGCAGGAGCCCCGCGACGTGCCGGCGCAGGGCGAGTTCGCAGTCCTGACCACTTCCGGTCGCGACGACCGGCAGGAACGACTGCTCGGCGCAGGGTGAGAAGAGCAGGCCGACACACGGGTCCGAGATCCGCGTCTCCGGCCCGGTGAGCGGCATGCTGAGGGCAATCTGTGAAGTGGCGCGGGATGGTGGTGCAGTGCACGGCATGACAGGGGACGGAAGGTCCACGGAGGTCGGCCCGGTGGACGGGATCGGTACCTACCACGCGGCGGCGGTGCACGCCCGAGCCCAGATCTCTGCGCTCCTGGCCGCTGTCCGGCTGGTCGACGAGGCGTGGACGGCTCCTTCGGGTCGTACGACGACCGACCGTCCGGGTCCTTCCGTCCGGTCGAAGGCGATGTGACGGGTCGACGACCGGTGCGACGGGAGCCGACGGCGGACGGTGGCCGGCTCAGGCCTCGTCCTCTCGTGCGATCGGATCGCCCAGCCGGACCGTGCCGGGTTCCAGGACGTCCAGATACACCCCTAGACACGCCAGTCGGCCCAGGTCGAAGACAGGTACGCGGTGTTCGCGGGCGATCGCCCGCATGATGCCGGGGTCGGCGTCGAGCTCGTCGTGGCGAAGTGCGGGCACCACACAGCGGGGTGTGGGCACCTGTACGCGAAACAGCGCCTCGCCGACGCGAAGTCGACAGCCCTGCCAGGTGTCCTCCACGAAGGCCGGTTCGCCACCGGTGTCCGCGATCAGGTTCGGCCGGAAGCGTCGCGGGTCGAAATCCCCGGCGGGACATGCCTTTCGGAGTCCCGCGAGGGAGGACGACGTGACCAGATGGACCTTGCCGAAGTCGAAGAACGTGCCCGATGCCGGCGTGCCGACCGTGATGGTCTCCCCGGTCGCGTCCACGGACGCCGTCGCCCGCACCGCGTCAGGGACACCGCCTTCGTACTCGGGCACGGCGCGCTCCAGCGTGCTCCGAGCCGGCGCGCTGTCCGCGAGGAAGACCTGACGGACCAGCAGCTCGGACAGCCGGGCATCGAGTTCGGGGTCCCCGACCATGTGCGAGGTCCCGTCGGGAAGGGCGACCTCGACAGTGCCGTCACCCGCCGACCGGCTCCGGCAGCCCAGGAGTTGCCCCCACTTGCGCGGATGCTTGACGCTCCCGACGGCGCCCCTCCCGTCGAGAACGGCGTGCGTCCGGTCTCCGGTCAGCCCCGTACGCGTCACCGCCACGGAGGCCAGAGCCTCGCCGAGCATGGACTTCACCGGATACCGCCACAGTGCCGCTACCGTCCCCATGGGATCGATCATCTCCCGCAAGTCGGCCCGGTCGGACAGGCGATGGGATGCGAGAGCTTACGTCGGTCCGACGAGGACGGTGAGGCAGCGGGCATCCCGTGCTGCCGCTCATGGCGCTGTTCGATCGCCGTCCTCCACGACCTGGTGATACACATGTGCGATGGCGGACGACGGACCGGGCGCGTTGCAGGCGGGGCAGACGGGACTGATCGTGAGGATCCCGGAGGCGGATCCCGCTGTGCGAGCGTGGCGTGAACGACTGGACCCTTCCGCGCGCGTGGGTGTCCCGGCCCATGTCACCGTGCTCTTCCCGTTTCTCGACGAGCGGCGCATCGACCGTGAGACCCACACTGCCCTGGGTGAAGTGATCGGGCGGCAGCGGCCGTTCGAGGCCCGGTTCGAGCGATGCGGAGGGTTCCCGGGGGTCCTGTACCTCGCACCCGAACCTGAAGCACCGTTCCGCCGGCTCACCGAGGCGATCGCGGATCGCTGGCCCGAGTCTCCGCCGTTCGGCGGGCAGTTCGACGACGTGGTTCCCCACCTGACCGTCGCCCAGGGGCAGGACACCACCGTCCTCGGGGAGGTCGAGACCGACCTTCGCAGCCGATTGCCGGTCACCGCCTCCGTATCCGCGGTCGATCTCATGGTCTACGACGGAGTGCGATGGCAGCCACGGGCCTCGTTCCCTCTCCGGGGGCGCCCCGTGCCCCAGCCGTAGTTCGTGATCTCGGCAGACCTCGCGGTGATCCGGCGAACTCCCCCTTTTGAGGGCCGCGGAAATCCGTGGACGGGCCACGGAAGATCACGTACTGTGTGGCCGCACGCCCATAGACGGACGGAAGGAGGCGAGTGCCGTGCGGTTCACACCTTTCCAGCGCTCCCCTTTCCGCTGTCCCGGCGTGGTTCGTCAGTTCTGACCGGGAGCGCTCCAACAGCCTGTATCCCGGAGGAATTTCCATGACCGATCTGGTCATCCGCGCGCTCTCCGCGAGCGACGCCCATCTCTTCGACGCACTCCCCGACCCGCTGGGCGCCCGTGAAGGCCACCGGCGTACCCGGTTCCGCCCCGACTGGAAGCGTGTCGCCCTGCGCGACGGCGAGGTCGTCGCACGCGGCGCGTGGTGGGGCGGCCCCGACGACGCGGAGCCCGTCAACATCAACTGGTTCGACGTGGCGGAGGGCGAGGAGGAGGCAGGGGCCGAACTCCTGCGCTCCGCACCCTGGCAGGTCGAACTCGAGATCAACCTGCCTGGCGGCTGGCGGGACGAGCCCGACCTGCGCGCCGCCGGCGAGGCACGCTTCGCCGCCGCACGAGCCGTCGGGTACGAACTCCTGGTGGAGCGCTTCCTGTACCGCTGGACCCCGGAGCAAGGACTGCCCGAGCGGCCCGGACGTCTGCGCTTCAGCGCCGAACCCGACGACACCGTGTTCTTCGACGCGTTGCGCCGCATCCACTCCGTCACCCTGGACGCCCACGCGCTCCGGGCCATCGAGGAGGGCGGCATCGACCGGGCCGCGCAGGAGGAAATCGACTTCTTCCACTGGTGCCCCTCCCCGCGGGAGTGGTGGCAGGTCGCGCGCACGCCGGAGGGCGACCTGGCCGGCATCCACATCCCGGCCCACAACCCCTCCGGTCCGACCATCGGCTTCATCGGAGTGGTCCCTGAACACCGCGGTCACGGCTACGCGTACGACCTCCTCGCGGAGTGCACCCACTTCCTCGTGAAAGAGGGCGCGGAGGTGGTCAGCGGAGCGACGGACCACGGCAACTTCCCCATGGCCGCGAACTTCGCCAAGGCCGGATTCCCCGTCGTCCGTGAACGCATCAACTTCCACCCCGAGGGCCGGTCGGCCTAGCGAGGGACAGCACAGGGTGGGTGGTCCGGTCCGAGGGCGGGCCGGACCGCTTGCCCCTGCCCTGTGCACTGCTGGCCCGGGCGGCCTCGGGAGGGCACGAGCGACTACGGAGCAACCGCGGCGTTGAGCCCGTAGTCCAGTTCCGCACCGTCGACGAGCACCGCCTCGACCGTGCGCGTACGGGGATCGATGTCGGCCACGATCCCTTCTCCCGCGTAGCGGGGGTAGCCCGTCTCACCCATCTCGCCGGTCGCTTCGACGACGGCCGATCGCACGGCTGCGTCCTCCGCGGAAACACGGTCCGCGCCCTCGATGTACTCGGGGACCAGCAGGACGGTGAAGCGCTGCGGCTCAGTAGTCATGCTTCTGTATTTAAGTGCCTGTCCCGCGGACCGTGGGACAGGCGCACCCGGTGGGTCGCGCGGGGGCGGAGCGACCGGGCCGCCGTACGGGTGGGACGAACCGGCCGGCTCAGAGGTCCGGGGCATGCGGGCCGTCGATGGGGGTACGCGCTCCTTCGTCGGCTGCTATCGGCCGTCATTGCGGGGCACGACGCAGTGGGAGGGCTTGAGATGACGGTGACGAAGACGGTGGACGCACGGACGGCCGGGCTGCCGGAGATCGCCGACCCGTCGCAGGTCGCGCCTCGCGACGCCCGGGACATGTCTCGGCAGTTCTTCGACCGGCTCGCCACGCTCGAAGAGGGCACTCCGGAGCACCAGTACGCACGCAACACGCTGATCGAGATGAACATCTCCCTGGTCCGCTACGCCGCGGCCCGTTTCCGCAGCCGCGGCCCGGAGGAGATGGAGGACATCGTCCAGGTCGGCACCATCGGACTGATCAAGGCCATCGACCGGTTCGAGCTCACCCGCGAGGTCGAGTTCACCTCCTTCGCCGTGCCCTACATCGTCGGTGAGATCAAGCGGTTCTTCCGCGACACCTCCTGGGCCGTGCACGTGCCCCGCCGTCTGCAGGAGGCCAGGGTCCAGCTCGCCAAGGCCACCGAGGAACTGCGCAGCCGACTGGGCCGTACCCCGACCGTCAAGGAACTGTCCCAGCTGATGTGCCTGAGCGAGGAAGAGGTCAACGAGGCCCGCCTCGCCTCCAACGGCTACAACTCCTCCTCCCTCGACGCCGCCATCGGCACGAGTCAGGACGGCGAGACCGCACTGGCCGACTTCATCGGCACCGAGGACAACGCCCTCGAACTCGTCGAGGACTTCCACGCCCTGGCCCCTCTGATCGGCGAACTCGACGAGCGGGAACGCCGCATCATTCACATGCGGTTCGTCGACGAACTCACCCAGGCCCAGATCGGCGAGCACCTCGGCGTCTCCCAGATGCATGTCTCCCGGCTGCTGTCCCGCACGCTCACCAAACTGCGCCGAGGGATGCTCACCACCCAGTGACGCACGCGGCGGGCCGGGCGACCGTCGAGCGATGCCGAGACCCCCTCGCGGTCGTGCGCTCCGGTCGACGTGTCCGGTCGACTGAGGTGTCCGGTCGACCGGGCCGGCCGAAGCGCACAGACCCCGGACCCGCCGCGGCCGACGCTCTGATCAGCCCCGCTCCCGCTCCACCGGAAGCCACAGCTCGGCATCGGCCTCGGTGCCGCCCGGAGACAGGCGGGTGCGGAGGATCTCAGGGCCGGGGCGGCTGCGGTACGGGTTGGACGGGAACCACTCCGTGAACACGTCCCGCCACAGCTCCTGAATGGCCTGCGGCGCCGGCCCCGAGGTGGTGAAGACGGCCCATGTGCCGGCCCCGACCGGCAGGACACTCATGCCGTCCGGTGCGGCCGACGACGTGATCACCCCCTGGTAGTAGTCGAGTTCGGTGCCTTCGGCGCGACTCGGGTCCAGGTCGTCGCAGACCGCGACGATGCCGTGCGGCTCCTGGTCCGACAGCTTCTCCAGGAGTTCCCGGGACTGCGGTTCGATCCCGCGGACGAAGTCGATGATGGCCTGGTTCGGCCCCACGTGCACCAGTGGCACCCGGGCCTTCAGACCGACGACGGTGAAGTCCGGCCTGTCCACGACGCGATAACGCATGCTGCTGCTCCCCTCGACGGTGAGACGGAAGGTGAGCCGGGGCTGCGAGACGAGCGCGCAACCGGTGCGCCGGGCCTCGCCGGGGCCGACACCGTGCACGGCGCGGAACGCCCGCGCGAACGCCTCGCCCGAGCCGTAGCCGTACCGCACCGCGATCTCCAGCAGCGTCCGGTTCCCGGCGAGCACCTCGGCGCCCGCGACAGTGAGCCGACGCCGCCGGATGTACTCGGACAGGGGCATGCCCGCGAGCGCGGAGAACATCCGACGCAGGTGATACTCGGAGGTGACGGCGATGTGCGCCAACACGGCCACGTCGATGGACTGGTCGAGACGGTCCTCGATGTGCTCCATCGCCTGGTTGAGCCGATCCAGCACGCCCGGTCTCCTTCCTCTTCGGTGATCACCACGCTAGGCGGCGCGCGTGCTGTCGGACCCGACATTCTCTGCCCGTTCGGATCGGGTGCGGGGGACTGGCTCGGGGCGCTCGGCATTCACCAGGTGTCAGGTGTCGGTGCGACGTCCTGGGCGACGAGAGCGCGCAGGGGGAGAGGGCCGGCGACGGTCTCGCCGGTGAAGGGCGGCCGGACAGTGGCGCAAGCCCACTTCGGACCGGTCAGGGACGCAGACCCGCCCGCCTGAGGGTGACCTCGGACAGATCGGCGATGGCCTGCTCGTTCCCGCGACGCCAGGCGTCGGCGAGGCCGCCGGGCGGGGAGGGAACCGCCTTGAGACTGCGCAGCGGTCCGGTGAGCGCCCGCAGGGCGAGCAGGTCGACGCCTCCTGGGGCGTCGAGGAGGCGCCGCGTGGTGGCGCTCCGCCGGATCCAGAGCAGCCGCGGGGGAAGCCACAGCACCAGGACGAAGGCCACGGGGAGGACGATCAGGGCGAGTGCGGTCAGGTTGGCCACGTGGCCCACGGTGTCCTGCAGCGACTGTCCGGCGTCGGAGAGATGGGTGCCGGCGCCCGCGGCGGACTCGAGCGGCTTCTTCAGGGAATCTCCGACGAGTGGCACCTTCGAGGCCGCGTCGCCGGCGTCACCGAGACCGGAGGCAAGGCTGTCGCCCGCGCTCTCCGCCTTCCGCCCCGGCTCGGCCAGCAACATGATCGCGTCGCGGACGACCAGGGCGAACTTCACCGCGAGCGCGATCAGCGCCACGGCGATCAGGTCCGCGAGCACCTGACGGATTCGACGCGCTGGTGTCTGGGCGTAGAGGCGCATGGCGTGCTCCTGTTCCGGCGAGGGCGTCGAAGAGGCCGGCTCCACCCGGGTGAGGTGCAGCACGCGTCATGGCAGGGTCGGCCGATCGCTTGACCGTACGTGGCACTGGACTCTTCCACGGGGCCGCGGGGGTAAACGCCTTCGACGTGTTGCGGGACCGGGCCCGCGTCCCCCGCACGGACGGGGTGATCCGCAGCCCCACCGAAGGTCGACGGGCCCGGACGGTGTCCGGTCCGCGGGGCGTCCGCCACCGCTTGAAGGGGGAGGGCCGACAACGGGGGCATACGCCGGCCGGACTGGCACACCGCGGTGTTTCGCTCTGTCGCCCTGCGCGGGAGGCCGTAGCCGCACCGATGCGGGCCCCGCCGCTCCGGCCGCGGTGGCCGCGGTGCGAGCGGGCTCGACGAGAGCGGTCCGACGAAGCATGACGCAGGTCACGAAACCCTGGGGCTCGATCTTGGAATGCGCGGCATCTTTTGGCTGCTGTAATTGTCCTGGGCTTGCCCTGTTCTGAGGGCGCGCCGGGCAATGGAGCTCAGCGCGACTGGCCGCGGAAGACCGGAGACGATCTCGCCGTCCCCCGGCTTCCTCACTCCTGGACCGCTGTCTTCGAAAGGCTCTACCGCACCATGCCACTGGCCCTGCTCGCCCTGGCCGTTGTCGCGTTCGGCATCGGCACGACCGAGTTCGCCACGATGGGGCTGTTGCCCCAGATCGCCGACGGGATCGGTGTGTCCGTGCCGCACGCCGGCAATCTCGTCTCGGCCTACGCCCTCGGCGTCGTCGTCGGCGCCCCCGTGCTGACGGGCATCGGTGCGCGCATACCCCACAAGCGACTTCTGCTCCTTTTGTCCGGGTTGTTCGTCATCGGCAACACCGCGTCCGCGCTCGCTCCCAACTTCGGTCTGCTGTTCGCCGCACGTTTCCTCGCAGGTCTGCCGCACGGAGCGCTGTTCGGAGTGGGCGCCGTGGTCGCCTCCCGGCTGGTCGCCCCCGAACGGGCCGCGCGAGCCGTGTCGAAGATGTTCCTCGGACTCACCATCGCGAACATCGTCGGCGTCCCGGCCGGCACCGCCCTCGGACAGCAGCTGGGCTGGCGGTCCGCCTACTACGCGGTCGCCGTCATCGGCCTCGTCGCTCTCGCCGCGCTGGCCGTCTTCGTTCCGCACCAGCCTCGCGGCCGGCAGTCCGGGATCAAGCACGAGCTGCGGGCGATGAACAACAGGCAGGTCGCGATCGGCCTGGGCACGGCCGTCGTCGGCTTCGGCGGATTCTTCGCCGTCTACAGCTACCTGGTGCCCATGCTGACGCACCTGACGGGCATCTCCGACTCCTCGACCACCCTGGTCCTCGCCCTCTACGGCGTCGGCATGACGCTTGGCACGCTGGTCGCGGGCCCCCTCACGGACCGTGCCCTGCGACCGACGCTGTACGCGGGGCTGGCGCTGCTCGCCGCGGGGCTGGTGGCCTTCTACTTCACCGTGCACAGCACGGTTCCGGCTCTGGTGACGATCACCTTCATCGGTGCGATGGGTGCCCTCATCACCACGCCCGTCCAGATGCTGCTGATGGCCAAGGCGAAGAACGCTCCGACGATGGCGGCGGCCTCCAACCACTCCGCCTTCAACCTGGCCAACGCGGGCGGCGCCTGGCTCGGCGGTCTGGCCATCTCGGCCGGCTGGGGCTGGGCCTCGCCCAACCTGGTCGGCGCGGCACTGGCCGTGGCCGGCCTCGGTCTCGCCTTCACCGGAGGCCTCATGGACCGGGACGGCCGACGCTCCAAGGTGGTCACCACGTCCGCTGCGGAAACCTCGACGGAGGCCGGACACGTCGCGGCGGTGCCCGGAGACCGGGGATAGCGCCCGGGGCCGCCGGCTCACGGGGCAGGGCGGCGGTCGGAGCTGCCGGGTCCTTCTCCGCTCATCCTCGACCAGCGCATTGCCCGCGTCCTGAGGGCATACGCGACGCGGGTGGGGAAGGAAGCAGGCCTGGAGGAACCCGCACGGCTCGCCACGTGGCTGTGGAGTGCCGGCGGGTGGACGCCGCACCGTTACGACGTATATCTGAGATGGGCCCACGGTGGGCTGCGTCGGATCGGGAAGCCGGACACCATTGCGGTGTGGCTGATCTTCTGTGGGACGACGTGGGCCGTCTTTTCGACCCGGATCTGATGGGGTCGCTGCCGGACGTGCGTGTCCCGGATTGTTCGGTGGAGGACTGGCAGACGGTGCTCGACCTCGTCGAGGCGAGGGGGTGGAAGTGCCGGTACTCCGAAGGGGACACAGTGCTGCCAGTACCTCGCGCGGAGACCGTGCTGTCCCGACCGCCGGACGCCGAGTGCCCGATACTGCGGGTCTGGCCGACGGCCGAAGTCCTGGCGGTCTTCTGTTTCCTCGACGACGGGGTCATCGACTTCGACGTCGACCTGCGGGAGTTGCAGGGCCAGGAGCGACTCGACGTGTTCTGCGGCTTCTTGCGCGAGATCGGGCAACGCCTGGGCAAGCCGGTCCTGATGGATCCGGAAGGTGACCACGGAAATCCGGTGCTCGGCTTCGATGTCGAGGCCGATCGGGTCGTCCTCCTGGTGGAGCCGATGGCCGGATGATCGCGGTCGTGGGTGTCTGGCCGGCGATGCTGGTGCGATCGCAGCTCGACGTGCCCCCGGCGCCGTGGCGGCCCCGGTCGTGGACGGGGCCCCTGCGGAGCAGTGCAGACCGCTGGCTAGTCTGGCGCCATGGCCGAACCCGTGTATCTCCGACCCGTTGCCGAACGTGACCTCGCCCTGCTGGAGCGTCTCTACGAGGACCCTTCGGAGGCAGGGGAGCTGGGGTTCTTCGGCTATCGCAACACCGGCCAGCTGCGCCGGATGTGGGCCGAGCAGGGTTTCATCACCGCGGGAGGCGGGCGTCTCGCCATCGTCGCGGGCGACGACCGCTTCGTCGGTGAGGTGCAGTGGCGCCAGGTCGTGCAAGGCCCGGGCTCGACGTGCTGGAACATCGGCATAGCGCTGCTGACCGCCGAGCGGGGCAAGGGATTCGGCAAGCGCGCCCAACGCGAGCTTGCCGAGTACCTGTTCGCCCACACCCAGGTCAACCGGGTCGAGGCGAGCACGGAGCTCGCGAACGTCGCGGAGCAGCGGGCACTGGAATCGGCCGGCTTCAGCCGCGAAG
This sequence comes from Streptomyces sp. NPDC025784, assembly GCF_055558435.1. Taxonomy (NCBI): domain Bacteria; kingdom Bacillati; phylum Actinomycetota; class Actinomycetes; order Kitasatosporales; family Streptomycetaceae; genus Streptomyces; species Streptomyces sp. NPDC025784. The sequence continues at coordinate 88,380 of NZ_JBVHMN010000027.1, forward strand.
GGGTCCTGCGCGGGGCCTGCTTCCGCGGCGGCGCCTGGCGGGACATGGTCATGTACTCCATACTCCGGGACGACGTCGCTCTCCAGGCGTAGTCGACGTCCCGCTCGCGGGCGCAAGAAGCCCGGCACGTCCACGGCGACGATGGCATCCGGGCGGCAGCGGTGCGCCGCTGCTTCCCCTGGCCAGCCTCTGTACGGGCTCTGTAGCGTACGACCATGGGTATGCCGCGCATGACCCTTCGGACCCAACAGGTGCTGCGGGCGCTGCTGAAGGACCCGGCAGGGCAACGGTCCGGCCTGGAGATGTGCGAGCTGGTGGGACTCCCGGCCGGCACGATCTGTCCGATCCTTGCCCGCCTGGAGCAAGTCGGCTGGGTGGACAGCAGCTGGGCGGACCCGGCCGTGCTCGAGACGGCCGGACGTCCGCGTCGCCGCCTCTACCGCTTCACACAAAACGGCGCGGTGCAGGCCCGCGAGGCCCTCGCGCGCGCCCGCGGAGCCAGGAGAGAGCCGGGGCGTTGCCGCTGAAAAAAATCTGCGGACACGTGTCGAGAACGCCGGACGAGCTCCGACGTCTCCTGCGAGAGGCGCCCCCACCGGGATGCCCCGCCGATGCATGAGGAGAGTCCGATGAAGTACTTGGTCATGATCTACGGCAATCAGGCCGACTACGAGTCCATGAACGGCAAGGCCGCCCCGGGGCACCCCGCCTGGACGCAGGCGGAGCTGGGCGCGATGTTCCAGTACATGGAGACCCTCAACAAGGAGCTCATCGAGTCCGGCGAGATGGTCGACGGCCAGGGCCTGTCGGAGCCCCGGCAGGCGGTCGTCATCACCTCGGGTGCCGACGGGGCGCCGGTCGTCTCGGACGGCCCGTTCGGCGAGACCAAGGAGGTGCTCGCCGGCTACTGGGTACTGGACTGCGCCGACGTCGAGCGGGTCACCGAGATCGCCAAGCGCGTGCACGCCTGCCCCGTACCCGAGGGAGCCCCCCGGAGCGACGTGGTGATCCGGCCGATCATGGAAGCGCCCACTGGAGCGTGAGTTCGCCCGACGCGACGGAGGACCTGCTGCGCGACAACGCGCCGCAGGTCCTCGGCGCACTCGTGCGCCGGTACGGCCGTTTCGACGCGGCGGAGGACGCCGTACAGGAGGCGCTGCTCGCGGCGGCCCAGCAGTGGCCCGAGGAAGGTGTGCCGGACAGTCCGCGCGGCTGGCTGATCCGGGTGGCGTCGCGCCGGCTGACCGACCAGCTGCGCAGCGAGGAGGCGCGGCGGCGCCGGGAGGAGACCGCGGCGGCGCTCACACCGTGCGACGACCTCCATGCTCCGCCCTTCGACGAATCCCGCGTCGCGTCCGAGGACGACACCCTCCTCCTGCTCTTCCTGTGCTGCCATCCGGCACTGAGCAGACCGTCCCAGATCGCGCTGACGCTGCGTGCCGTGGGCGGCCTGACCACGTCGGAGATCGCCCGAGCCTTCCTGGTCCCGGAAACCACCATGGGCCAGCGGATCAGCCGTGCCAAGAAGACCGTCAAGGACGCCGGCGGACGCTTCCGGCTACCGGAGCCCACCGATCTGCCGCACCGTATGAGCGCCGTGCTCCAGGTCCTCTACCTGATCTACAACGAGGGCCACACCGCCACTTCCGGCACGTCGCTCCATCGCGCCGAGCTCTCCGCGGAGGCGATCCGGCTGACGCGCACCGTGCACCGACTGCTGCCGAAGGACGGCGAAGTGACCGGGCTGCTCGCGCTGATGCTGCTCACCGACGCCCGCCGGGCGGCCCGTACCGGACCGGGCGGCGAACTCGTCCCGCTGACGGAACAGGACCGCGGCCGCTGGAACCACGAGGCCATCGACGAAGGCGTCGCACTCGTGTCCCAGGCTCTGACCACCACCGCCCTCGGCCCGTACCAGTTGCAGGCCGCCATCGCCGCGGTCCACGACGAGGCACCCACCGCCGAGGACACCGACTGGCCGCAGATCCTGGCGCTGTACGACCTCCTGGCACGCCTGGCGCCCGGCCCGGTGGTCGAGCTCAACCGCGTCGTCGCCGTGGCCATGGTGCACGGCCCGCGGGCGGGACTGGACCGACTGGCCGAGCTGGAGTCCGAGGGCACCCTGTCCGGTACACACCGGATGGAGGCCGTCCGGGCGCACCTCCTGGAACGGGCCGGGGACGTCGAAGGTGCCCGGGCCGCGTATCAGGCGGCGGCCTCGGCCACGCTCAGTGTGCCCGAGCGCCGTTACCTTCAGCTTCGGACGGCGGGGCTGGCGCCGGACGCGGGCGGGCGTGCCGATGCCTGATCGGTCCGGCGCCCCTACCGTTGTCACATGGCGGTGATCAACGGCTGGAGACGGGGAGGACGAGCCCGCGGCCGAGCGGTGAACGTCGCGGCCGTGGCCGTGCTGCTCGTGCTCTCCGTGGTGGCCGCGTCCATCGAGCCGCACCAGCGCCTGTTCTCCTTACGGTGGTCCGCCGTCGTCCTGGCGACCGTGGGCTGCGGGGCGTTGCTGTGGCGGCGACGTCACCCGGTCGGCGTACTGGTCGTCACCGTGTCCTGCGGCGCGCTCTTCCAGATTCTGGGTTTCCGGGACAGTCCCCTGGTGGTGAGCCCGGTACTGGTGTCCGTCTACAACATGGCCGTGCGGACCGACCGGCGCAGTGCCTGGCTGTCGGCCGCCGCGGCGGCCGCCGTGCTGGTGGGGACCGACACGATGTTCGCCTCCAGCGCCTGGCTCGAGCCGGACAAGGTGGCCATGCTGGCCTGGACGGCCCTGCCCGCCGCCATCGGGGACGGGGTGCGCTCCCGCCGCGCCTATGTCGCGGCGGTCGAGGAGCGCGCGGAGCACGCGGAGCGCACCCGTGAGCAGGAGGCCCGGCAGCGGGTGGCGGCCGAACGGGTCCGCATCGCTCGCGAGCTGCACGACATCGTCACCCACCACATCGCCCTGATCAACGCGCAGGCAGGCGTCGCCGTCCACCTCGTGGAGCAGCGGCCGGAACAGATCCTGAGGGCCCTGGAGGACATCCGGGACACCAGCCGTTCCGTGCTCGACGAGCTGCGGGTGACGGTGGGCCTGCTGCGGCTGTCCGGCGATCCCGTGGCGCCGCGCGGCCCTATGCCGGGACTGGCGGAGGTACCGGCTCTGCTGGCGTCCTTCGAACGTGCGGGGCTCGCGGTGAGCCAGGTCCGGTCAGGGACGGCCGAGCCGCTCGAGCCGGCTGTCGACCTGGTCGCCTACCGCATCGTCCAGGAGTCACTGACCAATGTGCACAAGCACGCCGGGGCCGGCCGTGCGAGGCTCTTCCTGCACTACCACCGTGAACGGCTGACCATCGCCATCGAGGACGACGGGGCCGCCGGTCCCACGCAGGTCTACGCGGGCACGGGGCACGGACTGATCGGCATGCGCGAGCGGGCGGCCACGGTGGGCGGAAGGCTGCACGCGGGCCCGCGCCCCGAGGGCGGCTTCAGCGTGACGGCGGAACTTCCGTTGCGGGCCGGCCAGGCACGGGACCGGAGAGAGGACCATGACGATTCGCGTACTGCTTGCCGATGACCAAGCGCTGCTGCGGGGTACGTTCAGGATGCTGTTCGACGCCACGGAGGACATGGAGACCGTGGGGGAGGCGTCCAACGGCCACGAAGCAGTGGAACTGGCCGTGGCGCAGCGCCCGGACGTCGTCCTGATGGACATCCGCATGCCCGAGATGGACGGATTGGAGGCGACCCGGCTCATCAGCGAGTCGGAGGGCCTCGGCAGCGTGAAGGTGCTCGTCCTGACCACGTTCGAGGAGGACGAGCACGTCGCGGAGGCGCTGCGCGCGGGTGCGAGCGGTTTTCTCGGCAAGGGGGCGAGCCCCGAGGAGCTCCTCGACGCGGTGCGCACGGTCGCGGCAGGTGAGGCGCTGCTGTCGCCCTCGGCGACGCGAGCGCTGATCACCCGGTTTCTCGCGCAGCCGCAGTCCTCTCCGGGAGCCGTGCACGAACGGCTGGGGTGCCTGACCCCCCGCGAGAGCGATGTCACGAGACTCGTCGCGCAGGGCCTCTCCAACGAGGAGATCGCCCAGCACTTGTTCGTGAGCCCACTGACGGCCAAGACCCATGTCAACCGGGCCATGACGAAACTGGCGGCCCGGGACCGGGCCCAGCTCGTGGTGATCGCCTATCAGTGCGGACTGGTCAGTCCGGTGCCCGGCCCGGGGCAGACGCCGGTCGATGCATGACCGCGGCCGCGGGCCCGCCGAGGTGCCCGTACTTCTGCCGCGGTGGTAGACCGGCCGGACGCCTACTACGGCAGCGGTAGGGAGAAGTCGCTGCGCGGGGACGACGCGGAGCGCACGGTCGATGAGCCAAGGTGGAACCCTGAACGGAGGTTTCACCATGAACCAGGCCCACTGCAGGAACAGGAACCACGGCGGCACGCCCACCAGCAGGCGTCTGTCCCCCTCCGGACCCTCCGGGTTCGTGACCGGGGCCCGCGTCTACGGCATCGCTCCGCGAGCGGGCGCACTGGGCGAGCGCACGTCCTGCGAGGCCCGGCGCCAGGACCACGCGGCCGAAGCAGCAGCGCCCCACCTGGCCCTGCTCCGCGACGTCCTCGCCCATGGCGGTCAGGACGACTCGCCCGTCCACGTGCCGCCGCGTCGGCGCAGCCCGGAGCGTACGGCTCTCGCGGGTGAGCTCACGCTGGCCGAATGGGTCAGCAGGACGCAGCGCGTCGGGCGCTGACCGCGGGAGCATCCGCTCCGCAGCGGCCACGGGACACGAACCCCGCGATCGTCACGTCGCGGCCGGCACCTGGCCACCGTCCCGTACGTGGCCCCGGCTCCGCGCTCCCGACCAGGACGGTCCCGACGGTGCGCGTGGCCGGTGCCGAGTTCCGGGCCGGTCCGCAGGGCGGGTCACTAGAGTGACGGCGGGGCCCGCGACCGCCGCGGTACCGCCGAGGGGGTGCGAGCTCCGTGCTTCAAGTGGACTTCGGTGGCGGGGCCTTGGGCCGAGTGCGGATCGCCCGCGGGGCGGATCCGCTCTGGGAGGCGGCACTGAGTCTGCAACTCCTGCAGAACAGGCAGGAGTCGCTGGCCTACGACACATGGCGGCGCGAGGTGCGGGGAGCCCTGCACCGCACGGGACTCGCCGACGACGTCCGGGCGCTGATGCCGTTGTGCCCGCCGACGGGATACTTCCCCGACTTCCTCACTCCGGGCCGCGGTGACACCGGTGTGGAGGAGAGCGTCGACCTCGTGCTGTCGACACCGAGACGCAGGCTGGCCGCCGAACTGACGCGCATGTGCCGGGATCTGCGTGGCCCCCTGCCGCGCAGTGTGCGCTGGGTGGCCACCGGCGATGTCGGTGCCCTGCACTGGCTCGGCACCACGCTGCGCCGCTATCACGCCGTGGCGGTGGCCCCGTACGCGGCGGCGATCAGGGCGAGGGTCGCCGATGATCGTGCCCGACGGGCCGAGGCGGCGCTGGGCGGCGGTGCGGAGGGACTGCTGGCGAGTTATGCCGAGTTACCGGGGTGGCACCTGCACGGAACACGGCTCACCACCCCCTACCCGGAGGCCCGGTCGCTCCAACTCGGCGGCCGGGCGCTCACGTTCGTCCCGAGCTTCTTCTGTGTGCGGACACCGCTGGCCCTGGTGGACGAGGCGCTGCCCCCGGTGCTGGTGCATCCGCTGCACCCGGATCCCGGCTGGCTGCCCCGGTTGCGCGCGGGAGCGGCGACGCTGTCGGTGGCCCATCTGATCGGTTCCTCCCGGGCCCAGTTGCTCGATCTGCTTCAGACGCCGATGACGACGACCGAGGTGGCCGTGGCGCTTCGGCTCGCGCCGTCGACGGCGAGCCGGCACGCGGCGGTGCTGCGCGAGGCGGGACTTGTCTCGACGCGCCGCGAGGGGAATCGGGTGCTGCACCACCGGACGCCGTTGGGACGGGCACTGCTGGAGGGGGCGGCCCCTGACACGTCGGCCGCCCCCGGTTGACCCGCTGTCCCCGCGCGAGGTGTCGTCAGCAGTTCGGGACGCCGGGGAGCCAGGCGTCGCTGACGTCGATGAAGATGTTGGAGATGTAGCCGCCGTAGTCGGGCAGGTAGGACCAGGCGTCGTTGCTGTAGCCCTGGTAGTTGACGAGCTGGCCGTGGACCTGGCACTTGACGCGTACGGTCGTGGGTCCGGGGAGCGTGGCCACGCGCGTGGAGGCGGTGGTCGCCTGCTGCCGGATGCTGACGTCCGTTCCCCAGGTCGGGAAGGACTTGGTGTCGCCGCCGCCGTCGGTCCACAAGTAGGTGACGGTCACCCAGCCGTTGTCGTTGAGGCCGATGTTGTAGAAGGTCCCGTCGGCCAGATCGATGCCGGCCGGATTGGCGACCTGCCGGCCGAACTCGTCGCGACCCCCGTTGTAGCCGTTCTGGTAGGCGGCCTGGGCCTCGGGCAGGCCCCGCGCGAGATCCTTCCACTGCTCGCGCTGCGCGGACGTGTTCCAGTAGTCGTCGTGCGTGTTCCAGGGGCCCACGTCCCACACCGGCGCGGTCTCGCAGCGGACGGGGCCGCACACCTGCACCGAGTACTGGCCGCTGCCGTTGGGGGACAGGGCGCGGCGCGAGGGGAGGGCCACGAAGTGGTCGTTGCTGCGTATGGCATGGCCGTTGGCGGTGGTCCCGCCGACCAGACCCTCGCGCGTGGCGAACACACGGGACGAGAAGGCCGCGGCCGCGGGCTGTGCGAGCTGCGACGACGCTGCGCCGGCGCTGTCCGCCGACAGGGTCAGACCGCGTACGGTCGGTGTGGCGCCGGCCTCGCCCGTCCACAGGGTCAGCCGGGCCTGTACGTCGTCGACGGCCCGCGGCAGTCGGGCCGGCGCGTCGGAGGTCACTTCCCGCCACTCCGTCCAGGTGCCGTCGGCGGTGCGGCCCCGCACGTCGACCACCACGCCGGCCCCGCTCGGCACGGCCGCGTCGACGTCCGCGGTGATCCGGTCCACCGGCCGGTCGAGGTGGTGCACGTCCAGCACGGCGGACGCGTAGCCGCGGTGCCGTTCCAGCGACGCCGGGCTGAGGGAACGGTCGTCCACACGCAGCGTGTTGCCGTCGTGCAGCACATTGACGTCGTCGCTGCCGGGCCGCGACAGGTCCGGGTGCCACGACACGGCGGACGACGCGGCGGGTGCGGTGGCGGCTTCCGCGGCGGGCGCGGTTCCCAGCACGGCGGTGAGGGCGAGCAGGCACGCGGCGCTGCTCAGTGTGCGGACGGGAAGCGTTCTGCGGCGTGCGGCGGGGCCCTCGTGCCGCGGGTGAGAGGTCAGCATGTGGATACTCCCGGGAGCCAGGCGTCGTCGACGTCGATGAAGATGTTGGAGATGTAGCCGCCGTAGTCGGGCAGGTAGGACCAGGCGTCGTTGCTGTAGCCCTGGTAGTCGACGAGCTGGCCGTGGACCTGGCACTTGACGCGTACGGTCGTGGGCCCGGGGAGCGTGGCCACGCGCGTGGAGGCGGTGGTCGGCTGCTCACGGACGCTCACATCGCTGCCCCACGTGGGGAAGGACGTGGTGCCGGTGTCGCCTTCGCCGCGGACCAGGCTCATGTAGTACGCCCAGTCCCAGTGCGGGCCGGGATCGGTGTGGTCGTTCCCGGGTACTTCGCTGTGGCCGACGATGTGCGAACGGTCCTGCGGAATACCGTACTTGGCGGTCAGGTAGCGGGTGAGTGCGGCCGAGGAACGGTAGAGCGTGTCGGTGAACCACGAAGGGTCGCTGACATACCCTTCGTGCTCGACGCCGACCGAGTAGGGATTGGCGGAGCGGGCGTGCCAGGCGGTGTCGCTCTCGCGGACGGTCTGGGTGACCTGGCCGTCGGAGGAGCGGATCACATAGTGCGCGCTCACCTCGGCGGCCGGGTTCTGGAACCAGCTGATCGACCCCGCGTACGAGCCCTCCGTGACATGGATGACCACGGTGGTGATCGCCGCGCCGCGGCCGGCGGAGTAGTTGCCGGAGTAGGCCGGAGCCCACAACGCCGACGGATAGTCGGGCGCTGCCGTCAGCCCCTGGCGGTCGGGTTCGGCGAGGCTTCCGCGCTGCGGCCGCACACGGTGGTGCGGTGCCGTCCTGACCTGCTCGCCGGCGACGTCCGCGCGGACCCCGTCACGCAGCAGGCCGTAGACCGTGTCCGCGTACAGGCGCCCCGCCGGTGCGCTGTCCTGAGCGCCGTAGCGGGCCGTCACCTGGTACCAGGCGCCGAGCTGCCGCCGGTCGGTCGCCTTGAGGCCGGCCGCGTCGGCCATGGCGCGCAGCACGGCGGCCGCCCCGGTGATGTTGGCGGGAGTGTCGTGCTCGATGACGGGGACCGTGGCGCCGGTGAGTCGGGCGGCCTGCTCCAGCGTGTGCCGACCGGGGTTGCTGACCAGGTGCATGACTCCGTAGCCGTTGTCCTGGCTGGGAAGCCCTCGATGGCCGTCGAGGTGGGTCTCCGCGTAGCCGACGGCGACGAGCAGATCGCGCGGCACGTCGTACGCGGTCGCCGCTCGCGCGAACGCCCCGTTCACCGAGGTGTCGTGCGAGGGCGGGGGAGCGGCGGCGGCCGACTGCCCGGTCATGGCCAGGGTGGCGGCCAGGGCCAGGCCGAACAGTGCGCGCGTGTGTCTGACCTGTGGTGGGGAGGACATGTGGGGTGTCCTGTCTCCGACGCCCGAGTCGGATGAAATGCCGTGCTTGGGGGCGAACTCGGCCGCTGCCGCGCGGGCGCCGGAGCACACGGTCGCGGGCCGGGAAGGAGCGGGGCGAGGGCCGGACCCCTGATGAGGTGGGGCAGGCCGGAGACCGGAGGGCTGGATCGCGTGCCTCGGCGCGCAGGTACTCCCACGCCTCTCCTCCGCTCCGCGCGCCGACCGAACAGCAACCAGCCCTGCGTGCAAGGGCGTTGGTCCTGTCCCGGCTGCATGATGGACGGCTGAACTTGTCGTGTGCAAGACATTGCATTGTGAGCGAATGACCTGGCCGGTGCCTTGTCCCGGGTGCCGAACCGCTCCTACCTTGTGCCGCGATCCGCCGTCCGCCCGGACACCGAGCCCCCTCCGCTCTCCCCCACTCGAAGGAGCGACTCGCGCATGCCCCTCAGACGCCTATGGACCGCGGCCGTCACCACCCTCCTGGCCGTGGCCGGACTCCTGCTCGGGCCGGTCCACCCGGCCGGCGCCTCGACCGGTGGAACGACCCTGGCGGCGCCCGACTTCAAGGCCCCCTATCCCTGCGGCCAGAAGTGGACCTACAGCCATCACTCCGGTGAGGTCCGCCGTGCTCTGGACTTCGTCCGCGCCGACGGCGGCACCACGAACGGAACACCCGTCCTCGCCTCGGCCACGGGCACCGCGTACCGCCACTACGAAGCGAACGGTGCGGGAAACTACCTGTCCGTCGAACACGGCGGCGGCTGGCGCACCTACTACTTCCACCTGTCGGCGTTCTCCGTCGCGGACGGCGCACACGTCGAACAGGGCCAGCAGATCGGCACGACCGGGAGCACCGGCAACTCCACCGGCCCGCACATCCACTACGAGCAGCTCTACAACGGGGTCGGCCAGGACATCCGTATCAACGGCGCCGCGCTCGCCTACCCCGGAAGCTACAACCAGTACTTCCTCACCAGCGACAACGGCTGCGGCGGCGCGGGCACCCCCTTCATGACCTGGGGCAGCGGCGTGCGCGTGCGCAGCGACGCCCATCTGAGCTCGCCGGTGGTCACCACCCTCGCCGGACCCACCAGCGTTCGCGTCCTGTGCCAGAAGCAGGGCGACACGGTCAACGCCGAGGGCTACACCAACAATTGGTGGAGCAAGCTGCGTGACCAGAACGGCTTCATCAGCAACATCTACATCGACAACCCGGCGGCCCAGCTCCCCGGAGTGCCTCTCTGCTGAGAATCGCGCCGCGGCGGCGGTCCCCTCGGCCCGCCGCCGCGGCGGATCGCGTGTGCTCAGGCGCCGCCCCGCTCGCGGGGGATCCTCAGACCGGCCTCGATCGGCACCGGCAGCCGGTTCTCCGCCGGCGGCAGCGGGCAGGTAGCCAGGTCCGTGTAGGCGCACGGAAGGTTCGCCGCGCGGTTGAAGTCCAGGACGACCGTCCCGTCGGCGGCGGGCGGCTCGACGCCGACGACACGATTGGCGGCGTACGTGGTGACCCCGGAGGTCGCGTCGGTGAACAGCACCGACAGGCTGCCGGGAGCGTGACCCGGGAAGGCGGTCAGGGACAGGGAACGGCCGTCCAGTTCGAACTCGATCCGGCCCGGCGCGTCGTACACGTGCTCCAGCCCCTCGACCGCGGCGCCCACCGTGGTCGGCCGCGGCTCGTCGAACGCGACGTAGCGGCCCGTCAACGCCCAGCGTGGATCCGGTGCGTAGGCGGGCGTCCCGGCGAAGGCGGTCCGCAGCGGTGCGTCGGGGTGCCGCGGACGCACGATGTCGTGTCCGCCGCGCCTGGCCACTTCGATCACGGCGTTCCCCCACACGGCGTTGACGCCACCGCGTTCGGGGAGCACACCGAAGTGATGCTCCCCTTGCACCGGGCTTCCCTCCACGACCAGTTCCTCGCCCTCGTCGAGGGCCACGGTGACGCCGTCGGAGCCCGTCCTCCACCTGCCCGGGGCGTCCGGGAAACGCTGCGGCCGGTCCTCGAGCCAGTACAGCCCGGTGATCGCGAGGAATCCGTGCGGGTCGGCGAGCCGCTCTTCCTGCGTCCGGTACCAGTTCAGCCAGTCCTCTGTGAAGGCCTGACGGTCCGCCGAGGTCACCTGAGTGGTCATCAATGCTCCTTCGTCCAGCGGGGGTCGGCCCCGCAACGGTGTGTGCGTCTTCTGGCGAGGGGATCGCTGCCGGCGTACCGGCCGCCGGGGCATCGGGTACGGGTGTTCCCTCACCCGGCCAGTTCGCCGAGGAGCGCCCAGGTGCGTTTCCGGTTCGCTTCTCCGGCGATCTCCGAGCCCGAGAACACCACCTCCGTGGCCCCGGCGTCCCGGTAGCGCCGTACCTCGTCCGCGACGCCCTTCTCGTCACCGATCACGGCCACGTCGGACGCCCGCCGGCCGCCGGAGAGTTCGATGACGCGCGCGTAGGACGGGATCTGTTCGTAGAACGCGAGCTGTTCGGTGGCCTTCTCCCGTACGGAGTCGACGTCGTCCGTGACCACGCCGTGCACCAGGGCCACGATCCGGGGCGCCGGGCGCCCGGCGGCCTGTGCCGCGGCGGTGAGCGCGGGAACGATGTGGTCCTCCAGGGCGCGGGGGCCCGCGAGGTACGGCAGGATCCCGTCCGCCAGTTCACCGCTGGCCCGCAGTGCCTGCGGCCCCATCGCGGCGACCAGCAGGGGCACACCGATCTCGGCGCCCGGCACACGTGCGGAGATCGGTGTGGAGGCGGTGAGCAGTTCACCGTGGAAGTCGGCCGTACCGGTGCGCGTCAACTGGCGCAGGGCGATGAGGAATTCACGCAGGCGGGCGACCGGCCTTTCGAAGGGCAGCCCGAAACCGCCCTCGGTCAGGAGTTTGGTGCCCAGGGCGAGACCGAGGTGGTAGCGGCCGTGCGTGGCCGCCTGGGCGGTCTGGGCCTGACTGGAGACGACCAGGGGATGCCGGCCGAAGACGGGGATCGCGGAGGTGCCCACATGGAGTCCGGGGACCTCGCGCCCGACGACGGCGGCGAGTTGGGGTGAGTCCGCGCCGAAGGTCTGCCCGAACCAGGCCGACCGGAGGCCGGCCGCCGCAGCCTCCTCGGCCAGCCGCACGGAGGCGTCGACCTGGTTCTCCGCGCCGGATGCGTTGACCGCTACTCCTACTCCTACAGTCATGCCAGTGAAAACCGTCGACGTCCGAACCGGCATTCCGGTCCGTGTGTGACAGCTTCTTGTCAGTCGTGTGTACGGGGACGCTCTCCGGAGGCTCCGCCGGACGTCTCGGGGGACACCGCTCGGGCCGAACTCGCCCGGGACGCCGGCCTGAGCTCGCTCGGCGACATCGGCGGACCATGCCGAGTCGGCCCGTGTCGGAGACCGACTTCGCGGGCCTTCGACCATGGCGCACCGCGGTCAGATGCCGGGGTCGTACTCGGTGACCATGGCCTTGGCGCGGGCGAGTTGCTCGTCGGGCAGCGGACAGGAACGTCGCGTCGTCCTGTCGAGGTGGACGCCGGTCAGCACGGTGATCGCCAGGGTGTCGCCCGTCGTGGCGTTCTCCATCCGGTGACAGAAGCGGATCACCTTGCTGCGGACCTCGAGCAGCGCGGAGCGGACCACCACCACATCTCCGGCGAGAGCTTCCTGCCGGTAGGAGATGCGCTGATCCACCGCGACCATGCCGCGCTCCCGGTCCCGCAGGTAGCCGGGCGTGATGCCCATGCGGGCGAAGAGGGACCAGGTGGCCTCGTCGAACTTCCCGACGTACCACATGACGTTCATGTGCCCCATGTGGTCGCAGTGCCACGGGTACACCGTGCCCTGGTACGTCACTTCCATGTCGGTGGCCACCGTGTTCGTCCCTTCGTGCGGTACGCGTCGCTGCCGCGGCGAGCCCGGTGCCCTCCGGGCGGGGCGGCGGAGCCGGGCCGCCGTGCCAGGTTAGTCAACGTTAACTGAGAGGTGTTGTGTGACCTGCGGCACGGTGCTGGTCCGATGCGGCGGAGCGAGAGCGGCCCGCTCTCGCTCCGCCGCATCGTCACGCGGGGTCCGCGGTGCGGACAGTCGGAGGCCCGGTGTTGACCAAGCTTCACGGTGTTGGTTGGCTGGCACCCCGAGTGGCTGATCCACCGGTGATCGGACGGGCCCCAGCGGCCGGAGAGGGCGGGAACCGTGGTCGGCCAGGTCAGCGATGCCGAGGCGTTCTTCGAGCAGGTGGCGGAGGAGCGTTTCGTCCCCACCGCCTACACCCGGGGGCCCTGGGACGAGCACTCCCAGCACGCCGGGCCGCCCGCCGCTCTCCTGGGCCGTGCCGTGCAGTTGCGTTCCGGTGCCCGCGAGGACATGCGTCTTGCCCGCATCACCTTCGAGATCCCTCGCCCGGTGCCGCTGCGTCCGCTGTCCGTGGCCACCCGCGTGATCAAGGAGGGGCGCAGCGTGGAGTTCGTCGAGGCCACGCTGACGGCCGAGTCGGGCGACGAAGTGATGCGGGCCAGGGCGCTGCGCATCCGGACCGACCCCGGTTCCGTACCGGCGACGGGCGACGTCCCTGCCGTACCGCCGCCCGACGAGTCACGCTCGGAGCCGTTCTTTCCCGTGCCGTGGGACGTCGGCTATCACACGGGGATGGAATGCCGCTTCGCGGCGGGCGCCTTCCTGGAGCACGGACCGGCCACGTGCTGGATGCGGATGCGGGTGCCCTTGGTGGCGGGAGAGAAGACTCTGCCGTCGGACCGGGTGCTCGTGGCGGCGGACTCGGGCAACGGGCTGAGCAACGTCCTGGACTTCGGTACGCACGTGTTCATCAACCCCGACCTGACCGTGCACCTGCACCGGTATCCCCTGGGCGAGTGGGTGTGCCTCGACGCACGTACCGACATCGACGCCGACGGGATCGGGATGGCCGAGGCCGCGCTCCACGACACCCGCGGTGCGATCGGCCGCAGTGTGCAGAGTCTGTTCGTGAGCGGTCGGGCCTGACGCTTCGGCCCCTGACCTCGTTGCCGGTGACGACGAGGCGGCCAGAAGGGGGGCCCGTCGGAGTGTCTCCGGCGGGCCCCACCCGGGTCGGTGCTTCGCAATCAGGCGCGGTGGTTCCGGTAGTAGCCGCCGACCTGCTCGTGGTAGCCGGCGTCGCCGACGTGCTTGTCCTTGTCGAACTCGGGAGAGTCCTTGATCTGCTCCTTCGTGAGGTCGACATAGATCTTGCGCTCGGCCTGGTCCACCGTCCTCACGGTGCCGGCGGGCAGCAGGACGTGCTTACCGAAGATCCACACGCCGGTGTCGACGACGAGGTACGAGGAGTTGACGTCGTCCGAGTGCTTGTCGACCTTGCCGATACTGCCGTCGGTGGCCTCGACCTTGTATCCGATCAGGTCGGTGCCGGGGACGTGGCCGGTGGTCGGCTGGTAGCCCCAGATGTTGTCACTCATAAATCGGCTCCCTCATCGAAATTCTCGGCTCCGCCGCAGTCGAGCCGCGGAGTCGTCATGGACGTCATCGAAATTCGGTGACGTTTTCTCAGGCGGGCGAGTGCCCCTCGATTAGGACCTCACACCGTAGTGTCGCGAAGAATATGGATGGCCGCATGTGCCGTGCCGCGGACCGTGGTTGCGGTCGTCACGGTCATCCTCCGGCCGGCGACCCCGACCACCCCGAACCGGCGGGATCAGCACGTGTATCGGGTCACTCGGGCGACGGAGGACGGGTGGGTCCCGACGCCACGGCGTCGGGACCCACCCGTCCTGGTGAACGCTGCTGCGGCCCGCCTACCAGCGGTACCAGCGCCCCCGCTTTCCGCCGCTGCCCGCAGGATGGACCACGAAGCCGAGGAGCCACACGATCAGCACGACGACAGCGATCCACCACAGGGCCTTGAGCGCGAAACCGGCACCGAAAAGGATCAGGGCAAGCAGAAGAACGAGAAGAACAGGAACCATTGTCATCAACCTCCGAGCCCTCGTGTGCCCTGCGGAAGGCTCTCCATTCCTGCGGATCTCACGGGTTTCAACGGAACTCGGCAAGGCGAAATCCCCGGCTTCATACGGATGGTCGACGCCCGGCTGATTCCCGGTTTGAAGAAGCGGAAAAGGGTGAGGGGCCGTCCGATCGAGCCGCCGACGTTCACACCGCTGCGTGGAGGCCGGATCTGCGTGGCACCCGCCGTCCGCTATCCGAGCGTGAGCATCGCCTCGGTGACCTCGTCGACCACCGCCTCGGGGATCGCAGTGGCGGCCTCGTCGAGGACGAGCAGCCGGGCCCCGGGGATCTCGCGCGCGATCGCCTCGCCGTTGCCGACAGGGAAGAACCGGTCGCGGCGGCCGTGGACGACGAGCGTGGGGACCTCGATCTCGGGCAGGCGCTCACGCCAGCGGGGTTCGCAGTCAAGCCTGGAGAACACCATGCCCATCTGGTTGGCCATCTGGACCGGGGGCGCGGTGCCGGGCGTACGGTCCCATGTGCGCGCGGCGATCGCACGCGCGGCGACGGGGTCGTCGCCGAGGATCTCCGCGCCGGCGGCGGCGAACTCCGCAACCGCCTCGCGGTCGGTCCAATCGGGCAACGGACGCGCGAACAGCCGGCCCATCGTCGCCTGGTCATGGTCGGGGAGGTCATCGTCGGGCGGGCCAGGGGCAACCGCGCGGGTGCCGGCCAGGGTGAGCGCCGAGAACGCGCCCGGATGGTCGAGCACGGCCACCTGGGCGACCATCCCGCCGACGCCGATCCCCGCGAGGTGCGCGGGTCCCCCGCCGAGCGCGTCGGCAAGAGCCGCCGCGTCGGCGGCGAGGCCGCTCAGCGTGTAGGCGGGCGCCCCCGGATCCGTGGTCGTCGACTCCCCGCTGTCGCGCAGGTCGTAGCGCACCACACGGCGCCCCCGCCCGCCGGCGGCGAGACGCTCGCACAGCGCGTCGGGCCAGGAGAGCATCGTCGGCCCGCCCGCGAGCAGGACGAGAGGCGCGTCGTCGTCACCGAACGACTCGATGCCCAAGGCGATCCCATTGGCGTCGACCGTGGTCATCGGATCACCGTAGGACGTCGTAGGACAGGTGCGTCGCGGTCGATGTCGAGACCACGCCCCGCCGCACCGGCGTGCGCGGCGCTCCGCCGGTGAACAGTGGCGTCCCGGCGGTCGTCGGGGCCGTCGGGGAACGCCCACGTGCGCAGGGCCTCGCCACCGGTGCCCGGACCGTGGTCCGGGCCGAGGTCGGGCCCGGCGACGAGACCGTCGAGAGGGACCGATACGTCAGTGATGATTCGAGTCATGCCAGGGCAGACCCGATCCGCCGCCCGAACTCATCGCTCACGCGGGAAGCGTGCAGCGGATGCGAACTCGGCCGCACGACGCGCGAGGCGGCACGTCGGACGCCGAGGCCGCGGCGACGTCACACGCAACCGGCGGCCTCACGGACGCGTCGCAGCACACATGGAACGCGAATGGCTCTTCTCTCTCATCCCGCTGGCGATCGGCGTGGCCTTCCTCGGTATCGGCGCGTACGGGCTGCGCCGCGCGAGCATGCTGCGTCGCTCGGGGGTCACCGCGGAGGGCAGGATCGTCCGTCACGACGTCAGGCGGAACGACGAAGGCGGCTCGTTCCACCACCCGGTCGCGGCGTGGACGACCCGTGACGGGCGCGAGTGCGCGTACTCGTCCCGGCTCGGCCGCGGTTCCGTCGTGGGCGGCTTCGGCGTGGGGACCGCCGTGACGGTCCGCTACGACCCGAACGATCCGCGGCGTTTCGCGATCCAGGGCTGGGACACACCGGCCTTCGACCTGCTGTTCACCGTGCTGGGATCGGTCCTCACCGTGGGCACGTCGGTGGTGTTGCTCGTCCGACTGGTCATGTTCTGAGCGCAGGCGGGGTGCGACACATGCCTCCCGCTTTCAGGGCGCGGCTGATGAGTCTTGTCGTCGCCCTACCGGCGTGGGGCTACTTCGGCTTCCGCGTCATGAGGGAGGTCCGTGGGATCAAGGAGGACGGCCGGTCGGCACGCCTGCGCCGGGAGGAGCGGAACCGCATGGGGCGGGACGAACTGCTCGATGCCGTGCCGCGGTTGGTCGCCCGCGGTCCGCGGTCGCTGGAGTGCGGCGTGCCAGGACACGGGGCAGGGCACCTGTGTCTTGCCGTGTCCGAGAAGGTCCAGCTGGCCGATCTGGTCGAGGTGTTCAGCGGTCGGTACGGGGCCTCGCGCAACCTGTCCATGGACGGGTACGCCGATCCGACGGTGGACGCGACGACAGGACTGCCCCTTCTCACCCCCTTCGGCAGTCGCGTGGTGGACATGCGGGCCTGGGCCCAAGGGAGTTGGTGGATCGGGGCCGGGACCGCGGACAGCGGCGACGGCGTACGGCGCGTGGTGCTCGTGGCCGAACGGGGGAGTTCGTCTTCCGCGTTCTGACCGAGACCGGGCAGCCCTTCTCGGCCGCCCGGTATGTCGACACACACTGGTTCCAGAGCTACGAGGCGTGAGCCGCTTCCGATCCGGTGTGCCCGCAGTGCGCCCGGGCAGCGGTTCCCGATGGCCCACGCCCTGGGCGCGGTCACCGCCGGCGTCCCGGTTTCTCGCCGCACGGCCCTTGCGAGGTGTGGTCGTGGCCCGCCGGAGCGGCGAGGTGCTCTCCTGACGCATGTGCATCACCTGTCGAGGGTCGGCGAAGGCACCTTCCCGCCGTGACCGGCAGCCGACCCTCCCGTGAGACGCCTCGGCAACCCTGCGGGTCAAGGCGTCCGGCGTGCCGTCGTGGTCAGATCCGCCACGAGCCGCTTGGCGAGCCGCTCGGAGGACGCGGGGTTCTGGCCGGTGTACAGGTTCCGGTCGACGACCACGAACGGGAACAGCGGCAGACGTGCCTTGACATAGTCCGCTCCGCCCTCGCGCAGGCGGTCCTCCAGCAGCCACGGAGCCTTGCGGCCGAAGCTGTTGAGCTTCTCCTCGGTGTTGGACAGGCCCGTCATCCGGTAGCCGGCGAACGGCCACGAGCCGTCGTCGTCCCTTGCCGCCAGCGCGGCGGCAGGCGCGTGGCACAGCAGCGCCAGCGGCTTGCCCGAGCGCAGCACCCGGCTGAGCAGGGCGCCGGAGACGGGGTCGACCGCCAGATCCTCCATGGGACCGTGTCCACCGGGGTAGAACACCACGTCGAAATCGTCAGGATCGGTCTTCGCCAGCTCCCGGGGGCTGTTGAGCTCGCTCCGGATCGAGTCCAGGTACCGGGAGACCTCACGCAGCTTGGAGGGCAGACCGGCGGTACGGGACATGCTCAGCCGGTCCAGTGTCGGCGCCTTGCCGCCCGGGGTGGCGATCGTGATCTCCCACCCCGCCTCGGTGAAGATCTTGTGCGGCATCGCCAGTTCCTCACCCCAGAATCCTGAGGGGTGGGCGGTTCCGTCGTTCAGCGTCCAGCGATCTGCCGCGGACACGACGAAGAGGGCCTTGGTCATTTCCATCTCTTCCTTCTGCGGTGACGGTTCCGGCACCTGTCTCATGGGCTCGACGCCTTGCGCACGCCTCAGCGAACGCCGGCTGCCTTGAGGGCCTTGAGCGCGGTGGACAGGAGGGCCGCCCAGGTCTTCGGCGAGACGCGCGCCGGCGGGGTGAACCCTTGGACGCGCTGGTGGGCGACGGTCTGCGGTTCGGTGTACTTGAGGATTCCGTCGGCGCCGTGACGACGGCCGAGTCCCGAGTCGCCCATGCCACCCATCGGCGCGTCGATGCTTCCCCACGCGGCGGCGTACGCCTCGTTGACGTTGACGGTGCCGGCGTGCAGGCGGGCGGCGACGGCTCGTCCCCGGGCTCCGTTGCGGGACCAGACGCTGCCGTTGAGGCCGCACGGCGTGGCGTTGGCCCGGGCGATCGCCTCGTCGACGTCGCGGAAGGGGTAGATCGACACGACGGGGCCGAACGTCTCGTGCTCGCACAGCGTCATGTCGGGGGTGACGTCGGCGAGAACGGTGGGTTCGTAGAACAGCGGCCCCAGGTCGGGCCGGGCCCTGCCGCCTGCGAGGACGGTCGCGCCCTTGGCGACCGCGTCGTCGACGTGCGCGGTGACGGTCTCCAGTTGGGAGGGGTTGGTGAGGCAGCCGACGTCGCTGCCGTAGTCGTACGAGGCGCCGATCTTGAGGTGTTTCGTACGGGCGACGAACGCGGCGACGAACCGGTCGTGGACGGCCTCGTCGACGTACAGGCGCTCTACGGAGACACAGAGCTGGCCGGTCGAGGGGAAACACGCGGCGACGGCACCGTCGGCGGCCTTCTCGATGTCGGCGTCGTCGAGGACGATCATGGCGTTCTTGCCGCCGAGTTCGAGGGACGCGCCGATGAGGCGTTCGCCGGCGTCGCGGGCGATCTTGCGCCCGCCGGCGGTGGAGCCGGTGAACATCATGTAGTCGGCGTTGTCCATCAGCGCGCCGCCGATGGAGCTGCCCCGGCCGACCATCATCTGCCACACACCGGCCGGGAGGCCTGCCTCGTGCATCAGATCGAGTGCCCACAACGCCGTGAGCGCGGTCTGCGTGTCAGGCTTCTGCACGACCGCGTTGCCGGCCATCAGTGCCGGAACGGCATCCCCGGCGGCCATGCTCAGCGGGTAGTTCCACGGCGAGACGATCGCGACGACGCCCTTGGGATGGCGCAGCTCGGTGGTGTGGGTCAGCACCGGGATCGCGCCGCGACGCCGCTTGGGCTCCAGAAACCTGGCGGCGCTGCGCGCGTAGTACCGGGAAGTGATGGCGGTGTCGGTCACTTCGAGGAACGCGTCGCGGCGGGTCTTGCCGCTCTCGGCCTGCATCAGATCCAGCACCTCGTCCTGGCGGGCGAGCACCAGGTCGTGGAAGCGCAGCATGATCTTCTTGCGTCGGCTCGGAGATGTTGCGGCCCAGACCTTCTGGGCGATGCGGGCGCGTGCGAAGGCGTCCTCGACGTCCCCGGGTGTCGAGACCGGCAGGTCGGCCAACGGGGCGCCGGTGTACGGGGCGTTGGTGGTGACGCGGGCCGCGGCCGCCGCGGCCGCGACTCGCGCTGCCAGCCGGTCGATCCGGGCTGAGGTCAGGGAGGCGGGCAGGACGGAGCGGCGGACGGAGGTCGACGCAGCGGCGTGGTCGGTGGCCATGGCAGGGCTCCTCAGATCCGGCTCCGTACGGAGGTCGGGACCGGCATGTGCAGGGCGAGTTGGCCTTCGGTCACCACGTCGAACTGAATGGTCCTGATCGGGTTGAGGGACCGCAGGTCGTCGGCCATGCGGCCCGCTCCGACCTGCAGGGCGACGCCGCGCGCCGAACGCGTCGTCCCGGCCGACAGCATGTTGGTCTGGCTCAGCGTCGAGTGCCACGCACCGTCGATCGACGTGTACGAAGTGAGGCTGGAGACACGCTTGCCGCTCGGGTAGGCGGTCTGGGCGGGTGTGGTGGCCAGCAGCGACAGGTCGGTCCCACCGGCGTCGTTGGCCACGTGCGCGGTGGTCCGGGAGGAGTCGATGTCGACGTCGAGCGCGGTGACCCACTTGGGGAAGCCGTAGCCGTCATGGCCGCGGACCTGGGCGATCTCGGTGCTGACGGGCAGGGACAGCACGTAGGAGTCGAGGTGTTCGTTCTTGAAGCCGGCGACGAGGTCGAAGAAGCTGAGCCCGCCGTGTCGTGCCGGCTTCACGGCGATCCCGACGGCGGCTTCGGTGTAGAAGTCGATGTCGCACACGTCGTAGCGGAAGAACATGACCGAGATCAGCCCGAGGCCCGGCGCGACCTCCAGCGGCGCCAGTTCCCCGGGCAGGCGGGTACGGATCGCGCGGGAGCGGGCGAGCATCGTGATCCGGGCGGTCGAGATGCGGTAGTAGAAGTTCGGGGTGAGGGTGGCACCGATCGGAGAGTCGACCTTGGTCTTGGGCAGTCGGCGGAAGAAGTCGACACCGCTGACTCGGGGGTCGCGGACGACTTCGTCGAGATCGGTGTTCATCCGGTACCGGTCGTACAGGCCGCCCTTCGGGACGGTGACCGTACGGCCGCCCAGGTCGACCTCTGCTGTGTCCTGCTGGGGCATGGGCACGGGCATGGGCATGGGCATGGGTGTGGCTCCCGTGAAATAGATGTGAGCAGTGCTTACATCGGGGCGAGCCCAGGCCGGGGTGTAAGCACCGTCAGCAATGGGTGGGTGTCATCCACCGACGAGTTCGGCGGATCTGTTCGGGCGAGGGTGGCGAGGGGACTGCTGCGGCGAAGGTGCCCGTCCGGGGCGAAGGCGCTGCCACTGTCCCGGCCGCGATCGGGGTCGGGCTGCCGGTCGGGGTGCGGGCTACGCGGGCCGGCTCGCCGCGGCGGTGTCTGCCGGGGCGGGCAGCCAGGCCCGGTAGCGGCGCAGTGCCCGTCGCTGATGACGCTGCTCGGAGACCAGGGCGAACGCCGGGTGGGTGCCGGGCCTGGGGTCGCTGCCGCGGGCGATGCGCCGCATCTGGTGGCGGACCTGGGCCATGCTCGCGGCCGAGGCGAGGGCCTTGTCGGACCACGTCACGGGTCGCATCTGCCGGTCGGCCTCGCGGTCCTGGCGCCAGCGGTTCGGCAGGTCCGGGGTGACGGCCAGGGCGGTGCCCATTCCCACGAGCGCCACTCCGCTGTCGAGCACCTTCTCGGCGGTCTCGCGCCGGGTGATTCCGCCGGTGAGCATGAGCGGGAGCCGGCTGCTCCTGACCAGGTCCTTCGCCAGGTCGAGGAAGTAGGCCTCGCGTGCCTGGGTGCGCGAGTCGGCACGGCGGCCGGTCATCGCGGGGCTCTCGTAGCTCCCGCCGGACAGTTCGACCAGGTCGACGCCGAGCGGTTCGAGCATCCCGATGACCTGCCGTGCGTCGTCGGCGTCGAACCCGCCGCGCTGGAAGTCGGCGGAGTTGAGCTTCACCGCGACGGCGAAGGACGGTGAGACGGCGGCGCGGACGGCGCGGACGACGTCCAGCAGCATCCGGGCCCGGTTCTCCAACGACCCGCCCCACGCGTCGGTGCGCTGATTGACCAGGGGTGACAGAAACTGGGACAGCAGGTAGCCGTGCGCGGCGTGGATCTCCACACCGTCGAAGCCCGCCTTCTCGGCGCGGTGGGCCGTGACCGCGAAGCGTGTGACGGTGGCCTCGATCTGCTCGGGGGTCATGGCGACGGGGCGGCCGAAGCGGCTGCTGTGCTTGCCCAGGTCGACGCCCACCGCGGACGGGCCCCACACGACGCCGGGCATGTCGGCCTGGATCTGGCGGCCGGGGTGATTGATCTGCATCCACATCGCCGCGCCCCCGGCCTTGCCGGCCCTGGCCCAGTCGGTGAACGGCTTCAGTGGGGCTGCGTGGTCGAGCACGACTCCGCCGGGGCCGGTCAGCGCCTCGGCGTGCACCATGACGTTGCCGGTGATCACTAGTCCGGTGCCGCCGGCGGTCCAGCGCCGGTAGAGCCCGGTCAGCTCTCGGTCGGGCACCTGGCCGTCGCCGGCCATGTTCTCCTCCATGGCCGCCTTGGCGATCCGGTTGCCCAGTATCTGTCCGGAGCGCAGGGGCAGCGGCGAGAACAGCTCGCGGGTCATCCGAGTTCCCCTCTCCCTCTCGATCGCATACAATGTGTACGCCGCTCACATTAGCCGGACGATGTGAGCGCTGTATACATGAGGGAGTGTGACCTGTGCCGCAAGCGGGTGCGTACCATCACGGCGACCTGCGGGCCGCCTGTCTGCGTGCCGCCCGGGAGCTGCTGGAGGAGGACGGCAGCGCCGGGCTGTCCCTGCGGGCGGTGGCGCGGCGGGCCGGAGTGTCGGCGACCGCCCCCTACCGCCACTACCCGGACCGGGACGCGCTCGTCTCCGCGGTCGCCGCTCAGGGCTACCGCGAACTCGCCGTACAAATGGCCGCCGTGCACCCCTCGCCGACGACCCCCGACGACCTCGCCGCGGTCGCGGTCGCCTACGTCCGGTTCGCGCTCGAGCACCCGGCTCTGTTCCGGGTGATGTTCGCCGAGCCCTGCGACCCGACCAACGAGGACCGGGTCGGCGCGACCGCCGCCATCTCGGAGTACGTCCGCGGGATCGTCCGGGGCGCTTTCCCGGGGGCCGACCCGGACGTGCTGTCGACCACCGTGTGGGCCCTCGTCCACGGACTGGCGTTCCTGCACCTCGACGGCAAGCTCGACTCCTCCACCCCGGAGGTGGTCGCCGATCAGGTCGGCGCCGCGGTCCACGCACTGTTCACCGTCTCCCCGGCGGCTTCGCGGACGCTGCCCGCGGAGGCGGCGAAGGCCTAGGGAGTCGCAGGGGTCACGGTCCGGCGGGCCGCCGTCGGCGGACCGTCTCAGCGGTACGTGAGCCTCGTGCACGGCGGGGCCGGAGGTGTCGGCACCATGGCCATCCAGATCGCCAAGGCGCTCGGAGCCCGCGTCGTCACCACCGTCGGCAGCGCAGAGAAGGCCGCCCGTGCGCGGGAACTGGGCGCCGACGTGACGATCGACTACCGCACGCAGGACTTCACCGAACACGGCCCCTACGACGTCATCCTGGACGTCGTCGGGGGCCGGTACCTCGAACGGAACGTCCGTTCCCTGGCCCACGACGGCCGCTTGGTCGTCATCGGCCTGCAGGACGGGCTGGAGGGCCAACTCAGCCTCGCGGAGCTGGTGTTCAAGCGTGCTTCCGTGCACGGCACGACCTTGCGCACCCGGTCGGCGCAGGCGAAGGCCGCCATCGTGGCGGAAGTGCGGAACAAGGTCTGGCCGGTGATCGAGAGCGGTGTCGTGCAGCTGGTGGTCGACCGGACCCTGCCCATGGCCGAGGCCGCCGAGGCGCACCGGCTCATGGAGGCCGGGCAGCATACCGGCAAGATCCTGCTGGTGAACGACTGAAGCGCGGGGGGCGGCCGTGATCCGACCGGCTGGGACAGCTCCGGTCCGTCGTTGCCGTAGTCGAGGAGCCACCGCCCCGGTGTCAGGGACACCGGGGCGGGGCAGCCGGCGCGGCGTCCGGCACGCGCGTCACCGCACGCGCCGCGATCGGGTCCCGCAGAGTCTGCGTTCATTGGGCACCGGCCGCGCCTGTCGTCATTCGTTCGATCGACGACAGAAGCGGGAGATGTCAGTCGGAACGAGAAATGTCGACCGGCCCGACGCCGGAGCCGAAGGCACTCAGCTCCGGGACGCTTTGCGGGCCCTGAAGGCCGCTGCCTTGACGCGGCTTCGGCAGGCCGTGGAGCAGAAGTGGCGGACCGTGTTACGGGAAGCGTCCACGTACACGCGGTCGCAGTGTGGGGCCGTGCAGACGCCGAGGCGTCCGGCGAGGTCACTGCCGATCGCCAGGGCCAATGCGGTGGCGCATCCGGCACTCCAGCCCACGGAGAGACTGTCGTCGGAGCCATGGAAGTGGACTTGCCAGGGCTCGCCGGCAACGCGATCGAGTTGTGGGCGGGCGCCTGTGGTGCGCAGCAGGACGTTCGCCAGCTGGGCCGCCTGATCAATGTGGCCACTGTCGACGGCCTCGAACACTGCCCGCATCTGCTGGGCGGTGTGCGCGAGATAGGCGGCGTGGTCCGGGGAGACTGTGGCGCGATCCGAAGAGAGCGGTAGCGCCTCGTGAACCGCTTGCGGGAGCTGATCCCCGTGAGGAGCGGCATAGGGGCGGCCCTGCCTGGTGCCGTCGGTCAGCGTATTCACGAGGGAGACGGTCGCGTCGAGCAGCGTCACCACGTGACCATCGAACATCACTTGACCGGTCACTCCTTCGGTCTCTAGCGTGCAGGCGCAACCGACGATAGTCGTTTCGCCGGTGACGCGCGAGGGGGGTTTCGTGAGGTTTGCGCAGAGCCGGAAGCGCTTGCCGCGTACGGTGCGGTTGCTGATCGCGGCGCGAGCGGTGAACCGGCTGGGGGCGTTCTCCCTGTCGTTCCTCACCGTGCTGATCACGACGAGCTTCGGCGCCAGTACCGCCGTCGCCGGGTACGTCAGCGCCGCTTTCGGACTAGCCACGATCCCCTCGCGCCTGGTTGGCGGTCGCCTGGCCGACCGTATCGGTCGGCGCCGCACGATCGTGGTCGGGCTGACCGGGTGCGCGGTGGCGCAACTGGGCATCGCCTCGGCCGGCGGCCTGGTGCCGGCGGCCTGCTTCGCGGTGCTGATGGGGTTGGCCTTCGAGATCTACGAGCCGCCCAGCCAGGCGGTGATCGCGGATGTTGTGGCGCCAGGCGAACAGGTCGGCGCCTACGGCCTGTTGAACGCGGCCCTGGCAGTGGCCGGCATGGGCGCGGGCCTTCTGGCGGCCGGGCTGGGGCGCTGGGACCTGCGATGGCTGTTCGTGGTCGATGCCCTCACCTGCCTGCTCTGCGCGCTGACCGTGCACCTGGTCCTGCCCGCAGACCACCGTGCCGCGACAGCGGCAACCCGGCAAGCGGCCACCGTCGCCCCTTGGCGAGACCGTTCGTTGCTCGTGATGCTCGCGGCAGGGACGCTGTTCGCGGTGGTCCATCTCCAGATCGTGATCGCGCTACCGCTGTCCCTGGAACTCCGCGGACTGCAACCCGCCGACGCCGGACTGCTGTTCACCACGTCCGCCGTCACCATCACCGCCGGGCAGCCTCTACTGAGGCTCAAGCGAATCGCCACACTGCCGACACCCGTCGCCTTCGCCGGCGGCTATCTCCTGATGGCCCTTGGCCTTGCCGGATACGCGTTTGCTCACAGCCTGCTCGTCCACATCGCGGCAACCCTCACGTGGAGCGTGGGGGACCTGCTCCTCGTCGGCCGCGCCTACGCACTCGTCGCAAGCCTGGCCCCCGCCGCCGGAAAGGCGCGATACCTGGCGGTCTACGGCACAAGCTGGGGCATCGGCGGGATCGCCGCCCCGCTCATCAGCACACAGGTGCTCGAGCATGCCGGAGCTGTCGGCTTGTGGTGCTCCATGTCCTTCGCGTGTCTGATCCTCGCGGTTGTGCATCCTGTCTGGATCCGCACCGCCGATGACGGCCGCGAACGGAACGCGACGCTCGCTCGGGATCAGGCTGCCTGTCCGTAGCCGTCGGCCCCGGGCGAGTTGTCGCCACGCAGCGGGCCGAAGTCGAAGTCGAGGTGCGGGTCGCACGGTCCGCGCTGCATACCGAGTGGTGATGCTCAGCCCGAACGCGATGGTGCCGGGCGGCGGGAAGGTGCCCCTCATGGCCCAGAGCCTCCCGCCTGCGCCGCCCTCGGTCACCGGTCGTGCGGGGAATGGGCGGCCTGATCGCATGGTGCGGTGCCGTGCCGTTTCGTGGGCGGGGAAATGGGTCGCGTCCCACTGCGCCGAGCCGCTAACTTCCGCCTGAGCGGGACGAGTCAGGAGACGCGAGGGCGAAGGGGAGCCAGGCATGCAGTCCGAGGGCGCACGGACCGGTCGGCTGGGCCTGTTGCTCGACCAGTTCGACCGTGCCAGGGAGATGGCACAGGTTCGGCTGACCGGGCTCGGCGACGAGGAGTACCTGTGGGAGCCGGTGCCCGATTGCTGGTCGATCCGGCGGCGGGGCACGGCGACCACTCCGAGGGCGTTCGGGCCGGGCGAGTGGGTGCTCGACCTGGGCGCCCCGGACATCCCGGCCAACGAGTACGCGGAGGTTGCCCGGCAGGCGGCCGGCGGTATGACCGTCGCCAAGATCGCCGAGGACTGGAGCGTGAGTGTCGAGCGGGTCGAGCAGATCCTCGCCCACACCGGTGAGCCCGAGCCCGACGAAACGCGGGTCACCACCATCGCCTGGCGGCTGGGGCACCTGCACTACGGTTTCGCGGGCGGATGGGAGTGGACCTTCGGCGAACGCCGACAGGACCCGAAGCTGCTCGTCGACTTCACGCCCTCGGCCGCCGTGGCGCTCGATCGGTTCTGGGCGCTGCTCGACCGCTGGCGCGACAGCGTCGCCACCGTCACCGACGAGCAGCTCGACACCGTCGGCTTCTCGCAGTACCCGTACGGCTCCGACCCCGACGATCCGTACGTCGACGTGCTGTCGGGGGCCAACCTCGAACTCATCCACCACATGGCGGAGATCGCGGTGCTCCGCGACCTGTGGCGGACCCGCTTCACCGCGGCCGGTTAGGCCCGGGCCGGATTCCCGACGCCTCCCCGGCACGGTCGATGGCGGGCGCGGGGCGGCGTCGCTGCGACACGGCCGACGAGGCGCCGCGCGGGCGGTCGGCGGCGTCGCTCCTGCTCGGGCTGCCGTGGCAGTCCGCCCGGGAGTTGTCGTGGCGGCGGACCAGAAGTGCGCCGCAGTCGTCGACGGGACGAGCGCCTGCCAGGCAGTGTGAGGTGATGTGCCGCAGGGCTGCCTCGGCCGGGAGCGACGCCGCCTGTTCCAAGGCTTCGTCGAGAAGGTCGTGGGCCTCGGCCGGATCGGTGCCGGGCCGGTCGGTGAGTCCGTCGGTGTGCAGCAGGAGTTGGGTGTTTTCGGGAAGCCGGTGCGGAGTGGAGCGGTAGGTGCCCTCGGCGAAGATGCCGAGGGGGAGGCCGACACCGGTGATGAGCTCGCGCGATCCGCTGCCGGGGGAATGGAGAAGGGGGCTGGGATGCCCGGCCGAGGCGCATCTCAGGTCGCCGGTCGCGGGGTCGAGAAGGATCAGACAGCACGTGGCCGTGCGAGCACGCTCGGGATCGTTGTCGTTGTCCTCCGTCAGCAGTCGGTTGGTGTGGTGCAGCAGCTCGGCCGGGTCCTCGGTGAGGGCCGCGTAGGCGCGGATGGCGGTACGCAGCCGGCCCATCAACGAGGCGGCCTGCGTGTCGTGTCCCTCGATGTCGCCGATGCCGAGCAGGAGCCGGCCGCTGCTGGTGGTGTAGGCGTCGTACCAGTCGCCTCCGGCGTGGGCGCCCGCCGCGGCGGGGAGGTAGGAGGCGGCCAGCTCGATACCCGTCAGGTGGGGCAGCGCGGTGGGCAGCAGGCCCTTCTGCAGCTCGACGGCGCGTGCGTGCTCGGTGTCCCAGGCGCGGCAGCGGTCCAGGGCGCGTCCGAGCAGCCCGGCGGCCGCGATGAGCAGGGCGTGGTCCTCGGGGGTGAACGCGTGGGGCCGGGTGAAGGACAGCAGGCATGCGGCGGGGCGGGCGTCCGGCGCGGACAGCGGGATCGGCAGTGCGGCCCAGGCCTGCCGGTCCAGGCGGGGTGACACGTCGGCGTAGTGGGGATAGGCCGAAACGAGTTCGTCGTGGGAGGCGATGAACACGGCTCGGTGCTCGCGCAGTGCGTCGGTGAGGGGTGCGCTCGCGCTCAGTTCGACGGCGCGGAGCATCTCCAGGTGGTGCGGCTGCTGTCCGTGGCTGGTCAGCAGGTGCAAGTGCTGGTCCGCGGCCTCGGCCAGCACGATGGCGTCGGCGCCGAAGACGGCCAGTACGTCGCAGGTGGCCGCGGCCAGTTCGTTTGTGCTGCCGGCCGAGGCGCAGGCGGAGGCGAGTGCGCGCATCTGCTCCGCGCTGCGGATCTGCCGGTGCATGCGTTCCTCGCGCCACGCGGCATGGTCGGCATCACGGGTGATGTCGGTGACATGGCCGGTGAGTACCACCCGATCGAGCACTTCCGTACTGCGGGAGCAGCGGGCCTGCATGACGTGCAGCCCGTCGAAGCCGACGACGCGGTAGATGACTTCGTAGGTGCCGGGCTCCTGCTGCAACTGCTGCAGGAGGCGTTCGGCCTGCGGCAGATCCGCCTGCGGCAGCGCCGCCAGGGCCGCGGACAGCGGATGCCGGCCCGGTCCGGGAAGGCCGTGGATGGTGGCGAAGACACGGTCGCAGGTGATGTCCTGTCCGGTGAGGTCGAGTGTGAAGGCGCCGCGTTCGACCTCCCGCAGCTGCGGGAGAACGTCGGGCTGTCCGGGGCCCGGCAGGTCGGCCAGGACGGCGGCGACTTCATCGGCGACTGCGGACAAAAACGTTTGCTCTGCGTGTGTGAACGGTGTCGGCCCCGGTCGCAGTGCCACGAGAGCGCCGATCGACTTGCGCAGGGGGAGTGCCGCGGCCGCCGCCGGGGCGTCGGCCTCCGGGAGCGGGTAGGGGCGTTCGAGGCCGTGCCCCGTCCAGACGTGCCCCAGTGCGGCCAGACAGATCGGCCAGCTCCCGGAACGTGCCAGGGGACGCAGCGGAGGCTCCCACACCGAGGGAAGTCCGCTGATGCCGCACGGGAACAGGTGGGCGCCGTCGTCCTGCGCCAGCATCAACGCCCAGCCCACCACCCCCAGCCAGGCGCACGAGCCGGCCAGTGCGGCGGACATCTCCCAGGGGCTGCAGACCTGGCGGAGCGCCGCCCGTACGCGGTCCAGTGCATCAGAGGGAATGGTCATGACGGTGCCTCCCACTGCCGGACCTCTCAGAAGCACGACGTTAGGTCCTGTGCGAGAGGGAGCGGGAGAGAAGCCCACAAGCGCCCCGCTATGCAAGACCTTGAACATTCATGATCAGTGTTGCGCGGCCGGCTCGAAGACCCTCGTCGGGGTCAGCGGTGACCAAGTTCCTTGCTGTGCAGTGAAGTTGATGTTCCGAAGGGCAAGTGAAACGTATGATGACGTTGAGTGAAGCATGCCAAGGAGTGACGAAAGGGAAGTATCTGTGCGCCTGATCGCTGGAGTTGCCGCCACAGTTCTGGCCGCCTGCACCGCCGTCGGATTCGCCGCGTCCTCGGCCCAGGCCGACGACCCGGTCGCGGGGATCTACGTGGACCAGACGTGGCACAAGGGTGGTTACTGCGAGTTCCAGCCCTATGGCGAGCACCTCATCGTCAAGGACCGGGACGCCGACGGTCACTCGGCCGTCGCGGAGCTGACGGTGGACGGGTACGGGACGTACTACTACTGGAACAGCGACGGCAACGGCACGACCCGCGATGTCGACCTCGACTTCGCCGAGGATCACCATGTGACGCTCCGCTGCCTGCTCGGCGACTGGAAGGGCACGCCCACCGGCGGGATCATCTGGGACAGCTACGACCACATGCTGGAGTGGGTCACCACCTGGACCTGAGGTGTGCGGTGCGGCCCGCTTCTACGTGTCGCGCTGCCGGCGCACCATCTCGTCGATCCAGACGGGGGCGAACGGAGACGTGCAGCCGGGGGAGGTCGGGTAGTCCTTGAGCACCTCCAGGCGCTCACCGATGTCGACGGCACGGGCGCGGTACTCGGCGTGCTCGATCCCGATCTGGGCCAGGCAGTGGTTCATCGCCCACTGCAGCCGGTTCGGGGCGTCCTTCATCTCCGCCTCGATGACGTCGAGCAGTCCTGCGAGGTCGAGGCCCTCGGGCTTCTTCGCCACACGCTCGGTCGTCAGTGCCCAGCCCGCACTGGCGACCACCGGATCCGGATCGGCGGTCCAGGCCAGGCGCAGCTCCTCGGCGTGCGGGTTCTTCTTCACCACGTAGTTCACGAGCCAGTCGTGCACTTTGGGGGTGCGTGCCGCGCGCAGCATGGCATCGAGCTCATCACGCTCGAACGCCTTCGGGCAGCAGATGAGAAGCGCCAGCAGTCGCGCCGCGGTGTCGTCCGTCTCCCAGAGCCGGCGCGCGAGGTCCTGCTGCGTCTTCAGCCGCTTCGCGAGCGCGCGCAGCTTGCTGAGATTCACACCGTGATCGTCACCGTGCTTCTCGTTCACCGCGCGCGTCTTCGGGTCCTCGAGCTCGCTCAGCTCGGCCATGACCTCGGCCGGCGTCGTCTCGGCCACCTCAGCCTCCTGTCTCCTCCGTGCGAGAGGCAGCCTACGCAGGATCGGACGCGGTCCGGACGTTCCCTTGCCCGCGGAGGAGGCCGCCGGGGACGCGGCGGCACCCGGGCGGCATCGTGGCGGCGCTCAGGAACCGCCGCGCCGCGCTCCCTCGTCGGCGCCGGCAGGGTCGGGGCCCGCCGCGTCCGGTGTCGTGACCGTCGTGAACGGCAGCACGAGGCGCGAGGGGTGTGCGGCGTCGCGGTAGATCTTGTGGGTGACGGGGCGGCCCACCGGCAGGTGGAAGGCGTCCGGCGGCAGCAGTGCGTTGTGCGCGTCGGCCAACGGCTCGTCGTTCGACAGCTCCACCGTCAGACGGTGACCCGGCCGGAAGGTGGCCGCGAACGGGTAGAGCCGCAGCACGTACTCCTCGATCCTCCCGGGCTCCACCGGCACCGCCCGGGTGTGCGGGTGATACGGGTTGCCCTCGGTGGTGCGCTCCTCGTCGAGCTCGCGATGGGAGGCCTTCAGATATCCGGTGGTGATCAGCTGCCGGCCGCCACCGGGAGCCTCGTCCCACAGGCGCAGGATGAAGTTGGTGTCGACCTGGTCGATCTCCGCGAAGAGGTGCGCGGCCCCGTGCCCATCAGCTCGGTGGGCTCCTCGAACGGCTCGGTGCTCCACTTCAGCACCTCCACCTTGTCGGTGACGGTCAGCGGAGCCGTCGGGGGCCGCGTACTCCGTGCCCATGAGCTCGGGTTCGAAGGAGAGCTTGTGCCGCGGGCGCAGATGGAGTGCCTTGTACTCGGTCTCCTTCGGCGGCCACTGCGCCGCGGTGACCACCTCGCGCGAGCCCTCCACGAAGACGCTCACGGCCGGCTCGTCCATGATCCCGTTGTCGACGCCCTTGAGCCAGTACTCGTACCAGCGGAACATCTTGTCGTGCTCCTCGACCCAGGGGCGTGACTGCATCGGAGGATAGGAGCCGATGTCCAGCTTCTTGGGGCCCTTCAGGACGTCGAACAGCTCGATGTGGCCGTCCACGGTCCAGCCGCGCCCCTGGTCGATCTGCAGGTAGACGGGGTGTGGACGCCTTCGGCCCGGCGCCGCTGGAGGGCACCAGCCGGGCCGGGATCCTGGCGTCGAGCATCCGACGGGTCGCGGGGAGGATCGGCGAGCCCGGCGTGGGCGACGCGTTCGCGGGCATGTTCAGCGACGCCGTCAGCGACCCGGCCCTGCGCGAGATCCTGTCCGCGCGGTTGCAGGATCCCTGTCGGCGCCAGCTCCAGGAGGCCCTCGGCGAACCGGAGAACCGCGTCCTGTTCTTCATCGACGTCGTCGTGGGAACCCTGCTCCACCGGATGGGCACGACCGGCGAACCGATGGCCGACGCCGACGCACTGGTCGAGATGGTTGTGCCGCGGTTCACCGACGGTTCCGGCCGGACGTAGCGGCAGCACGACCGCCCGTCCGGCCTGCCCTGAAAGGCGGGCTCGGGCCGACGTCGACAGCCGGGGCGGAGATATTCGGATGCCCCGGGGACATGGGGGCGTTATGGTCGGCCGCATGAACGTCACCGGCCGAACCATCACCGCGACCGCGCGAGCGACCAGCTCGCCGGTTGCCGCCGCCTGACATTCTCCCTCCCACCGGCGACCGGACACGGACCGTCGGTGGTTCCCTGGCGCTTCGGCGCCGTTACGTTCTCGACCCGGCGTGACGACCCTCGCGGTCCCGTGATCCGGTGCCTCCCCGCTGCGACGCGTAGGAGCCACACCCATGAACACGGAACAGATCGTCCGCACATTCGTCGAGTACTTCGAGGAGCGCGGCCATCGCCGGATCACCGGCTCGACGCTGTTGCCACCGCCGGGCGACCCGGTGCTGTTCACCACCGCCGGCATGCATCCCCTCACCCCCTATCTGGAGGGCCGTCCCCATCCGCTGGGCAGACGGCTGGTCAATGTGCAGCGCTGTCTGCGCACCACGGACCTCGACGAGGTCGGCGACGCCACCCATCTGACCGTCTTCGAGATGCTCGGAACCTGGTCACTGGGCGACTACGACGGCCCGTCGAGCCTCGACTGGGGGTACCGGCTGCTCACGGAGGGGCTGGGTGTGGATCCCGGCCTGCTGCACGCCACCGTCTTCGGCGGCGACGACCAGGTCGGACCGGACACCGAATCCCTGCGTCTGTGGCAGGGCCTCGGCGTTCCCGTGGAGCTCACCGTGGAGGACAACTGGTGGTCCAACGGCCCCATAGGCCCGTGCGGGCCCGACTCGGAGATCTTCATGTGGACCGGTGACACACCGCCGGAGTCGACGCCGACCCAGGACGACCGATGGGTGGAGGTGTGGAACCACGTGATGATGCGTCACAGCCGGCGCGAGGACGGTCTCCTCGTGCCGCTTCCTCAGCCCAACATCGACACCGGGCTCGGCCTCGAGCGACTGGCCTCGCTGCTCCAGGGCAAGTCGTCGGTGTTCGAGTGCGACGTCTTCGACCCCTGGCGCCGTCTCGTCCCGGACCTGTGGCCACTGGACGAACGGTCGCTCCGCCTCGTCCTCGACCACCTGCGCTCGGCCGTCGTCGTCATCGGCGACGGGGTGCGACCGTCCAACACCGGGCAGGGCTACGTACTGCGCCGCCTGGTCCGACGGGTCCTCACCACCCTCTGGCGGGACGACACGACGCGCAGTCTCGGAGACCTGCCGGTCGAGCCGGTGTCGCACACCCTGGACCACTTCCAACAGGAGGTGGAACCCGGCCATGTAAGCCGCCTGTTGCTGGAGGAGGAGCGCCGGTTCGGCCGTCTCCTGGAGCGCGGCCGCAGCGTGCTCGCCCGCCCCCGCTTCCAACGGCCTTTGGGAGAGGAGGACTTCCACTACCTGCACGACACCCACGGCCTGCCACGTGATCTGGTGATGAGCCTGCGTCAAAGGCCGTAGCCGACGGGCGAGTTCGTACGGAGCTTGCCGGAGCGACACCTACGGGACCGACGGTCCCGTAGGTGTGGGCAGGTCGAGCGCGCGACTGAGCGCGGAGATCACGGGGGAGGCGTGGTCGGGGAGGTGCAGCGTGACCCAGGCGGCGGCGAGCCGGAGGAAGCCGTCCAGGTCGCGTTCCGCGCCGGCCAGCAGCCGGCGCAGGTCGCCGACGGGCACCTCGATCACCGGGCTGCTCTCCTCCTCGGCGTCGACGGTCAACCGCACGGTGTCGCCGTCGCGTTCGGCGAGCGGAGAGGGGTCGTGACCGAAGGAGGCCCAGCCGTCGCCGTCGAGCACCTCGCGCCAGTCGCGCCGCTCGTCCAACCCGTTGCAGCAGCCCGGCAGCAGCGTGACGCCGGTCGCGGTGTCCATGATCCGCAGGCCGCCGGAGGCGAAGAGGTCGTCCATGGTGAGCAGACCGTGCAGAAAGCCGCCGAGCAGATCGGCGGGCCGAGCCGGGCGGCCGTCTTCATCGGGTTCGACGTTGTTGCAGTCGGCGATGCTCATCACCGCGGTGCCCACCTCGGCCGGAGCGAGCCCGCCGCTGAGCGGAAGGAAGGCGTACGGCTCGGTCCCGTCGACAGGCCAGAGGGTGAAGCCGTCGGGGGCGTGGACCTCCAGGACGGGCTGCAGAACGATCACGCGCAGAGTCTGTGGCACGTCCGCCCGCCCCGCAACGCGGTTCCCGCACGGTACGGTCGCCTGCCCCACGCGACGCGGTTCCCGCGTGGCATATCCGCTCTCTCCGCACCCCGACTGCCGCGCGACACGTCTGCTCTCTCCGCAACGCGGTCACCTTGCGGCCTCCTGGTCACCGGCTGTGACGCCGCCGCCGGGGCTGCGGCATCCGCGAATCGGTCGTCCGGGGGTACCACGACGAGTCCGTGGCGGCCGGCGAGTGCCGGCCGCCACCTGCGCGCGTGCGGTCCCGAGCTAGCCTTCCCAGCCGAGATACACCGACTTGGACCAGGTGTAGAAGTCCACCGCGACGGCGCCCTGCTCGCGGAAGGTGTTGCTGGAGGAGTCGCCGACACCGCCGAACGGGACGTTGAGATCCAGGCCGGTGGTCGGGCGGTTGACCTTGACGACGCCCACGCGGACGGCAGCCGCGAAGCGCTGCGCCGCGGACAGACTACGGGTGCAGATGCCCGCGGCGAGGCCGTAGCGGGAGTCGTTGACGAGGTCGATCGCGTCGTCCAGATCCTCCGCGGGCAACACCGCGACGACCGGACCGAAGATCTCCTCGCGGGCCGCCGCGCTGTCCCGGCTCAGTCCGGTGAGGACGGTCGGGGCGAGCATCAGCCCGTCGGGGGCCTCGCCGCCCGCGGCGACGGCCGCGCCCTCGGCCCTGGCCCGCTCGACGGCGGCGGTGATCGTGCCGAGCTGCCGCTCGCTCACCACCGGCCCCATCACGGTGCCGTCGGCCAATCCGTCACCGGGGCGGCAGCGGGCCGCCTCCTTGGCGAGCGCGGCCACGAAGTCGTCGTACACACCCGGTGTGCAGATCACCCGGGAAGAGGCGGTGCAGGCCTGGCCGGTGAGGCCGAAGCCGCCGGCCGCGGCGATCCGCGCGGCCTGCTCCACATCGGCGTCGTCCAGTACCACCAGGGCGTTCTTGCCGCCCATCTCGACCTGCACCCGGCCGCGGCGTTCCTGCACCGTGCGCTCGATGCGCATGCCGACCGCGGTGGAGCCGGTGAAGGAGACCGCCGCCACCCGGGGGTCGCGCACCAGCGCCTCGCCGGCCACCGCGCCGGTGCCGTGCACCACGTTGAGCACCCCGGCGGGCAGCCCGGCCCGGACCAGGGACTCGGTGAGATGGCGGGTGGACAGCGGGGTGAGCTCCGCGGGTTTGAGCACCACAGCGTTGCCGCCGATCAACGCGGGCGCCAGCTTCCATGCGGGGATGGCGATCGGGAAGTTCCACGGGGTGATCAGCCCCACCACCCCGACCGGTTCCCGGCGGGTGTGGACCAGAGTGTCGGACAACGAGCTGGGCAGCACCTGCCCGCCGAGCCGCCAGCCTTCGGAGCCGAAGAAGCGCAGCACGTCGATGGCCCGCCGGACCTCGCCGCGCGCCTCGGGCAGCGTCTTGCCCTCCTCCCGTACCAGGTCGCGGGCGGCCTCCTCGTGGCGGTCGCGCAGGATCTCGGCCGCGTCCATCAGGATCGCGCCGCGGGCCGGGGCGGGCAGCGCCGCCCATCCCGGCTGGGCCGCGGCGGCCGCCGCCACGGCGGCGTCGACGGCCTCGGCTCCTGAGGCGGGGGCCACGGCGACCAACTCGGCGGGATGCGCCGGGTTGTGGCGCTCCAGGCCGTCACCCGCGACCTCCTCGCCGCCGATCAGATTGGGGACGTGCACAGTACTCATGAGTGCGGATTCCTTGAGGAAGTCGGGGAGTTCACAGGCTCCGGACCAGGCCGCCGTCGCAGCGCAGCGCGGTCCCGGTGACGTACGAGGCGGGGGTGCCGCACAGGAAGGCGGCGGCCGCGCCGAACTCGGCGGGGGTGCCGTAGCGTCCGGCGGGGATCGCGGCCCGCGAGGCGGCCTCGACCTCGGCGACGGGGCGCTGTTCGCGTTCGGCCCGCGCGGCGTCGAGTGCCGCCACCCGGTCGGTGGCGATACGGCCCGGCAGCAGGAGGTTGACGGTGACTCCGTCGGCC
This sequence comes from Streptomyces sp. NPDC025784, assembly GCF_055558435.1. Classification (NCBI taxonomy): domain Bacteria; kingdom Bacillati; phylum Actinomycetota; class Actinomycetes; order Kitasatosporales; family Streptomycetaceae; genus Streptomyces; species Streptomyces sp. NPDC025784. The sequence goes on from NZ_JBVHMN010000027.1 coordinate 124,322, forward strand.
GCCACCTCGGCGGCGAGGGTCTTCAAGTAGGCGGCGAGGGCGGCCCGTCCGGCGTTCGACAGGACGAGCCCCGGCAGCGGCTCGGCGATCCCGCTGGAGCCGACGGCCAGGATGCGGCCCCAGCCGCGCCGGCGCATCGCGGGCAACGTCAGCCCCACCAACCGCTGTTGGGCCAGCAGCAGCGAGTCCACGGCTGTCGCAAGGTCTCCGGTGTCCAGACCGGCCGCGGTACCGGGCCGCGGGCCGGGGCCGTTGAGGACCAGGATGTCGGGATCGCCGTACGCCTCCCGGGCGGCCTCGACCAGCAGGCGCGGTCCGTCCGGGTCGGTGAGGTCGACCTGGACGTCGACCGCGTCGGGCAGCCCGGCGGCGATCTCCTTCGCGAGGTCGCCGCGCCGGCCGGCCACCACGACCGAGGCGCCCTCGGCGGCCAGGGCTTCGGCGACCGCCCGTCCCAGGCCGCCGGTGGAGGCCGCGACCACGGCGACACGGCCATGGATACCGAGGTCCATCAGCGCACCTCCTTGGGCAGCGCGGCAAGGTGGCGTTCCAGCTGCGGGACGAGGGCCTCGGGCAGTTGCGGGGCCGGTGGCCGCACTCCCGACTCCATGATCAGGCCGCGCCGCCGGATCGCCTCCTTGCGGAGTGCCAGGCCGATCCCGGCCTGCGCCTCGAAGTTGACCAGCGGAAGGTACGGGAGATAGGCCTCGCGGGCCGCCTCGTAGCCGCCGACGCGCCAGGCCTCGACGCAGGCGATCAGGCCCTCGGGGCACGAGAATCCGGTCATCGCCCCGGCGGCACCCGCCGCCAGTTCGTCGAGCAGGCCCAGCCCACCGAGGCCACCGAAGACCGGGACGTCCAGTTCGGCGGTGAGCCGGGCGACGGCCGCCGGGGTGGGCGGCGCCTCGGCCTTCACCGCGACCGTGGCCGGGACCGCGCGGACGGCGCGGACCAGGTCGGCGGTGCGGATCGCGACCCGGCTGGTCTCCGGGTAGTCCTGGACCACGATCCCGGCGCCGGTGACCTCGTGCACGGCGTTGAGGTGGGTGGCGACCACCTGAGGATCGGGCGAGTTGACCTGCACCATCAGTCCGGCGAGGCGGTCCCCGACCACCTCGCGGACCAGTCGTGCCTCCTCCAGCACGGGTGCGGTGGCGAGGCCGGTGACTCCGACGACCAGCGGCAGGCCGACGCTGTCGACCACCGTCTCCAGCACCGTCCGCCGCTCCTCGGTGGAGAGCCGGGCGGCCTCGCCGAAGACCCCGAGGACGGTCAGACCGGTGGTGCCGATCCGTTCGTAGTGCTCGACCAGCCGGGCCAGACCGGTCTCGTCCACCTCCAGGGCGGATCCGAGGAAGGGCGTGGCGACGACGCCCCACACTCCGGGTGCGAGCTTTTCGGGCATCATTGGGCTCCCTTCACCGTCCGGGCCAGACCGGCGGTCGCTTCTGCTGGAAGGCGAGTACGCCCTCCTCGGCGTCGTCACTGTCGAGTGCCGCCATCAGCGCCGGGGTACGGAGCTTGTGCGCGTCCTGCGGCGACAGCGCCGCGCCACGCTGCACCATCTGCTTGATGGCGCGCAGTGAGGTGGGGGCGCAGGCGAGGACGTCGGCGACCCAGCGGTCGACGGCCTCGTCCAACTGCTCGGCCGGAACCACCTCGTTGACCAGGCCCATTCCCTGCAGTTCGGCGGCGGAGGCGCGGCGGCCGGTGAGCAGCAGACCCATGGCCTGGGTGTGCGGCAGCCTGCGGACCAGCTGGAAGACCCCGCCGTCCAGCGGGATCCGGCCGACCCGGGGCTCGGTGAGACCGAAGCGTGCGTGGTCGGCGGCGACGACGATGTCGCAGCCGAGCACCATCTCCATGCCGCCACCGAGGGCGTAGCCGTTGACCCGGGCGATGACCGGCACGTCCAGGGTGGTGCGCAGGCTGAGTCCGCCGAATCCGTTCGGGTCGAGACCGGCCCAGTACTCCAGACCCGTCTTGTCGACCGCGTCGGCGGACATGTCGGCGCCCACGCAGAACGACCGCTCTCCGGAGCCGGTGACGACCACCGCCCGCACGTCGGGGTCGCCCTCGATCTCGGCCCAGATCTCGTTGAGCCGGACATTGGTCTTCACGTCCACCGCGTTGAGCACGGCGGGCCGGTCGATGGTGACCCGGGCGATGTGCCCGTCCCGCACGTAGCGGACCTCGTCGGTCATCGCAGGACCCCCTTCTCGCGGAGGAGTTCGATCTGCTCGGCGCTGTAGCCGAGTTCGCCGAGCACCTCGGCGCCGTGCTCGCCGAGCCGCGGCGGCACCCGGCGGACCTCGGCGGGGGCGGCGGACAGGTGGAGCGGCGCGTTGAGGGCCCGGATCCGGCCGGCGACCGGGTGGTCCATCTCGACGATCATCTTGTTGACCGCGGTCTGCTCGTCGTCGAGGGTCTGCTCCAGGCTGCGCACCGGGGCGCAGAGGATGTCCTCCTCCTCGAGCCGTTTCACCCAGTACTCGGTGGTGTTGCCGGCCACCGCCTCGGCGAAGAGCCGCTGGAGTTCGGGACGGTGCGTGAACTGCAGGTCGAGGGAGGCGAACTCGGGGCGCTCGCCCAGGTCCTGGTCGAGTTCGAGGGCGCGGCTGATGTGGTGCAGCGGGTTCGCCTTGAAGCCGCCGACCATGATCAGCGCGCCGTCGGTGGTGCGGAACACCCCGGTGAGCGGCATCGCGGCCCAGTTGATCTCGGATCCGCGGTTGAGCTGCTGGCAGGCCTCCTGCATCTGCATGTGGAGCATCGAGTCGTACATCGACACCTCCACCTTCTGTCCCTCGCCGGTGCGGTCGCGGTGCAGCAGGGCCAGCAGGATGCCCTGGAGCAGGTGCATGCCGGTGGTGTAGTCGCAGAGTGTGGTCGGGTAGAGGGTGACCGGGTCGTCGTCGGAGACCCGGCGCCACATCACCCCGCTGTACGCCTGGGCGATGGCGTCCTGCCCGCCCTTGTGGGCGTACGGGCCCTCGGTGCCGAAGCCGGTGCCGGAGGCCCAGATGATCCCGGGGTTGACGGCGCGCAGCGCCTCGTGGCCGAGGCCGAGCCGTTCCATCACGCCGGCGCGGAAGTTGCTCACCACGACGTCGGCGGTGCGGACCAGCTCCTGGACGGCCTGGCGGCCCTCCTCGGTGCGGGTGTCGATGGCGATGCTGCGCTTGTTGCGGTTGATCGACAGGAAGATGGGGTTGTCCAGGCCGGCCGGGTCCGGGATCGAGGTCCTGGATATGTCGCCGGTGCCCGGCCGCTCCACCTTGATCACGTCGGCCCCGTAGTCGCCCAGCAGTTGGGTGCAGGACGGGCCCATGAAGACCTGTGTGAAGTCGATGACGGTGATGCCGGTCAGCGGCTGTGCGGTGGTGGTCATGCCACGGCCTCCTCGATCTGGTCGATGGTCGCGTTCTCCGCGGGGACGTCACCGGGGTCGGCGCCCTGCTCGCGCATCCGGCGCTGGATGAGGGCCGGGTCGACGTCCCGGACCATGACTCCCTGTTCCACCGCGGTGGCGGCGGCGATGCCGGCGGCCTGGCCCATGGCCATGCACGGCGGGATCTCCCGGGAGATCCGCTGTGCCTCGGGTGTCGCGGAGTAGTGCCGGCCGGCGACCAGCAACTGGTCGACGTCGCGCGGCAGCAGGGCCCGGTACGGGGTGTAGTAGTCGCGGCCGCGGGAGACGCTGTCGGCGAAGTGACGGCGGGAGGTGACGTCCTCCTTGGTGACCACGTACTCGCCCTGGAGCAGCCGGGTCTGTCGCACGCCCATCTGTTCGGCGACGTCGAGCAGATAGGCGTTCTCGAAGCCGGGCAGGTCGGTCTTGATGTGGTCCAGGACGGCGCCGATCCGGGTCCGGGCCTCGAACTCGGCCTCGGTGAGGGAGACCGGGTCGGTGCCGTCGAAGCCGGTCATGTGCGGGCAGTTGCACCAGACCACGCCGGGGACGGGCGTCTTGAGCCACCACAGTTCCCATGCGCCGCCCAGCATCCGCTTGATCTTGCGGTTGATGGCGCGGGCCTCGCGCGGGTTCTCCTGCTCGAAGCGCTCGGCGGTCGCGGTGTCCACCCCGCCGAGCCGGAAGACCAGCGTGACCAGGTAGTTGTCCTGGGCGTAGGAGGCGCCGGCCCGGGAGGCCACGTCGATGTCCCCGGTGGTGTCGATCACCACGTCCCCCATCACCGCCTGCGGCCCGGACTTGGTCTCGCAGACCACGCCCTTCACGGCGCCGTCCTGGACCACCGGCCGGGAGAACCAGCTGTGCAGCCGCAGGTTGACCCCGCTCTCGCGGACCAGGTCGTTGGAGACCCGCTTCCAGCCGTCGGGGTCGAAGGCGACGGCGTAGCAGACCGGCTTGGGGTTGGTGTGGGAGTGGAAGTCGAAGGCGCCCCACCGGCCCCACTTGGCCCACATCTCGGGGGAGGAGCGGCGGTCCTCGGCGGGCGGGTAGACGGCGAGACCGAGCTTGGCCATGCGCTCGACGTACTCGTCGACGACGCCGGTGACGGTGATCTCGTTCCCGTTGATCATGTCGTCGAGAACAAGGACCATGCCGCCGGAGGCCAGGCCGCCGAGGGCCGAGTAGCGCTCCAGCAGGGTCACGTCGGCCCCGGCGCGGGCGGCGGCCACGGCCGCGCTGACGCCGGCCGGTCCGCCGCCGACCACGACGACGTCGGATTGCCGGACCACGGGTGCCTCGACGGCGTCGAGAGAGACGGTCTGGGGCATCTGAGTTCCTTTCAGCTCCCGACGCGGACGGCGCCGCGACGGAGGACGAGCACGTAGAGCAGGACGCTGAGCAGGCACAGGACCGCGCCGTAGACGGGGAACGCCCAGGCGGCGCCGATGTCCTGGAACCACAGCAGGAGATAGGGGGCGGTGCCGCCGAAGCCGGCCACACCGATCGCGTAGCCGAGGCCGACGCCGGTGACCCGGCAGCTGGTCGGCATCAAGGTGGCGGCGACGGTGTTGTACAGGCCCATGGTGAAGGCCAGTACCGGGGCGCCGACCAGCATCACCACGGTGAACACGGCCATGCCGGGGCGTTGGTAGGCGAGCACGATGAAGATCAGCGGCACCACGGCGAGCCGGGAGGCGATGAAGGTGCGGGAGATCCGGTTGCGGTCGGCGAGCCGGCCGACCAGGGGGTAGAGCGCGGCCACGCAGATGCCGGCGACGGTGGAGACCAGGAAGACGGTGTCCGGGTCCTCCAGGTAGGCGGAGCGTGCCAGGTTGGGCAGTCCGGTGGCCCAGGTGTAGTTGAGCGCCTGGGCGCCGGCCACTACGAAGACGATCGCCAGCAGTGCGAGGCGGTGCTGCCAGACCTCGGCCCAGACCTGGCCCACCCGGGCCGGTTCGGCCGGCTTGTCCTCCTGGCCGTGCAGGGTCTCCGGCAGGGCGCGGCGCAGCCAGAGGAAGACCAGGCCGCCGACGGCGCCGACCGCGAACGGGATGCGCCAGCCCCAGGAGGCCATGGCGTCGGGAGCGATCACCGAGGTGGTGAGGAAGCAGACCAGTGACGCGCCGACGATGCCGGCCTGGACGTAGATACTGATGACGCTGCCGAACCGGGCGGTCTTGCCCTCGGGTGCCAGCTCCACGATGTAGGCGGAGTTCAGCGGGGCTTCGATGCCGGTGGAGAGTCCCTGCAGGATGCGGCTGGCCAGCAGGATGACGCCGGCCCAGACGCCGATGCTCGCATGGCTGGGCAGGAGGGCGATGACCAGGCTGGACAGCACCATCGAGCCGATGGAGAAGAGCATGACGGACCGTCGGCCGATCCGGTCGGCGAGGGTTCCGAAGATGATCGCGCCGAGCGGCCGGGCGGCGAAGCCGACGGCGAAGACGGCGAGCGCGGACATGGTCTCGGAGACGGAGCTGCCGGAGGGGAAGTAGAGCGGGCCGATGTAGGAGGCCAGCAGCCCGTAGACCATCCAGTCGTACCACTCGATGGCGTTGCCGCCGCCGAGGGCGAGCAGGGCGCGGCGGTGGGAGAGGGAGTTTCCGGTGGCGACAGAGGATCTGTCGATGAGTGATGCCATGGTGGGGCACCTCATGAGGGAGGCGCACGGAACGAGGCCGTGCGGTACCGGCGCCCGGGCCGACGGCCGGGGCGTTGGGGACGGGACGGCGCGAGGCCTGTGCCTACCAGCTGGGCGGAGTGATGACCCAGATCGAGGTGGCGGGCTCGTCGCCGGGGTTGACGTACCAGTGCGGAGTACTGGAGGAGTACGTGATGGAATCGCCCGCTTCGAGCCGGTGACGGACGCCGTCGAGATAGACGTCCTTCACGCCGGAGAGGACGATGCCGAACTCCTCGCCGTTGTGCCGGAAGGGGTTGGCGCTGGTGTCGTGGCCCGGCTGGGTGACCACCCAGAGGACCTCGAGTGCGCCGTTGAGCGATGGGGTGAGCAGTTCGTAGCGGTCGCCGTCAGCGGGGTCCGAGCCGTGGAAGTCCAGGCTGCGGCGCTCGTGGGCACGGACGACGGGGCTGACCTGGTCCGCGAGATGGAACAGCCGCCCGATCGGGACGTCCAGACCGTGGGCGATCTGCACCAGGCTGGTGAAGGAGGGGTTGCCCTTCCCCCGTTCGACCTGGCTGATCAGTCCGGTGCTGATGCCGGACCGGCGGCTGAGTTCGTCCAGGGTCAGATCGGCCTGCTTGCGCAGGGCCTTGATCTGCAGGCCGACCGTGGCGACCAGTACATCGAGATCCGGCCGGCCGTCCGGCATCGGTGCGTCGGTGTCGTGCACGGTCTCCACCTGTCCCTGGGGGCTGTGTCCTGCGCCATATTGAAGACCTTCAGGATGATGAAAACAAGCCCCTGATGTTCATCTCCGTGACGCCGCGCCCGAGCCCGCCCCGGCGCGGAGAGGAATTCGCAGGTCAGGAGAGTGTGACCGGAAGACGCGGAAGCCGCCCCGGCGCGGGCCGGGGCGGCGGTGAGGGTCGGGCGCGTGGCGGCGCCGATGTCGTTGAAAACGTGGCGAGTTGGGGAATCGCGTCAGGAATCGGCCAAGGCCCGGGCGATGCCGGGAGCGGTCGGGCAGGCCCTAGCGGTCGTCGGCTTTCCGCTGCACCTCGGCCACGTTCACGTCCTCGGTCTCCGGTGCCCCGAACGGTTCGACGATCACCCCGCCGTCGGTCAGGGTGACCTCCAACGCCAGCTGGTTGCCCATGAAGCGCAGATCCAGCCTTGCCCGGGGCGCCCCCGCACGGTCCGGCATCCGGTGGATCCGCGGCGCCGGGTAGTCCAGGCCCATCAGCTTCTCGCGCATCGCCTGGTAGCCGGTCGTCCCCGCGTTCTCGAACGCCTCGCGGACGCGCTGCGCGTGCTCGTTGCCCATGCACTTGTCGATGCCGGTCAGGGGCACCTCCTCGACCGGACCCTGACTGGTGGAGTCCGGGCTCGGCATCGCGGGAGCGGGATCATCCACGGGAACGGGTATGTCGCCCTCCTCGTTCGGAGTTCCGGGCGGGGTCTCGCCCGGCCCGTATCGCGGTGTGGACGCCTCCTCCGCACCCGGCAGATCCTCCGGTTCGGGTACGCCGTCGGTGCCGCCGGAGGAGTCGGGGGCGCAGGTGTCCATGACGCGGCCCAGCAGCGCGAGGAACCGGATCTCCGGATCGCTGCTGTCCGACAGGGCGTCGCGCCGCGCCGTCGCCGAGACGGCGCTGCCCGCGGGGGTCTGGTCGGCGGAAGCGCTCAGCCTGCCGCAGCCGGACAGGACCAGGCAGCCGAGGGCGGTCAACAGCACGGGCTTCTGGAGAGACATGGATCGCATGCACGCAACATGCAGGATGCCGTTCATCGCGCACATGAGTACGGGTACTCACCTGTCCCTGAGGTCGTACTCCCGTGCCTCGACACGGTCGCGTCGTTGACGGCGAAGGCGCCTCCGCGACGGCGGAGCACCGCATAGCGCTGCTGCTCACCGGCGGCAAGTCCCGCTCACCCGAAGGTGTGGTGACGTACGCCAGGAGTTCGGATCGCACTCGAACGGCGTAGTGTCATATGCATGCCGCCCGGGGTCGGGGGACGACTCGCGGGGGCGAACAGGGGAGAGGACGGCATCGGACGATGGCGGGCAGGGGCACTGACTGGGGTGAACGGGGACTGTGCAGGACGGCCGACCCCGACGATCTGTTCGTCGAGGGCGCCGCACAACACCGCGCCAAGGCGCTGTGCAACGGCTGCACCGTACGCACCGAATGCCTTGCCTATGCGCTGGACCAGCGCATCGAGCACGGTGTGTGGGGAGGCATGACCGAGCGGGAGCGCCGCGCACTGCTGCGCCGCCGGCCCATGGTCTCCTCCTGGCGGCGCCTTCTGGAGACGGCTCGGTGGGAACACGAGCACACCCAGGGCGCCGTGCCCGCTCGGCCCAGGGCGAGTTGACGTCCCGGCACACGGGTTGGGTCGCCGGGCCCGGTCGACGGGCGTGGTCGCGTCCGGAGTGACAGGATCAGCGGGTGTCCGTGATGAGCAAGCTGCAGATCAAGTCCGGCCAGAGCGTCGTCGTGCTGGGCAAGCCCGGTGATGTCCAGCTGGACGTCGAAGGGGAGGACGCGGAGGTCGCGGCCTCGGCCGATGCGGTGCTCGCCTTCGTGACCATGGCCGGCGACCTCGACGGGGCGGATGCCGGGGCGGCGCTGGCCGCCGCGCGGCGTGACGCGCTGGCCTGGGTGGCCTACCCGAAGGGCGGGCGACTGGGCACGGACCTCAATCGTGACTCCCTGGCCGCCCTGCTCGCCGAGCGGGGCGTGCGACCTGTGCGGCAGGTGTCCATCGACGACACCTGGTCGGCGCTCCGCTTCCGGCCCGCCGGCTGACCCCTGCCGACAGGGCGCGACAACGCCGCCGCCGTAGGCCGCCCTGCCGCACTCCGGTGCGGCCCGGCAGCCGACGACTGCCGACCGGAGTGCGCGCCGCTCCTCGCTCGGCCGCCAACCAGGCCTGGGCGAGCGGGAATCGGCGTACGACGTCGGTGCGCCCGGGCCGCGCGGGTCCCCGCGCCGTCGGCCGGGCAGCCGACGGACGATGTTCCCCGCATCGTCGTTGCTGGTCACGGCCTTGCAGCGGTTCTCGGCCCGGAGCCCGAGCGAGGAATCGTGGCCGTTATCCTCCGCGTATGTCCCCAACTGCCGCGCAGCTCCTGCGCAACGATCCGCGCACCGCGGACGTCGCGGCCCGCGAGACCGTCGCGCTTCCCCTCCGCAAGGCGGAGGCCCTGCTGCACACCCTGCGAGCAGGCGAGACGGTGCTGGCGCTCTACCACCAAGGGCTGGGGTACGCCGCGCTCACCGAGGAGGCACTCGTCCTGCTCGGCGGGGATGTGCCGACCCGGGTTCCCAGGCCCCTGACGATCCTGCGCACGGCGTACGGGGCGCAGCGACGTGTGGACCTGTCCGTGACGGGGCGGCGCATCACGGTGTGGGGCTCGCAGCTCGATGCGTCCGGCGAACTCGTCCAGCACGCCGGGAGACTGGTGTCCGACTCCCTCGCCGCTGATCCCCGCACCGCCGCGGCCGACGCCGACGAGAACATCTCGTTGCCGGACGACCACAAGAAGGTGCTGCTGGCGGAACTCGGACCGGACGAAGTCGTGCGGTCGCTCTACCACTGCGGCTGGGGCTATGCGGCGCTCACCGACCGCGGACTCATCCTCCTTCGCCCTCTCCTGACGCCCGAGGCGTCCCGGGCGCCGAAGCCGCTGCGGATCCAGCGCCGCGCCCACGGCCTTCTCGACCGCGTCGACGTCGTCGTCGACGGCGCGGTGCGCAAACTGCACGGATCGAAGATCGACCCCAAGGGAGAACTCCTCGAAGCCGTGGGGGAACTCCTGCCCGCCGACGCTCCCGTGCGTTCCAACGGCAAAGCACGCTCCGTCACTTGGCTGCGCAGACACCCCGTTCTCCTGGCCACGGTCGTGGCCGGCACGCTCGTCGCAGGACTGAGCTCGGTCTCGAACGGACACGACGACCCGGCCCGTGCCGGGTCGGACACCTCACTGGCCGTCCCCGACTTCAGCGGGGACTCTGTCACCGCAGCCGTCGCGGACGCCCAGGCGCACGCCTGGCTGAAGGTGTCGGTGTCCGATGCCTCCTCCGCCTTCCGGCCGGTGGAGAACACCGCGTCCGGCTGGCAGGTCTGCTTCCAGACGCCGTCGCGACAGGAAACCGTCCGCCCGTCCCTGCGCACGCTCACGCTCTACGCGGTGCCGCAGCAGGAGGTGTGCCCGACACACCTCCTGGGCCCGCGCCGAGTCGCCGTGCCCGACCTCGTCGGCAAGAGCCTCGACGACGCCGACCGCGCCCTGGAGACGCTCGACCTCGCTCACCCGGCGACGCGGCACGCGTACACCGGCAAGCGCCTGGACAACGGCTCCCACGACCTCGACGAGTGGCACGTGTGCCGCCAGCAACCGGAGCCCGGCACCGAGGTCCTGGTCTCGACCCAGGTCGGCCTGTGGCTGATCGACCCCGGCGCCCCCTGCACCCGGCCGAGCCCCAAGCCGACACCGAAGCCCGAACCGAAACCCAAGCCGAAGCCCCGCCCCCAGCCGTCCCACGACTCCACTGCGGGCGGCGCCACGACGGGAGGCGGTACGAGCGGCGGCTCGGCCGGCAGCGGTGGCGCGACGAACGGCGGCTCGACCGGTGGTGGCTCCTCCAGCACTTCAGGCGGAGGGACAGGCGGTTCCGGCAGTCAGTCCGGCATCCAGTTCGGGCAGTACTGCTCTCCCGTGGGCGCCACCGCGACCGCGGCCGACGGACGCCCCGCGAAGTGCTACATGGGCAAGGACGGCCGGGCCCGCTGGGGTTACGACTCCAGCTGACACGAAGGCGTCGCCCTACAGGGCGCTCCGCCGACGCGACACGCCGCCGTGCGCTCTTCACGTCGGTGAAGAGTCCGACGACCGAGGCGCTGGTGTGCGTGGCATGCCTGGCGCAGCCGATCGGAGGCGTCGTGGTTCGTGAGGCGACAGGGCGGAGGTGGATGGAGCATTTGGTGTCAAGTGAGAACGTATCGAATGAAGAGATGGCGGTAATGTGGCTTCATGACCGCTGATGTTCCTCACCGGACCACCTCCTCGCGCGCGACCAACCGCCCGGGGGACACCTCGCCTTTCGCTCTCGGACTGCTGCTGCGACAGGCGCACTGGCGCGCGGCGGCGGTGATGACGGAGGCGCTTCGGCCGCTCGGCATCGAGTTGAGGCACTTTGCCGTACTGATCGTGCTGGTCGACCGCGGCCCCACGGTGCAGCGCGACTTGGTCGCGGCGACGGGGTCGGACAAGGCGGGGATCATGCGGGTCGTGGACGACCTGGAGCGTAAGGGGCTGGCCGTCCGCAGAGCCGTTCCGGGGGACAGGCGGGCGCGGGCAGTGGAGATCACTCCTGAGGGCGTCGAGCTCTTCGATGCAGCTCATGTGGCGGCGCCGCCGTTGGCCGAGCGCCTCGTGGCCGACCTGGGGCCCGGCGAGCCCGAGCAGTTGATGGACCTGCTGACGCGCTTCGCCTATCCCAGAGGCGGTCAGGCCTGACCGCCGCCGCGTGCTGCGACGACGCCGTGTGACGTCCCAGGGTGGGATGTCACACGGCGTCTGTGGTCCGGGCGTCAGGCGGCGAGGCGCTCGGCGAGTTCCTTGGCTTTGGCGCTCGCGTGCTCGAAGGCATGCTTGCGGGAGGCCTCGTACAGGGGGACCAGTTCGGACATGGCCGGGTTGCGGGGGGCCATGGTGAGTTCAGGGACGATGAAGGAGAGGTCCAGGCCGAGGGTGCTGTTGAGGACTGCCTCCAGGTAGTTCTGTACGAACTCGTACCCCTCGCGCGGGGTGCCCGGTGCGTAGGAGCCGCCGCGGCTTGCGACGACGACGACCGGAGTGCCCTGGGCGGAGGGGTTCTCACCCGCAGTGCGGCCGACCAGGAGCACGTTGTCCAGCCATGCCTTGAGCGTCGACGGGATCGAGTAGTTGTACATGGGGGCGCCGATCAGGACGGCATCCGCCTGCTCCAGCTCCTCGATGAGTTCCAAGCGCGCGGCGAACGCGGCGGACTGCTCCGGGCTGTGCTCCGACGGGGTGGTATATCCGGCGGACCAGGCGGCGGCGGTGATGTGCGGTACGGGGTCGGCGGCGACATCGCGGTAGATCACCGTGCCCTCCGGGTGCTGCTCCTCCCAGGTCTTGCGGAAGACGGCTGCCACCGAGCGGGACGAGGAGGCCTCGCCGGGGAACACGGACGAGTCGATGTGCAACAGCGTGGTCATGACCTTCTCCAATGAACGTCGCCCCAGGCGGTGAGCCAGGACGGAGACGCGTGCTCGCGGAAGATAGTATTGAATGATACCGTTGCAAACAATACAGTCGACGAAGGTGGTCACGGTGACCGAGGAGCGCGGGTTAATGGACGTCTACGAGGCAGTCATGAGCCGACGGGCCGTACGCGGATTCACGGACCGGCCCGTCTCGAAGGCGGTGCTGGAGTACGTGCTGTCCGCCGCGGCCTGGGCACCGTCCGGATCGAACCTCCAGCCGTGGCACGCATACATACTCACCGGCACGCCGCTGGCCGAGCTCAAAAAGCGTGCCGGTGAACGTCTGGTCGCGGGCGACCCCTGGGACGAGCCGGAGTACGAGCAGTACCCGGCCGCGCTGAAGTCCCCGTACCGTGAGCGCCGATCCGCCTTCGGTGAGCAGCGCTACGGCGCGCTGGGCATTGCGCGCGAGGACCTGGAGGCGCGCCAGCGGGCCGCCGCGGCGAACTGGGAGTGCTTCGGCGCGCCCGCCGCCCTGTTCTGCTACATCGACCGCGGCCTGGGAAGGCCCCAGTGGTCCGACGTCGGCATGTATCTGCAGACCGTCATGCTGCTGCTCCGCGCCGAAGGGCTGCACAGCTGCCCGCAGATGGCGTGGGCGAAGTTCCACAGGACGGTCGCGGAGGTCCTGTCACCGCCGGACGAGCTCATGCTCTTCTGCGGGATGTCGATCGGGTTCGAGGACCGCTCGGTGGATCAGGCCCGTACCGGCCGGGCGCCGCTCGGCGAGACGGTCACCTTCGTCGGCTTCTGACGACCGCCCGTCCTCAGTCGACCGACGTGCCGCCGGCGGACCGCTCGGCGAGGAAGGTCGCTGCCCGCACCCCGTCCGATGCTGCCGGGAGGGCCGGTGGGTGAGGTGTTGCCCGTGGTGTTCCGATGGCGTGGGCGGGGCTTCCCCGGTGGGCGACGTGGAGGATCGCGGGGGAGGCGGCGAGCCTGTCCAGGCCGAGAATGGCGCCCATGCAGAGCAGGACCCAGGCCGCAAGGATGATCAGCCCGCTCTCGACGCCGTCGTTGTGGAAGTACGCCAGGCCGTTGAGCGCTCGCACGCCGACGCCGGGCGGCATCACCGAGGCCAGTGGCTGCAGCCACCGGGGCAGGAAGGAAGGCGGCAGGACTCCGCCGCTGGTCGCGTTGCCCATCACGAGCATGAAGATCGATCCCAGAGGGACGCCGAGCGGTCCGAAGAGGCGGATCAGCAGGACGGTTCCCGCCGCCACGGCGCCCGACATGAGTGTGACGATGCCGGCGATCCCCAGGACGGGTCCGGGGATGGCGCCGAAGGCCGCCCCCGCGACGAGGGCCGTGGCCAGCCCGCCGACCACCGCGAAGAGCGTGAGGCTGCCCATGCGCTGGGTGAACGGAAGACGCGGCGCCACCTGGTAGGTCATCTGGCCGAAGAGAAAGCCCGCGAGAACCAGGCCGAAGGAGGCGTAGAACACCGAAAGCCCCCGGCTGTCTCCCGGGGCCAGCGGGACGATGTCCTCCACATGGGCCTTCGGGCCGTCGACACCGGGCTGGGGGCGGCCCAGAGGCGCCACCAGCGCCTGGACCGCGACTCCGTTCGCACCCGCGTACAGAAGATGTGGCGCGGAACCCGTCTGCACGTAGGCCGCATAGGCCTTGCGGTGCTCGACGGCCGACCTGGCCGCGGTCTCGCCGGAATAGCGCTCCACCTGGAAGGCGTCGGGCGCCGTCCGCTGCAGTCGCACGTCGAACAGTGCCGCGTTCTTGTCGGACGCCACCACCGCGATGGGCAGTCGGTGGGCCGTGGGCGTGTGGAAGGCGGCGAGGAAGACACTGACGAACGCCAGACCCACGGTGAGCACCGTGATGACGGGTTTGAGAACGGCCGCCGAGCCGGTGAGGCCGGGCTTGTTCGGTGCGGCATCGGTCGGGATCGCCGCACGGTGCCGGTGGCGCGCGCCGGTCTCGTGTCCGTCCATGGCTGTGGTGTCGCTGATGATCTCGTGGTGCACGGACTTCCTTCGCAAAGCGTCGACGGCCCGGGCGGCGGACGGCGGTCCGGGCAGTTCGTCACAGCATCGAAGGTCGGCGTTGGTCCCGGCATCACTCGTTCATGCGATTTCGCCCGGACAGTCCGTCGCCTTTCCGGGTGCGATCCGGATCACCGGAATAGATGGTTGAGGGTTCAACTTATTCATGTACATTGAGATGCGGAGGGCGCGGTCGAGCGCCACTCCCTGACTCCCCGGGGTGGGCGGCCGCTGTCGCGGCGTGCGCCCGGAGACAATCCCTCGCTCCCTGTGCTCGCACAGGCAGCGCATTTCCACATCCTCATTGTGGAATGATCAATCCTGAATGTTGGGAAGAGACCCATGCCTCACCTGCTCCACATCGACTCCAGCTCGCGCGGTGCCGACTCCCTCACGCGGCAGATCGGCGCTCAGTACGTCGCGGCCTGGCGACGTACGCATCCCGAGGGCACCGTGGCCTATCGGGACGTCACCGAGGAAGTGCCGGACCTCGTCTCCGCGGACTGGGTCACCGGCGTCTTCGGCCCGGTCGAGCAGCACACGCCGGGGACCAGGGCCGCCGTCGACGCGTCCGGGACGCTCATCGCCGAGGTCGAGGCCGCGGACGTGCTGGTGCTCGGGGTGCCGATGTACAACTTCAGCGTTCCCGCGGCCTTCAAGGCCTGGATCGACCAGATCTGCATGGCCGGCCGCACCTTCGCCTATGACGAGAACGGTCCGCGCGGCCTGCTCGCCGGCAAGAAGGCGGTGGTCGTCCGTGCGTCGGGCAGCGACTTCACCGATCCCGCGTTCGCCGCCCTGGACCACCACGCCCCCTATCTGCGTGGTGTCCTCGGTTTCATCGGCATCACCGACGTGGAGTTCCTCTCGGTCAACGGACCGGGTCGCGAGCAGATCGAAGCGGGGCTGATCGAGGCCGATCGTGCCATCGCCGCATCGCTCAAGGCCTCCTGAGGCCGCAGGACACGGGAGGCCCGCCGGCGTGGCGGACGAGAGAGCGCTGCTCCCGCAGAGCGCCTCCATCGACCGCCGCGCCGCGCGGGGTCCGGGTGACGGAGACGCACCGGTCGCACCGTGTGCCCCACATGTGCATCGCATGATCGTGTGATGCACATGTGGGCCGGGACCGCAGGTGGCGGCGGGCGCACGACATGTGTGTGCGTTGCCCCGGCGCCGGTCACGCTGCAATGTTGAGCGAAGTAGTCGTGGAACGGAGAAACCGTTGTCCGACCAGCCACTGCGGGGGAGGGACACCGAGCTCGCCCGCGTACGGGATCTGCTGGACGACGTCGCTCACGGACGTACCCGCGTGCTGTACGTGGAGGGCGCCTCCGGACTGGGCAAGACCCGGCTGCTCGCCGAGGCGGCGTCGCTGGCCACGGCCGCCGGCTTCGACGTGACGGAGGCCCGGGCCGACGAGCGGAGCAGCTATCGGGTCATGGCGCCGCTGCTCGCCCTACTGCACCGTCTCGGCGCCGACCGAGACGGTCGCGACAGAACGGCCCGCGATGCGACCGACCCGATGCTCCGCCATCATGTGCTGGAGTCGCTGGTACAAGAGCTCGAACGACGAGCCGGGCGCACCCCGGTGGCGGTGCTCATGGACGACGTCCACTGGGCCGATTCGGCGACACTGGCCGCGTTGCGCACACTGCCACGGCGGCTGGCAGGTTCCCCGGTGGCCTGGATCCTCGCCGCCCGGCCCACGTCGCGGTTCGCCGTCGCGCGGCCGAAGGACGATCCTGACACCGAGGTCCTGACACTGGGCGCTCTCCCGGACGGCGCGGCAGCCGAACTGGCCGGTGACGTGCTCCGCACGCCCGTGGACGACAGCTTCGCCGGGCTGCTCGCCACCGCCGGGGGAAACCCCTTCGTCCTCATCGAACTCCTCCGCGCAGCCGTCGCGGAGGGACTGTGCTCCGTGTCGGACGGCAGGGCTTCGATCGCCGCATCGGCTGCCGACGCCGTGCCGAGCCTGCCCGAGGTCGTCGCGCAGCGTCTCGAACACATGACGCCGGACATGACCGACCTGCTGTACGGGGCCGCCGTGCTCGGCGTCGACTTCGAGCTGTTCGACGTGGCCCGGCTGCTCGGCCGAGGCGTGGGACAGTTCCTGCGACCCGCGCAGGAACTGCTGCGCAGCGGCATGCTCGTCGAGGCCGGCCCCAGGTTCGCGTTCCGCCACGACCTCGTGCGCCGGGCCGTCCACGACGCGATGCCCCTGCCCCTGCGCAGAGCCATGCACCGGGAAGCCGCCGACACCCTGCTGGCCCTCGGCCGACAACCGGAAGACGTGGTGCGGCACGTACTGGCAGGAGCCGCGCCAGGGGACGTCGCGGCCGCTCGCATCCTGCGCGACGCCGCTCGGGGCATGGTCGGCGCCGCACCGGACACGGCTGCCGAACTTGCCCTGGGGGAAGTCGGGTTGACACCGAACTCGGATCCGCGACGGGCCCGGACACTCATCGAGGCCGTACAGACGCTTCGCGCCGCCCGGCGTACGCGTGAAGCCCTGGCCCTCGCGGACGAGGCCCTCGCGCTCGCGGTCACACCGGCCGACGAGGCTTCCCTGCGGCTGACCGTCGCGGAGATCCACTTGGCGGCGGGACGGTACACGGCGGCTCTGGAGCAACTGGGTCAGGCCCTGACACGGCCCGATGTGCCGGCCGACCTGCGGCTGATCCTGCTCAAGACCAAGGGCACCGCGCATGCCTTCCTGGGGGAGATCGACACCGCGGAAGCCATTGGACGCGACCTCGTGGACGCCGCATACCTCGATCACGATCCGGCCGTCGTGGCCGGCGCCATGCTCTTCCAGTCCCACACCGCACTGCTGCGCGGCCGGATCGCCCGAGCGGTCGATCTCGCGGAAGCGGCTGTCGAGCGCGCGGGACACGCGGCCTCCGGCGTGCAACTGCGGCCGTTGCGCCTGCCGGGGCTGTGGCTCGCCACCGTGCTGACCTCGACCGAGCGGCTGACGGACGCGGAGACGCTGCTGCGCGAAGGGCAGGGGCAGGCGGAGGCTTCCGGCGCCGTGTGGTCTCTTTCCGCATGGCACACCCGACGCGCCTGCCTGCTCCTGGAACGCGGCGAACTCGGAGACGCGGAGGCCGAGGCGGAGGCCGCTCTCACGGTCACGGAGGAACTGGAACTCGACACCGCCGACCGCACCGCCCACGCGGTGCTCGCCATGGTGGCGCTCCGGCAGGGCGACCTGACCCTCGCCGCGAGACGCCTCGCCGCTACCGACAGGATCACGCCGGGCGCGGCGCCCCGGCCCGACCCCTGGACGGTGTGCGCCCGCAGCCTGCTCCTCGCAGCACAGGGAAACCCGACGGCCGCCGTGCGCGAAGGCGCCCGCTTCTACGAACAGGACGCCGCGGCGGACCTGTTGACGCTCCCTCCCGGGCTGTGGCCGCAACTCGCCTCCGTGGCACTGCGTGCGAACGACCGGTCCCGGGCCGATGTCCTTCTGGCGACCCTGGAGCACCTGTCTCCGCGCGATGTGTTCGATCGCGCCGTGGCCGCCTCGGTCACACATGTCCGCGGACTGTTGCAGGCCGACCCAGAAGCGTTGGAGGAGGCCGCGAAGGGACATGAGCTGACCCAGCGGCCACTCGCCGCGGCCGATGCCGAGGAGGCGATGGCCGACCGCGCCCTCGAAGAGGGCCGGCCGGGGGAAGCGACCGCAGCCCTCCGGCGGGCCCTGGCCCGGGCGGTCGCCTGCATGGCCACGGGAGACGTGCGGCGTCTGCAGGCGCGACTGGACCAGGTGGGCCTCCGTTCCGAGCCTCACCGACGGCGTTCCGCAGTGGCCTCATCGGGCTGGGAGAGCCTGACCACCTCCGAACTGCGTGTCGTCCGGCTGGTGACCGACGGACTGACCAACCGGGCCGTCGCCGACCGGCTCCATCTGTCTCCGCACACCGTGAACTCACACCTGCGTCATGTCTTCGTCAAACTCGGTGTGAACACCAGGGTGGAATTGACCCGCATCGCCTCGGCGCACACGTTTTCTCAGGAATCGCACCAGCAGGAGTGACCGGCCGAAGTCGTGGCGCCTCTCGACACAGTGACCTGTTCTTGCTCATGGGATCCAGAACTCCTACGGTGCCGGGTATGGCAAGGAGCCGGGAGTTCGATGTCGACCAGGCGGTCGAGCGGGCCATGGAACTGTTCTGGGGCCGCGGCTATGCCGCGACCTCCCTGCAGGACCTCACCGCCGAACTGGGCATCGGCAGCGGCAGCCTCTACGCGGCGTTCGGCTCCAAGGAGCAGCTGTACGCCCGCGCTCTCGAACGCTACTGCTCGGCCTACGCCGGGGCGCTGATCGCGGAGCTGGAGTCGGCCCCGGACGTGCGTTCCGCGCTGCGGGCGGCGCTCATCGCCATGGTCGAGGCCGACGTCCACGACCCGAGTCGGGGCTGCTTCCTGGTCAATGCGGTCACCGAGCGGCCCGCCGATCCGGCCACGGCGGACAGGGCCACGGCGACGCTGCGTCTGGTCGAGGGCACCATCGCCGGCGCATTGGAGCGGGCACAGGCGCGCGGGGACCTGCCCGCTGACAAGGACACCGCGGGACTGGCCCGGTTCCTGACCACCTTCGTCCAGGGCCTGCGGGTCATGGGCAAGGCGCGCGCCGACCGGGCCTTTCTCGAGAGCGCGGTCTCGCACGCTCTGAGCGTCCTGGACTGAGCGGGCGGGCGTCGTTCCGGCTTCCGCGTAGGCACGGGGCGCGTCGAGGGCCGGCTGTCGGTGTGACCCAGCTCATTCCGTAATGGCTTTGGCGCTGTCACAAAGCAGGGCCTTAAACGGTCAATCACCCAAAACGGGCAAATGGCATTCCGCCCCCGCCCTCATCCCTCGCCCAGCCATGCAAGGAATCGCTGCGATGACCATGACCAACCTCGACGCCGTGACGCTCGGTAAGCAGATGAGCGCGTCCGAGACCTCCGACACCGCGGTCGCGATGCTCGACGACCAGGGAACGGTGGTCGGATGGACCCAGGCCGCCGAACAGCTTGTCGGGTACGGCGCCGGGGACGTCGTGGGCCAGTCTGCCGCCCTCGTGGTGCCGTCCTTCGGGGCAGCGCCGACGACATCGGCGTTCGTCGAGCAGTGCCGTGCCGAGAACGGCTGGCCGGGCGCGATGACGGTGCGTCACCGCGACGGCCGCATGCTCGACGTCAACCTGCGGATCTCGAAGTTGGAGCGGCGCGACGGGACAGCCTGTTGGCTCGCGTCGATGGCCGACTTCGACGATCTGTCCGCGGAGGCCATCAATGGATCGGTGCGAGGGCTGCTGCTCGGCCGCGCGCCGGTCGGCATCGTCGTGCGTGACCCGCAGTTGCGATGCACGGCGGCCAACGACGCGATGGCGAGCCACGACGGTCTCACCCACGACCGACGGCTCGGACGGCGGCTCACCGATGTGCTGCCCGGCGCGAAGGCCGAAGCGCTGGAGGCCGTGATGCGGCAGGTACTCCAGAGCGGCACCACCAAGGTCCACGAGTACCGGACGTGGCTGCCGACGGGCGCGCACCGGGAGCACCCGTTCGCGGTGTCGTTCCAGTGCATCCAAGGCGCCGAAGGAGAGCCTCTGGGCGTGTGCGTCATCAGTACCGATGTCGTCGAGAGCCGGCGGGCGCGCGAGTGCCTCGCCGTTCTCAGCGGGGCCTGCATGCGCCTCGGCAGCACGCTGGATGTGATGCAGACCAGCCAGGCGCTGGCCGAACTCGCCGTGCCGCTGCTGGCCGACTACGTCGCCGTCGACCTGGAGCAGTCCGTCCCGTTCGGCCATGGGTCCGCGGCCCCTCTCGGTCCCATGGGCAACCACGCCCCTGTCTTCCGGCGTGCCGGTCTCGCCTCGATCCACCAGGGCGTACCGGAGTCCCCGGCCGTGCGCGGTGAGCCGGTCCTGGTGCCGCAGGCCTCACCCTTCACCGAGGTCCTGCGGACCGGGAAGTCCCGCTTGGAACCGGTCCTGGACACCTCTTCGGGCACGTGGCTCGACCAGGCGCCGACACTGGCGCAGCGGATCCATGAGAACGGCGTCCATTCGGTGATGGCCGTGCCCATCCGTGTCCGGCGCACACTGCTCGGCGTGATGCTGTTCGTCCGCACCGAGAACCCGGAGCCGTTCCAGGAGGTCGATCTGCTCCTGGCCGAGGAACTCGTCAGTCGAGCCGCGCAGTCGCTGGACAACGCCCGCCAGTACGCTCGCGAGCACTGCGCGGCCCTCGCCCTGCAACGCCATCTGCTCCCGCACAAGCTGAGGGGCGGCACAGCGGTCGAAGTGGCTTCCCGCTACCTGCCCGCCGACATGGACCGCGGTGTGGGAGGCGACTGGTTCGATGTGATCCCGCTGTCCGGAGCCCGGGTGGGTCTGGTCGTCGGCGATGTGGTGGGGCATGGTCTCCACGCCGCCGCGACCATGGGCAGGCTCCGCACCGCGGTGCACACGCTCGCCGACATGGATCTGCCCCCGGACGAACTGCTGGCCCATCTCGACGACACGGTCCAGCGCCTGGCCGGGGAAGATGCCGATGCCGCGGACGGGTCCCCCGCAGTCGTGGGCGCCACCTGCCTGTACGCGGTCTACGACCCGGCCAGCCGCCGGTGCACCATGGCGCGGGCCGGACATCCCCCGCCCGCGATCGTCGACCCGCAGGGGCGCGTCACCTTCCCCGACCTGCCTGCCGGGTCCCCGCTGGGCATCGGGCTGGGGGACCCCTTCGAGGCCGTGGAGCTGGAACTGCCCGAGGGAAGTCTCCTCGCCCTGTACACCGACGGTCTGATCGAGACCCGTGACCGCGACATCGAGGAAGGCATGGACAGACTGGGCTCCGTCCTCGCGCGACCGGATCGCTCGCTGGAGGAACTCTGCACCGAAGCGACGCAGTGCTTCCCGGGGCAGGCTCCGTGCGACGATGTCACGCTGCTCCTGGTCCGGACGCGCTCACTCGACCCGAACCAGGTGGCCTCCTGGGAGCTGCCGAGTGACCAGACCGCCGCCCGCACCGCCCGGACCCTGGCCGCCGGCTGGCTGAAGGAATGGGGTCTGGAAGGTCTCGAGGATTCCACGAAGCTGATCCTCAGCGAACTGGTCACCAACGCCGTCCGGCACAGGACCGGCCCCGTCGGCCTGCGCCTGATCCGGCACCAGGTGCTGACCTGTGAAGTGTTCGACACCGACGTCTGCTCCCCGCGTCCGCGTCGCGCACACGCCATGGACGAGAACGGCCGCGGCCTCTTCCTGGTCACCCAGCTGTCCCGCAGATGGGGCTCCCGCCCGGCGCCGGACGGCAAGGTCGTCTGGGCCGAACAGGACCTTCCCGCCGGGGCCGGTGTCCGGTCGTCCGTGCCGCCTGTCGATACGCCGAGCTGACCGGTCGGGTGCCGCCACTCGTCGCTGCCCCACGGTGTGTTCGCGTGTCGGGCCAGCCACGTCCGCCGAGGACACCGCCGACCGGATCCAGGCGGTCACGTGTTCACGGACAGCGGAGGGAACCGGTCATGACGTTCGGACGCGATCCACGAGGCGGTCGGTTCACACGGTGTGCCGACGCGGAGTCTCGACGGGTACGGCATCGGCCAGCGGCTCGGCCGCGCGGGACCGTACGAGGAGCAGGTCGTCGGGAGACAGTGGGCTGCCGTCCTCGGCGGTGAGCTCCAGGCGGCGGGGTGCGTGGCCCGTGCGGGCGTCGACCACACGGGCCATCACCTCGTCGTCCTGGAACAAGTGCCTTTCGCCCCACTGACGCAGTGCTGAGAGCACGATGTGCAGGTCGCGCCCCTTGTCGGTCAGCACGTACTCGTGCGAGTTGCCGAGTGGCGATGGGTGGATCTCGAAGATCCCGACCGTCACCAGCTTCTGCAGGCGCGCGGTGAGGATGTTGGAGGCGAGCCCGATGCGCTTGTTGAAGTCCGTGAACCGCGTGACGCCGTGCATGGCGTCACGCAGGATCTGAAGCGTCCAGGTGTCACCGACCTCGGACAGCGAGCGGTCGATCGGGCAGGGCGAGTGGGCCAGCTCTCGGCGCTTCACGGGTGCCTCCCATACACGTGTTACTTGCAATTGTAAAGTATGAGGGCTGTGTTCGGCGGGGCCGGTATCACCAGTGGCCTGTGCCTGTCCGGTCGGGCGGATCCAGCGGGCTCGGAGCTCGCCGGCCGTGCCGCCGATGCCGAGTTCGGTGCGTGAGCCTTGTACCCCGCGCTGCGTGGGCGGGTGCCTCGAGCGGCACTCGAAGCGCCCGCGCCCCACGGCCGGCCTTCGGCGATCGCGACCGTGAAGACTTCTTCTGGGGTGCGAGGTACCGACAGGGCGCTGCAGGAGTGCAGGACTGACCCGCGGCCGGAGCCGTGCCGCCGATCCAGCGGGTGAGTGCCGAGCCGCTGCCGGCCTTTCGTGCCGTGTCGGTGCGGTCCCGTCCCGATGGGGTTCTCCGGGCAGAATTTCTCTTCCGCCGAGCCGACTCTCCCTTTCGCGCCGAAAGCAGGTCACCGAGATCGGCGGGTGTGATTCAGCACACGCCATGACAGCGAGACGGCGGGAACACCGCAGGTCGCGCGGCGGTTCAAGGACATACGCGCGTGAAAAGGCGCCGTCCCCGGCTCAGCCGCGAGCCTGCAGCGGATCATTCGACGGAATCCCTGCAGAGCCATTTGCCGCGAGGTGAATTCCTTTTCCCCTCCGTTTCTCGCTACCGAATGTGATGAGGTTGAGCTTCATGTCGTATGACGTCGAAAAGTCGGACGAGCAGTGGCGTGCCGAGCTGGCTCCCGACGAGTACAAGGTGCTGCGCCGTGCCGCCACGGAGATGCCCTTCACCGGCGAGTACACCGACACCAAGACGAGAGGCGTCTACTCCTGTCGGGCCTGTGGCGCTGAACTCTTCACCTCCGCGGAGAAGTTCGACTCCGGCTGTGGGTGGCCCTCCTTCTTCGACCCGAAGGACAGCGACGCGGTCGAACTGGCCGAAGACCGGTCGTACGGCGTCCTGCAGACCGAAGTGCGCTGTGCTCGCTGCGGATCGCACCTCGGGCACGTCTTCGAGGGGGAGGGCTTTCCCACCCCGACCGATCAGCGCTACTGCATCAACAGCATCTCGCTGCGTCTGACTGCCGACGAGAGCTGACAGCATCGAGGGCGCGGGCCGACCGGCACCGAACCGGTGCCGGTCGGCCCGCGCCCTCCGATGCAAAGGCGCCAAGGTGGAATTGCGGGGGTGCGCCAGGCCCATCTGCGGTCCGAACGCCCGCGTACCGCCCCGCTGTTCC
>NZ_JBVHMN010000028.1:0-23422 GCF_055558435.1 Streptomyces sp. NPDC025784
GGACACAAGACGTCGACATGCCTCCCTCAACCCGAGCGAAACCATTCCTGACCAGCAGAAATCAAACGATCACGTTCGGTTGAGATACGGCTTCTGAGTTCGCCCTCATCTGCCACCAGGGAGGGGTTGGACGACAGCATCAGTCAACGTCGGTGGAGTGGTGGATGGAGCCTGTACAGGAATGCGGCACTTGCAGTGAGAGGATCAGCCAAAGCTGCACGCCAGAACACGGTCGAGCGCTGCCCGGCCGGCGGGTCCCCATGTCGGTTTTCCGCCGGGAAGGCTCTGTTCCCCCTTCTGGCACATGTGGACAGGGAAAAGGCCTTTCAAAGCAGCCAATCCTCGGGCGCGCCGAGTGTTCCAAGTGGCTCGACTACGCCCACGGTCGCGGCCGGGCCCACGCCAAGTGCCCCGGATACCTCGTGCACGTCAAGGCGAAGTGCACCAACGGCAAGAAGTACAACAGCAAGCCGTACTGGCGTTACGGCTACAACAAGGCCGAGTGCCCGAAGGGTGTCGGCGCAAATCGGCATGAGCGGCAACCTCCGCTGACCCCGGCCAGCCGAAGCAACTGTCCCTCTCACCTCCTTCGAGGGACGAGTGGGACAGCTACTGGTCGTTCAGCCGGCGCCGGCCCGGAAATTCCTCCCCGGCCCACTCGTCCCGAGCACAGACCGGGTACGGGCCCGTGTCCGCCAAAGGGCAGTTACTCGATCGCCGGATCTCGCCCGAGGGGCGACCGGCTGTGTGCGCGTGTTCACCGGGATTTGCATGCGGACCTGTGCCGAGCCGCTTCGGTGACCGAGAGCGTCCAGGGTGCGGCACGTCGCGTGGGCTGTCGTATCCGGCTGAAGGATCTGCGCGTCGACACGGACCGGGTTGAGGTCGAGGCGCCAGAGACGGAAGCTGACGAGGTCCGGCGGGTCGCCAAGCTCGTGTGCAGAAGGTGGCACAACCTCTACAACTTCCTTACTCAGGCGGAGAGTTCGGAGCTACGGCGACCATCTGTGGTACTGGCGGTGGCATTGGTGGACATACTAGATTCAAGAACCGGTGTACTGAACTACAGGCCAACAGGGGGAAACTTGGCGGCGTCCGGACACGACGGGGACGAGGGCATCGGCTTGGCTGCGGCTCTGGGCGCCATACGACGCGAACTCGCGCAGGCGATGAGCGCGGCCCAGGCGGAGGGCGGTCCTGTACGGCTCTCGGTCTCCTCACTCGAACTCGAACTGCAGACGACTCTCAGCCAGTCCGGTGGAGTGAACGGCGGCATCCGCGTTCATGTGATCTCCGCGGGTGCACAACGCTCGGAGGGACGCAGTGATGTGCAGACGCTGCGCCTCCAACTGGACGCCGCAACGCTCGACAACAAACCGGTTTCCGCAGGCGACACGGTGAGCCGTCGGCCGAGGTGAGCTGGTGGTGAAGCCCTACCTGGACGTTGCTCGAGTGGCTCGTCTGATCGGCGACCTGCCCGACGGCAAGTGCCGCCTCGGCAGCGGTTACCGGGTGTCCGACCGGCTCGTCGTAACCGCTGCCCATGTGCTCAAGGACACCACGGGCGTGACGGCCCGTCTCGGCGGTGACGGAATTGACCGGCCGGTGACGTGCCTGCGGCAGGATGAGGCCCTGGACTTGGCCCTCCTCCAGTTCGATACGCCGCCCGCGACACCTGTCGAGCCCGTGCGGCTGGGGAGCGTAGACCGCGCCAGGCACACGGACGTGTCCGCCCATGCTCTCGGCTTTCCCGGATGGGCCGAGGTCGACAGAAGCTCCCCTCATGCGCCGGACGACGTCTGGCGAGGCCGGGCCGGGATCCGCTGCAGGATCCTGACCAGCGATACCGGAGCACCGGACAGACTGCGCGTCGCCGTGGAAGACGCCGCACCCCTCCCGGCGCCGCCCGGCAAGAGCCCCTGGCAGGGCATGTCCGGCGCAGCCTTGATCACCGAGGACTCCGGGCTCCTGATCGGCGTGGTCAGCGACCACGTTCCGGCGGCAGGCGTCGGCAGGCTCGAGGTGACACCACTCGCGCAAGTCGACGACGCGGAGTGGCGGCGGCTGCTGCGAGAGGCGGGCGTGGACCCGCGCCCCCTGCCGGCGCCGCCCGACGGCTGGGACCGCACCGGACAGCAACCCCGCAGCAACGCACTGCGGCAGCACCATGTCCGTATGGACGTGATTCGCGGGTCGCACCGGCGGCCGCTCGTCCATGAGAAGCTGCCCTACGTCGACCCCGGTGACGCCAGCTCGCCTGGTGACGTCCTCGCCCGCCTCGCCGACCTGGCCAGGAGACCGGGTCTGCCCGCCGGGCTGGTCATCACCGGCGAGCCCGGAGCTGGCAAGACACGGCTGTGTCTGGAAACCGCGGCCCTGGCTGAGGACACGCGGCAATGGCTGGTCGTGCACCTCACCAAGGCGGCATCCCTGATCGACGTGTGGGACAGCGTCCAGGAACTGGCGGACCAGGTTCTCGTGGTCGCCGACGACATCGATTGGATCGCCGATCCGGGGACGACCTACAACGAGGTGTTCTCCGAGGCTGGCGGATCTGGTGTCCGGCTCGCCGTCCTGACGACCGCTCGCCGCGTGCGGCTCGATGATCTCGCGCGCGGCCCACTGAACCCCACGTCGACCTTCGAGAAGGTCGACATCCGTTGGGACCGGCAGTACCACCGTGCCATCAGTCGGCAAATAGTGCGGAGCCTGGCTCGTGACGCCGTCAGGCAGCGGGGCAAGCGGCACCTTGAACGACTCTGCGCCGGCCCTCCGGCGGCCAGCCAGCTCTGCGCCACGTACTACGACAACCAGGCTCGCAAGGGCCACGACCTGACGGACGCCGTACCCCGTCCCGACCGCGAGTTCAGCAACTGGCTGCGCGACATCCTGCTCGGCATGAGGCTGCCCGCGGTGTCCCGGGACGGTGGCCCGGATCCCGATGCCACGGCCGTGGCCCAGATCGTCGTCCATTCACCCTGCCGGTTCCAAGACGCGCTGGACTTCTTCGCTCCGGGCCGCGACGACCCCCGTCGGACAGCAGGCGGATTGCTGATCGAGCGGCTCGTCGAGAACGGCCTGCTCTACGCCGAGGACGGCGCGCTGCGACCCGAGCATGATGTCTACGCCGACAGCCTGCTCGGCCACGCGGTACTCAACGCCGACCAGAAGACCGTGCACCGCGAAGGGCTGCGCCGGGTGCTGGAGACAGGCCTGGACGACGGCCCCGCCCTGGTGCGGGTCGCCACCGCTGTGGACCGGCTGCGCGAAACACTCGACACCGAGGCGAGCGGCCAACTGACCCAGGTTGTCGAGGAGTGGTGCGCCCATCGCCTCGACGCTCTCCGGAACCTGATCCTGACAGACCCCACGGGCGAGGGCCGCGAGATCCGGACCCTCCTCATACGGCGCACCTGGCGCCCGGTGGCGATACGCGAGCTGGCCGAACCGTGGCTGCGGGAGCACTACGCCAAGGCCAAAGCCCGCGACACCGTCCTGACCGCGGCACGTCACCTGCCACCCAGGATCAGCCGTCGCTATCTCACGGAATGGATCTACGGCCACGCCGACGCGCCCGAAGCCGCGCTCGCCCTCCACCGGGCCCTGGAGGCTGACGACCTCGACCCGGCGACCCGGGAGTGGACCGCAGAGCAGGCCTACGAATGGCTCACCCGCCACTCGCACCGCATCAGCGCCTGCCGTCCGTTGCAGCGACTTCTCGACACCCGCAAGAACGCCCTGCCGTACGGCGACGCACGCATCGAGCAGGTCCTGTACTGGGCGCTACGCTGGCTGCGGCGCTACGGCACGATGCGCGAGGCGGGCTTCGTCGCCAGGCCGCTCCTCCAACGCCGGGAACTCACCGGCACTGACCTCGCATGGGTGGCTGGCCTGCTCTTGGACACAGTGGCACCCGGCGACCCGCCGAACGCCACCTTCGCTCTCGAAGCCGTGCTCACCAGGCACCGACTGTACCGGGACCTACCCGAGGGCATGTTCGATCAGGCGGTCAAGGCCTCCTTCGCCTGGCTGGACCACAACGCCGGGTACGGACAGCGTCCCGCCGCCGCGTACCTTCTCAAGGAACTGGTCGTCCCCGGGTTGCCCGGGCGGGATGCCCTCCCCCGTGCCGTTCAGGCAGCCTGGAACTGGCTGGAGCCGAACGCCGACCAACACGTCGAGCTGGGCTTGGTCCTGCCTCCACTGCTGAAGAACGCTGCCAAGTCCACTGCCCGCAACAACGCTGCCTTCACCGACGACGAGCAGCGGCAGCTCGGACGTCTGGCCATGGACTGGCTGGCGGCACGCGGCGACTCCACAGAACAGAGTGTGAGCTCGGTGACTGGTGCCCTCTTGGACACTGAACTGCCCGACGAGGATCCAGAACGGCTGCACTGGCTCGCGGATCGGGCGCTGACCCTGCTTCAGAAGCGTCCCGATCCCACTGTGGCCCGCTCCGTCCTGACGCCCCTGCTGCGCCGGACGCACCTCGATCAGGACGTCAGGGACCGGCTGCTGAGAGCAACCTTCGCCCAGTTGCCCTCGGCTCTTGCCAGCCCGCACACCGCTTACCCGCTCACCTCGCTCCTGCGGCGATCCGACCTCACCGGCGACGAGCCGGCCCGGGCGATGACCGCGACGCTCCAGTGTTTGGACCGGTACCCCAAGGCACCCGGTGCGCTGGGTCTCCTGACCACCGCGCTAAAGAGTCCGCTCGCGACACCAACAGACCGTACCCGGCTGGCCGCGCGAGCCGTGCAGGTGCTATCCGTGCGCGCCCTGGTACAGGAGAGGGGGCAAAAGAAGAGGCCCACTCTCGTCAGAGCCCTCCTGACCCGCCGCTCCGAGGCCGTCGCCGAGTGGAACCGCTTCGTCGCCCGCGCCTGCGACCTGCTGGAGCGGGCGGGACAGCCAAAGGGGGCCGAGCCTGCACTCGAAGACATGCTGAAGGGCACCGACCAGCTCGACGCGCCGGTCCTCGATCGGCTCCACACCACGTGCGTCGGCTGGTCCACGGTCAACGACCACGACAACCGGGCGATCAATCTACTGGCGTCCGTGCTCGACAGCCGTGCGCCCTCCCCCAGCGTGCGCCGGTATGCCTCGCAGGTGGCTTTGCGTCGGCTCCGCCCCGGCAGTGAGCGCAACGCGGCGAACGGAAGGCTGCTGGAAACTCTGCTGCACGGCGGCGATCTGCCCGGCGCGGAAGCGGTCGACTCTATCCTGGACGTCGCGCTGGACTGGCTGGAGGTGCAGCCGAGCAACCACGGCGGGGTCCGTCCCCTTCTGATGCAAGTGGCGCACTGGCTGGATCACTCGCCCAGGCGGCCCCAAGCCGAACGAAGGGTACGGCGGGCTCTGGACCGCGCGGATGCCTGGCTGCGCGACCACTCCGACGAAAACACCGAGCGACGTCGGCAGGTCGAAAGCCACCGGCACCGCCTCGCTGCGCTGGTGGACACCCACGGTTCCTACTGACTGACGGTGCGCGTCACAGCAGTAGGGCAAGCGGCGCCGGCTCTCTCGACAGGCGGCCCGAGCGGCAGTCTGGCCGTCTTCAGCAGGTCCTGGACGAACTGCAGTAAGTTGTCGGGGCGTTCAAGGACCAGTCCCAGATGTGCGGCGTTGTGGCGGACCCACACGTTGAGGTTGGTTGCGATCTGCCGGCGGTCGTCGTCGCAGCCCTCGCGTGCGCAGCGGGCCAGGAGGTAGGCCTTGATGAAGCGGGACGCGGCGGTGGGGTCCTCACGGTCGGTTGTCAGCTCTCGCAGCATCTCCTGCCACAGGGTGTTCAACTGATCTTCGCCGGAGCCGACGTTGGAGAGCAGGTGGCTCTTGAGGAGGTCGACGGCGGTGAGGCGGGCACCCCGATCCTTCGTCGTCTCGAATATCCGGTAGCCGTGGTCGGCGCCGGCCGCTCGGATCCCGACCAGGACCACCCTGTCGAGCAGCCACTCGGTGAACCGGTGGAGTTTCTCCGCGTCCAGTTCCTCGACGAGTTGGGACTCGATCTGCTGGCTGCGTGCCCATTGATTGCGGCGGGAGAGCGAGTCCCCGGCGCCTGCTTCGTATCTGTGGCCCTCGGTGACCGCTCGCAGGACGCGATCACGATCGGTGATGGCGACCGAGAAGTGCTCTGCGTCGGTCGTAATCACCCGGTTGAGCCGGTCGACCGCCCTGGCGTGCCCGGTCTCCTGGGCCCACAGCCGTATTTGCAGAAAGAGCAGATGCAGCGTGACGAACCTCTGCTGCCCGTCCACGAGGTAACGCCGGTGCTTGGATGGCCGCCCCCAGAATCTCAGTCGACCCGGCGCAGGGAGCTCGGGCATCTCGTCGCGCATCCGTGCCCTCACTCGGTCCGGAGCTGGCCGCCGTCTTGCGAGCCGTAGCCGGACATGCCGCTGAGGTTCCATAGTCGCCCGTCCCCTGATTTGTTTGGGAGGTAGACACTCGCACGACTCAACCAGATGCCACAGCTCACTTGCTGATGCGGCGTCCGTGCGGCCACCCTCCCCAGAGCTGCCGTCCTGGCTGTCCCTTGGCCCCGCGTCATCGCCGTGCGCCGATCTCAACCGCGCCATCCTCGACGGCATCTGTCTCCAAGGCAGCCGACGCCGGGATCTCGTGGGCCTACCTCGGTCTGAGCGAAGAGGGCGGCGCCCTCGCCGAGGAGATCCGCCGAGGGTTTGGGAAGTCGGAACCCTGCTCGACAACGGTGTGGCTGAGCAGCTCAGTTGGCCATTCTGAGCGTTGCAGTTGACCATCACAGCCCCGGGGCGCAGGTGCTGCCGGCGTCCATGCGTATCTGGGACACGACGTTTGCGTGATCACCATGTGCAGCACGGAGGCCGGGAGAATCGGCTTGAATGCCAGTGCTCTTGCCTCAACGGATGCGGTGACCGCAAAGTCGTACCTCACGACCTTGGGGGTGGCCGGATGTGGCATACGCGCGCTCATCGGGTATTGGGTTCCGGTGCCGGCACATTGGCCCTGCTCGCCGTGACGGGCTGTGATGGCGGCGCAGAAGGGGCCGCTGAGCCGTCTCCCTCCACAGCGGCATCGCACTCCTACACCAGCCAGTCCTTCAGGGTGCCACTCAAGATCACCGTCCCCACCTCGCTGGGAAGCCGACCGGTGTCGGACACCCGGACCTTTCTGACGTGGGTGAAATCCGGCAACAAGGTCCGATTCCTGCTGCCCGTGGTGGTGTACCGGCCAGGCGGCAGCGGAAGCCCCGAGAATCCGCCCACCACCTACAAGGGCTACGTGGCATACCTTCATGAGCAGTCCGGCTATCACGCGAACTGGCGGGACGAGAAGACCACGACCGTCGGCGGCCGGGCAGCCACGCTGCTGACCGGCAGCACCAATGAGCCGATGGACGGATCCTTCGGCTGTCCGACGGCCCAAGGGGACCCCGACGAAGACTGCTACGGCCTCCAGCCCGACAACGACTTCCGAGTGGCCGTCATCGATGCCCCCGGCAGGCCCCTGGTGGCATGGACGCCGGTCGAAACCACCCAGGTCGTGGACACCGCACCCGCCTTCAAGCGGTTCGAAGGCATGCTCCGAACCCTCACCTTCCGATAGCTCGGCAGGAGTGAGCCCGATCGTTGAGGCTCGATCGCCTGGCTGTGTCACTTTCCGTGGACGTCATTTCGACGCGAGTTCAGCGCCAGCCTGCTTGTGTGCCTGGGGTGGGCGGATCGTCAGCGCGGCGGTTCGTCACAGGACCGGCATGCGGGAGGGAGCCTTTCGACGACGTCTCCTGACGACAACGCTGGTGGGGGTGGCTGATGTCGTTCGTATGCCGTCCGCTCCCACCGGCACGTCGCATCCGGCGGTTGCAGTTACGGACACCTGTACAAAGTGCCGGCCGCGTACCGCGCACGCGGTCGAAGACGAGGCCGGGCCGGGTGATGCGGCCGTTGGTCACCATCACCACCACGTCCGCCCCATGGACCGGGCGTCCGGTTCCGTTGAGGACCTGCAGTTCCGGTGTTCCCACCGCAGCCCCCCGCTCTCCGTCGCGGCGGTGCTTGCACTGGATGGCCCAGCGGCGCCCCAACGGGTCGGTCGCCTTCACATCCGCCCCCAGATCCCCCTGCCCGCCGACCTGGACGACGTCCCTGCAGCCGTCCCGGCGCATCAGGTCACGTACGCCGAACTTGAACTGCTGGTGTGAGAGTGCATCCAGGTACACCAGCTGGTAGCGCAGGTCCTGCTCCTGCTGCAGTCGCTGTGCCCGCTGCTGCAACCACACGACAGCGGCCGGGATTGCGACGACAACCGCGACGACCAGCAGCCACCAGTGCACGAACAGCCAGTTGACCGCCGCCATCACCAGGCCGCAGGCAGCAGCCGCCACCACGACGAGAACGAGGAGTTGCGCATCGTCGTGCTGCTTTCGACGGGAGCGCCGGGCAGGCCGCCGGGCCGGGGACCGCCGCGCTGGGGGCCGTCGAGTCACCGGCCGGCTCCCAGGCGTGAGAAGTCGATCGGGTACGACACGCTCGGCGTGAGCGTCGCGCGCCGGGGCGTGGGCCCGGTGAACCTGATCGGATACGACACGCTCGGGCGCGGCCGTGCATGGCCGGGGCCGCCTGCGCCGCTGTGGTCGAAGCGGATCGGGTAGGACACCGAGGGTCGGGATGTTGTGTCGGCTGTCCCGCTGGTGTCCTGGGTGTTGCCGAAGCCGAGCACTACCAGGCCGGCTATGGCGAAGATGGTCATCTCCCGGCGTGCTCCCGGCGCCCACCGGAAGTGTCCGCGTACCGGTGTTCCGTCGGAGCGCATGTACGGTCGCACGAATGGCATGAGGACCCCCAGTGGTCGGCGCTTCCCCGCATCCCGGCCCATGCCGGCGGCCGCCACTGACAGTCGATCAGCGTGAAGTGCTCAACTGCGCTGATTTTGGAGCGAGTTCACGCTACGTCACGTGTGGCCTTCGTGTGGTCGGCGGGCGAGTTGGCCATGCACGTCCCAACAGTGGGGCAAACGGCGCCGGCCCTCGCGACACGCGGCCGGAGCAGGAAACTCGCTTCAAAGCGTTCGGTGAGCGGAAGGGGGGACCGCTTCGGGGACCGTGGTGAGACCCCCGGCCCAAAGCGGTATATCGCGCCATCGATGCCGTCCGGCCCGGCCCGCGAGCGACGTTGAGTAGATCACCGGCGCATAAGGCCAGCCCCATGGCGGGGTCCTCCTCCGATGTTGCCCGATTCGCCTGCTGAGGCGCGGAGTTGTGGCTTAGTGTCAGTCGAGCGTTTCAGCACAGTTGGTTCGGGGGGCGAGGGTGGGCGATTCAGACGCTGCTCAACTTGTGTTCTTGCACGGGATCGGAGGAATCCGTGATCCGGAGCGGGAACGCCGTGAGTGGCTGGAGGCCTTGGCCGCAGGCGCCCGCAAGGCGGGACACTCCGACGCGGTCTCCGGGCTGACCCAGGGCTGGCTGGCGGAGGTTCGGTTCGCCGACTACAGCGATCTGTTCACCGACGCCGAGGCACAGGGGAACCAGGTCCTGGCACTCGAGGACCAGGAAGACGCGGTGTTCCTGGAGGAGTTCGTCGAGGCACTGATCGACGAGCTGGGCGTACAGTCCGTGGAGAGGGGTGACAAGCGGGCATTGGCGGTGATCGAGGACGCCCGGTCTCAGCTGCCGCGCTTCGACTGCGAGGCTCAGGGTGTCGGAGCGCCGATCCGGGTCCTCGGCGGGGTGCTGACGACCTTGCTGCAGATTCCGGGGCTGCGCGGGAGCGCGCAGTGGGCGAGTGGTCTGCCGCTGCTGTGGTATTTGGCCCAGGTCGGCCGCTACCTCGGCAGGCAAGAGGCCGACAGTGCCGGGCGCGCTTTGGACCAGCGGATCCGCGAGCGGGTACTGCGCGGCACGGACCCCGATCGGCCGCTGATCGTGGTGAGTCACTCGCTCGGCACCGTCGTGGCGTTCGAGGCACTGTGCGGCTACCGCGGGCCGGTTCCGCTGCTGATGACCTTGGGCTCACCGCTGGCTACCGGGGCGGCCGTACTGCAACGGCTCGTGCCACAACCGCCCCGCACTCCTGACCGGGTCGAACGGTGGCTGAACTTCTGGGACCGCGACGACATCGTGGTGGGCCGGCCCCGCATCCAGAACTGGATGCTGCCCAACGCCTCAGGTGTCCTGCCGGTCACCGAGCGGGTGGACTCCGACGGTCTGTGGGTGCACAGCGCCACCAAGTACCTGCAGCAGCCGGCCGTCGCCGGCCCCCTGGTCGAAGCGCTCAAGAAGTGACCGAGGAGCAGCGCCGGCACGTCCTGGTGGTGGGCGCACAGTGCACGGCGATGGGCGTCCTGTCCCGGCTGGAGGATGCCGCCCGCAACCTGCACTCCGTGCTCACCGACCCCGCCCTTGGGGACTGCGTCGCCCGCACGGGCGATCATCCGTCCTTGCTGGTCAGCGCCGCTCTGAAACCCGAGGACGTGCGCACCGCCGTACGCGAAGCCGTGTGCCGGGCCCGGGACGACAACGCGGTGCTGGTGGTGGCGTTGCTCGGGCACGGTTTCACCGCTCCCCAGCAGACCGACCTGTACTACATGGTTGCCGACTCCACTACCGGCAGTATTGGGTCAGCGGTGCACGTCGGCCAGTTGCTCACCGAAGCCGTCGACGAACCAGGGGTCGAGGGCGTCGTCGCGCTGGTGGACACCTGCCACGCGGCCGGCGCCACCCCGGACGCGCGCGGTATCGCGGGTGGGGTGCGGGCGGGCCGTACCAGGCTGTCGGTCCTCACCGCAGCCGCAGCCGATCAGAAGGCCCGCGACATGCGTCTGACGTTCGCCGTCGTCGACGTGTTGCGCCAAGGAGTCACCGGCGCCGGTCCCCTGGTGTATGCGGACGCCAAGCTCACCGAAGCGCTACGCGAACGCATCGTCGGCCAGGTCGTCGGCCGGTTCGAATACGACAACGACCCCTTCGCTGCCGACGGCTTGTGGCTCGCCCGCAACGCGCGGTCGGCGCCAGGCGCCGGAGGCGGGGTCGTGGGGCCGGCGGGTCGACAGGACCTGCAGGAAGCCGTGACCCTGTGGCGTGCCGGTACCCGCCTCCCGGCACGCCTGACGCGATCCGCGCTCGACGAGCTCCACACGTTCGCCCGGAGGAACGAGGCGGCGGAGGCTGCCGACCCGGTCTGGCACGACCGGGTCACCGACGTGGTGGCGACACTCCTGGGATGCTGCGAGATCGTCGCCCTCCTCAACATCGTGTTCGCCAAGGTGCTGACCAGCGATCTGCTGCGCGCGGCACGCCAGTTGTCGGGTCTGCCTGTGGAGGCAGAGGGCGCCGAGCTGCTGCGCGACATCGTCGAGTACGCGGCCCTACGCATGCAAAAAGACGACGAGTCCCCGTGGAAGGTCCCCGCGCGCTTCGTGGCGGCCCTCGCCCTACTGGCCGCGGGCAACGAGGTGGACACCCGGCTGCGGGAGTGGGCGCGAAACACTGGTGTGGTGACCGACTTCAACGACGCCCTGGCCCAGCTGGCGCTCGAGCGTGAGCAGGGTGAACTCCGCCTGGTCGTCAGCCTGGCCGGCGCGCTGAACGACTGGCCGGACGAGGTAGACGCCTGGCTCGTCGGCGGCGGCGAGAGGCTCCCCGTACACGAGCGCTTCCGCTGCGAGTCCGCGGACCAGCGCGGAGCGGGCCGGGCGATCGGCGCAGCCCTGAACTGGGCGCGCCACCGGCTCCCCACACCGGAACAGCTGATCAACGTGGACGTCGCCGCGCCCGCCCACTTGCTGGCGTCCTGGCAGCCCGAGGAGGACAAGGTCGGCTTTCGCCGACTCGGCGTCAACCACACCGTCATCATGCGCTGGAGCGGCCGCATGGACCCGATGGAGGAGAACGCCGAGATGAACGATGCCGCCCGCAAGGCGCTGCGCAACATGGCCGCCTGCACCAGCGGGCCGGTGGATTGGATCGGCGCGGCTGCCCTGAAGGACCGTCGGCAACTCGAGCAGGACCTGGAGACAGGCAGGTACGACACCGCGGTCGGGCTCGACCACCACCCCGAAGCCCTGCATGACGTCCTCGAGCAGCTACTGCCGTACGCGCCGATCATCCTGTGGCCACGACCGGACGCGCGCCCCGGTGACCAACGACTGCAGGCCCAGGTAGAACACCACTGGCACAGCCTGCCCGCTGGCTTCGCCAAGGCCTACCGGGAGCGGTGGTCCGCCGGACACGGAGTTTGCAAGACCTGTCTCGGCGAGGTACGAGCAGTCTGGCATGACGAGGTCTGGCTGGAGTTCTGCCGTCCCTTCGAGCAGCGTGTCGTGGCCAGCCCCGAGGAGGAGTTGTGACCTGGAAGCCCTACTACCGCGGTGACGGCGAGCAGCGGGACACTGCGCTGGCCGTCCCGCCGCCGTGGCGCACGTTTCCGCGTACGCCGCAGCACCTCCAGTACCAGCCGCCGCCCGGTCTCGTCGACGCGGTGAACGCGGCATTGCACCTGCGCCGCCCTCTCCTCGTCACTGGTCCCGCCGGGTCCGGCAAGTCCACTGTGATTGAGCAGGTGGCCCACGAGCTGAAGCTCGGTCAGGTCCTGCGCTGGCACGTCACCTCCCGCAGCTCGCTGACCGATGCCGTCTACCGTTACGACGCCCTGGGCCGCATCCACGCGCAGAGCCTGCGCGCGGCCATGACGCACGGACCGGCGGACCGGGCCGGACGCGGACGCAGCCGCGACGACATCGCTCCCTTTCTGCAACTCGGCCCCCTCGGCACCGCCCTGTTGCCGGCCGACCAGCCGCGTGCCCTGCTGGTCGACGAGATTGACAAAAGCGACCTCGACTTGCCCAGCGACCTGCTGGAGGTCCTGGAGCGAGGTGAGTTCGAGATCCCCGAACTCGTGCGGTACCGCAAGCCGAGGGTCAAGGTCCGCCAGTGGGACAGCGACGAGGAGCACCTCATCGAGCGGGGGCGGGTGCAGTGCACCCAGTTCCCGTTCATTCTGCTGACCAGCAACGGTGAACGCGACTTCTCACCGGCCTTCCTGCGCCGCTGCATCCGCTTCCCCATGCCCGCCCTCGAACGTGACTTCTTCACCGGCATCGTCGAGGCCCACTTCCACGAGGTGCCTCAGGGCGCACAGTCACTTGTCAAGGAGTTCGCCGAGCGAGTAGAGGCGGGCGAACACCTCGCCGTCGACCAGCTGCTGAACGCCGTGGCCCTGCTCACCGGTGACCAGGCGCCGCAGGGCAAACAGTACGAGGAGCTGCGAGAGCTGCTCCTGCGCGAGCTCTCGCGTGTCTGACGCCCTCGCCCGGCTCGTTCGGGCCCTGGGCAGTGCGCCACTGCCCTCCGCAGTGGACGCGCGCACGCTCGCCGATGCCCTGTGGCTCGCCGCCTCGGGCACCGCGGACCAGGACCCGGACCCGCCCCGGTCCGCACCCGCCGAAGAGACCGTCGCCCGCCCCGAATCCAAGGCGCCGCCTGAGCACACCGAGCCCGGGCCGGCTGAGAATGGCACCTCGACCGGCACGAGGAGCAGGGAGCTGTCCGTCCGGCAACCCGGGGCGAGTGAGACGGTACGTGGCGCGCCGATGTCACTGGGGCGCGCCGACCCGCTGCCGGATGCACTCGTCGTCGGCCGGGCCATCCAGCCCTTCCGCCGGCCATGGCGCCAGGGCGCACGCAGCCTCCTGGACATCGACGCCACCGTCGAGCACTATGCGCGCGGCGGCCCCCTGGTACCACTGTTCCGTCCCGCTCCCGAACCCTGGTTCGAGGCGGTCGTCATCGTGGACTCCGCGCTGTCCATGAGCGTATGGCAGGAGACCATCGGGGCCCTCACTCGGCTCCTGACCACCTTGGGAGGTTTCCGCGCCGTCCACACCTGGCGCCTGCAATGGCAAGGGGACGAGCCGCACGTACGCGACCACCACGGCCGCGAAGTCCCCCGCGAGCGCGTTCCCCACCACGGCAGCGGCACCCGGGGCAGGCGGCTGGTCCTGCTGGTCTCCGACTGCGCCGCCCGCGGCTGGCACACCGCCGACCCCTGGTTGTTGTTGCGCAGCTGGGGCACACAGATTCCGGTGGCTCTGCTCGATCCGTTGCCACCGCGGCTGTGGCGCCGCTCCGCCCTGAACCTGCCCCCCGTACGTGTCACCGCGGACCGAGCCGGCGAGCCCAACCGCGCCCTCCGCTTCCGGCTGCCTCCCAGGCTCCGTCCCCATACGGACGCCGAGGACACCCTCGGGCCCTGGTGCGCGCTGCCCGTCGTGTCCTGCAGCCCGAATTCCCTGGGCGCGTGGGCGAGCACACTCATGCGCGCCGACCCACGGGGCTGCGACGCGGTCCTCATCCCTGCGACCGGTCGTCTGCCCCGAGCGCGCAAGGGGGGATCTGCACCTGCCCGACAGGCCGACCCGACGCGGCTCGCCGAAGCGTTCGTCCACACCGCCCCCACCCCGGCCGTGCGTCTGGCCGTCCTCTGCTCCGGGCTGCCCGACCTGCCTCTGCCGCTGTTGCACATCCTGCGCGACGAGGCCGTGCCCGAAGCCCGGTACTCCGATCTCGCCGAGCTGCTCACCAGCGGCCTGTTCACCGTACGCCGCGACGCCGAGGGCGATCCGTTGCTGGCGCTCAGTGACCCTGCCCGCGCCCATCTGCGCACGTACCTCACGACCCATGACGCATGGCACGTCCGGGCCGCCTTCAGCCGCCATGCCGCCGCCCATCCGTACGCCCCTGGGGGCGTCGCGACCGTACTGCACGATCCGACTGCGGCACGGCAAGTCCCGGCGCAGACCCAACCCTTCGCCGAGGCGGCCACCGCGGTGAGGCAGGGCGAAGGCGCGGGGGCGACACGACGGGCCGGTGCGACATCCCCGGCCACTTTCGAGGGTAGTGCCGCGGAGACAACTCTCGAGTCGGACGAGGCATCCGCTACGTACGAGGCGGTACGGGCGCAGATGCAGTCGCTGTTCGGCCCATCCACTTCGCCCTCGGCTCTGCGCGACGCCGAGGTCCTGTTGCGGCGCCTGATCGACTACACCTATCACCGGCTCCCGGCCCCGCTTGGTGGCTGGCCTTCTCGGAACACGCTCTTCGATGACCTGCGCCCCCTCCAGGGCAGACTCACACTCGCCCATGTGATCAGCGACCTCCGTGGCCAGCTCTCCAAGGAGGGCATTGACCTCGAGGGGCCGCCCCTGGGTGAGGACGCGCCCGAACAGGACCTGCTGTGGCGTGCCCCGGGCGCGTCGCTGCATGTCACGGTACGAATGGATGCCGCATTCTCGTGGCCGCGCGTGATGCAGGCTGCGCGCACCGAGTCCCCGCGCGCCCCGGTCGTGCTCTCTCCCGTCGATTTTCTCCTGGTTCTCGACGACTCGGACAAACCCGCAGGGCTTCAGCCTCTCGGCTCCTGCGTGACGTTTGTCGAGCGCACAGCTCCCCGGCCGGGGGCCGTCGTCGTGCTCCGTGTCCAGACCCGCCTGAGCAAAGTACGGCGGGAGAGCCGGGACGCGCTCGCCAAATCTCTGCGCGAGCTGCACCACCGGGCCGGCGCCCCGACATACGCGTCGCTGGTGTGGCAGGCCGAGCACGCGTCCCCTCCCGTCCGCCTCACCACGAGCACACTGTCCGACTGGTTCCAAGGGAAGGCCGTCCCGGCCGACGAGCGCAGTTTTGACTGGCTGGTTCACTTCCTCGCCCGACAGACTGATCCGGATTCCGACGGCCGGCCAACTGCGGTCGCTCTCAACGAGCTGCGGGACCGTGCACTGCAGAAGCATCGAGAAGAACCGGCATCATCCGTCATGACGACACGGCTCGGGCAACCGATTGCTGAATTCGCCGACCGTGTGGCGCGGTCGCAAGCGCCGCACTACGCCGAGCGGAGCCACGACCGATTGCTGCGAGCCGTCGTAGGTGCCTGCGTTGCCGGAGGATCGCGGCTGGTCCTGCTCGTCGGCCCGCCTGGCTCGGGCAAGTCCCGGTCGGCCTGGGAAGCGGTGCGCCACCTCCCGGACGACTGGTCTTTGTGGGAACCCCGGTCCAGCGCCGACCTCGAGGCGGCACTCGACACCCCGGCCCGGATCGGTGCGCGCACCGTGATCTGGCTGGGCGATGCGGAGCGTCACCTCCTGGACGAGACGGCCGGCGGCCGCAGCGAACGGGTCGCGGAGGCGCTGAGAGCGCGGCTGGAATCCCCCACCGACGGTCCGGTCCTGATGGTGGGCACAGTGCGGACGGAGCCCTGGTACACACTCACCTCCGCTGCCCCGCTGAGTTCCCCCGACCGTCATCAGCAGGCACGAGCTCTGTGCCTGGCGGGTGTGGTCGTCCCCGTGCCATCGTCACTGGATACCCCGCCCCCCTCATATCTCACGAGTGGCGCCGACGCGATCGAGCGCTACACCTCCGCGCCCTCGTTCGTACGTGCCTTCGTGGACGCCGCGATCGACGCCCGCCGCTACGGTCACGGCCCGACGATCCCTGGCGTCCTGCTCTCCGAGGCGGCCCTCGGCTATCTACGCCATCTCAAAGGGAACACCCCGGATCTGAGACAACTCTCTATCGAGAACCTGATCAGCGCAGGCCTGATCCAAGTTGCGCGGCCGGACAGATCAGCGTCCTCGTTGGGATCCTTCCGGCTCTCCGACCATATCGAGCACTACGGGCGTGAAATCCGCCGTCACTCGATCCCCCCGGAATCCTTGTGGGACGCGCTAGCCCGGAACGCCGCGGTTCCGGACCTGGAAGCCGTCGCCCGCACAGCAGAGGAACAGGGCGACTCACAGCTTGCCGAGCGTTTCCGAACACTCGCTACGGAGCGGCGGGATGCGCCCACCGCCGTGCAGGACCCCACCCCCGTCCAACTGCGTCAGCAGTTGGAACGCACCGACCTCGGCACGGACGAGGTCAGAGCCGTCGTCGACGAGGCACTGGCCTGGCTGAACG
Source organism: Streptomyces sp. NPDC025784 (assembly GCF_055558435.1). Taxonomy (NCBI): domain Bacteria; kingdom Bacillati; phylum Actinomycetota; class Actinomycetes; order Kitasatosporales; family Streptomycetaceae; genus Streptomyces; species Streptomyces sp. NPDC025784. The sequence goes on from NZ_JBVHMN010000028.1 coordinate 16,937, forward strand.
TGCATGGCCATACCGAGAGCGCTCGATACATCCTCACCGCCCTCATCTCCCGCACGGATCTGCCCCGCCGGCAGACAACACAGGTGATCCAACAGGCGCTGGACTGGCTTACGGTGCACGGGCAGACCCAAGATGCCCAATATTTACTGCGCTCCCTGTTGGCAACCCCCTACATAGACGGGGACGAGACAGTCCGGACAGTGGCGTATGCCCGGACATGGCTCGCCGCACATGGGGACACAAAATCGGCGCAGTTCGTGCTGTCGGCGGCTCTACTGCGTGAGGCTCTGTCGCAGGAGGATGCCCACTTCGTCGTGAACCAGGCGCTGCGCTGGTTGGGCTCCTACGCCGGTAGCCTCGACAGTGCCTTCGTGCAGAGCGCTGCACTGCGCCGGAACGACCTACCATCCAACGCTCTACGCCAGTTCGTGCAGTACGCCCTCGACTGGCTCAGATCGGACGGCGCCTCCCCCGAAGCCCGCCTCGTGCTCGCTCCGCTCCTCCAACGCACCGACCTGACACCAGAGGAAGCACGCGAGGCCACAGCGCTCGCGCTGAGGTGGCTGGAGGGTCACGGGCGCGACACCGACCTTGACGCCCAGCTTGTCCTGCGTGAGCTGCTGAGACGCACCGACCTCGGCACGGACGAGGTCAGAGCCGTCGTCGACCAGGCGCTGGCCTGGCTGAGCGTGCAGGGCCATACCGAGAGCGCTCAATACATCCTCTTCACCCTCGTGTCCCGCGCGGATCTGCCCCGCCGGCGGACAACACAGGTGATCCAACAGGCGCTGGACTGGCTTACGGTGCACGGGCAGACCCAAGATGCCCAGTATCTAGTGCGCTCCCTGCTGGCAACCCCCCACATTGACGGGGACGAGAAGGCCCAGGCGCTGGCGTATGCCCGGACATGGCTCGCCGCACATGGGGACACCGAATCGGCGCAGTTCGTACTGTCGACGGCTCTCCTGCACACGGGTTGGTCGCAAGAGGATGCCCATAGTGTGGTGAACCAAGCGCTGCACTGGCTGGACTCCTACCCCGACAGCCTCGGCAGTTGCTTCGTACAGGGCGCCGCACTGCGCCGGGACGACCTACCACCCAACGCCCTACGCCAGTTCGTGCACTACGCCCTCGACTGGCTCAGATCAAACGACGCCTCCCCCGAAGCCCGCCTCGTGTTCGCTCCGCTCCTCCAACGCACCGACCTGACACCGGAGCAAGCGCGCGAGGCGACGGCACTCGCTCTGAGGTGGCTGGAGGGTCACGGGCGCGACACCAATCTTGATGATCAGTTTGTCCTGCGTGCGGTGCTCTCCCGCGACGACCTCACTCCGGCGGAGGCGATGAGGGCCGGTGAGCACGCACTTGAATGGCTGCATATCCACGGTGCTGGGCCCTCCGCGCAGTACGTGCTGCGTCCCCTGCTCCTGCGCACCGACCTGGGACTCGAAGTGACGACCAGGGCGGTGGAGGCAGGGAAGCAATGGAGCAACGCCCGTACTACCGGCAACGAATCAGACGCCGGCATCGGCGAACTCGCACGCACCCGCGCCGCCGTCGTGGACTCCGGGCGCGACCACCTCATCCTCGCCGTGGACATCGCGGGATATTCCGCGAAGTCCGTGACGGACCAAATGAATGCCCAAAGTGCTCTGAACAACCTTCTGACCGAAGTGCTTTCCCAGGACGAGAGCCCACCGACGTGGGAGAGAAACGGCAGCGGCGACGGGCAGATGATCGTCTTCGAGCCGGGGCCGCAAACAATGGCGCTGGCTCCGGACCTGCTCGCACGACTGGAGCGCGCGCTGCACGACCTCCACCGGGAGGCATCGCTCAGACTGCGTCTCGCGCTGCACTGCGGCGAAGTGACACAGCACCGACGGGGATGGCTAGGGCAGCCGGTGGTCACGGCCGTCAGGTTGGTGGATTCGCAGCCGTTGCGGGCCACTCTGAACGCCGCGAGCGATTCCCCGGCGGCCGTGGCGGTCTCCGACACCCTGTTTCGCTCGGTCTTCGCCGACAGGGAGGGCCTGCGCAGCGTCTTCCGCCCGGTCTACGTCCAGAGCAAGGAAGGCACAGCGAAGGCGTGGGTTTCCGTCGCGGGGTACACGGAGCCACCTGCCATCGAAGCGTGGTCGCGTCCCCCTGAAGATCTGTGACGGTGGCGGCCGGACGGCCGAACTGCGCCGCCTGCAAGCAGATGCTCGCCCTGCCGCCAGCATCCCGGGTCAAGATCACATCGCGGTTGGGTCAGCGGGCGTCTCTCCCGCCGATCCCGACGTCAAAGACATCGATGAGGTCCTCGCCCGTGCTGCTGCCCAAACGACCAGGAGGAGCACGCTGCCCAACGCATCGCTGCCGAACTCTCCACGGAGCTCACAACTGGCCAGTCCGCGCTCAGTCTCCTCCTGCTCATCCTGACGTTCCCACGATGTCTCAGGAGGCACTTGCCACGCTTCGACGAGAGCATCCAGAGCTCACTCCTGTGGCTGTCCGGGAGATGGATCCGGTGCAGGCTGGCAGGGCGCTGCGGCGTATCACCCCCGACCAGGCCGCTGCCTTGATCTATACCGAGGGAGCGGCTCGGATCGTTGCCGTGCTCGCAGAAATTCGCAGTGCCCAGGCAGCACCCGTGATCCGACGACTCCAACGCGATCTAGCTGCCACTGTGCTTCATAAGCTGGGAACGACAAGGGCGGCGGACGCTCTCACGCGGATGGATCCGGACTGGTCATCGGTCCTCCTCAGCCAGAAGCCCCTGGCGGGGGTGTATCAGCAGTCGTTCTCGGCCTGATGGATCCGGCCCAAGCTGCGGCTGTCGCCGCTCACTTGTCCAAAGAGCCAGGTGGAACGATGCACGCTGGAGATCAGGGCAGTGGTTCACGTCCGCATCCATCGCCTCCAAGACAGCACAGCGCGCCGCGATGCCCGCACGCACTGAACGCGCTGTGAGTCGCGTTCAAGGCATGGCCGACCAGCACGCCTTGATGACATCCCGCAGGACGGAAGGCGGGAACGCCGCAGAAGCCGTCATCATCAAAAGTGCCCGCTTTCCGCACGTTGCAGCGGTACCTCAACGCGGGGACCTTGGCTCGTCGTCGTGCTCACCCGAAACCCGTGACAGACCACGCTGGTCTGCAGCAGCGGTGCGTGACGTGTTCGAGCAGGGGACGACTCGTCGTCGGCCAGGCCACACCTGAGGGAGTGACCGGCAGTGGCCAGCGGGCTGTTGTCTCAGGGAGCATGCTGCGAGAGATCCTGTTCCTGGGGTGCCGGTTCGGTGTCCATGGCCTGCCTGCTGTGCTCCTCCCCCGGTTGCTGCTGCGGCCCCGCGCCCCGGCCGCGGGCCCTCGCGCTCCATGTCGAGTACAAGCCCGAGAGCGCGATGGTGACCGCGGCAAGCGATTCGGGTGCGACGCCCAAGGCAACGAGGACCACGCCCGTGGTCAAAACCGCTGCGAGGGCTGCGAAGTCGAGCGTGGAGCGGTGACGGGACGGGGTGGTGGGCTGGGGCATGACGGCTGAACTCCCTTGGTGCGTCGTCGATGGATCGAGCCTGCCGCCATGGCGATCATTCAGATGGCCTTCTCTCGTTCTATCGGAGAGAACTTCAATCTGTTCGAGAAAAGCCGTGTGCTGAGGGGAGATCTCGTGCGTGAGCGAGGGGGCCGCCCGGCGGGCGCGCCGTGCGGCCAGTCCGAGGCGGAGAACCAACTGGTCCTGTTCCTTCGCGGCCTTCGTGATGCCGCTGGCTTGTCGGTGGAACAACTGCACCTTCTGCTGCCGGACAGGGTGGGCGAGAGTGCGAAGCCGGCCGTGTCGACCCTGCATCGGCGTCTGAGGGGATCCGACCCCGTTCGATGACGCTGACCCGGTCCTCCCCGATCCTCGCGAGCATCAGCGCGGGCGTGTAGGCCCGCTGCTGATAGACCGTCAACGACGTCTTTTCCGAAGACGGGAAGGCGTTACGGTGTCTACAGGGATGAGTTTGAGAGAATCGGCACCCTCAAAAACCTGAGGACTCTTCTTGCTGGAGCGCGCGAGCACGGTTTTCCTGTATTCCACGCTCCTATGTCGTACACGGAGACCGACTACACGGCCTGGAAGTCTATTCCGGGTATTCATCACGAGATGTTCGCCAGGCGCCTGTTCGAGGAGGGGAGCTGGGGTGCCGACTTCCATCCGGATCTCACGCCAGTCGACGGTGAAACCGTGATCGCACCTCACAAGAACATCGACGTTTTGGCCGACACGGACCTGGAAGTGCTGTCGGGGCCATGTGTGTGGAGTCCACAGCACGCAGCTGCATGGAACACAGATTTCACGTCACCACCTTCACGGATGCGACAGCAGCCTTCGGTGGACGCCCTGCCTACGATGCCAGGATCTTGCGGTACTCAGCGTTGAGGAATTCCTTTCCGCAGCCTCGTCCGCGGAAAGCTGGTGCCGAAGAGCCAATGCTGCGACGAGATGAGCGGCTTCGGCCGCTGGTCTCGTATCGGACGTCGATAACCGCGAGTCGCCGGCCGAAGGACGGGCCGCCGCAAGCTACCTTCCGGCATGCGCATGCATGCGATCACTACACCACGTACAAAACGTCTGTCACCTCAGCGGTCCTACGGTTTAACTGCTGGCGGATACACGTCAGCGCACCTTCAGACGTAAGGGCCGTGACAGGACATGATTCCCACCCGCACTTTCTGGCTCGCCGGACGCCCGGCCAGTGGTGAGGCGACCTTGGCGGTCACCTCCCCCTGGACCGGCCAGGTCATCGGAGAGGTCAGTGTTCCCACCGATGAGCAGGTCGAGGAGGCGGTGGCGGCGGCATACGCCGTTCGCGATGAGTTCGCCGCTACCCCGGCATATGTACGTGCCGCCGCGCTCGACCACGTGAGCGAGCGCCTCGTGGAGCGCACCGAGGAGATCGCGCGGCTCATTTCTGCGGAGAACGGAAAGCCGATCAAATGGGCTCGCGGTGAGGTTGGCCGTGCGGTGTCCGTGTTCAGGTTCGCCGCGGAGGAAGCGCGCCGCTTCAACAGCGGCGAGGCTCAGCGGCTGGACACTGACGCCGGCGGCCAGGGCCGGCTGGCGCTCACCCGCCGCTTCCCGAAGGGCGTTGTGCTGGGGATCACGCCGTTCAACTTCCCGCTGAACCAGTGTGCCCACAAAGTCGCCCCGGCCATCGCGGCCGGCGCTCCGATCATCCTTAAGCCGGCACCCAATACTCCGCTGTCGGGTCTGATCATCGGTGACCTGCTTGCCGAGACCGGATTGCCTGTCGGTTCATGGAGCATCCTGCCAGTCGCCAATGACCGGATGCCAGAGCTGGTGCAGGACGAGCGCTTGCCCGTTATCTCGTTCACCGGCTCCGAGAGGGTCGGGTACGCCATCATGGACTCGGTTCCCAGAAAGCACTGCACGCTGGAGCTCGGCGGGAACGGTGCGGCCGTGGTGTTGGCCGACTTTGCGAGCGACGAGGATCTTGACTGGGCCGCCGCGCGCATCGCCGTGTTCTCCAACTACCAGGGCGGACAGTCCTGTATCTCCGTGCAGCGTGTCATAGCCGACGCCGCGGTGTACGACCGGCTGCTGCCGCGTATCGTCGCTGCCGTCGAGTCTCAGGTCACCGGAGACCCTTCGGATGACAGGACCGATGTGGGTCCGCTTGTCAGTGAGAACGCAGCATGCCGCGTCGAGGCGTGGGTCGACGAAGCCGTCGGTTCCGGGGCCACGCTGTACACGGGCGGCAAACGGGAGGGCGCCTCGTACGCGCCTACGGTCCTCGCGGATGTTCCAGCAGATACAACCCTGGCCTGCGAGGAGGTCTTCGGGCCAGTTCTCACGGTCCTCAAGGTGTCCGGTGAGGCCGAGGCCTTCGCCGCCGTGAACGACTCCAAGTACGGACTGCAGACTGGCGTGTTCACGCGCGACCTGCAGGCTGCGTTCCGGGCCCATCGGGCTCTGGAGGTGGGCGGAGTCGTGATCGGCGATGTGCCCTCCTATCGCGCCGACCAGATGCCGTACGGCGGGGTCAAGCAGTCTGGTGTCGGCCGTGAAGGAGTGAAGTTCGCCATGGCGGATTACACCTACGAGCGCGTGCTGGTCCTCACTGACCTTGCGCTGTAGCAGCAAGGCCTTCTGGTCGGCATGCTGCCGGCCGCCAATCCCGGAGGGCAGGGCGGCGTCGGAACCGAACACGCCGTCGCCGGCCACCGTACAGATCCGGCAGGCGTCGGCACACGCAGTCGACAACCGTGGCTCCTCTGCTGCTCGTTCTGCTTCGCACCCGTCCCGTTCGGTGCGGGCTTCGCCGTCAGGGCCCTTTGGCGGGTAGCGCCCGCCGCCTTGGTGCTCTGGCTGCTCGGGTTCGTCATCTGACGCGCAAGCAACATGAGTGGGGCCCCGGCCCGTGCGGGCGGGGCCCCCACAAGTTGGGTTGGCCACTAACCGGGCGCAGAAGAAGGCGTTTTTACAACGCGCAAATCC
>NZ_JBVHMN010000028.1:23432-124538 GCF_055558435.1 Streptomyces sp. NPDC025784
CTGGGTTTCGACATCTGCCGCGAACCAAACAGGGGGGGGGCCCGCCCGCTCGCGGCCGGGCCCCACTCATGTTGCTTGCGCCAGTACCGGCGCTCAGAAGAAGGCGTTTTTCCACCGGCATAGACGCGGACTTGCCGGCTGTCATCGTGGGCATGGACGTCGGTCACGGGTCCTACTCGTTACGGAGGGACTCGAGGAGACTCGTGACTTGTGGTGCCCTGCCGGAGAAGGCCTCGTGTCTTCTGCCGCTTCCTCTGGCTGTATGACCTCGGTGACGGCGGTGACACCTACGATCCTCGACGCAAGCCATCGCTGGCCGAAGCCGCCGACGACAGCGCTGTGGTGATGGGCCATCCGTACGGCTCCGGCTCCACGCCCTCGGTCGATTCCGGGTGCACCGCTTGCGTGCACACCGGCGGGGCTGCGCCCACCGGAAGGTTCCGTGTGACTACCGGTGTGACCGCGACGCGGACGCGGCGACTCTTGTCTTCGCCGGGACGTGCCTGGTGCGTCCTCCAGCGGCGATCAGATCTGGTTGAGTCCGCCATCGACGAACAGCTCGGATCCGGTGACGAAGCTGCTCTCACTGCTGGCCAGGAACAGTACGGCAGCAGCGGCCTCGTCCGGGTGCCCCATCCGGCCCAGCGGAATCTGGCTGGCGAAGGCGTCCCTCATCTTTGCTGCCTGGTCGGCGTCGGCAGCCAGGCCGGTGATGCCGGGGGTGACGATCGGTCCGGGGACCAGGGTGTTCACTCGGATCGCGCGGCCCCTGAGTTCGTTGGCCCAGGTGCGGGAGAAGGAACGGACCGCGGCCTTGGACGCGGCGTACACGCCGAAGGCGGCGCCGCCTGAGGTGGCGGCGGTCGATCCGGTCAGGATCACCGAGGCGCCGTCGTTGAGGAGCGGAATGGCCTTCTGAACGGTGAAGAGCATTCCTCGCACGTTGATGTTGAAGGTGGCGTCGAAGTGCTCCTCGGTGACCTGCTCAAGAGCGGCGAACTCACCGCCGCCCGCATTGGCGAACAGTACGTCGATGGGCCGGCCTCGCTCGGCGACAGCCGCGTAGAGGCGGTCGATGTCCGCGAGGTTCGCGACGTCGCCCCGGACGGCGGTGGCTTCCCCACCGATCTCGGCCAGCGCGGCGTCGAGGGCCTCCTGCCGGCGGCCGGTGATGAACACGTGCGCGCCTTCACGTGCGAATCGCTTGGCGGTGGCCAGTCCGATTCCGCTGTTGCCTCCGGTGACGACTGCCGTCTTCCCGTCAAGCTGTCCCATGATCGTTTACCCCTGTCCGGTGCGAACGCCAGAAGGCGTGCACCAACTGTCATTGCGGTGTTACAGCCCGAACCGGACGGTCTCGGACCCAGTTATGGACTATACGGTAAAGAACTACGTTATGGACCGCACGGACAAAAACGTGACCGCCTCCACAGCTCCGAGCGGCGACAGGCCACAGCCGACGCCGACCCGCCCGCGAGGGCGCCGGGAGAGCCCGGGGGCCACACACCACACACCCCCGCCACCACCCGGCCCGCCCCCCGCGCGGCGGCCACCCCAGAGGCCGCCCGGATCCCCGCGGCGCCGCACGCACCCAGGACGGCATCTCACGATCTGGACCGATAGGTCAAGAATGACGTATGCTGTTGAGCATGGGACGCCCGCGGAATTTCGACGAGAACCAGGTGCTGCAGTCTGCGCGCGAGCAGTTCTGGAATCAGGGCTACGCAGCTACGTCACTGCAGGACCTGACGGACGCCACCGGACTGGGCAAGGGAAGCCTGTACGGGGCATTCGGCGACAAGCGGCAGCTGTTCCTGCACGTGCTGGACGGCTACCGCGACGAACAGCTCAACAGCGTCCGGGCCGTCCTCACTGGGCCCGGTACGGCCTTCGAACGCCTGACCCTGCTCATCGAGGAGGTGGTCAAGGGATTCACGGAGGACCCGCAGCGGCGCGGCTGTCTTCTGGTCAACACCACGTCCGAGCTGCACAGCAATGATCCGGACGTCGTCTCCCGGGCCCGGGCCAGCTATCAAGGGGTCGAAGATCTTCTCATCGCCTGCGTGAAGGAAGCCCAGGACGAGGGGGCGATCGAACCGAGCGCGGACGCACAGGAGCTCGGGCGGCTGCTCCTTGCCGTCATGCAGGGCATCGAGTTTCTCGCCAAGACCGACATGGACAGCTCGGCCCTCCTGCAGATAGGCCAGGCCGCCCTCAAGCGGCTGTCCCGGCACTGACCACTCCGCGGGCCGACGCCTTTCACAGGTGATGTGCCGACAGGCAGGGATCCGGGTGGCCCTGCTCGAGTCGGCATGCGAGCACCCAGCGCACCTGCCTTCCGAACACCCCCACGAGTGGCCGGGGTACCCACAACAGCGCGGTTGACGGCTGCCCCTCTCGCCATCCCCTTGAGCAGGCTCTCCGGCCGCGCAGCTGCGCCATCGACGGCGCCTCGACGCGGACTGGACGACGCTGCGGCAGCCGACGACGCCGGACCACTGCCCACGGGCCCTGGGGCGCGAGGACTCCAACTGCCCAGGTCCGCGCAGTACCGCGTTCGCGCCCCTCTTCCGCATGCCAGCGGCAGCTGCCAACTGGTGTATTGATCAGCAACTTCGCAATGAACCTGAAGTGGACATATGTTCTTGACTGAATGGTCCATAAGGCCTACCTTTGAGCTGCGACCCTTGGATTCGCTTCTGCAAGTGGCATCGGGTCAGCGGCGGACGGGCACAGACTGTTCCGCCAATACGGCAGAGAGAAGCCGGGTGGGACTGGGCGAGGACCTCGCGTGCCCTGCCGCAAACGACTGCACACGCTCAACGAAAAGTGATCACCATGGCCACCGCCGCCCAGCCGCCCTTCACCTTCAGCCTTCACAACGTGACGATTTCCGTCAGTGACCTCGACGCGTCGATCCATTGGTGGAATCGGGTGTTCGGCCTCACCCTGCTGGCGAAGTCCCGCTTCGACGCCATCGGGGCGGACGTCGCCTTCCTGGAGGGTCCCGGGTTCCGGCTCGAACTCCTTCAGCCCGCGGACGGTGTGCGGATCCCCGAACTGACGGCAGAGCCCCCCGCGCACATCCGCCTGATCGGCAACAAGGCCCTCGTCTTCCGCGTCGAGGACCTCGCCAGCGTCACCCGCACCTTCCGTGATCTGGGCGTGACGACCGTCTGGGAGCAGATGGACCTCGGCGACGGCAGCATCTCGACCGCGATCCGTGACAACGACGGAAATCTCATCAACGTCTTCCAGCAGGGCGCAAGTCCGGTCGGCTGACACAGCGAACCGATCGCGCTCCGTCCATCCACGGGACCCATGGCCCGACGCCGGAAGGGGAGACGGCGCGCGATCGCCCTGGCCGCCAGGCCAGGTATGGCCGCTCGGAACGTAGTTGTCCGGGAGATGGTTCGGGAGCGCCGCCGTCCGCCGCGGCCGAACATTGCAGGCCTGCGACGGCCGGCCGGAAAACCCCTGCGCATGCGCCCAAGGCCCGCGGTCCGTCAACGATGAGCGGCCTCTCCCGGGCGGCCAGTCGCAGCGCCGCTTCAGAGTGCCCCGGTCGGCGGCAGTGCTGCCGGATGCCCCGTTCCCCGGGGTTCGGGCCGCGGCTAACTGCGCGCGAACTCGAGCAGGTCCTTGTTGAAGATCTCGGCGTACTTGGGCACCATCGCAAGGCCGTGCGGTGCGCCCTCGTAGACCTTGTACTGCGCGCCCTTGACGATCTTGGATGATTTGTCGCCCGCGGAGACGATGGGCACGATCTGGTCGTCGTCGCCATGCACGATCAGTGTCGGCACATCGACCTTCTTCAGGTCCTCGGTCGTGTCCGTCTCGGAGAACGCCTTGACGCAGTCGTAGGCGCCCTTGATGCCGACCGTCATGCTCCAGAGCCAGAACTCGTCACGCGTTCCCTGGGAGACGGTCGAGCCCTCACGGTTGGCACCGTAGAACGGGGCGCTGAGGTCCTTGTAGTACTGCGAGCGGTCCGTGAGCACACCCTGGCGGATCTCGTCGAACACCTCGATCGGCAGGCCCTCGGGGTTGGCTTCCGTCTTCAGCATCAGCGGAGGGATGGCGCCGAGCAGGACCAGTTTGGCGACCCGTGCCGTACCGTGCCGGCCGATGTAGCGGGTGACCTCGCCGCCGCCGGTGGAGTGCCCGACCAGAATGACGTCGTGCAGGTCTTCGGCTTCGATGACCGCCGCCAGGTCGTCGGCGTAGGTGTCGAGGTTGTTGCCGTCCCATGGCTGACCCGAGCGGCCGCCACCGCGCCGGTCGTGGGCAATGGCCCGGAATCCGTTGTCCACCATGAGCTTCATCTGGGGGTCCCAGGCGTCCGCGGTGAGCGGCCAGCCGTGGGAGAAAACGACGGGCTGGCCCGAGCCCCAGTCCTTGTAGAAGATCTGAGTGCCGTCCCCGGCGGTGGCGAAGGGCATGGTTGCGCTCCTCTCGAAGTCCGCTCGCGGGCCTCTCACGTCACGCCCTCCGGGGATGTGACGGAAACGGCACCGCATTCGATCAACATAGGCGCGGGGCACGGATTCGGCGCGTTGGAGTCACCGCTCCGGCATGAGCGGGACGGCCGACGCCTGACAGGCGAGGAAGAGGCCTGTCTCGTACGGTGGTGCATACGAAATGCTGCGGGCACCCGCACCGTCAGGAGCCACGCACCACGCCACCCGAGTGAACTCCCGGACGCCTTCGCCCACCCGCACAGACTTGCACCGCCGGTATCAAACGGCAGCCTGACAATCACCCGCCGTACTGCTCGTTCAGTCGCACGCGGAGGACAGAGCATGGGATCCGACGTTGACGTGCTGGTCGTCGGTGCCGGTCCAGCAGGGTTGCTGCTCGCAGGCGACTTGGCCGAGGCCGGAGTGCGCTGCACCGTCGTCGAACGGCGACAAGGGGAATCCCGGCTGACACGCGCATTCGCCGTTCACGCCCGAACGATGGAGCAACTGGACGCCCGCGGCCTGGCCGACGACCTGCTGCTGACCGGCCTCCGCAACCCGATCCTGCAATTCCTGCGGATCGATCTCTCGCGCCTGCCGACCCGCTTCCCCCACGTCCTCGTGACACCCCAGTACAACACCGAGCGGCTGCTCCTGGCCCGCGCCTTGGACCACGGCGTGAACATCATGCGGGCCCACGAAGTCACCGGCGTCCTGCAAGACCCCACCGGTGTCGACGTCACCGTGAAGACACCAGCCGGCACTGAACACAGCCTGCGCGCGGACTACGTAGTCGGCGCGGACGGACGGAACAGCTGCGTACGCCAGTCCCTCGGCCTGCCGTTCCCCGGCCGCTCCGCCGTTCGCTCCATGATGCTCGCAGACGTCCGTATGGCCGACCCGCCGAAGAAGCCGCCCACCGTGGCAGCGATCGGAGACGCCTTCGCCATCGTCGTCCCGTTCGGCGACGGCTGGTTCAGGGTCATGGCCTGGAATCGCCACCACCCCATGCCCGACAACGCATCGGTCGATCTGGAAGAAATCAAAGACGTCGCCCGCCAGGCGCTCGGCAGCGACTTCGGCATGCACGACCCCCGCTGGCTCTCCCGATTCCACAGCGACGAACGCCAGTCCCCCCGCTACCGGGTGGGCCGGGTGTTCCTCGTCGGCGACGCCGCCCACGTCCACTCCCCCGCCGGCGGCATGGGCCTCAACACCAGCATCCAGGACTCCGCAAACCTGAGCTGGAAACTCGCGGCCGTTCAGCGCGGCCGCGCACCCGAGGCCCTGCTCGACAGCTACCAGGACGAACGGCACCCGGTAGGACACCGGGTCCTGCGAATGAGCGGCGCACTGCTCCGCGGCGTCCTCACCACACCACGAGCACTGTGCGGCCTCCGTGACCTCTCAGCACGTACGGTGCTGCAAACCCCACCAGTGGCCCGACGAATGGCCCAGGCAATCTCAGGAATCGACATCTCCTACGCCGCCCCGGCCGGCGCACACCCCCTCGTCGGCAAGCGCGCACCTGACGTCGCCCTCAGCGACGGACGCAGACTCTACGAAGCCCTCCGCAAGCGACGGTTCGTCCTTGTCACCCCGCCCGATCCCGAGCGCCTCCCCTCACTGATCAAAGAATGGTCCGGCGAGGCGGAGATCGTGTCCCCCAAGGGCACCACCAAAAAGAGTGTTCTGGTCAGACCAGACGCCTACATCGCATGGGCCATATCAGACGAGTCACCTGAACGTCGCATCGACGCAGCCCGCCAGGCGTTGACCCATTGGTGCGGCCCACAGACCACCAGCTCCGGAACCCCTTCGCCGGACTAGCGCCACGACCAGAACGATCGACCGACTGACCGCCCGGAAGATCAGCCATTCCTCGGGGCTGCTTTCCGGCAGTCCTGTCCTGGGTGCGAGCCCTTCCGGTCTCGTTGATCGTGTAGTCGGTGTTCGGCTTCCCCTTGCCGGCGGCGACCTCGACCAGCATGTCGAGGACGGCTGGAAGCTCCGGGGTGGGGGCGTCGGCCTTGATATCGGCGTGGTCGGGCAAGAGATCGGTGACGGCCGTCCGGATGCGCCGCGGCTCACCCTGTGCTCGCGGGCGAGGGCTGCGATGCAACCGCCCTCCAGGCAGGCGGTGTGGACGGCGCCCGTCGTGTCGGCCGCCACGGCGGGGCGGCGTCCGCCTTTGCAGCCTCTGGCCTCGGCGGCACGCAGGCCGTCGTAGGCCGGCTCGCACTGAAGGTCTCGGAGCCGGGTACCGGTCAGGGGCGTGCCAGGACTTCCTTGATCGCTGTGCGGAGTAGTGATCGTCGTGCCGTTCGGGGTCGCACCATCCGGACTTGGCGGCGATGTCGGTGCCCACCTCGTGCCACACCACCGAATTGGCAGGTTTGGGCTGACCTGTCAGACCAGCCAGGTGCTATGGCGCCCGTTGCCGCATGCGTTGCATGCCATGTATCTACGATCAGGTAGTGGTGCGCAGCACATGGAGTGCGACCGATCTCCGGCGTTGACCTGGCGGTTGCTTCCACGAGGATTGGCGGGGGTTTCGCGCCTGTCCCCGGCGCTCGGCCGAGCCACGGCAACCTCGTGACCCGGCGGTCCCGCCCCGCCTCCGATCCGAGGCGGGGCGTCAGTCCGCGGAGTCCCTCTCCGGTGTCCCGTCGTCCACGGTGTCCGGATGTGAGACGCGGCTGGCGGACTGGACTTCGGCGTGGTGCGCCCCTTGCGGGTCGATCGCGGCCGCCCAGCGTTCTGCCCAGCGGGCGAGGGGGTTCAGGGCGTGGCGCGCCTCCTGTCCCAGCGGGGTGAGCTCGTAGCGGCTGTCCGGTAGTTGGTGAATCACCTGGGCATCCAGCAGTTCGGTCAGGCGCTGCCGCATCACACTGGAGGACATGTCGTCGCACCGCTTCTGCAAGGGGCGGAATCCAAGCGGACCCGCGCGAAGCTCCCACAGGATGCGCAGACTCCACCGCCGCCCGAACAGATCGAGTGCGGCCATGAGGGGGCGGCCGGTGGTCGAGCCGCGAACAGGATTGCCAGGTCTGGGTGTTGCCATGTCGGGATGTCCAGCTCTCCAGGGTTGATGCTTCGAATTCCGACACGCTAGCATCGATGACCGATTCGGAAATCGAATCGGAGGCGGCTGTTGTGGCACCTGCCCTGCCGACCTGGGTGAGAGGTGTTCCTGAAGGCCCGGGTCGATGGAGGCGAGACCGGCCGGGAGGACCGGTACATGCGCATGGTGCCCCGAGTTCGACGCCGGCGCCGAGTCGCACGGACGGCTCACCCGGAACCTGTTCGTGGCGGGGGACGGGTGACCGGCACGCGGAGGATCGAGTGCAGGATCCACCAGGTCCTGCAGACCGGCCCAGCGGAACTTCAGTGTTGCCTCGTCAGCGGTTGCCGGCGCCAAGCCGACGTCCACTCAGAGATGGAGACCATATGACCACGACCGAGTTTCCCTCGGCGGCAGCACGGGCCGCCGCCGCTGCCGCCCTGGTCGAGGACGCCTCAGGGAAGGACATCACCACCGTGTGGAGCGTTCCCGAGGACCTGGCGGCCACGGCCGAGATCCGCACCCGGCACAGCGGCATCGCCGCCGGCCTCCCCGTGGTCGCCGAGGTCTTCGCGCAGGTCGACCCCGAGGTCAAGGTCGAGTCGGCCGTCGCCGACGGCGCCCGCCTGGCCGACGGCCAGGTCCTGGTGCACCTGTCCGGTTCGGCGCGCAGCCTGATCACCGGGGAGCGTACGGCGCTGAACTTCCTGCAGCGCATGTGCGGCATCGCGACGCTGACCGACCGCTACGTCCAAGCTGTGGCAGGGACCAGGGCGCGCATCCTGGACACGCGCAAGACGGCGCCGGGCCTGCGCGCCCTGGACAAGTACGCGGTCACCGCCGGCGGCGGTCACAACCACCGCCTCGATCTCGCGGCGATGGTCCTGCTCAAGGAGAACCACATCGCCGCGGCGGGCGGGGTGACGGCCGCGATCGAGGCGGTCAGGCGCGGGATGGCGCGCACCGGGCAGACCGTGGAGAGCGATGTCGAGGTGCAGACCGTCACCCAGGCCGTCGAGGCCCTCGACGCCGGAGCCCGCTGGATCATGCTCGACAACATGCCGGTGGCCGACATCGAGCAGGTCGTGAAGGTCCGGGCCGGGCGGGCCGACGCGTCCCGGATCCTGCTGGAGGCCTCGGGCACCATCAGCCTGGACACAGTTCTCGCCATCGCCGGGACGGGCGTCGACCTCATCTCGGTCGGGGCGTTGACGCACAGCGCGCCCGCGCTGGACCTGACCATGCTTCTGACCACCGGCCCGGTGCCATGTCCGAGGTAGCGATCGTCGACGCGTGTCAGCGAGACGGCGCGGGTGGCAGCCCGACCGCCGTTCTGGATGATGCGCCGTTCACCGACGAGGAACGATGCCGCATCCCCACGGAGTTGGGAACATCGCACGCCGTCTTCCTCCGCGCGACCGGAATCGAGCGTCGTCGGCCCGCGTACACACTGCGGTTCTTCACCGCCCAGGACGAACTGCCCGCCTGCGGCCACGGCACCGTCGCCGCCCTCGCCGTCCTCGCCGAACGGGAAGGCGGCGACCACGACTACCGCGCCGTCCTGCGTACGGCCCACCGCAGCTTCGACGGTCAGGCAAGCCGAAACGGTGACGGCCTGACGGCCTCGTTCGACCCGGGCCCGGTCAGCCTGCGTAGCGCCGGTGGACCCGAACTGAGGGCAGTCGCAGGCGGCCTCGGACTGACGGAGGACGCGGTCGCCGGCGACGCCTGCGTGGCGTCGAACGGGCGGCCGAGGCTTCTGCTGCCCATCCGATCCCGCGCCGCACTGGCCGAACTCACACCGGACCTGACCCTGTTGCGCGCAGCCTGTGACCGCAACGGTCTGCTGGGCTGCTACGCCTACTCGCCCCCGGACCGACACGGCCGAGCAGCAGCCCGGATGTTCGCCCCGTCGATCGGCGTCCCCGAGGACCTCGCCAACGCCAACAGCACGGCCTGCCTGGCAGCGCATGCTGCCGGGTTCGGCACCTACCGCCTCGCTGTCGACATGGGTGACCACCTCGGCAGCCCGTCCACCATCACAGCGACCGTCCACCGCGACCGCACGGGACACCGGATCCGAGTCGGCGGCCAGGCAGCGATCGTGCGCACGGTCATGCGCTGAGGCCTGCGCGCTCAAGGCGAGGGTGCCGGTGCGCAGCAGGTCCAACTGCTCCTGTGAGAGCCCGGCCAGTTCTGGCCGCATCTGTGGCAGGGGCTCAGGGTTGATGGCCGATCACGTCGTGCTGGTGCGACTGGTACCTACTTGTCGGCACCTCTTCGTTCTAGTCCGGGCCACCGCCCTTCCGGCGAGGCCAGTCATCAACTCGACCGGCTCTGGCTCGTCCTCGCCCGCCGACGCTCACCCGAGACCAATCCGATCGCAGCCCCAGCCGGTTCGTCGAAGCCGTCCGACTTCGACGCCGTCTCCGTCGGCTCGCTGACCCACAGCGAGCCGGCCATGGATCTGAGCATGCTTCTGATCATCAATTGCGAACACAGGAGGTACCGTGACCAAGGGCTACTGGGTCAGCGTCTACCGCACCATCGCAGACCCTGAGAGGCTTTCTGCCTACGACAAGCTGGCCGGTCCAGCCGTCAAGGCCGCGGGCGGGCGGCTGCTCTCCCGCGGCAGCCGGGTCGTCGCACACGACGCCGGAATCGCCGAGCGCACCGTCCTGATCGAGTTCGACAGCTTCGAACAGGCGGTCGCCGCACGCGCGAGTGCGGCCTACCAGGAGGCGCTGGCCGTACTTGCTGACGGCGTCGAGCGCGACTTCCGCATCATCGAAGGCCTCGACTGACGACCGATGCCACATCAGGGAGGAACACGATGCCGGCTGCGGGGGTCACCCCGGCTCGTCAGCGCGCCGCGCCGTCGCGAAAAGCGTCAGGCCGGTGGCATCGGCGGTGATGTCCGGTCCGGCGACGGTTCCTTCCCGGCGGCGCGGCCCCGGCCCCCCGGCCCGGGGAAGTTCGGGAAGTCGGTGGTTGGCCCGGCGGCACTGCCCGGGCGGCGGCGACGAACTCGTCACAGGCCACCCGCGCCGACTCAATGCCCTTGAGCAACAGCGTCAGCACCGCACCATCGGGGGCTGTGCCCGTCGATCACCGAACGGACAATCATGACCGAAAGGATCGCCTGAGGGACGACGGCGGGCGCCCTGGAGCCCTACCCTCAGCTCGCGAAAATCGTCACCCGGAGCGAACTCGACCGTTTCCCGCCGCCCGGGTGGGCCGCCGCGAACTGATCACCATCGCCGCGTACCAGGGTCCCTGACGGCGAGAACCGTCGCCGGGTATCCCGGCCTGTGACGTGGCCGGGCCGGACGTCCCAGTGGCCCTCTCCCCAGGTGAGAGAGACCGGAGACAGCGGCGGCACAGCCAGATGCCAGAAGGCTCTCGCCGGCAGGGCCAGAGCATGAATGAGCGCGGCCCGGACCACGGCTGCTTCGGTGATCGCGACCGCGTGGCCCATCTCGGGCGCCACGTGGTTCAGCCAGTGCGCTGTCCGCCGGCACAGCCGGCGCACCGACTCGCCGTCGTGCGGGACGGCATCCGGGTCCGTGAGCCAGGCACTGAACCCGTCGGGGTCGGCTGCGGCGACATCATCGACGGTGCGACCGCACCAGGTGCCCAGGCCGAGATCGCGCAGCGCAGGCTCGACCGCCGCCACCAGGCCGAAGGCGTCCGCCGTCTGCGCGCAGCGGACCGAGGGCGCCCGGACGGCCATCTCGTGCTCAGGGAGTCCTGCTCCCCCGGCGCCGGCCATCCGCACACTGCGCACGCCGCGCTCGCTCAGGGGGGCGTCACCAAGGAGTGGATCCACAGTGGCGTCACCGCCGGGTGCACTCACCAATGTCAGGCGGATCGTCATGAGACCAACCTCCTCCTGGCCCGGCCCGGCGCTACGCCGTGACTCGTGCGCTCCATGATCAGTGAAAGCCCCACGGCCACAACATCCGTCAGGCGGCCGGAACCACTCCCCCGACCGGCTGGCGCCACCCCCCACTGACCGGACCCGGCACGGGCCACCCGTTGCCCCACAACGCGTTACCCCGAGTAGCAGCAGTCGACGACACAGCGCCCATCCCAGCGGGGCGCGGAGGGCCACCCTGACCGCGGGCACGCTCGCCACCCCACTCAACCGGCGGTCCGGGGTTCATGAGGCGCGACAGCAGAAGGCCACAGGCACGCCCGTCACCGCATCGCCCCAGCCACCCCGCGGTCCGGGGTCGTGAGCTGCGGCGACGGGCCGCGGGCCCGAGGAGACCTCGAGGCCGCCGTTCCCCGGCGCGCCGGGGAATGGCCGGGCCGGCGGATCACTGAGCGGCTCCAGTCACCGGGCGAGGAACAGAGCGCTCACGGGCGGTCCGGGGCGACGTGCGAAACCGCCGATCACACGTCCTCCGGCCGCCGCCCCGGCCCCGAACGCGCCCCTGCGAACCGTGCTCCCGCCGCGTCCCGGACCCGTACCATTGAGCCCCTGCTATCATCGATATCGATAGATGATTATGTTCGCGTAATAGTTTGCCGATAGGCAAGGTAAGTGGGGTGACAGTGACAATGACTGCGGACCTGACCGGCACCGTCGAGGCCGAACCCCTCGACCGCCTCGGCTTCCTGCTCGCCCGGCACGGCGCCATCGCCTACGCCCGCACCGAGCACGCCTTCAAGCAGTGCGGACTGACACCCCGCCAAGGCGCGACACTGGTCCTGCTCGGCGAGTCGGGCAACATGAGCCAGAAGGGCATGGCCGAGGTTCTGGAGGTGGATCCCAGCATCCTGTGCGGGATTTTGAACGACCTCGAGAACACGCGCCTCGTCGAGCGCCGACGCGATCCGGCCGACCGGCGCCGCCACATCGTGGCGCTCACCGACGAAGGCAGCCGCGTCCTGGCGCAGGCCCAGGACGCCATCACCGCCGTGGAGAAGGAACTCTTCGCCGACTTCACCGCCGAAGAGCTCACCACCCTGCGCAGCCTCCTCGCCCGGGTCCAGACCTCCAAGGGCATCAGCACGTCGGGCAGCGACTTCGCCTGCACCTGACCGACCCGCCACCACCAGGCAAGTAGGGGCCACGGGCATACCCGTGGCCCCTTCGCCATGCCACCCCCTGCCGCACATCCACAGCACCCCCGACGGCTTCGTTCTGGCGCGCCGACAGTTCCCGCGGATCCGCGGCATCCCCCGACGGCTTGACTCCGGTGAGCCGACAGCCTCCGCAGCTCCGCGGCATCCCGGGCAGCTCCGTCCCGGTGAGCCGGCAGTTTCCGCGGGTCCGCGGCGTCCCGGGCAGTTTGGTTTCGGTGAGCCGGCAGTCTCCGCGGCACCCCGGCCGGCTTCGATCCGGTGAGCCGACAGCCTCCGCAGCTCCGCGGCATCCCGGACAGTTTGGTTTCGGTGAGTCGACAGTCACACCCGCTCATTGATTGATGAGTCTCAACGATCTGCTAGCTTCAATGCATGACGTTGCTCAGCCGTAGCGGCCACGAGCCCCTCGGCATCACACGTCGATCGTTCACCGCCCGCACCAGACACCGGGCGAAGCAAGGAGACACCACCATGAACAAGCTGATGACCCGCGTCGCCCTCGCCACCGCCACCGTGACCATGACCGGAAGCGCCCTCCTCGCCGTCACCGGCACCGCATCGGCAGCCACCCGGCCCGCGGCCCATCCCACCACGGCCGTCGTCACCGTCCCCGCCTCGACGCCCGCCCAGCCCGCGGCCCAGCAGGGCGCTCACCCCGCCGCCGTGGTCAGCGTGAGCCAGCACAGCGGCCTCTCCCGCATCGGCCAGGGATGGTCCCTCTCGGACGGACAGCGTGAATGGCACGGCGAGCGGGACACATCGGGCTACACGTACTGGCGCTCCGACGACCACCAGCTCCGCTACGACGGCCACCGCGTCTACCACCGCCACCACGGACAGTGGACCGCCATCACCCAGACCGACGAACGCGCCTACGCCTTCGACCGCTGGAACTTCGACCAGCTCTGGACCGCCCAAGTCATCGAAGACCCCTACGGCATCTGAGCCCCAACCCCAACCACCCCGGAACCCTCCACCCGGAGAACACCATGACGCCGCCGCTCCGCACCATCAAAACCCTCCGCCGCCTCCGCCCGGCCACCCACCCCGGTACCGGCCGACACCGCGGACAGCCATCCCCCGAACGCCCCTCCGCCCTCGACACCCCCACAAACGGCCGCCACCGCCGCACCGAGACCCCCGCCCTTCCCGCATCCGCCTGACACAGCCCCACACCCCCCGTCAGGCCGACCACCTGACCAACCCCGCCGCACACGCGCGATGCCACGAAGCACCGGTACCCCCGCCACGCCACGGCAGCAGCCGACCCGGCGAACAACACCGCCGACCACCGGCCGCAAGCCGAGTGATACGGGCCCACCACCGCCCGGCCGGCACCCCGGCGAGTGCCACAGCCCCCGGAAGGGCACTTGCCTCCGCCCCCACCTCAACAGCGGTAGCGGACCCGGACAGTGGCCGCCCCGCCGACCCCGCCACGAATCACACCGCCGCGCCGCCGACGACCACGGCCGCCGTCCCGCACCAGGCCGGCATCACCACGCGTCACCGAGCGCCGATGACAGCCGTGAACACCAGCCGCACCGCACCGCCGGAGGCAGACCGGCACGTCGAAGCCGGCCCGCAGCACGCCACACCGGACACAGGCGACAAGAACGGCCAGGACAGCCCACGGCATCACCGCGAGAGCAATAGTCAAGAGTTGTGGTTGAGCTGATCTCAGTATCAGCTGCGCTGGCTGAGACTGGTCCTGGCAGTGTGGCGGATCCGCTTGGTCCGGCCGGCTTCGGCGAGGATCTCGATGGCCTCGGTGTTCGTGCCGGCGGCGGTCTTCAGCTGGAGCCAGTTGGATGACGCGAGCAGGTCATCCGGCTGCCAAGGCAGCTTGAGCGTGACGGCGCGGAAGAGACACCACTCCCCCAGGCGCTGGACCAGGAAGGGATAGCCGACCGTGGCCCGGGTCATCGCCTGCGCCCATCCCTCGTAGGCGGGGCCGGGGTAGAGACCGGCGGCTCGACGGTCCAGGTGCCGCAGCACGGCGGACTGGGCCATCGTCCGGTCCGGATCAGTGAGCACGCGGCCGACCAGGTCGACCGCGTCCGGATCGGCAACCTGCCCCAGCTCGTCGAGGTAGGCCGCGAAGCGGACATGCTCGTCCGGGTTCTGCTGGACGTCGTGAATGTTCATGCGGCGTGCTCCTCGCGATCCGCACGCCGGCGGTGGCGAACGCCGGCCACGCCACCCAGCGCAGACCAACCGGCCGTTCCGGCACGGCTGGTCAACTCACCACGGCAGTCACTACCCAAAGCCGGGCTCATCACGTGCCTTCGGTATCGAAGCCGTAGGGCGGGATGGCCCACCGCATCACCGTCGCGCGCGGCGGCAGCAGGCACCGGGGTCATGTTCGGCGCCGAAGGCCCGTTCGGCGCCAGTGACACCGCCGCCTCCTCATGCCCTCGCGCCGCCTCCAGCCAAAGGGAGGATCCCAAAACGAGGCTCCACAGGCGACGTTGCTGGAGATAATGGCCACTATGACGTACGAAGGCTCCTCCATCGACCCGGCCAAGCCCAGCATCGCCCGCGTCTACGACTACCTGCTCGGCGGCAAGGACAACTACGCCGTGGACCGCGAGATCGGCGACGTGTTCAAGCGCGACCTGCCGGGTTCGGTGGCCATCGCCTTCGCCAACCGCGCGGCCCTGACCCGGGCGGTCAGGGAGATCGCGGAGACAACCGGCATTCGACAGTTCATCGACCTGGGCAGTGGTCTGCCGACCGCGGACAACGTCCACCAGGTCGCGCAACGGCACGCCCCCGAGTCCCGGGTCGTCTACGTCGACATCGACCCCCAAGTGCTGGTCCACGGCCGCGCACTGCTGGAGAACAACGACCGGACCCGCGTCGTCGCGGTCGATGTGCGCAGCCCCGAAGGCATCCACACTCATCCCGACACCCTGGAAATCATCGACTTCACTCGTCCCGTCGCCGTCATCCTCAGCGCTATCCTCCACCACGTCAACGATGACGAGGACCCGGCTGGCATCGTCCGCTACTGGCGAGACCACGTCCCTTCCGGAAGTTACTTCTTCATCAGCCACTTCCGTTCCGGCAACAACTCGGAGAGCGCGGAGGCCGAGAAGGTCCTCCAGCAGACGTTCGGCCGCGGCCGGTGGCGCACCGACGCGGAGATCGCCTCCCTGCTGGATGGCCTGGAGATCCTCGACCCCGGGATTGTCCCGGCGTCTCTGTGGCGTCCCGACGAGAGCGACAAAACGTGGAACAGCGACGAAAGACGAGAGCTCACGGTCTGGGAACACCTCATAGCCGCCGGACTGGCCCGGAAAGCCTAGCCATGATCCCCGGATGCCGATCGCTGGGCAGAGGCGCCTCCGGCCGACAGGTCGCCGGGTTGGCGGAGCTCCTCGGCATCGACGCCGACAAGTGAGCGGAGGGCGTTCGGCTGGCTCTCGCCCTCCCCGACGTTGGACAGCAGATGCCTTTCGAGGAGGTCGAGCGCAGTAGGCGGGCACCGCGGTCGTTCATCGACTCGACTATGCGGTAGCCGTGGTCGGAATCCGCTGCACGGATCCCGCCCTGGGTCACCCGGTCCAGAAGCCACTCGGGGTGAACCGGTGCAGGCTCTCGGCATCGAGATCTTCGGCCAGTTGCGCCTCGATCTGCCGGCTTCGGGCCCACAGATTGCGGCGGGACAGCGTGTCGCCGAGTACGAGTCGTAGGCGCGTGCCTCACTCACCGCGCTCAGGACCGGCTCATGGTCGCTGATTCCCACGGAAAACTGGCCGCGATCGGAGGTGATGACGCGGCTGAGTCGTGCAGCGATGCCTGCCCGGACTCCTGGCCCTCAGGCGTATTTGGAGAAGTATCAGGTGCAGGGTCACGAACCGCTGCCGGCTGTCGACGAGACAGCGGCTGTTGCGTTTCTGTTCCTGCTCGCAGTAGACGAACGGCCCAGGAAGTACTGCGGAGTTGTCCGAGGGCGACCGTAGGTACGCCGAGTTGCCGGCCAGTCGCTGAAGCAGTCGGACAAGTCGTTGAGCAGGGCGCGTACTTCCTCTTCGCCCGTGTAGTCACGCTGGTAGTAGTCGATCCGTAGGTCATTTCACGAAACCGTTCCCTCAGAGGGCGATATGCAAGCTGATATCTGGTTCGCGACTGAGGATTGAGTGACGTTGGCGGGTCAGGTGTCCGGGGTCGGGGGCCGGGCTGGGTGAGCGTGTCCGCCGATCCGGAGTGGGTCTGGGCAATGTGAGCCCGTCGAGGTGTTTTGGCACCATCACCGTTGTGGATGACCGTAGGCATGAAGTGGATTGGTCCGGCCTCTTCCATGCCTCGGGCCCGGCCGGCGACACGCCCCGGCATCTGGCTGCTCTCCTCGGCGACGATGCGGAGGCTTTCGTCGCCGGGTACTGTCACCTGTGGTCGGCGACGCTTCGTCGCGAGGGCAAGGCCTGGCCTGCGACGGCGCCCACTGCGCTGCTTGTCGCCGAGCTCCTGGACAATCCGCTGCTGGGGCCGGATGATCCCTCGTTGCCCGATGCCATGCTCGCCTATCTGTACGAGGTCGGCGTCGCCGCCGATCTTGGAGACCGGGTTGCGGAGATCCGCGCTCGGGTCAAGGACCGCGCACCTGAACTGCGGGCCTGGACTGTCGAGTACGTGTCGACCGAGGCGGATGGCAGGGCCCGGATGTGGCGGGACGGCACGGGGCTGGGTGAACTCGTCCTCGATCAGGCGGCACTTGCCTGCTTCGACCTGGTTCCCGCGCTCCTGCGGCGAACACTGCCTCACCTCGCGTCGGAACGCGCCAGGCGCAGGACATGCGCCGCCGCAGCTGTAGGGTCACTGGCGCGGCATCCCGCAGCCTCAGCACAACGTCCGGAGCTGCTGGAACAGTTGACGTCGATGGCCCGGGCCACCGCTTCCTCGCACGACCTGGCGACGATTGTGATCGCCATGGGCCACCTCGACGGCGACACACGCCCCTGGCTGGCTGACCCACATGCAGGCGCTCGGGCCTGCGCGGCCCTGGCGCCCGACCTTGCCGGCGACGACGCAGCAGTCCAGGTGATGATGGAACTGGCGCAGTCGCCGCAAGCCTTCGGCAAGTCCTTCGGCAACATGGCTCCGCCCCTGCAACTCCAGTCCAAGTCCTACCAGGACCTGCTCACAGGGCGACGCGCGAGCTGATGACCGGTGTCCGGTACGGAGGTTACGGTCGCGGCAGGGTGAACAGCCCCTGCTCGGTCTCGGCCCGGATTCCCCGCTCGGCGAGCCGCTTGAGCTTCAAGCGCACGTTGTTGATGATGCTGGGCGCGATCCTCACATCCATTGCCTCACGCACCGCCCGCGCCCGCAGCGGGGCATTGGCCGCGGCAAAGACCGCCATGATCTGCTGGTAGGCCGGATGGTCCGGCAGCTTCGCGTGCCGGCGGCACGGACGGTGGTGGGCCGGGCAGTTCCAGAAGTGTCTTGCGGGTGATCGGGATCTCCTCGGCCACCGTGTCGAACCCGTCCAACAACGCTGTCAGCTCCGCGATCTTCTCCCGAGCCGCCTCAGCCTGCGCGGCGATCTCAAGCTCCCGCTCCTCGGAACAAGCACCGCCCCCAAAATCCGCTCTCCCCCGGTCATGCTCCACGCCGGACAGGGGTGGAGGGGCCGGTCACCATCCTCGACATCCGGTCGCTCATCGCCTGGTACACCCGGGACTCGGCCGAGGCGGTCCGGTGCTCGTAGTCGCGCACCAGCCGGCGGTGCAGCATCAAGATCTCGTTGGCTTGCTCCACGATCCATCACCTGGGCTGCGGGACGAACCCGGCATCGGCCGGGTTCCGCACGACGACTTCGACCTCGATGCCCCTGCTGACCGTGGTCCACGACAATCTTCTCGAACCACTGGTCCACCAGGGCCTTCGTCACGGTGCCGGAGTTCGCTGCGACCTCGTCGAGCAGGACGGCGCCGAAGGCGTTGTCGTGCCTGGAGGCGGCGGGCACCACCACCGCGATCACCAGGCCCAGGACGTCGACGTCGACCGCAAGGCCCCGCTTGCGACCAGACACCTTCTTGTTCGCGTCCCGTCCGGTCGTGCCGGCCGGGACCCCGGCGGCGGCGTGCAGGCTCAGGGTGTCGAGCACCACCAGGCTGAGGTCGGCTGAGCCGTCCGGGAGTGGCCAGTTGTGCACGGCTCGCCCGCTCTGGTGTGTGCGGCCCGGGATGGTCCCCGGGCTGCGAGGTGTGCCGCGACCTGGGCGGCGAGCGGCGCCTCCAGCGACTGGGTGAGAGTGATACGTCCGTCGAGGAGGCGGACCGCGAATGTCCGCGGTCGCGCGGCGAGACTCGTGTAGCCCACCACTTCGGCATCCACGGTTGCGGCGTGTCCGATCTTGAACGGGCGTAAGTCGCCGAGTGGCGGCGGATGGGCGGCGGTCACCAGTCGCGGATGGAGTCCACGCCTTCGAACAGCGCCGCACGACCGGCGCTCAGGTCGCGCCCGGCAGTTGTCTGCGCTTCCTCCGCCAAGAAGTCCAGAGCGTCGAACAGTTCCTCACGCGCCACGGTCTCGGTGAAGCATGTGCGGCTGTCCAGCGTGTTGAAGGCAGCTCCGAAGGCGTGCCCGATCTCCGCGATGTTGCCATGCTGCTCGCCGCTGGTGACCTCAACCCGACCGAAGGCGTCTGGTCGCTGGTCAAGCGGGACGTTGGCAACCTCGCGGCAGCCAACCTCACCGACGTCACCCTAGCCGTGAAAGGCAAGCTCAAGAGCCTCCAATACCGTCCGGATGTCATCGACGGCTTCCTAATGCTGTTGTCAAGCCGTCGGAGTGCAACTCAGGTGCCAGGTGAGTACGAGGTCATGTGCTCACCTGGCGTCCTCGGCTCCGGCCATGTCGTACTCGTCGATGTCCAGTTCGGCTCCGGTGGCGCTGAGGAAGTCCTGGACGTTGCGGTCCAGGTGCCCACCCAAGAGGCTGGGGGCATCCGCTGCGTCCGGATGGGCTTGGTCGGTGTCGTTGAAGTAGCGCACGATCTGGAGCACTGCTCCGCCTCCGGTGCGGGCCAGCTGCCCGGTGAGGTCGCAGATGCGGTCCGTGTGGGGCTGGAGCCTGTCGAGAATGCGGGTGATCTGCTCGTCGACCGGCAGACCCGGCTCCCGGCAGACAACCATCCACGAGTGGTCCACCGGAACCACCGTCGGCTCGGTGAACCGGCTGCCGCGAACAGTCACCTCATCAGGCGTCATGCCTAATTGGAAGGTCATGTCGTCTGCCGACATGTGCCGGCTGAACAGCGCGAAGTAGGCGTACTGGCGAAGTGGCATCCCGTGGAGGATAGCCGCGCGGGAAGTGGGCCGACCGTGACTATGCGTGCCCAGCAATCAGGCCGCCTCGCTGACCGGAGGCGTGACCTCGTAGCACCGTCGGTCACGGATCAGTGCCCAGATGACGTTGACGCGTCGGCGGGCCAGGGCGAGCACGGCCTGGATGTGCTTCTTGCCTTCGGCGCGTTTGCGATCGTAGAACTTCCGCGAGTTCGGGTCGTAGCGGACGCTGACCAGTGCGGAGGTGTAGAAGACCCGCTGGAGTCTGCGGTGATGGGTCACCGGCCGGTGGAGGTTGCCGCTGTGGCTTCGTTCACGTGAAGTAGCAGCGTTTGACCAGCAGTTTGGGCAGCAGTTGGCGATCTTGAGTGCTGCAGATGCTCACGAGAAATGACGTCGCCTTGGTGCGTTGCCACCGGAGTGCGGCAGAAGCGGTCCGTCCCTTGATCACCGGTCGTTAGACTCCCGGCGTTCGGATGCTGTCGATGGACTGGAAGGCCAAGCCATGGACGATGACCGTTGGGACGACTGGCCGGAACGGTGGGTCGGCACGGACTGCGACGTGCGGGCGGCCGTCAGCGCGATCCCGCGGGAGGTCAAGGACGGCTTCAGGTACGACGAGGTCCCCTGGCAGCGGTTCCGGCACTTCTACGGCCCGGGCGAGGAGATCCCCGGGCTGCTCTCCAGGCTCGCGTCCGAGGACGCCGAAGCTGCCGACAGGGCCTTGTGGCAGCTCTGGACGAGTCTTCACCACCAGGGCAGCACGATCGCGGTGGGAGCACTGGCGGTGCCGTTCCTACTCCGGATCGCGGCGATCGCGCGCCCCGAACTCCGTGCGCAGACTCTTCGCCTGGTCGCCGAGATCGGCCGGTGTCAGCACATGGGGGACGGATCGCGGGAAGGCCTGCTCCAGGTCGCCGAGGAGCCGCTGATGATCGAGGGCAGCACGATGTGCCCAGTGGACTGGACGATCCAGGCCGCCCGTCAGGCCGTTACGGACGACCTGCACCTTTTGCTCCCGCTTCTCTCCGACCCTGACCCCGAGGTCCGCTCCGTGACCGCGTACGTTCTGGCTGCGGCGACCGACGGGCTTTCACACGTCTCCTCTGCTCTGCAGTCCAGGTTGGCGAAGGAAGACGATGCGGTAGTCCAGGTGAGCCTGATCCTGGCGATCGCCCAACTCGCCCGCGAACACCAGGACGAATATGCCTGCAAGTGGGTCCGGGGCCTGTGGTCGGATCCCGGACGACCTCCCGAGGTCCGCATCGGCGCCGGCCTGGCCTGGCTGTGCCTGGTCACCGACCCCGCCCCCGACGAGCTCCGCACCTTCCTCACGAGCCCCGGCACCCGTCAATACGACAGCCTGCTCCAGCCGGTGCCATGGCTCACCTGGGTCGACTCCACCGGCATCGGGCTGCGCAGCTGCATCGACGAAATGCTCGCGGCGAACATCCCCGAAGCGGTGCTTGACGATCCCTGGGGTGGAGGACCATCAAGCTGAACCATGCAACGGTCAGCCGGCTTTGGCGGGCGCTTCGGTCCGCGCCCGGGTCGAGGCGAGCCGGTAGGAGTCGGTGCCGGTCTCGATGGTGGTGCCGTTGAAAGTGGGGCCGGGCTGCTGGAACGGGGAGGCAACAAGTGGCAGGACTGAAGGTGGCCGGTAAGCCGGATCAGAACATCGAGTTGGCCGCGGAGGCGGGCGATCCGGCCGCGATGAGGGTGCTGGGCAAGTACCGGCACACCGCGGAGGTGGACGCCAACCATGCGGAGGCCGAGCGGTGGCTGCTCGCCGCGGCGGAGGCCGGAGATCTGGAGGCGATGCACGACCTGTCGTGGTTGTACCACGAACGGGCGGCGAGACAGCGCCGTCCGGACAACCAGGCCGACAACGCCGCCTGGTTGAGCTGGTGCCGGCGTGCGGCGGAGGGTGGCTGGGTTGACGCGATGCGCACCATGGCCTTGGTCACCGCGGACACGGACGAGGAGGAATTGTGGCTCCGCCGGGCCGCCGGCGGCGGAGCCAGACGCGAAATGCTGCGCCTCGCCGACATGTTGGCGGGGAAAGGACAGGGAGCCGAAGCGGAGCAGTGGTATCACGCAGCCATCGCCCACGGTCTTCCCTCCGCACGCCATCACCTTGCCTCCTTCCTGATCGCACAGGACCGTCCGTCCGAGGCCGAGGAGTATGTGAGGGCGGAGGCCGAGGCAGGCTCGTGGCCAGCAGCCAGGCAGCTGGCCGAGACCCTCGAAAGAATGGGCCGGGCCGACGAGGCCGCCGACTGGCGCGCACGAGCCGAGGCCTTGAGGCCCCGCACATACGAAGGAGGTGTGCCGGCCGGGCCGGGCCTTGTCGAAGTGATCGTGACGGCCGTGGTCACCACCGCTCTCGTGCCGTTCGTTCAGGCGCTCGTGTCCAAGATCGCCGACGACGCCTACGGACAGGGCCGGCAGTGGATCCGGCGCCTGGTACGCCGAAACCGCGCATCCAGCAACGACACCAACGACGAAGGCACACCGTCTTCCCCGCCCGTCGTCGACGCCGACGCGGGCCTTGCCGTCGTCCAGGACCCGGATGCCGGCATCTCACTCTTCCTCTGGTCGAACGCCTCCGATGAGGCGCTGCGGGCCTTGTCGGCGCTGGACATGGATGAACTGACGCTCCGAAGGCCTGATCAAGGGCGCGTTCACCTGGTGTGGCACCCAGAACCCGGTACCTGGCACGTCCGCGGCCACTGACCTGGGCCCTCTGCCGCCCACGGCAGGGACTCCGACCGTGCAGGTTGGTGACGGGCGCCCGCTGTTGCTGCGCCCGGGGGCACATGGGGTCTCGCCGGTACCGCAGGCGGAGACCGTGTGCCCGCGGATGGTCCGGCGGTGCAGGTGACGAACGGCGGGGGCCACTCGAAGGTCCACCCGTCGGTGCCTTCGCCGATGTCCTCCACGATGCGTTGTCGATGAAGTGGTCCTCGAAGCCTCAAGTACGCCGAGCCCCGTCCAGCGATGCCGCTTCGCCCGCAGCCGCAGCAGCTTTCGCTCACCTGTCCTCGTACGTCCAACGCGTTGCCGAGGCAGGTCGTCTGCGCGTCACCGAGGAGCGCGCGACCCGCCCGCCCCGTTCAGGCAACCGGCAGCGGCACGGCGCTCTCGCTGATCTCCACCGCGCTCGGCGGACGGCTGTACGCGTTCGGCGGGTTCACCGGCGCGGTGCACATGGACCCGCAGCCGGACGCGTCTACGACCCATGCGGGGACCGCTGGGACCGTCTGCCGGACATGCCGGTGGCGCTCGGATCGATCGGAGTGGCAGCCGTCTGCGGGCGCCTGTATCTGCTCGGAGGGCGGGACTCACGTCGCGTCGTCTCCCCGGAGGGCTCGCCCTTCTCGCTGAGGTTCGGGACGGTGCGCACCCATCACGTCTTCGACCCCCAGCGCAACGCCTACGTCGCAGCCCAGCCCTTGCCGGCCGAGAGCCGGGATCATGCCGGCGTCGCCGCTCTCGGTGACCGCGTCCATGTCGTCGGCGGCCGCGTGGAGGACGTGGGCGACAACCTCGCCCGCCACGACGTGTATGACATCCACCGTCGGCAGTGGACACAGGTTGCACCCTTGCCCACCGCCCGCTCTGCCGGAGCAGCGGTCGCCTTGAACGGACGCATCGTGTAAGCGGGCGGCGAATGCAGGCCCGGCAGCAGCACCGACACCTTCGACGACGTCACCGTCTACTACCCCCGCACCGACCGCTGGCGTGCCGTCACGGCGCTGCCGGGCAGTCGTCACGGGGTCGGCGCTGTTGAACTGGACGGCCGTGCCCATTTCGTTGCCGACTCGCCGAGCTGCGGAGGAGGAACCAGCGCCGACACCCTCGAACTGACCATGCGGCCGACAGACGGACGACCAGACCCAGCTTTGACAAGAGCGACCGCCACGCCAGAGCCTGAACGGGACGGTGTGGCGTGTCCGTCGGCTGCAGGCTTCGTTGAAGGGGCAGCGCGCACAGCACCCCCGACAAGTGCGCGAGCTAGAGAGCCTGATCCCCGCCCGGTCTTGGGTCCTCGCGCGTAGCCCGGTCCCGTAACGTTCCGGTGGGCCGGGCTACTTGTCCTTGTCGACCCTTGCCGGGCTGATCGCCGGCGCTCGCCCCCAGTGCCTGGACATGCACCGGCCGCCTGACCGCCGCGAGGAGGCGCCGTACGGGCCGAGGCCTGGCCGGTGCGGCCCTGCCCGTCAAGCGCCTGCTCCGCAATCCGACGCAGCTCACCCGGCAGCGCCCCGCCCCCTTCGCTCCTTGAGGCCGACGGTCGGAGAATGCTCCGCCTCGCCCGGCCACTGGCCGCAGCCCTCCGTCGGCCCTGAGAGAAGCCGACCGAGCCCGGCTGGCTCACCCCCGCTCGAGTACGCCCCAACCTTCCCTGCCCGGCCCGTGCGCCGAAACTCAACCGACCCCGCCCCGCCAGACCTCCGGCACGAAGAACCGGCATCCCGCCACCCGCTACGACGTGGGAGAAACGGTCAGGCGGCCCGAGACCATCACCGACCGCAACCAGGTCGGACCATCAAGAACAGCTGGCATGGATGCGCGGGCGCTGGCCTCACCCGACGGTGGTGATCTGATCCAGGGCGGCGAGAGCGGCGGCGGCCTCGACCTGACGCGGGCTCTTCAACGCGGCGAGGGCGTCGCGGGCGGCGAGGAGTGTCTGCCGTGCCTCGGGGTGTCCCACGGCAGCGAGTGCCCGTCCCAGGTCGAGCCGGGCCTGTTCCACCCAGGCCGGCATCTCGGCGGCCTCGAAGTCGGCGAGTGCTTGCCGCAACGGCGGTTCGGCCTCGTGCCAGCGCTCCAGGGCCGCGAGGTCATTGCCGATCTGCTGCCGGGCGACCGCGTGGTAGAGGGCGATCAGCTCGTCCGTACGGCCCGGGATCCCCGCCCGGCAGATCTGCTCGCTGCGGCGGTGGATGTCGAGGGCCTCTGCCGGCCGGCCCGTCTGCCGCAACAGCGTGCCCAGGGTGTTGAGGATGGTCAGTTCGGCCAGCCGGGCCTGCGGGGAGTCCTGTGCGGCGAGGCACCGGGCCGACTTCCGCAGCCGCCCGTGGGCCTCCTCGGTCCGGCCCAGGCGGTGGAGCGCGCCCGCGCCGTAGCCGAGTGCCCAGCCCTCCTGCAGGCCGTCCCCGCACTCGCGGGCCGCTGTGAGCGCGGCATCGGCCGAGGTCAGGGCGGCGTCGGGGTCGTGGACGCAGAGGTTGTAGGACCAGGCGAGGTAGTTGAGGTGGACTGCCTCTTCCTGTCTGCTGCCCAGCGAGCGCGCGGATTCCGCGGCGCACGCGAACACCTCGACCCATTGCTCCCAGTGCTGGGTGACGTCGGAGAACCAGTGCATGGCCTCTGCCGTGTCCAGGACCTCTCGGTGCCGGCCCGACGCGTGGGCTCGGCGCAGTGCGTCGAGCCACTGGGCACGCTCGGCCTCCAGCCAGGCCCGCGCCTCGTCCCTGCCGACGGGCGCCGTGTCCGGGTCCGGGTCGCGGTGCGGTGCGGCCAGGACCGGGTCGGCCTCGAAGTGCAGTGCGGCGGCGGTGGCCCGGCGCAGCATCCAGCGAGCGGTGCGGTCGAGCGCGGCGTCGCGGTCGCCGGGGCCGTCCTCCGTCTCGGTCAGCTCGGCTGCGTAGAGCCTGAGCAGATCGTGGAAGCTGTACCGCTCGGCGTCGGCATCGCTCTGCAGCAGTCCGGCGTCGGTCAGCTCCTCGGCGCAGGCGAACGCCTCGTCGTAGGACAGTCCGGCCAGGAGCGCGCCGGTTTCGGGGCTGAAGTCCGCGCCGGCGGCCAGTGCGGCCCGGCGCAGGAAGGTCTTTGGTTCTGGGGCGAGTTGCCGGTAGGAGAGCGCGAAGGCGGCGCGCACGCGCAGGTTGCCGGCCTGCAGGCCGTCGAGGCGCCGTCCTTCGGCGGCGAGGCGGGTGGCGAGTTTGCTCAGCCGTTCGTGGGGTCGGCTCAGCAGCCGTTGGCCGGCGATCCGCACGGCCAGTGGGAGGTGTCCGCACAGGTCCGCGAGGTCCCGTGCCGCCTGTGCCTCGGCCTGCACGCGTTCCGGGCCCAGGATGCGGGTGAGGAGTTCCACCGCCTCTTCGCGTCTCAGCAGCGCGAGATCGCTGCGGTGGACGGACTCCAGGCCCGCCAGGGAGTGGCGGCTGGTGACGAGTGTCAGGGACGGTCCGGCAGCGGGCAGCAGGGGGCGGACCTGGGCTTCGTCGGCGGCGTTGTCGAGCAGCAGGAGCACGCGCCGGTCGCTGACCAGGGATCGCCACAGGCCCGCGCGGTCGTCGGTGTCGGCCGGTATCGCGGCGTCGGCGATGCCCATCGCGCCGAGCAGCCGGGACAGCGCGTCCCGGGGCGGGGTCGGCTCGGGGTCCATACCGCGCAGGTCCAGGGCGAACTGCCCGTCGGGGAAGTGCGGAGCGAGGTGATGCGCGGCGTGTACGGCGAACGCGGTCTTGCCCAGCCCCGGCTGGCCGGTGACGACGGTGACCGCCGTCCTGCCGCGCTCGGCGTCATGGGCCAGTTCCAGCAGCCGGGCGAGTGCCGGGGCTCGTGCGGTGAAGTCCCCTATGTCGCGCGGGAGGGCCAACGTGGCGGACGCGGCGGGGCCGTCCGCGGTGCGGGGGCGCGGTCGGCCCAGGGCGGCGGACCGCTCAAGGCGCACTGCCTCGTCGCCTTCCAGTCCCAGCGCTTCGGCCAGAGCCTGAACGGTACGGCGCTGAGGTCCCCGGGTGCGCCCGCGTTCCATGTCCGCCAGTGCTCTGACGCTGACCTCGGCCGCGTGGGCGAGTGCCTCCTGGCTGAGTCCGGCGCGCGTCCGCAGCTGGCGCAGTCGGTGCCCGAAGTCACTGCCGACAGGCGTGGCACCGCGCACTGTTGAAGTCCCCGTTCGTCCGGCTCTCCCAGCGCGAGCCACCGGCAGAAGTATGACAGTCGGCAGTTCTGCCGGGTGAACTGCCTGGGAGACGACGGCGCGCGGTGATCGACTGAAGGCACGGGTTCGCGCACACCCTGCGGTCCGGCTACCGGACGGGCGAGGGCAGCTCAGAACCGCGGTCTACCGACCAGACCACCATGGCCGCCGGCAACCGGCCCGCGGCTCCGCACCAATTCATCGGGGAACCTTTCATGAACACGCTCATGCGCCGTCCCGCCCTGCTCGCTGTTGCCGGCGCGGCACTCGCTCTCTCCCTCACCGCCTGCCAGGGTGGCGAGGACAGCAACGCGTCTTCCTCGGCGTCCTCCTCGGCGAGCGAATCGGCGGCGGCCGGCAAGACCGACGGCGCGTCGGAAACGGCGGAGACGACCGACTCGGCCGGTTCGACCGGGTCGCAGGGCTCTTCGGCGTCTTCGGACTCTTCGGGGTCTGCGGACTCCGCGGGCTCGACCGGCAGGCAGGCTGCCGGCTCCACCCCGGTGTGCACGGCCGGGGACGTCACCATCACTGCCGCCACTCAGGACGGTCCGCCGTACACCCATCTCGTTCTCACGGCGAAGAACACCTCCGGGTACTCGTGCCGCCTGGCGGGCTTCCCGCACGTCCAACTCCTGGAGAGCCACAAGCAGGATGTCCCGGCCGTCGCAAAGAGCAAGCCGGCCGCACCTGTCGTGATCTCGGCAGGGGCCCCGGCCTACGCCCTGCTGAAGGTGTCGGACGGCGGTGTGGACGAGGACAACGAGCCCGTGTCGGCGTTCTCCGTCACGCTGGAGGGCGACTCGACGGTCATCGCCGTCAGCGCGCCCGGCAGTGAGGGCATCGCCGCCGACCCGGCGAAGGCACTCACCGGCTACTGGACTCCCGAACTCCGCAACGGGGCGGACGACTTCTGAAGCCCGTGTCGGCGCCCGAAGGCATCGATCGGTCTTCTCCTGCCTGATCACGTCCGGACGTCGCGGTTTCGCCTGACGATCCGTTGGCGGACGCGCCGCTGCCTGCCGGCGTGAGGCCGTGCACGGGCGTGAGGCCGTGCGGCGGCGCGGGAGGCTGTGCGCGGGACGGGGTGCGGGTTGCGGGCTTGCCGCAGGGCCCCGATCTGCTGAGAGTTCTCGTCTCGGCCCTCCCGCCCGCGCACGGCGCGCCCGCTGGTGGTCATGGGGACACCGGTCGCTGCGCCCTCGGCGCCGAGCCGCAGGCGGCCTCCACCGCGGCCTTCCGCATGGCGTCGCGCGTGTGATGGACGATGCCCGGCACAACCTCGATCAGCACGGGCTCGCTCGCGCCGGCGGGCTCAGTTCGTGCTGCGCGAGGCCCTGCCTGCTGCACACGCGCAACCTGGCGGACGTGGTCCCTGCTCTGCGCCACAGCACACCTGCCCTTCCTGTGAAGCCTTTACGGAAGGTCGACTGGCCGTTGCCGGCGACTCGTCGAGCTGTCCGGAGGGAACTACGAAAGCCCGAAGATGACCGGCCGCCGTGCCTAGTACTCCCTCCTGTGGCCGGACCCGGCCCAGTGCAGCCGACTCGTAGAGATCCGCGACAACGTCCTGGACCGTATCGCCGAGGCCGAGCCGGAAGGCGGGCTCGGCGAGATCGAAGGGCTTCGCGTCAGCCTCACCGGGGCCGAATCCAAGATCGACCAAATGGCCGCGTGCCCTGCTGGCCACCAGCCACAACACCACAGGCCCCCGTACTGAGATATCCAGAAGATCCACGTATTGCAGCGGGCACGTCCGGGATCCTCGGCACTCACCATCGCACCCGACAGTTCAGGTTCAGCCCACGCACGGTTTCGCGATCTGCGTCGTCCTTACCGGGACGGACAAGGAATATCCGCTGGCACCCGACCGGGGCGATTGTGCCTCCCCTGCGCAAGGGGGGGTCTGCTCCTGAGCCACTACCGGTCAATTCGTGACTCGGATAAGGTTGCGATCGAGCCGTGACTGGCGTGTCGAGATGGGCGCAACCATCGGGGAGCGGCTTCGTCACATGGACGTGTGCCGCGCGCCTGGGCTTCTTGGGATCGACCCGGGAGGCACCGTCATGACTCAGCACCTGGATTCCTCGCCCATGGCCATGGGCCGGCCACTGCTGGTCGGGGCCGTCGACATGACAGCCGACTCGTTCCCAGGCGGTGGCAGGTATCTGGCTGCTGAAGGAGCGGTGGGGCGCGCCCGGCGGCTGCGGTCGAAGAGGGCCGACATCATCGAAC
The DNA here is from genome assembly GCF_055558435.1 of Streptomyces sp. NPDC025784. Taxonomy (NCBI): domain Bacteria; kingdom Bacillati; phylum Actinomycetota; class Actinomycetes; order Kitasatosporales; family Streptomycetaceae; genus Streptomyces; species Streptomyces sp. NPDC025784. The sequence goes on from NZ_JBVHMN010000028.1 coordinate 52,515, forward strand.
TGGGTCCTGCATCGAGCCACCTGGGAGCCCAGAAAGTGGGCGCGGCTGAGGAAATCAGACGGCTCGCCGGCGTCATGGAGCAGGTGGTCGCCGAGAGTGTGCCAGTGCCGGCCGACTCGTTCCTTCCTGAGTTCCAGCGCTTCGCCGCCGCTCGTAGGAGCCCCGTACCTGAACGACATCCAGGGCCTTCCCGATCCCGGCTCGTACGAGGAACTCACGGACTATGGTTGTCGGCTGAACGTCGGGCACTCCGTGCAGCGGCGTGCACCGGCCACCGCAGCGTTGACCGATGCCACCGAAGTGGGCAGGAAAATCGGGGAGTTCGTCGCCGAGCGTCTGGCCGCGCCGGACACGGCCGGCATCTGCCGGGAACGGCTGGTCATCGCTCCAGGGCCCTTCGCGCCCTCACCGGAACCAGTATTCCTGGGGTCAGTCCGGCGACTGTGGCGACGGAGTCGTAGGCGGCACGGCACGGAGCGGATTACCTCCGTACCCATGACGTGAGCACCCCCCCCACGATGCGCTCACCGTCTTCTACGCTCGGCAAACCGCCGAAGGAGGAGCATGATGGATCAGCGAGAAGCGATCGTCGCGGTGGTGCGACGCGAAGAGCGAGTGCTCGTCATCCAGCGGGGTCCGCTGGCCAGGCTGTCAGGATACTGGGCGCCCCTGAGCGGCACACTCGAACCGGGTGAGACGCAGGCGGAAGCCCTGGTCCGGGAGGTGCACGAGGAAGTCGGGCTGAGAGTCTCGCCCGTGGCCAAGGTCTGGGAGTCGCAGACCGAGGACGGCACGTTCCGACTGCACTGGTGGACGGCGGAGGCTGAGGAAGGCGAGGTCGTTCTGCATCCGGGTGAGGTGAGCGACGCCCGCTGGGTCACACCTCAGGAGTTCTCCCGACTTCAGCCCGTCTTCGAGACCGACCGCGTGTTCTTCGACCGCGTACTGCCTCAACTCTGACGACGCGTCGAAGGAGTACAGAGCGCTGCGGCGCACAACCTACGCCGCTCGGCACCTCTGTGAGACCGCAGACAGCCAACACGAAGGAGTTCTGGGTGACCGCGTTGGGTCGATACGCCGAGGTCCGAAAGATCCCCGGACTCACGTCCCTGCTCGTGACGGGGGTTGTCGCACGACTCGGCAGCGGCATGACACCGCTTGCCCTGCTGTTGCTCGTCGAGAGGGCGACCGGCCGCTATGCGTACGCCAGTCTCGCGGTCGGTGTGTATGCCCTGGCCGGGGTATCGATCAGCCCGGTGATCGGGCGGATCGCCGACCGGCTGGGCCCTTCCCCGGTTCTCCTGGGCACCGCCGTTGCCCATGCGATGGCCCTGGCCGGGCTGGTGGTCACTGCCCAGGGCGCCGGCGCGCTGCCTCTGATCTGCACGACGGCCGCCGCCGTCGGCGCGACCTATCCGCCTCTCACCGCGGTCATCCGCGGCGCATGCAACCGGCTGACCGGCCCCAGGACCGGCTGGGCACGAATGCGTGGGACCGTGCTGGCCGCGGACACCGCGTTGTACGAGGTCGTCTTCGTCATCGGTCCCCTGCTGGTGGGTGTCTTCGGGGTGATCGCCACCCCGGCTGCCGCGATCATCGCAGCCGCCGGGGTCACACTGGCCGGAACCACCCTGGTGGCATTCGGCGCCGCGATGCGCGCCCAGCGGCCGCATGCCTCCCGCGTCAGGACAAGCGGACTGGGTCCTCTGCGGGTGCCCGGCTTCACCGTTCTGCTGGGCTGTGTCGGCGCGCTGGGGGCGGGGTTCGGCGCCGTCAGCGTGGCGGTACCCGCCTACGCCGCCGAGTACTCCGGCCGCGACTCCGCGGGGCTGGCCGGTCTGCTGCTCGCGGTGTGGGGCCTGGGTTCCGCTGTGGGCGGTCTCTGGTACGGAGCCTGGCCGCCGCGCTCGCCCCTTCACCGGCAACTGGCCTGGCTGCTCGGCTGCGTCGCTCTCAGCCTCGCGGTACTCGCCGTCGTACCGGGCCCGGCGGCGCTGGGCGTCGCACTCGTGCTCGGCGGCGGCGTCATAGCTCCCTGTCTCACGGTCTACATCTCCCTCGTGGGCCGGATGACGCCCACGGACATGCTCACAGAGGCACACACCTGGATCGCCACCGTCCCCGTCGCCGCCAACTCGGTCGGAGGAGCGCTGGCGGGCACCCTTGTGGACGAGCCGGGCGGCGTGCCCTGGGCTTTCGTCATGGCAGGCACCATCGTCGCCGTCGCCGCGGTGACAGCCGCATGGCCGACCGGACCGATCACCCGCGCCGACACCAAAGCCGAGGAGACGACGCCGGCAGCGGCGGACGGTGACGCCACCTGTCCGACAGCGTGAGCCAGTGTCGCTCGCTCACGGGGCGGAATCAGTGCTCCGCAGCTTCGCCGATGGCTCCGGCTGACCTGGCCAACGGCGCCGCAGCGAGGAACGCGGAAGGCTCTCCCACTCACGAGCGGGATCCGCCACTTGGTGGCCTTGGAGCGGTGATACCTGAGCTGAACACGGCGTACGGAGGTTTGGCTCGTCAGACCGTCGCCAGTACCCACTGGTTGAATGCGCGCATGCCAAATGTCCTGCCGTTCTTCATGTGTGCCCTTCTCGGTGCCGTAGCGGTCGCCTTGTATGCCAACAGACGGCAAGACGGGTTGACAGCCCGCTTCACCGATGGTCGACGCGTCACAGTGTCCTGCGCCATCTGCCCGGCCGGAGCCGATCGCTGGGCACGAGGCTTCTTTGTGATCGAGCCGGGGTGCTGGTCGTGGGAGCCTCGCCGTTCGCGTGCCGGCGAGCCAATGCTGCCGGCGGACGCGCGGATCCTGCGGATCCGAAGGCCCGAGGGACGGGAGAGGAACCGACTGCACTATCGCGTTCTGGTGATGGAGTGCACGTCTGCCGAGGGGGACGTCCGTTTGGCGGTACAGCCTGGAGGGTTGGAGCATGTGGTGATGAAACTCGCGCCGACCGGCTACGAGGTGCTGCCGCCTGTCGTGGAGTGATCTGCATTCCCGCCTCTGGGGTATCTGTCGTACACGTGTAGCCGCCGCTGGTACTCGGCGGAACACCCCCTACCGACGGGAAGGACGAGGACTGTGCCTTGTCGCTGACATCGGTCGGCGGAACGCCCCCGCACCAGCGGCGCGCAGCACCAGTTGCCCTCCGGCCTCCTTCCCGCACCGCACACCGTCGCCCCCACCCGGCGGCACGGCCCGGCCGGTGGCCGCCCCTCAGGCGGCGGAGGACCGCAACGCGGCCTTCGACGCGCTGCGGATCGCCGTGGAGCGTGGGCGAGCACACCAGCAACGAACTGCGCCACAGCCACACCCACGTTGCACCGGTCACGTCTTGTGGGCCTACAACGAGGAGCACGTCGACGAGCTGTCTGCCTACGTCGGGGCGCGATTGCGAGAGCGCGGCGGCGTGCGGCCGACGATGTCGATGTTCGCTCGACTGCCGGCGTGGATGAAGAGGTCGGACAATCGCTCGGAGGTGCTGGCCGGCCTCGAGACGCTGCGGGAGCTGGCGAAGCGGATGGCACCTGCTGACCGCTCCGATGCCGCGCACGGGCGCGGTGACCGTCCCCGAGCGCACAGGAGTATGTACTTCCGGGTCGGCCCATATGAGTCTTGAAGGCCCTGGTCACAGCCATTCGTTGATGGCTGCGACGAGAACGGTTGCCTCGTAGCGGACCGGGAGGTCGAAGGACAACGCGAGCTGCACGAGGAACAGCAGCGCCGAGCCCTGAAATCCGCGTCCACCCGCTCCTGATCCACCGAGCCACTGCGGTTCCTCCCTCGTGGTGGCACGCGTGGCTGTCGCTGGGTGGTCAACGGCGTGTTGTACCGGGTGCGGACGGCGCCGCAATGGCGGGACCTGCCTGAGCGGTTCGGCCCGTGGGAAACGGCCTCTCCCGGGTACTCGTCGCATGCAGCGCACGCGAGATCCGGCGTGCTGCCGCCGGACATCGGAGGAGTGATCCATCGTGCCCCGTGCGACCGGCAGCCCGCAGGTGTCCACCGCCACGTCCAGGAACACCGACCGGGCCGACGGCTCGCGGGTGGCACGGTATCCGGCGTGGAGCATGGCGATCGGGGCTGTCGCGGTGTCGGCGTCCGCCGTGCTCCTCGAGCTGGCGCACACCTCACCGGGCACCGCGTCGTTCTACCGGTGTGCTCTGGCCCTTCCGGCGCTGCTCGCGCTCGCTGCTGCGGAACGCCGCCGTGTCGGTACCGTCCCCCGGCACCGGTACCCGCTCGCGCTGTTCGCGGGAGCGCTGTTCGCCGGTGACATGCTGCTCTGGACGCAGGCGATCGGCGAGGTCGGGGCGGGCCTGTCCACGGTGCTGGTGAACGTGCAGGTCGTGCTGGTGCCGCTGCTGGCCTGGGCGATCGACCGGGAACCGGTACCCCGCCGATTCCTGGCGTGCCTGCCGGTGCTGCTGGCAGGTGTGGTGTTGACGGGCGGGGTTCTTGAGCACGGTGGGAGGGTCGGCTCCGATCCGTCCCTGGGCACGGTCCACGCAGTACTGGCGGCGGTGTGCTACTCGGGCTTCCTGTACCTGCTGCGCCGTGGGGGCCATTCCGGGCCCGTACGGCAGGTGTACACGGTGGTCGTCGCGTCGGCGGCGATGGTTTCCCTCGCTGCGGGTCTGGTCCGGTACGGGTTCGACCCGGCCCCCGGGTGGAAGGTCCTCGGCTGGCTGCTGGCAGTGGCCGGGTGCAGCCAGGTCGTGGGCTGGCTGCTGGTCGCGACTGCTTCAGCCCGGCTGGCCAGTCATGTCGGTGCGGTCCTGCTGCTCCTCACCCCGGTCGGCGCGGTGGCGCTGGGCGTGGTCGTACTGGGCGAGCGCCCCACTTTCCTGCAACTGGCGGGCTGCGTACTGATCCTGGTGAGCGCGTACGTCGCGACAGCACGGGGCAGCACATCATCCGACTGACAGGGACGTCAGGTAGCAGCCGCGGCGGAGGGTGGAAGCCTCCTCGGGGGCCCTCATGCTCGGACGAGCAGGAGAGCAGTTGATCTGTACCAGGACCATTCAACATTCTTTTCGCACGGTTTCTGAATCCCGCGGAGAGGCTCTTCTCACGAGCGGCAATCGCGCCCGGGCAGGCTGCCGGCTTGGCCTCGGCCGCTTCTCTCCCCTGCCGTTGGATTGCCGTCTCAAGGGCGTCTCCGCCCTGCTGATCCGCAAGGAAAGCGACAGCCACATCCGCCGGTACCTGTGGGACGGACACTTCTGGTCGGGCTCGTACTTCGCCGGAAGCTGCGGCGGGGCGCCCCTGACCGTCGTGAAGCAGTACATCGAGAACCAGAAGCGCCCCACGTGGCGGGCTGAGGTGAACACTGCGGACCCGTGCTCACCTGCGGGTCAGAGCAGCTCTGAGATGACCTTCACCCCCCGGCGTAAACGCCGGAGCACTGGCCAAGATCAAAGGTAGAGCTCTCCCATGCGATGCGTGTGCTCGACCAGGTCAAGGAAGGCCGTGCGGCGACTGTCACCAAGCTGCTGCCTTCGCTCAGCGTCCGCAGTCGAACTCGTCTGTATTCGGGCAGCTCTGGCGTTTCCCTGGCTCGTCACCCAGCCGGCCAGGACGGCCGTGCCGCCGCCGAGGTCGGCGATCCAAAGGCTGTTGTCCACCGCGTGGCATATGGTGCCCACCTCATCGGCCCTAATCTGTCCTCGACAGGTGGTTCGACCATCCTCGAGGCATCAGAACTTCAGCTGCCAGCGTCAGCACGCACCTCCCGGACCATCGCAGTCGTACGTGATGCCGTTCGAGTCGCTGGCCGCAGGTCCAGGAAGCGATCGACGGCTGGGAGCACGCCTACAACCACCAGCGCCCGCATCCGGCACTCTCCCGTTCGCGGCAGTCGCGAGCCTCCTGAACAGGACGTCACAGAACCGGAGTTGTCCATCGGGGGCGTCCAACCGCCTCTTCTGCCGTCGCAAGGAACCGCGGTCGAGTCGGAAGTGCGGGTGCCAGCCAGCGGCGAGATCACCCCGGTGGCGCGCAAGCAGCGAGTCAGTAACCACCAGGCACTGTCTCGCCGGACACTGATCGTCTGGGTCAACCATGGCAGCGTCCACTTCGTCCTTGCCTCGTTGTCGAGGACGACAATCCCCCGGTCGCGGAGGAGCCCGCGCTTCTAGCCCTGGCACGGCGGCGCCGGGGCGGATCCCGATCCACGGATCCGACCGCGTCCGGCTGGCGAGCCTTCTCGTGCGGTCGGGGGCCTGCGGCGGATGCTCCGACATTGTTCCCTTTGCCACATGTTCCACTTGCCATCTTCACTTGTGCACGAGCTAAATCCCCCGTAGCTTCAATGTCGAAGCTCCACAAGCTCGACAAACACTCACTAAACAGACACAGCAGACGCCTACGCGCACAAAAGGGGACTGGGCGATTACCACCAGTCACTAGATCTGGATGCGGCGCCCCTGCTCTGGATGGTCCTTCAGCCGTTCACCGCGCAGTCCAACGAGAACGACTGCCCTCCAAAGCATCCCTACACAGCTACTCGACTCAGGAGATCGTCATGTCTGACACCGTTCCGCCCCACTCCCGCCGGGCTTTTCTTTCCACCTCGGCTGCTGCAGCTGCCGCAGCAGCAGCGCTCGGAGGTTCCACGAGCCTGTTCTCGGCCAGGCCGGCCGCGGCTGCCGAGAGTGCCACCTCCTACGGTTCACACGCTGACCGGCGCATCCGCCCCTTCCGCGTCCACTTCCCCCAAAGGGACCTCACCGACCTTCGCCGGCGGATCGAGGCAGCACGCTGGCCGGAGAAGGAAACGGTCAGCGATCAGTCGCAGGGCCCACAACTGGCAACGATGCAGAAACTCGCCCGCTACTGGGCCACGGAGTACGACTGGCGTGACGTGGAAGCGAGGCTCAACTCGTGGCCTCAGTTCATCACCGAGATCGACGGCCTGGACATCCACTTCATACACGTCCGCTCCAAGCACAAGAACGCCATGCCGCTGATCGTCACGCACGGCTGGCCGGGGTCGATCATCGAGCAGCTGAAGATCATCGAGCCGCTCACCAACCCCACCGCGCACGGCGGCAGGGCCGAGGACGCCTTCCACGTGGTGATCCCGTCCATGCCGGGCTACGGCTTCTCCGGCAAGCCGACGTCCAAGGGCTGGGGACCTGATCGCATCGCGCATGCCTGGGCGGAGCTGATGCGACGCCTGGGCTACAGGAAGTACGTCGCTCAGGGCGGCGACTGGGGCGCGGTCGTGACCGACCTCCTGGCCGTGCAGGCGCCGACCGGGCTCCTCGGTATCCACACCAACATGCCGGGCATTGTCCCGCCCGCCATCGACAAGGCCATCCAGTCCGGCATGCCGCTGCCCAGCAACCTCTCCCCCGAGGAGAAGCGTGCCTGCCAGCAGCTGGACTTCGTGTACAAGCACATTGCCTACGCTCAGATGATGGGATCGCGTCCCCAGACTCTGACCGGACTGACCGACTCCCCGGTCGGCCTGGCGGCGTTCATGCTCGATCACGACGCGGCCAGCCTCGACCTGATCACACGAGCTTTCAACGGGCAGCGCACGGGTCTCACCCGGGACGACGTCCTGGACAACGTCACCCTGTTCTGGCTGACCAAGACCGCGGTGTCCTCCGCCCGCCTCTATGCCGAGAACAGGTTCCCCTTCTTCGCCGCTAAGGGTGTGTCGATCCCGGTCGCCGTCAGCGTCTTCCCCGACGAGCTCTACCAGACCCCCAAGAGCTGGGCCCAGAAGGCCTACCCCAACCTCATCCACTACAACAAGCTCCCCAAGGGTGGCCACTTCGCCGCCTGGGAGCAGCCGGAGCTCTTCGTGAACGAGGTCCGCTCCGGCTTCCGTTCGCTGCGCTAGAGCCCGGCTCGACGGTGCGGCCGGGCATGGCTTATCCCCGCGCCGCCCGGCCGCACTTGAGAGCGAGCTCGCCAGCACGACTCCACCCCCGCAGGCGCAGCCGTCCTGCAACAGCAGTGCAGCAGCCGGTGCCGACGCTGTCACCGGTGATCCCGGCAGCACTGCTGCCCTGCGGGGCCGGCCCCCACAGCGTCACGTCTCGCCGCCTATCGGCGGTTCCCTCCCCCCACACCGTGGAGCGGTCTTCGCTCCTCACGAAAGGAACCAGCATGTTCGGCAAGCTTGGAGCACCCGAGATCGTCCTCATCCTCGTTGTCGTCATTCTCATCTTCGGTGCGAAGCGCCTGCCCGACATGGCACGCTCACTCGGCCAGTCGATGCGCATCATCAAGAGCGAAACCAAGGCCATGCGCGACCACGACGACGAAGACACGGCTGCTGCAGTTCCCGTCGCCGCGCCGGCCGATTCCACGCGCCACCTCGCCGCCGAGGGACCTCGCAGCGCTGTCCCTGCAATGCAGGAGGCCACCGAGACCGCCTCCGCTCAGAGCATCACCATCACGCGCTGACGCTCGACGCCATCAGCGACAGAAGAAAGGAGGCCTGGCCGTGCTCTCAGTCGCCACCCGCGCTCCTGGAGGGGTGATGCCCCTCACCAGCCATCTGCGCGAGCTTCGGAGCCGCCTGTTGAAAGCCATCAGCGCCATCGCTGTCACGACGATCGTCGCTGGGCTCTTCTACAACCAACTGGTTGACTTCATGCTTGCTCCCCTGCCGGGCTGCACCATTTCCGGCACCAGCAGCAGCACTGAGCGATGCGGGATCATCGCCACCAACGGCCTCCTGGCCCCCTTCACTCTTGCGCTGAAGGTCTCGATCACCGCAGGCCTCATCGGCGCGAGTCCGGTCTGGCTCTACCAACTGTGGGCCTTCCTCTCCCCCGGACTGCGTCACACGGAAAAGAGATACGGACTGGCCTTCCTCGCCACCGGGATCCCCCTGTTCCTGACGGGAGCCGCGATCGCTTACGCCGTGCTCCCCACAACGGCGAGAGTTCTGATCTCCTTCACACCGGGCAAGGCAACGAACATCCTGCCGGTCGACGACTTCCTGGACCTTGCGACACGCATGGTCGTGGTCTTCGGGCTGTCGTTCGAACTGCCGCTGATCCTCGTCATGCTCAACCTGGCGGGCGCGGTGAGCGCGAAACGCATGGCGGGCTGGTGGCGCAACATGGTCATCAGCATCACGGTCTTCTCTGCCATCGCCACACCGAGCAGCGATCCCTTGAGCATGCTGGCCCTTGCCGGGCCCATCACCGCGCTCTACATGGCCGCATGCGCCATCGCCTGGGTCAACGACCGCCGACGCGCCCGACGGAGACCTGCACCCCTCAGCCCGGATGAAGCTTCACCGCTCCTTCCCCCTGAGCCGCCCGGCAGCCACTGATCGACTCGCCTCTGAAAGGCGTCGCACAGGAAGGTCATGCATGTTCCTCGACATGGGGCCACTCGAAATCCTCACGATCTTCGTCGTGGCGGTAGTTGTCATCGGACCCGAGAAGCTACCCAAGGCGATCTCCGAGACTCTGAGTTTAATACGCAAGGTCAGATCCATCTCCGACACGGCCCAGTCGGAAATACGCGCACAACTCGACCCTGAGGAGCTGTTCGGAAGTCAGTACCGAGACCTACGTCCCCAGTCCATGGCCGAAAGGGCACTTCTGGAATCCAAGGAAGAGCTGGCGTTGGCGGAATTCACCAAGGCCTTCGCCAGTGACGCGCACCACGGCGAGCCCGGCATGCGGAAGTCGGGCTAAGGCTCGTCCCGCATGAGCGCGTGAGCTGTGGCCATGCCTGACGGAACGGTCGCTGGGTGGAGCCGAAACGGTTGAACGAGCGCCCGTTGCGCGGGGCCGGGGTGCGTCTTGATTACCTGGTCGGGCGGCGTCTTGAACGAGTGCTTGCGTCCTGGCACCGGTACGGAACGCAGCCCCGGTCCGGCCTGCTGGATGTGTGGCTGATCGACAGCCAGGAGGCCGCCACCCACGTGACGACCGGGTCGGACTGGTGCCTGATCGTAGAGACCTCGGTCCCCTTTGAAGGATACGAGCTGGCGGAGTCTGACCGCGTCGAGGTCGCGCCGGTTCACGGCGAGACCCCGTTCGCGGACCATCTCGGCGAGACGGTCCGGGCGGTACGCGAAGAAGCGGACCCAGACACAGGCCGACACAGCGTCGATCACCCAGGCCACCGGATCGACCATCTGCAGCAGTTCGTGAACCAGTCGACCTGGGATCCGGTGCCCGTGCAGCGGCGCATCAACGAACGTCTGCTGCCGCTTGCGGCGCCCGTCCAGCATGAGTCCCCGCAGATAGCAGTCGCCCTTGGCCCGCTGGTCCTTCCACGGCACCGAAGCCAACACATCGGCCACGAACAACGCCAACGTCGCCCGAACACGCCTCACTTCATGTAAATCCACCAACCCACCATCCTCTTGATCAGCACGAACAGGAAGACCTGACGGAGTCCTACTAGGACACGGCCTTAGGACTGCAATGACCGCACACGATGGTGATCGTTTCCCACCCCCTCCGCTGCCCTGTTCGCTTCAGCTCACGGCCGTCCAGGAGGCTTGATCAGACGGGCCGTGGAAACCGATCTGCCGGACGTGCTCCGGCTCGACCGAGAAGCGTTCGCCGCCGACGCCTACCCCTACTTCGCCCTGCGCCAGTTCTTCGACGCGTGCGATGACCACATGCTGGTCGTGGACGACAATGGCACGCTCACGGGCTACATCATGGCCGCCGCCACGAAACGGGACGGCTCGTGCTGGCTGCTGAGCCTGGGCGTCACCCCGCGCAAGCGCGGGCACGGTCTGGGACGGCTCCTCATGAGCGAATTGCTGCGCGCCCTCCGGGAAGAGGGCATACGCGAGGCCCTGCCCGTGGTCGCTCCGGGCAACACCTCGGCCCTACGTCTCTACAGAGCCCTCGGCTTCAGGATCGCCCCCGACGGACTCCGCCCGGACTACTTCGGCCCGGGCGGGGACCGCCTACCCATCAGCCTGCGCCTAGAGTGAGCCACCGCCCCTGTCAGGGTCGCATCCGGGATGCATGAACAATCCCCGTACAGGTGCGGGAGTTTGAGTCGCTCAGTGGGGTCGCCTGCAGTTCACCCACTTCAACCCGGCACCGGCGAGAAAAGTGCTTACTTGCGTGACTACATGTAATTTGTGGCCGGCAAGTCCTTGCCGTGGCGAAGACTTGCCGTCGTGGGGTCTTCACGTCGGCATGAGGCGGCCGATAGACCCAGGGTATGTCCTCCCCTTCTCAGGCTTCCGCCTTGCGGCGCAGACGCTGGCAGCTGATCTCGGCCGTCACCGCGGTGCCGCTGCTGGCGTCGGGACTCGCAGTTCCGCAAGCGCCCGCACAAGCCGCTCCGCGCAAGCCCACCGCTCCCGCCAAGCCGACGACGACCCACAAGGTCACTCTGGTCACCGGCGACGTCGTCTCAGTCACCACGGTGGCCGACGGCAAGCAGATCGCAGATGTCGACCGGCCGGACAGCGCCGTCGGCGGCGTGAAACTCCAGGAGATCAAGGGGGACTTGTTCGTCATCCCGGACGAAGCGGCGCCGCTGCTGGGCGCGGGCAAGCTGGACAGGCGCCTGTTCAATGTCACCGACCTCATCGAGATGGGCTACGACGACGCGAAGTCGGCCGCGGTGCCACTGATCGCGACGTACGCCCGGTCGAAGTCCCGCTCGGCCGTCGAGCCGACGGCCCCCCGCGGCAGCAAGCTGACCCGCGAGCTCAAGGGGATCCGCGGTGCCGCGCTCAAGGCCGAGAAGCGGCAGGCCCGCACCTTCTGGAACACCGTCGCGCCACAGGACAGCAGGACGTTGGGCGCGGGTGTGGCGAAGCTGTGGCTCGACGGTCGTGTGAAGGCCGACCTGAAGGAGAGCGTGCCGCTGATCGGCGCGCCCGAGGCATGGGCGGCCGGATACAACGGCAAGGGCGCCAAGGTCGCGGTGCTCGACACCGGCATCGACGTCAACCACCCCGACTTCGCCGGCGTGATAGACGGCACGGCCAGCTTCGTGCCGGGTGAGGCCGTTACCGACCTCAACGGGCACGGCACGCATGTGGCCGGCACGATCGTCGGCTCGGGCGCCGCCTCCGGCGGCGACTACAAGGGCGTCGCCCCCGGCGCCGACCTGATCGTCGGCAAGGTGCTCGGCGGCGCGGAGGGCTACGGCCAGGACTCCTGGGTCATGGCCGGCATGCAGTGGGCCGCCGAATCCGGTGCCGACGTCGTCAACATGAGCCTCGGCGACACCTACCCGACGGACGGCAGCGACCCGATGTCACAGACGGTCGACGCGCTGTCCGCGCAGTACGGCACGCTGTTCGTCATCGCCGCCGGCAACGCGGGACCGGAGAGCATCTCCTCCCCGGGGGCGGCCGACTCGGCGCTGACCGTGGCCGCCACGGACAAGGAGGACCGGCTCGCGTCCTTCTCCAGCACCGGCCCGCTGGCCTACTCCGGCGGGATGAAGCCGGACATCGCGGCACCCGGCGTGGACATCACCGCGGCCCGCTCGCAGGAGATGACCGACGGTGGCGAGGGCATGTACCGCACCCTCAGCGGCACCTCGATGGCCACCCCGCACGTGGTCGGCGCGGCGGCGATCCTGGCCCAGCAGCACCCGGACTGGACCGGCGCGCAGCTCAAGGAACACCTGATGAGCACCGCGAAGGGCCTGGACAACGGGTACTCGCCTTACGAGGTCGGCACCGGTCGTCTCGACGTGGCGGCCGCCGTGCGCACCACGGTCCGCGGCACCGGATCGCTCTTCTTCGGCAACTACAGATGGCCGCACGAGCCGAGCGACGTCGCCGTCACCAAGGACCTGACCTTCACCAACACCGGTTCCACCGATGTCACGTTGAACCTGGCGCTGAACGAGGACGGCGGCCCGTTCGCGCTGGGAGCCACCAAAGTGACCGTCCCGGCAGGCGGTAGCGCCGCCGTCCCGGTGACCGGTGACCCGCAATCCGCTTCCGCAGGCCGGCACGTCGGCTACGTGACAGCCACCGACGCGGCCACAGGGAAGCCGGTGACCCGCACGTCCGTGGCGCTGCTCAAGGAGGAGGAGCGCTACGACCTGAACATCAAGCTGGTCGGCCGGGACGGCAAGCCTGCCACCGGCACGGTCACGGTCAACCTGGCCGGCGACCTCTGGCCGTGGTCGGTCTACGTCGACGGCTCGACCACCATGCGCATGGCACCCGGCACGTACACCGTGGCGGGGTACCTCGATGTGGCCGGTGAGAAGGCGGACCGTGCGGGTCTGGCCGTGCTGGTGGCCCCGGAGACCGTGATCAAGGACGGCTCCGCGGACGTGGTGCTGGACGCGAGCAAGGCCCGTCTGCTGCAGACCGAGGCGCCGCAGCGCACCGAGGACCGTCAGCGCAAGGTCGACTTCAACGTCCACTACATGGGCCACGACTCGTACACGGACTACCGCAGCGCGTACGTGCTACCGCCGACGTACGACGACGTCTACGTCTCGCCCACGAAGCCGATGAAGCAGGGCGAGTTCATGCTGACCACCCGCTGGCGCAAGGGCAAGCCTCGGCTCAGCCTGAGCGCGTTGGGCGGTCGCCGACGCTTCGACGCAATGGTGCAGACGGGCAGCGCCCTGGACACCGCCACGGACAGACTGGACGCCGTCTACGCGGGCAACGGCGCGGCGGCCGCCTACAAGAAGGTCAAGGCCAAGGGCAAGGCCGTCGTCGTCGAGCGCAGCGACGAGGTCTCGCCGCAGGAGCGCACCGTGGCCGCGATCGAGGCCGGCGCCAAGGCGTTGATCGTGGTCAACGACGGTGTCGGTGCCCTGATGGAATACGTCGGCGAGTCCACCATCCCAGTGGCCACCGTGCACCGCGACGCCGGCAAGAGCCTCATCTCGATGGCCAAGACCGGCAGACTCAAACTGACCACGACGCAGACCGAGTACACGCCGTATGTCTACGACCTGACCCGGAACTACCCCGGCCAGGTGCCGGACCGGGCCTTGGTCTACAAGCCGGCCAAGGGCGACCTCGCCCGCATCGATGCCCGCTACTACTCGGCCACGGGCGGGAAGCCGGCGGAGGGCTACCGTTCCGACTTCACTCTCAGCCCGTCGTTCAACCTCCCCGAGGCCGAGTGGCACCCGGGCACCCGCACCGAATGGGTGACTCCGGGTCAGGTCTGGAGGGAGTTCCACGCGCAGGGCGTCGACGGATCCCTGCCGTGGGTGATGGTCTCGGGCGACAACACGTATGCCAGGGGCAGCACCACCCGGCTGGACTGGTTCGCTCCGGCGACCCGGCCCGGCCAGGGAGAGGCCTTCGGCGTGTACAACTCCCGCTGGCAGAACTACATGACCTGGAACGTGCAGGCGTGGGCCTCCGCCAGCGCCAACATGCGGCTGGGCGGCTTCCTGCCGTGGGGTGAGACACCGACCCACCTGCAGGTCTTCCAGGGCGACACGCTGATCCACGACAACCCGTCGAGCACAGACATGCAGTGGGTGGAGGTGCCGGCGGGCAACCTGCCCTACCGCGCTGTACTCGACGCGGAGCGGCCTGCCGACGTCTTCCGGTTGTCGACGCGCACCCACACCGAGTGGACCTTCATGTCCGACACCGTCGACTCGGACTTCTTCGAGCCGTTCTCGGTGCTGAACCTGGACTACAAGCTGGAGTCGGACCTGCACGGCGACGTCCAGGCCCACCGGACCCAGAAGATCGCGCTCAAGCCGGTGTCGCTGGACGGCGGCGCCGTGCCGGGCAAAGTCACCACGGTGAAGCTGGATATCTCGTACGACGACGGCTCCACCTGGCAGAAGGTGACCCTGACCAAGGGTGCCGACGGCTACTGGACGGGCTCGTTCACAACGGCCAGGAAGCCCGGCGGCTTCCTCTCGGTCCGCGCGAGCGCCGAGGCGCGCGGCGGCTTCGGCGTCAAGAACGAGATCATCCGGGCGTACGGCCTGCGATGAACCGCGCTGACGGGCCCCGGGGAGCCGACTCTCCGGGGCCCGTCCCACACCTGCTCCCATCAGGAACTATTCGCAGTCTGCCGCCATGGTGCATACTCCCCCCGCTGCGGAAAGCGGAAGAGAGTCGGTCGCCGATGCTGGATGTTCTGGGCCTCGAACCCGATGACGAGCGCGTCTACCGAGCGCTGATCGGACGGCCAAGCTCCACCGTGATGCTGCTGTCGGATCTGCTCGTCATGGCGCAGACTCAGGTCGACAAGGCCTTGTCCCGACTGGTCGGGTGGGGACTGGTGATCAGGTCGGCGGACGAGCAGTTCACCGCCGCGCCGCCGGCCATGGCGCTCGGCGCTCTCATCAGTCAGCGCCGGGACGGGTTGCGCGCGGCTGAGCATGCCCTGGTGACCTTCGCCGAGGAACACCGGGCGGCGATGACCGGAAGCAGCATCGTCGATCTGATCGAGGTCGTCACGGGCGTCGACGCCATCCGACATCGCTATCTCCAGGTACAACAGGCGGCCCGCACACAGGTCCGCACCTTCATCACCGCACCGTTCGTCGCCCTGCCTCCCGACGAGAACACGGCCGAACCCATGGCCATCGGCCGGGGCGTGCACTTCCGGGCGGTACTGGACCGGGCCGTGCTGGCGGAGCCGGGCATCGTCAACGACGCGATCGATTCCCTGCGCAACGGCGTGCACCTGCGTGTCGCTGACCAGCTGCCCATGAAACTCATGCTGGCCGACGCCGAACTCGGCCTCGTCCCGCTCGCGACCACGCCGACCGGAGAGCCCGGCGCGGTGCTGCTGCACCGCAGCGGCCTGCTGGACGCGATGGACGCGCTGTTCGAGACGGTATGGCGCACCGCCCACCCGCTGGAGCTGTCAGTCACCGGGGAAGAAGCCGAACGGGCTGTCGAGCTCGGGACGGAGGGCCCGACCGACCTCGACCGAAGGATCCTCGCGCTCCTGCTGGCCGGCGTAACCGACCCGACGACCGCGACACAGCTCGGTCTGTCACCCCGCACACTGCACCGACGCCTGCGCCACCTCATGGACATAGCCGGAGTCCGCACTCGCATGCAGCTCGGCGGCCACGCCGTCCGCCACGGGTGGGCGGAGCCACCGGCACCGAAGCAGACGTGACGGTGATACCGCCAGTGGCGGGCGCGTCACATCGATCGATTACGAGGACACCCTGTCCTCCCGGGCACGGACACCTTCAGCCAAGACAGCAGCGCAATGCCCTCGCCGAGGCTGAGTCCAAAGGCGAGCTTCCCCATGACGACGAAGCCACCGTCCTCGCGCTCGATGAGGTCCGGGCCATGTCGTACCCGGTCCGACCGCGCTCGGCAGGCGTCGATCCGACACGGCGCGTGGGACCCCTTGGTGACAGGATCGTGCCATGGGCATCGAGACCAACTGGGCGTACCGGGTGGACGAGCCGCACGGCTCACAGGGATGGCGCCCCTACGGCACCGACCCCGAACGATGGCGAGGCACGATCACCGCCGAAGCTTCGAGCGAGAACCCTCAGTACGCCCTCTCCCTCGTCATCACCGCCCTGATGACCGAGTGGAAGGCGGCCGGGCTTCACCAGGCGAAATCCGTGCGCGTCCTCCTCTGGCGCGAAACGGAGAGCGACGACAAGGACGCCGACGCCATCGTGGAGATACGACCGAGCATCCACACTGAGTTATCGGCGAGCGAGACGACCCGCCCACGGACAGGACACCGGCCCAGAAGCACGCACGACAGACGGATCAAGAATCCGGAGGCCCCTCGTTACGTTGCGTGAGCGGGTCTGGACGGTGGTGTCCACCACGCACGCGATTCTCGAGCTTGGCGACCGGATGGTCTGTCAAGGTGTCCAGCGCCGGCCACGGGCAGCAGGTGTCGCGCTCGGTGGTGGTGGGCCGGTTGTCGGGTGGGGCGAAGCGCACCGGTACCGTGATCCGCCCCCGTACAGTTCCAGACCGTCGCCGCGGTGGGTGGGGGTCGGCTGGGAGGCGGGCCCGACGTCGTAGAGGGCGGCGTACGGCGCGTCGCCGGACGGGTCGCCGGTGAAGATCCGCACGGTCCGATTGGCCAGTTCGGACCGCGGCGGTCACCCCAAGGAGTACGCGGACGGCTTCGAGAAGTTCCTGCAAGCCGTTGACCCTGGCGACATCGCTGCCGACGTCCGGGCCGTCTGGGACGATGCCGTAGCGGCCCCCGAGTGGGAGGCCCACCGGTATGGCTGCACGGTGACCTCCATCCCGCGAATGTCGTCGTCTCGGACGGGACGCTCGCGGGCGTGATCGATTTCGACGCCATGTTCGCCGGCGATCCGGCGTGGGACCGCGCGGCCGCATGGGTGCTCCCTCCCTCGGGCGCCGCCTCACGGTTCTTCGACGTGTACGCGCATGCGGACGAGGCGACGATCCGGCGTGCCCGCGGGCCGGCTGCTATGAAATGCCTGTTCCTCATGCTGATGGGCCAGAACGGAGATCGGGGCCTTCCTGGCGACAAGCCGACATGGGGACCCGCCGGCCGGGCAGCGCTCGATCGCGTTCTGACAGACTGTCTGATGTAGACACGGAGCGCCGCTCACTCGATCTGCGCGATGGGGTCGAGGCTGCACCGGTCGAGTGCGTTTCTAGTGCATCGAGCCTGCTGAAGGGCGCTGAGCCATGGTCCGAGTGCGTTGCATGGCGGTGGAGGGGCCGGGGGTTTGCCGGATGTCCGGGTGCAGGCGGGCCTCGCTGCTGGTGGCCTCGGCCCAGACATAGATCGTGGCAGCGAGATGTCACTTGCGGGCCCAGATCGCATCGTGGTTGCTGTGGGGAGTGCGGCGGTGGGTGGCCTCCCCACGAGTGCCGGGCGTGCCGAGGCGACGCGTCTGTCGCAGGAGGAGGGCGCCGGCCACTGGGTCGAGAAGTACCTTGTGCAGTTCCGGCCCCGCGAAGCCTGACCGCCGGGCCGGGGCGGCAGCACGCGGCCGCCGCCCCGGCGTCGGATTCGCATGGCCACGCCTGCCGCAGTGATGGCAGCCACGACGAGGAAGCGGCGGCACTCGACGTCGGCACGGCCCATATGGGTGGCGGTCAGTACCGGATCGGGCTCCTGCGCCACCGCAGTTTCGGGTGCTTGAAGGCCGATCTCGTCCAGAGTGATGGGGCGGCCTGTCCGGCGGGAAAGCACCTCAGGGGGTACTGGCCGGTCCCGGTCGGCCGACGTATGCCGCCGTCAGCCCAATGGGAGACGGCCGGCTTGTTGGACTGGAGGATCTCGCCGTCCTCGGCCGTGAGACGCCGAATGTCCTTCGCCAGAGCCTCGTAGGTGCAGCCGATCGCCTCGATGACCTCACACAGGCGCAGTTGGGTCCTGTCGACGCCGGATGTTGCAAGCCGCCCCGGGTCGTGCGCACGTTTGCAGGTCCCCGGATCCCGCTGGCGGAGGATGCGATGGCGCGGTGGAACAGTGCGGCAGCGGCCAGCGTGAGGGCACCGAGCCACGCAGGCGCAATGCGCAGGACCGGTCTGGTCGAAGTCGGAGGTGAGGGCTGCGTCCATCAGGGCCCGGTCGGCGCCGTGACCGGGAAGGGTGTGGGCCAGTCGGGCGGGGCCGCGCGGAGCACGTGGCTTGGCCCGCCTGGCCCGATGCGATGCGCGACAGGTTGGCGGACGCTGGGTGGAGCAGGACGTGCGAGCAGCGCACGCTGCTCGACGGGGAGGTGCAGCATGACTGATCCGGTCGTGGTGGGTGTGGACGGTTCCCCGTCCAGCCTGGACGCGGTGGAAGCCGCAGCGCGGGAAGCTGCACTGCGCGGCACGGGGCTGCGGCTGGTGCACGCTTTTGGGTGGCCGTCGATCCATGTACCGCCCGGTGGGCCCCCGTGGAACCCGGCCGTGGCGGGTGTGCGCGAGCTGGTGGACGGCACACTGATCAAGGCCGAACAGCGAGCGCGCCAGGCCGAGCCGCACGTGGAGATCATCCGCGAGGTCACCGTCGGTGAGCCGCTGATGGTGCTGGAGATCGAGTCGCGCACCGCCTCGCTCGTCGTGGTCGGCAGCCGCGGACTGGGTGCGTTCGGCAGCCTGCTGCTCGGATCCACCGCCGTGCATCTGGCCGCACACGGCCGCTGCCCGGTGCTGGTGGTACGCGGCACTCCGAACCCTGCCGGTCCCGTGCTCCTGACGGTCGACGGTTCACCGGCGGGCGAAGCAGCCATCGAGTTCGCCTTCTCCGAAGCCTCACTGCGCGGCGCGGGCCTGCTGGCCGTGCACGTATGGAACACCTGGAGCGAACGGGCCTACGAGGGGCCCGGCGACCCTCTCAATATGGTGGTCGACATCGAGCGGCTCCGTGAGGAGGAGCAGCGGCTGCTCGACGAGACGCTGTCTGAATGGGAGAAGCGCTGTCCCGGGGTTGCTGTCGAGCGACGCCTGGTGCGCTCCCGGATCCGCCCGGCCCTGCTCGAGGCCAGCCGTGACGCACAAGTGGTCGTGGCCGGTGCACGTGGACGCGGCGGTTTCACGGGCCTGTTGCTCGGCTCGGTCAGCCAGGCCCTGCTGCACCATGCGCACTGCCCTGTCACCGTGGTCCGGGGTAAGGACTGACCCACGCCGGGCAGACGCCCCTCTACGTTCTCGCCGACACTTTGCGTGACATCCGGCCCCTCACAGCGCGGCTACGGCCGGGGACATCGTTGTGGCAGGCACCGGTCTGGAGCGGGCCGAGCTGCCGGGCCGGGGGCGTGCCCGGACAATGGAAGAGCCATGATCGGGGCTGTGGCCTGCGGCGGCAGACGTCGACGCGCACGTGTCCGCAAACGGCCCGAACGGTCTCTCGATTCGTCCCGGACGGGTCGTCATGAGCAGCATCACTCACCGTATCGCCGCACTGTTCCGGATCAAGGCCAACAAGGTGCTGGACCGCGCAGAGGATCCGCGTGAAGTGCTGGACTACTCCTACGAGCAGCAGCTGGAGATGCTGCAGAAGGGCCTTCGAGCGGCGGCGGATGCATCCAAGGGGCGCAGGCCGCCGCGCAGCCCGCCTTCTGGATGAGCAGCCGGCCATGCGCATGCGCTGCACAGGGATCGGCTGAACCGTTGGGCGGCCCTCCCCCATGACGGTCTTGGAGGCCGCGCGACAGGGTTCACCGCCTTCCGGAGCCGGAGCGGCCATCGTCGCAGCATCCCGGCACTCGATCCGACACGTTCACCTGTCGGATCCGCATGCTGCCTGCCGCGATCCTCTTGCGTATCTTTTGTCACATTTCACTTTCGCCCATTTACCTTGTGCACGTTCTAAACGTGGCGTAGGTTTCCTGTCATGGATCGAGCCCCAGGGACGATCCACCCCCACCCCGGACACCTGCCGTCACGGCCTCCGGGACTGCGGACACCGCCGATCCGGCCACTGCCGCAGACAACCGAGCCGACCCGGTCGGCGCCCCCCACACCAGAAATCAAGGACACCCCCCATGGACCTGAAACTCGAAATGATCGTGCTGCCCGTCTCCGACGTGGACCGGGCCAAGGCCTTCTACGAGCAGCTGGGCTTCCGCCTGGACGTCGACTACACCGCCACCGACGACTTCCGCGCCGTCCACCTCACCCCCAGCGGCTCGGAGTGCTCGATCATCTTCGGCAACGGCATGACCACCGCCGTCCCCGGATCCGCCCAGGGCCTCTACCTCATCGTGTCCGACATCGCCGAAGCCCACGCCGAGCTCACGAACCGCGGGATCCAGGTCAGCGACGTCTTCCACGACGCCGGCGGCCTCCTCCACCACGGCCACCACGCCGGCGACGTCACCCACCACGACGAAGGCCAAAAGCGCCTCCATGGACTCCACCCCGAGCGCACCTCCTACGCCAGCTACCTCACCTTCAACGACCCCGACGGCAATGGCTGGATCCTCCAGGAAATCAAGACCCGCCTCCCCGGACGCTGAGGAGTGCACACGATCAAGCACTGCACCGGTGCCGGTCTGGCGTCACCGGTGCAGTGGACGCAGTCGGCAGTCACGTGAATGGTCTTCGCAGGCTGCCACGATCAAACGTCGTCGTCCCGCGCCCAGGCTGAATCGCACATGCCCTCGCGTGGGGCTCTGAGCTGACACAAAGGCGTGTCGACGAAGCGACGATCACGACCGCGCGCTGCAGATGACCGGGGCACCGTGGCCGTGGAGCCCAAACCTCAGTCACATGACCGATGCACGGACGGCTCCGCGAAGGTTCCATCGCAATCAAGTCTGTACTGCTGCAGGACCTTGACGATCAGTCAGGGGCATCAGCGGTAAATCGACAGTGCCCAGTGAGGTACGTCGTCAAGGAGTATGTGATGCCTGATCATGTCTCTACGTCGGAGGGTCTGGCTGGCGAGCCGACGGAGGAAATCGCTCTTCTGCCGTCATCCGACGACTGGACGTCCGGCATGGGCAGCAGGGTGCCCGCGCTATTTGACGTGACGCAGCTCGACGTGGAGGAGCGGTGGGCTGCGATCTTCGGCGGCCGCAAGGGCAGCGTCGCGGTACGCATGGTACGCCCCAAGGGGGTGTCCAGGCCTCTTCCCGCAGTCCTTTACCTCCATGACGGCGGCCGGGGGATCTACGGCAAGGGTGGACACGACCGGTTGATACGTGAGCTGGCGGTGGGCGCGCAGGCTGCCGTTCTGTACCCCGAGTACACGCTGGCGACCAAAGCGAGCTATGGCATCGCGTTGGAGCAATGCTGCGCAGTGGCCAGATGGGTGACAGAGCATGGGGTCGGGCACGGCATGGATCCCGCCCGGCTGGCCGTCGTCGGCCACTCGGCGGGAGGCAACATGAGCGCGGCGTTGACGCTGTTGGCCAAGGATCGGGGCGCGGCTTCGTTTGCTCTGCAGGTTCTGCTGTACCCCCTGGTGCACGAGGGAGCTGCTTCCTCCTGTGTGATCTCTGGGAAACGGACCATCACCAGGCAGGCCAGGGATCAGGTCACGTCCGATGCGGAGATCTTCGAAGTGCTGCACGCGAACGGGCAGCGGCTGTCAGGTCTGCCCCCGGCACTCGTCGTCACCGCGGACTCCGATGTCTTGCAGGACGCGGGGCAGGCTTACGCGGCCAAGTTGGGCTCTGCGGGGGTAGTTGTCTCCGCTGTGCGCTGTGGCAGAGGCGTGAAGGACCTTGCCCTGCCGTCGGCGCGAGCACCTCACGGGGCGATCACCCACGTCGTCGACGCGTTGAAGGAGGCTTTCGCCCGCGATCGCTGAGGCGACGCGGCTGAGGGATGCCGGTACCCCTGACCGACCCGAAGCCTGACGTGGTCGCGGCTTGTGCGACAGGTGCACGTCGTCTGGGCTTCGGGCAAATGTACGGAGCGGTGCGACGACTCGTGGTGCCGATCGGCTGACTCACGTGGGTTGTTGTGCAGTCCCGGCGTTGATCGCTGCTGGGTCCGCCCTGTCGCCGTACGTTCCGCGCACGTGGCGTCTCGTCCGAAGCGTGCTGTGCGGTCTGGCGAACTGTGCCGGTGCTGCGGGCGTGAGCCCCTGTCGACCGATGGCCGCGCGCGTAGTACTCGTCCGCCCAGTGCGGCAAGGCGGGCCGGCCGAGCAGACCGTCGAGGGAGGCGTGAAGCGCGGCGAGCCCCTCGGGTGCCGGTCCCGGTGCGGGCACGAGCTCCACCCTCAGGTCCAGGTGGCGAACCTATTTCCGTGGACGATCCGCAGCACAGGACGTCTGCGGGACCAACGGTAGGAGCGTCCACAGCTCCCCGGTGCGTGAGCGGACCGCGGTGACTCGCATGCTCACGACTCCTCCCGGCGCAGCCACAGCCTGCCCGTGGCCACGCAGCACACCGCGCTCCTGGCCCGTACCGCGTATGCGGTCCACCTCGCCCACCCTTGACCTCGAGCGAATTCGCGTCCGCGCCATCACACTGCGTGCCGATGGACTCCAGCCTGCCGGACAAGCCACGCGGGCAACGCGCTGTGGAGCATTGAGCTGCACCGAGGCAGGCTGAATACATGCGGTCACTCTTCCGCTCATCTCCTCGGTCGGGAGCGGACGGCCGGAACAGCGTTCTCTGGGCGGTCGCGCGGTCCATACCCTTTGCGCTTGCTCTGGTCGTTCTGGGGATTGAGCTCTCGCCGGCGCACTTTCTGTACACCGGCCCTGTACTGACCGCGACACCGGCGCTGGCCGCGGTGACGATGGGCCCCAAGGGAACCCTCTCGGCGGCCTGCCTCGCTCTGGCCGTCAGCGTGACCACCGCCACCCACAACCACGCATGGGGCAGCCAGCAGGTCTACACCAACCTCCTCGCCATCTTGGTGGTGTCGGTGGCCAGCGTCATGACCAGCGGGGCCATCGCCACCCGCAGGAAAATCGAACTGGACCAGGTCCGCCGGATCGCGGTGGCGGCGCAGGAGGTCATTCTGAGGCCCGTCCCCGCACAACTGGGCCCGGTACGCGCAGCAAGCCTGTGTCTGGCGGCCGGGACGGGAGCACAGGTCGGGGGTGACCTGTACGAGGCCGTTCAGACCCGGTACGGCGTCCGGATCATCGTGGGCGACGTACGGGGCAAGGGGCTGAGAGCCATGCACGCGGTCGCGGTGGTGCTGGGCGCTTTCCGAGAGGCCGCGCATTACGAGCATGACCCGGTGGAGGTCATGAACCACTGCGCGGCTGCCCTGCAACGCGAGGCCGCCGTGCCAGGTGCGTTCGATCAGGAAGCCCTGATGGAGGGGTTCACCACCGCCCTCATGGCCCAAGTGCCGCCCGACGAACCCGTGGTACAGCTGGTCAACCGCGGCCACCCGCCTCCCCTGATCCTGCGCCAGGGCCAGATTCATGAACTGGTGCCCACCTGCCCACTGCCACCCTTCGGTCTACAGGACCTCATCACCGACTCTCCCGTTACGTCCGAGAGCTATCCGTTCCTGCCCGGTGACCGTCTGCTGCTCTACACCGACGGTGTGATCGAGGCCCGCAATCGCGACGACAGCTTCTTCGCACTGCCGGACGCCATGAAAGGGATGCATGCCGTCACTCCTCAGGACTTCCTGGAATGCCTGCACCAGCAATTGCTCCATCACACCGAGGGCCGCTTGGCGGACGATGTGGCGATGATCCTCATCGACCGGGTTGGCGAACAAACCGGCCGCGTCGCCAACGGTGGTGCCAAAACTCAGGATCAATCCCAGATGTAGGAAGGAGCCCTGCGTGTTGGGGCTGCAACCGATCTCATCCGTCTGGCGGAGCGAGCACGCACAGTGGGGCTGCGGCCGGGATGCTGTGGTTACGGCGACCGGGACTCCCTCGCCGTCGCCTTGTGCGGCCACGTGCCGGGCCCCCACTGGACGCGTTCCGCCAAGGGATGGAGACACGATCATGCGGCCGCGCGTCATCGATCCGGTCGGCGGATGACGGGATGCCGCCGCCGAAAGGCACGGCCGCATCCGTCCACCCCCAACATCCGTCACTTCGAGCGTCCCGGTGCGCTCGTACGCACCGTCTGGTGGTGCTCAGCGGCCCGGGTGGTGCTCGGTGATCCAGCGGGCGGCGAGCAGGCCGGAGGCGGCGGTGAGGGCGGCGGCGGCGATGACGGTGGCGTTCAGGCCGAAGGCGTCGGCGAGAATGCCGGCGATCAGGGCGCCCGCGGCGTAGCCGATGTCGCGCCAGAAGCGGTAGGTGCCCAGGGCATTGGCCCGCCAGGCGGGGTGGGCGTGGTCGGAGACCGAGGCGATGAGGGCGGGGTAGACCATGGCGGTGCCCAGGCCGAGGGCGACGGCGGACAGGATGCCCGCGAGCAGGGGGCGCTCCAGCAGAGCGAGGGCGAGGACGAAGCCTCCGGCCTGGACGAGCATGCCGGTGACGATGAGGGGTTTGCGGCCGATGCGGTCGGCAAGATGGCCGGTGGGGATCTGTCCGATGCCCCACAGGATGGGGTACAGACCCTTGATGAGGCCGACGGCGGCAAGCCCCAGTCCGTGGTCGGTGAACAGCAGCGGGAAGACGCCCCAGGTGAGGCCGTCATTGAGGTTGTTGACCAGGCCGGCCTGGCTGGCGCCGCGTAGTGAGCGGTTGCGCCAGGAGGTCCGGGCGAACGTGGCGGCCAGCGTGTTCTCACCGGCGGGCAGAGGCTTGGTGTGCTGGGCCAGTTCGAGGGCGACGTGGGCGGCGGTGTCCCGCACGATCAGGGAGAGGGCGAGTCCGGCGGCGACGAAGACGACCCCGATCAACTCGGGTGTGGGGCGCAGTCCGTAGGCGGTGGCGAGGTAGCCGGTGAGCAGGGCGGTGGCACCGACGGCGGTATATCCCGCGGCCTCGTTCAGGCCGGTGGCAAGGCCCCGGCGGGCCGGGCCGACGAGATCGATCTTCATGTTGACGGTCATCGACCAGGTCAGCCCCTGGTTGACGCCGAGCAGCACGTTGGCGGCGACGATCCACCCCCACGACGGAGCCCAGGCGAGCGCGAAGGGGACGGGAATGCCGATGAGCCATCCGGTGACCAGCAACTGCTTGCGGCGATAGCGCGCTGTCAGTGCCCCGGCGGCCAGGTTGGTCAGCGCCTTGGTGAGGCCGAAGGCGATGATGAAGGAGAAGACGGCCAGGTCGCTGGTCAGCCCGAAGGTGTGCGTGCCGATCAGCGGCACGGTGGTGCGTTCCAGGCCGACCAGGGCGCCCACGCAGATGTTGACGATGACGAGCAGAGTGAACTGCAGCCAGTTCTCGCGCAGCCCGAGCTGTACAGGCCTGGCTGCCGCGGCGGCGGTCGTGGTCGGGCTCACCTGCTGCCGCCTTCGGCAAGGTGCTGGGCGTGCGCGGCGGCGTACTCGGCGGGACCGCCGTCGAGAACCGTCAGATGGGCACGACCGGAGCGTTCCAGAAGGCTGGCGGCGGTCATCGCGCGCTCGCCGTGCCCACACGCCACGACCGCTCCGTCGGGCACCCGGTCGGCGTGAGCGAGCAGGGTGCCGAGTTCGATGTGGAGGGCGCCTGTGACGTGCCCGGCCGCGTACTCGGCTTCCTGCCGCACGTCGAGGTAGGGACCCGTCGGCGCCTGCTCGGCAGCGACGAACGAGGTGGCGACCTGAGCGCGGCCACCGGCGAGCCATGCGGACATCCCGCCGACGAGGCGACCGGCCAGCCGCTCGTACCCGATCTTGTACGCCTGCCAGACGATCTCGCTCAGGTCCTGGTTCTCGCCGGTGACGAATGCCAGGGGTGCGTCGTCGGGCAGCAGCCACCCCAGCCAGGTGGCGAACTGATCGCGCAGCGGGATGGAGAGCGCGCCAGGGATGTGGCCGGCCGCGTAATCGGCTGCGGGACGCACGTCGACGACGTGGCCGCCGTGGGCGAGCAGGACACCGACCTGCCCCGCGTCGAGGGCAGGCAGCGGTGGGACGGCGGTCAGGACGGCAGGGCCGCGCCGGTTGGCCTCGGCCAGGCGGTCGAAGTAGGCGGGGTAGGAGCCCAGGCTCGCCACCAGGCGTCGCACGAAGGCGTCCTCGTCAGGTGCGGACAGCAGCGGGTTGGCCTGCTTCTGGGCGCCGATGGTGGTGGTGCGCTCGGTGCCCGGCGGGGCCGAGCAGAACGAGCCCGCTCCGTGAGTGGGCCACACGGCGGTCTCCTCGCGCAGTGCGGCCAGGCGCTGCAGCGAGCGGTACTGGGCGCGGGCGAGTTCCTCGGTCCGCTCGGCGCCGAGGAGGTCGGTGCGGGCGGCCGAGTTCACGATCAGTGAGCCGCCGGTGAAGACGCCGAGTTCGCGGGAGCCGTCCAGCAGCAGGAAGGACAAGTGCTCGTCGGTGTGGCCGGGCGTGGCCAGGGCGCGCAGGGTCAGGCCGCCCAGATCCACCTCATCGCCCTCGGCCAGCCCCCGGTGCTCGAACGCACGGCGGCCGGCGGCGGAGGCCAGGACCGTGGCCCGGTGGTCATGGCCGAGCTGAAGGGCGCCGGAGAGGAAGTCGGCATGCAGATGGGTGTCAGCGGCGTATGCGACCCGCAGGCCGCGCCCCTCGGCGGCGGCGTTCAGGGTCCGCAGGTCGCGGCTGGCGTCGACGGCCAGGGCGCGGCCGTCACCCAGGTCGACGAGGTAGGCGCTGTTGCCCAGCCCGTGGTCGACCAGCGGTATCAGGTGGTCGTCGGCGAAGCCCACGGCACTTCCTCCAGGATCCAGCAGGGAACGGCAGCGATCGGCGCGGCGGAAGTGTGTGGTGACCACCTCCACTTTCATCTACACTATTCCATGGATTTATGGAGGATGGCATGGCGGGAACCCTCACGACCGGAACAAAGACCCAGCTGTACGACGCGTTCGCGACCAGCGGCAAGGCGCTCGCCAGCGGAAAGCGGCTGGAACTGCTCGATCTGCTCGCCCAGGGCGAGCGGACCGTCGACGCCCTGGCCAAGGCGGCGGGGCTGAACCTGACGACGGCGTCAGCACATCTGCAGACCCTCAAGCAGGCCGGGTTCGTCGCCACCCGGCGCGAGGGCGTGCGCATCCACTACCGGCTCGCCGGCCACGACGTGGCCCAGCTGTTCGCGCTCCTGCGCAAGGTCGCCGAAACCCACCAGGCCGCCGTACCCGCGGCCCGGAACGCCTACCTCGGTGAGGACGGGGCGGCGGAGATCGGCCGCGAGGAGCTGCGCGCCCGCGTGGCGGCGGGGGACGTGGTGGTGCTGGACGTGCGACCGGTCGAGGAATACCTCGCCGGCCACATCCCCGGAGCGCGCTCCATCCCGATCGACGAACTGGCCGACCGGATCACCGAGTTGCCCGAGGAGACGGAGATCGTCGTGTACTGCCGCGGCGAATACTGCGTACTCGCCTACGACGCCGTACGACTGCTGGCCGATCGCGGCCGCCGCGCGATCCGCCTCGACGACGGCATGCTGGAGTGGCGCCTGGCCGAACTCCCCGTCGACGCCGGGGATATGGCATGACCGACGGCCTGCTGCCCGCGCATCCGGGGCTGTCCGGCGGGCCGGTCTACCTGGACTACAACGCCACTACGCCCGTGGATCCGCGGGTGGGCGAGGCGATGGTGCCACACCTGACCGACTTCTTCGGCAACCCCTCCAGCAACCACCTCTACCTTTGATCTTGGCGAGTGCTCCGGCGTTTGCGCCGGGGGTGAAGGTCATCTCAGAACTGCTCTGACTCGCACGTGGGCACGGGTCCGCAGTGTTCACCTCAGCCCGTCACGTGGGGCGTTTCTGGTTCTCGATGTACTGCTTCACGACGGTCTGGGGCGCCCCGCAGCAGCTTCCGGCGAAGTACGAACCGGACCAGAAGCGTCCGCCCCACAGGTGCCGGCGGATGTGGCTGTCGTACTCCTTGCGGATCAGCCGGGCGGAGACGCTCTTGAGGGAGTTGACCAGCTTGGAGAGCTGGACCTTCGGCGGGTAGTGCACGAGCAGGTGGACGTGATCGGCCTCGCCGTTGAACTGCTTCAGCTCGGCCTCGAGGTCGGAGCAGACCTGCCGCATGATCTCTTCGCAGCGCGTCAGGATCTCGTCGGTCATGGCTCCGCGCCGGTACTTCGTGGCGAAAACCAAGTGGACGTGAAGGTTGTGGATGACGTGGCGGCCGGTGCGCACAGCGGGGTCTGGGTTCCAGCGTGGTGACATCAACCACGTATGTAGGGTGATCGCTGTGCAGCTCAGGTACGGGTTCCGCCTGTACCCGAACGGTTCGCAGCGCTCGGCGCTGGCCAGGACGTTCGGGTGCGTGAGGGTGGTCTTCAACGACGCGTTGCGCGTCCGTGAGGACGCCCGCTCCCCCGGACTGTCGTTCGTCACCTCCGGCGAGCTGTCCAAGCGGCTCACCGCGTCGAAGAAGACGCCGCAGCGGACGTGGCTCGGCGAGGTCTCGTCGGTGATCCTCCAGCAGTCCCTTCGCGACCTGGACACCGCGTACCGGAACTTCTTCGACGGCCTGGGGGGCAAGCGCCCCACGATGGGGCCGCCCCGGTTCAAGTCCCGCAAGGACAACCGGCAGGCCGTACGGTTCACCGCGGACGCCGGATGGAAGATCACGCCGGGCGGGGGGGCTCACCAGCCCAACCCAGACACCGAGTGATCGCCATTCCAGACCCGAGCTGCGCCCACGCGCGAGCAGCCGCAACCTGGAAGCTGTGGCAGGCGCCACACCGGCGGCTGTCCAGCCAACGGAGGCCCACCATGATCCCCAGGACGAGAACAGCCGCACTGACCGCCGCCGCACTCCTTACCGCTGCCACCGCGGTCGGCGTAACCCACTCCCCACAAGCCGCACCCCTCACCCCGATCTGCACGGCCGCCGACTTGCGCTTGTCTCTCGGCCAGGAGGAGTACGCCGCCGGATCCATCTTCATCCCCGTGAACTTCACCAACACCTCCACGCGCGTCTGCAGCCTACGTGGATACCCCGGCGTGAGCGTCCTGGACGCCGGCCACCAACAGATCGGTAGCCCAGCAACGCACAGCAGCTCCCCCGCGACCACAGTGACCGTAGACCCCGGCCAGACGGTCAGCGCGACGATACGCACCAACAACGCGGCAGTCGCCCCGGCTTGTCGGCCACTCCCCGACTACATCGGCATCTATCCGCCGGCCAGCTTCCAGCAGGTGCTCCTCCCTTACCAGCTGCTGATCTGCGGAGCGTTTGAGACCAGTCCTGTCCAGGTCGCCGGATGATCTGAGGCAGCGTCGATGGGCGGCGGCCCGGCGCCACGATCGCCGCCGACGGGATCGCATGCTCCTGAGCGCCGCCTCGCCTGCCTCCGCCCCGGTCGCCCTGCCATTGCCGCCGGCACAGGAGCGCGGAAGCACGCAGGGCACCAGCTCTGCGCGCATCGCCCTCCGAGGTCCTTGCGCGCACTCGGCAGCAAAGGCGAGACTGGTCGCGTCTCGGGGCCGACACGTACAGCCCCTTCACCTGCGGCAACGGGCCGCCGGACGGCACCCCGGCGCCGACGCCGCGGTGCCGCTCCAGGGACTGCCTCTCTTGGCCGTGCCGACGCGACCGCCGCCTCAACGAGCGCCCAAAAGGCGGTGCCGGTGCTCCGGCGGAATGCTGACGACCGTGTCTTTGACGCCTTCGGCATCTGTGACGCCTCCGGAGTCCCCCGTGCCGGTGGTTCTGGTGCTCGCCGAGGACGACGCGGTCGAACTCCTCGCCTACCTGGTGACCGCCGCCCGGACCCAGCTGGACGAGGCCGCGGAGTACGCGCCCATGCGGCTGCTCACCGCAGCGGGCCGGCTGGCGGAGATGACCGGCCCGCAGGCAGGTGCCTGGCTGCGGCCACTACTGGAGGACATTCGAAAGCAGATCGGCGAAACAACCGTCCAGGCCGGCGACCCGGACGGCTACGCCCAGCGGATCGATGGCCTGTGCCGGGAACTGGCCACCCACCTGGTGACCCGTCTGAATCTGGACGGGGCCCCGTGAGCGGCGCCGTGGACAATGCCGTCTTCCAAACGATCCGTACCCACCGTGTGATCCGCGCCCTGACCCCGGCCCCGATCACGCGGGAGGACGTGGCGACGGTACTCGACGGCGCCCGGTACGCCCCGCATGCCGAAAACCGCCGCCTGCACCGGTACGTCGCCGTCACCCGTCCCGCGCTACTGCGCGCGCTGCGCATGGTCTCGCCGGAGGTGCTGCCACGTCCTACGGCTGCGATCGTGGTCTGCGTCGACTGGGCGAAGGTCAAAGCCTACGGCTTCGCACTGACCAACCCCGGCCCTACATCGACGCCGGCACCGCCGCCGCGACCATGATGCTCGCGGCACACGCCATCGGCCGGGGCTCCAGGCCGGTCACCTCGTTCAGCAGGGTCGCGGTCGCCACCCTGCTCGGCCTCCCCGATCCGGTCCCTCCCGAGCTGATCATCTGCCTCGGCCACTCCGCTGCCGAGCAACCACCGCCCATGCGCCGCCGGAACGTGACCAGCTGGGAAGACGTCATCCAGTGGGACCGCGGCTGACCTGTCCGCTGGGATCCTGGTAGTTCATGACATGGTCCGCGCCGGAGCCCGCTTCGAGTACGGGCTGCTGTTCGAACGCGACCGGATGCAGGCGGCATGACCGGGCAGGCCACGCCGCGTCGCCCGACCGGCCCGCTATGCCGGTATCCGGGCGCCCAGGGCATCCACAAGGCTTGACAATTCCTCCCGCGACTCGGCCCGCGCACTCGGAGCGCTGAGGCTGTCGCTGGGCCGCTGGACCACGACGGCCGACATCGAGACAGCGGCAGCCGCCCTCACCAGGACGGCTGCCGCACACTGACCGGGCCCACCGGCCCGGCATCGACCCCGAAAGCGGATACGTCGTCGTGCCGGCCCGCCGAGAAAACGCGTTGCGAGTGACCCGCATCGGATGTCTGATTGACCGGTCGCCGATCAGGGGAGGGAACATGGGGACGTCGCTGCCCACCCCCTCGTTGCACACAGCGCGCCTTCGACTGCGTGCCTTCGAAGACGCGGATGCGGACGACCTCTTCGCACTGCACAGCAGCGCCTACGTGCTGCGCTACTGGGACGCGCCACCGTGGAGCGAACACGTGCGCGCCGAGAAGTTCATCACGGCTTGCCGGGAGATGGCGCAGCAGGGCACCGGGGCACGGCTGGCCGTAGATCGTGTCTCCGACGGGGCGTTCATCGGCTGGTGCACCCTCAACTCGTGGAATCCGGACTACCGCAGCGCCTCACTGGGCTACTGCTTCCGCGACTCAGCCTGGGGCCACGGCTACGCGACCGAAGCCGCGCACGCTCTGCTGCGGTGGGCGTTCGACACGCTGGACCTCAATCGCGTCCAGGCTGAGGCCGACACACGCAACGTGGCTTCCGCCCGGGTGTTGGAGAAACTCGGCTTCATGCGCGAAGGGACTTTGCGGGAAGACTGCATCGTCAACGGCGAGGTCTCCGACTCGTGGGTCTACGGGCTGATCAGGCGGGAATGGCAGCCGTCGTCCGAGCCGGTTCCCACCCACTGAGTTCCGTCGCCCGGCACCCGGTACTGGATCGTCGACCTTCGCCTCCTCGGCCACCGCGCCCACGCTTTGACGCGTGGACATGTAGGAGTTGGCGTACGGGCCTTCGGTCCGTCCCCATCCCTCCGTTGAGCCGCGGGTGCGCAGCGGGCTGACCGATCTCGGCGGCCGGCTCTGATCACGACTTGAGTCTCACATCAGCGCGGCGGGCGCTGCCGTGGCCTGATCGGACGGTCGTGCCGAGGGCGATGACGGCGGCCAGGACGGAGAGGCCCGCCAGCATGCCGAACATCTGCGGATAGCCGCCCATGGGCGTGGCGAGCGCCGCTCCTGCGAACGGAGCCGACGCGGCGGCCGTCATTGCGGGAGCGGCGAGAAGTCCGGTCAGGCGTCCGTAGTGGGCAGTGCCCCATCGATCGGTCACCGCGGTGGCCTGGAGCAGGGTGAGGTTGCCCCGGACCATGCCCGCGGCGATCGAGAGCGCGAGCAGGAACGGGTACGGGCCGGTGATGAGTGCGAGGGCTGCCGTGGTGGCGCCGCCGAGTGCGATCAGCGTGGCGGTACGCGCCGTGGGCCGGGTATGGCGAGCGAGTGCCGCGTACAGGGTGCGGCCCAGGGTCTGTCCGGCTCCGCCGAGGCCGAGCGCCCAGGCTGCCTGGGCGGTCGAGTATCCACGGGCGAGGAGCAACGGGACCAGGGCGACGACGACGGCGTACATGGCGAACGCCGAGAGGGTCAGTGCTGTGGCGAGCAGCCAGAACGGGAAACTGCGCTCTGCGTGTCCGGCACCGTGTTCTTCTGGCGGGGGCAACGGGGGTGCTTGAGGCCAGGGCGCCTTCAGGGCGAGAGCATGCGCCGGGATGGAGACGACGGCCAGGACGGCGGCCAGCACGAGGTAGGTCGCGCGCCAGGACAAGTGCGCGGCCAGCGCTGCGGTCACCGGAGCGAAGACGGTGGAAGCGAGTCCGCCGGCCAACGTGACGACTGTCAGGGCGCGGACGTGGTCCGGTGCCCACCAGCGGGTCAGGGCGGCGAAGGCCGGCTGATAGAAGGTGGATGCCATGGCCACTCCGGCAAGCAGCCATCCGGCGGTGAAGACCGGGGTGTTGGGTGCTTCGGCGACGATCAGGAGGCTGAGCGCGCCGAGGGCCGAACCGGTCGTCATCACGGTGCGCGGCCCGCGGTGGTCGATGATGCGCCCCACGCTGATCCCGGCCAGGGCGGAGACCAGCAGTGCCGCGGAGAAGGCTGCCGTTGTCGCACCGACGGACCATCCGGTGTCGGCGGTGATCCGCGGGTTCAGGACAGGAAACGCGTAGTAGAGGATGCCCCAGCAGGTGATCTGTGTGGCGCAGAGCGCGGGCAGGACTGCGCGAGGCCGCGACCGGTCCCCCGATCCGGTCGCGGCCTCGCTGGTGTGGAGGTCGGTCATCGGCGGGGTCAGCAGCAGCCGCCCGCGACGGCCGCTTCCTTCGGGTCTTCCACGGTGGAACCGGTGCAGCAGGTGCTGCCCTGCTGCTTGGCCAGGGAGTCGGCGTCGGCCTTGACGACGTACACCTCCCAGGGCTCCTTGCCCGGACCGTGGACCCAGACCTTGTCCTGGAGGGCGTAACAGCAGGTGGTGTCGTTCTCGACGTCGGTGGCAAGGCCGGCCTCGCTCAGGCGGGCGGTGGCCTCATGGACGGCCTCGGTCGTCTCCACCTCGACGCCGAGGTGGTCCATGCGGGTGTCCTCTCCCTCGGCGCCCTGGACGAGGACGAGCTTGAGCGGGGGTTCGGCGACGGCGAAGTTGGCGTAGCCGTCACGGAGTTTGGCAGGCTCGGTACCGAACAGCTTGCTGTAGAAGGCGATGGACGCGTCGAGGTCGGGGACTCTGAGGGCGAGCTGTACGCGGGACATGGCGAACCTCCTTGATGGGATGCGGGTTCAGCAGCCGCCGGAACCGGCCGGAGCGCCGACACCGATCTGCAGGGTGGCCGGGGCCGCGCAGCACCCGCCTCCCTCAGCGCTCTGAGCGGCGTCGGGGTCGTCGAAGAGGCCGGCGCCGCCGCATACCCCGGTCTCGGGGAGGGTCAGCTCGACGCGTTCCGCGGCTTCGCGGTCGCCGGCGAGGGCGGCGGTGATGGAGCGGACCTGCTCGAAACCGGTCATCGCGAGGAACGTGGGGGCGCGGCCGTAGGACTTCATGCCGACCAGGTAGATGTCCTGCTCGGGGTGGGAGAGCTCGCCCACGCCGTGCGGGTAGACGGTGCCGCAGGAGTGGACGTTGGGGTCGATGAGCGGGGCCAGTTCGGTCGGGGCCTGGAGGCGGTCGTCGAGGCCGAGGCGGACTTCGGAGAGGAAGGAGAGGTCGGGGCGCAGGCCGGTGAGGACAATGGCCTCGTCGAAGGGGTCGAGGCGGCGGCCGTCCTCGGCGACCAGGATCAGGCGGCCGTCGGTGTCGCGCTCGACGGCCTCGGTGCGGAACCCGGTGACCGCGCCGGCGTGGCCTGCCTCGACGGCGGCCTTCGCCCGCAGGCCCAGTGCGCCGCGGGCGGGGAGCTGGTCGGCCTCTCCACCGCCGTAGGTGTTCGTGCTGATGCTGCGGCGCAGGATCCACACGGCGTGCGTTCCTTCGTCCTCCTTGGCCAGCTCGGCGAGGGAGGCGAGGGCCGTGAACGCCGAGGCGCCCGAGCCGACGACCGCGGTGCGCTTGCCCGCGTACCGGGCGCGTACGGCCGGGTCGGTGAGGTCGGGGACGCGGTAGGAGATGCGGTCGGCGGCCGCCTTCTCTCCGAGGGCGGGCAGGCCGTCGGCGCCCATCGGGCTGGGGATGGACCAGGTGCCGGAAGCGTCGATGACGGCACGGGCGGTGACGCGCTCCTCGTGACCGTCGGCGAACTGAAGGTGGACGGTCAAGGGCTGCTCCTCGCGGCCGGCGTCGACGATGCGGTCGCGCCCGGCGCGGGCAACGCCGGTGACGGTGGCGCCGTAGCGGACCTGGTCACCGAGGACGTCGGCGAGCGGCTGCAGGTACCTCTCGGCCCAGTCACCGCCGGTGGGATAGGCAGCGCCGTCGGGGCGCACCCAGCCGGTCGGCGCGAGGAGCTTCTCGGCG
The DNA here is from genome assembly GCF_055558435.1 of Streptomyces sp. NPDC025784. Lineage (NCBI taxonomy): Bacteria > Bacillati > Actinomycetota > Actinomycetes > Kitasatosporales > Streptomycetaceae > Streptomyces > Streptomyces sp. NPDC025784. Next base: position 87,468 of record NZ_JBVHMN010000028.1, read on the forward strand.
GCGGGGTCGGTGACCTCGCTCCAGGGGGAGAACAGCCGTACATGCGCCCAGTCGCGGACGGCGGTGCCCGCTGACGGGCCGGCTTCCAGCACCAGCGGTTCGAGACCGCGCTCGACGAGACGGGCGGCTGCGGCCAGGCCGACGGGGCCGGCTCCGATGACCACGACGGGCAGCTGGTCGGCGGTGGGCGCGTTCACGAGATTCCCCTTTGCTTCGACATTTGTCGATGGCTTGCGCGGCCAGCATGACATCTGCATCGATGAACGTCAACATAGACATGCATCGAATCAGCGATGGCCGTGGAGTGCGTCGACGTGGTGGTGGTCGGCTGCGCCAGGCCGGACTCGGTCACTCTCGGACCGCGCCCAGCTGCGGCACCCTTCGCCCGTCAGCCGATCGTCGTTGCCGGGGCGGCCAACTCCGTGCCGCAGATTGCCGCCGAGCCGACCCAGGTGACATGAGTGCCGCTCGCGAGTCGGAGGCCGGTGAGACGCTTCGTCCGGCAGCGCCTTCTCGGCCGCATCCTGCACTTCTGGCCGCCCAGGACAGGCTTGGACATGGCTCCGCCGGGCCGCGCACCATTCGAACGCGCCCGCTTGGTTCGACATGTGTCAACATAGATGCATGTCAAACATGAAGGTGCTCCCCCTGCTCGAGCCCGAGGCTTCCGGTGCTGTGGCGCCGTGCTGCCCGCCGCTCACCGAGCGCCCGTTCACCGCGGAGGAGGCCGAGACGGCCGCGCGGATGTTCAAGGCCTTGGGCGATCCGGTGCGCCTGCGGCTGTTCTCCGCGGTCGCCTCGCACGAGGGCGGTGAGGCGTGCGTGTGCGACATCTCCGACGTCGGCGTCTCCCAGCCGACCGTCTCCCACCACCTGAAAAAGCTCAAGGACGCCGGGTTGCTGACCTCGGAGCGACGCGGCACCTGGGTGTACTACCGGGTCGAGCCGTCGGTGCTGGCCGCGATGGGCAAGCTGCTGACCATCGCCCCGGCCGCGGCCTGACCGCGCTCCCCGGGCATACGCCGTCCGGCTGTCTGCTCCTGAGGTGACACCGCACGCTGGTCCGCGGGTCCGGCGGTCCAGGTGATGGCCGGGGGAACCACGCGTGCGCACAGGGGGCAGCCGTGCGCGTCGGTGAGGCCGAGGCGCCCTACGAGCAGGCCGGTGCGTACGGCGGTGTCCAGTACGTCGGCGGGGACGGCTCCGAGCAGGATCTTGGCGCGGCGGAACATGGTGAAGGTGCCCGGTTCGCCGACGGTGCCCCATGACAGGTAGATGAACCGTTCGCCGGGGCCGCCCTGGATGTAGGGGCCCTTGACGTCCGTACCGGTGGGCGCGGCGGCCACGGTGCACGGCAGCGTCCAGGTCGCGGACGTGGCATTGCCGGGCTGGGGCTCGAGGAGTTCGTCGCGGCGGGTCCGACGCTGCACGGCGACGTGGATGTTGCGATACGCCTGGGCGCTGCCGTCGGCGGGTGCTCCGGGCGGGCAGGTGAGGCCTGGTAGGTCGATGGCGTCAATGCGGATACGCAGGTCGCTCATGGCCTCCACCGTCCTTGATGCTCGCAGGTCGGACGGGCTGGTTCGTCTCCACTGCCCGTCACGCAGGTTCCGAGTCTGTCAGCAGGGGGTCGAAGGCGGAGCGGCCCGGGGCCACGGCGCGTTTACGGGAGACGACTTCGCAGGTGAAGTCGGGGTGTCGGCCGGTCCATTGCGGTTCCGTGCGGTGGCTGGTGCAGCTCGCGCACAGGGTTGAACGACGCACGAGGCGAGACGTGCGTGTTCAGCAGCGGTCGTCGGTCAAGGTGAGTTGCCGACGATGGAAGTCGAAGTGCTGGGTCGGGTATCGGTAGAGATCCGCGATGGTCATGACGTCCTGGAAGAACGGATCCCAGCGGGTCGGGTAATGCATGGCAAGTGCCAGGTCGGACTCCCGCTCGGCATCGAGACGGCGGTGCTGCCACGCGATCACACGGTCGAACAGGGTCCCCATCCGGCGTCGGCCGAGGACCCTGGCGCCGCCGAGCGGGCCCAGGTAGTTGATGGCATCGAACGGTCTGGTCGCAGCGTTCAGGCCTCCGGCGAAAACCCGACTCGCCCGTGGCGGCAGCCGTCCGAACACGCGCAGCAGCGCCAGCAGCGGCCGGATCAGGATGTAGCCGAAGAGCATGTGGAACAGCAGCTGCCCGTTGGTCCACCGGGTGCCCTCGGTGCGCTGACGCAGGTCTGCGTCGGTGGCGCCGTCGAGGAGCCGGTGGAACGTCGTGCGGGCCCGCTCCAGCTCCTCGTGGATCGCCTGTCGATCAACCGCTCCGTCGTCCAAGAGACGCACCTGCCCTTCAATCGGTACCTGGGTACAGGTCTACCGGCGCTGTTGTGCCCCGGTCGAGGGATGACGACGGGACCGAGCGCGACGACCGACGAGGACTGGATACCTCAGTCATACGGCCTGAGTGTCGACGATGACGAAATCGACGCCGGTACGGAGCAGGCAGTAGTCGGCGGCGAGCCTGGAGTGCACGCCGCCGATGACCACCACCGGGGCCGTGTGCGTCACTCGGCGGGCTCCCGGCCCGGCATGAAGATCAGCGCCACCAGCGCCAGCCCGATCACGGTGCCGATCAGCTGCATCCCGATGAAGCCCGCGACCGAGTCGGGGGCGATGCCCGCGAACGTGTCGGTGAAGGCCCTCCCGATGGTCACCGCAGGGTTGGCGAAGGACGTGGACGACGTGAACCAGTAGGCCGCACCGATGTAGGAAGCGACCGCCACGGGAGCGAAGCGCAGCCGGTCGGCGCGAGCGAGGCCGAAGATCAGCAGGATCAGACCGGCGGTCGCGACCACCTCGCCGAGCAGCAGATGCCCGGCCGACCGATCGTGCGTGGACCATTTCACCAGCGGCTCACCGAACATCGCGTCGGCCAGAACGGCGCCCGCGATCGCTCCGACGATCTGCGAGGGGACATAGAGGGCCACCTCGCGCGGGGTGACGCCTGCGCCGCCCCGCTTGGCGGTCCACCACTCCGCCAGGGTGACAGCCGGGTTGAAGTGCGCACCTGAGACCGGGCCGAGCAGGACGATCAGGACGCCGAGACCGAAGACGGTGGCTGTGGAGTTGGCCAGCAGTTGCAGGCCGACGTCCCTGGTCAGCTCTGTGGCCTGTATTCCGGAGCCGACCACGACGGCAACGAGCGCGGCGGTGCCGACCAGCTCGGCCGCGGCCTTGGCGAGCAACGGGGGTGTTCGGGGCGGGGTGGCACCCGGGGCAGGCTGCGGCTCATCGCCCGGGACCGTGGCGGGCTGGCCGGCACTGCCGTGCTCGGTGGCCTCGGTGGCGCTCAACAGGACTCCTCGGTGCGTGCACAGGGCGACGGGACGCGGCGCCGGACGGGCGCCGGGCTCAGGGGCAGGAACGCTTGACGTTGTTCTCGGCGGTGGCACGCGCGGCCTCCGCGAGATCGGTGAACTGACCCGCGAGCGAGGCGACGACCTCGGGCCTGAGCCGGTAGTAGGTGAACCGTCCGCACGGTTCGGTGTCCACGACTCCCGCCTCGCGCAGCACCTTCAGATGGTTGGAGAGGTTGGTCTGCTTGGCTCCCGTCTCCTCGATCAGATGCGTGCTGCAGAGCGTCTCCTCGGCAAGCAGGGTGACGATCTGGAGGCGGAGCGGGTCCGCGAGAACCCGGATCAGATCAGTGTCGACCGACGTCAGCATGGACTGATACTGTCACATCACTCCAGGCTGATACCAGCCTGGAGTGAACTATGGCACCCGCGTCCCGACGCCCGTCAGGACCCATGCCCCTAAGGGGATTCCCCGTGACCGCATCCCCTCCCCTGTCCTGCCCGGCGGCCGCCTCGCGGCCGGGATCGGCTGCCTCTCCCTACGCTTCCGAGGCCGTTTCTGGTACGCATCCGGGTGTCGAGGCCGAGCCCCTTGTCGCGCAAGTGCGGAGCGAGGCAGGGGTGGACCTCATGGACGCGTTCCCGAAGCCGCTGACCGACGAGGTCGTGCAGGCCGCCGACACCATCATCGCCGTGGGCTGCGGGGACGCATGCCCGGTGCCGCCCGACCGCCGTTGCCTGGACTGGCCCGTCACCGATCCCGACCGCGCCCCGATCGCTGTCGTCCGCGGCATCCGCGACGAGATCGACGCGCACATCGCCGAACTGCTCGTCTCCCTGCCCGGCACCTGAGCCCCGTACCCGATCCCGCACCACCTGCTTGATCCACCGACGAAGGAAGAACCGATGTCCTCCAGCCCGCTCGCCTCCGTGCTGTTCGTCTGCGTCCACAACGCCGGCCGATCGCAGATGGCCGCCGGATTCCTCAGCCACCTCGCGGGCGACCGCATCGAGGTCCGCTCCGCCGGCTCCATCCCGGGCGACCAGGTCAACCCGGCCGCCGTCGAGGCCATGGAGGAAGTCGGCATCGACATCTCCGACGCCAAGCCGAAGATCCTGACCACCGAGGCCGTGCAGGCGTCCGACTACGTCATCACCATGGGCTGCGGCGACGCCTGCCCGATCTTCCCCGGCAAGAAGTACCTGGACTGGGCCCTGGAAGACCCGGCCGGCAAGGGCGTCGAAGCCGTCCGCCCCATCCGCGACGAGATCCGCACGCGCATCGAGGCCCTGATCGCCGAGGTCGACGCCCAGCAGGAGGCGTGACCTCACTCAGGCAACCGCCACCGCAGAGAGCCGAACCGCCCGGTACGGACTGATGCCCCTCGGCAAATCGCCTCCAAGTCCGCCCCGCCTTCCGAGGCACCAGAGTGAAGCGCAGTCGGTCATCAGCGATGACTGAGCTCCCGGATGAGCAGGTCAGCCGCTGCAAGCTTCCGCGCGCTGTCGGCCAGCTCATCGGTGAGCCGGCTGATCTTCTTCGACAGAGTGCCGCGGACGTCGTCCAGCTCCGCCTCGACCCGCTCCCGCTTCTGCGTCTCGAAGCGGGCCCATTCGTAAGCCCCACTGTGCAGCCAGGTGAGGATTTCCATCTGCTCTTCCACAAGAGCCAGCCTCTCGGCCGGAATCTTGTTGAGCCGCTGTCGCAGCTCCCTCACCTGCCGGTCCAGGCGGATACGGTCCCGCTCCAGTTCCGCAATCTTCCGTTTCAATTCGTCATGGTCGGCGCGCTGCTGACCGAGCTCGACCTCCAGCTCGCGCAGCTCTGCTTCGACCTGCGCCTTCTTGTCAAGGGCCTCGCGGAACTCATCGCGCGCGTTCTCCTCGTACGTCTTGAGGTCGGCAAGAATCTCCTGGAGCCCCTCCTTCGCGGCCTCCAACTCGTGCGTGGGGGCCTCACGGGACGGACGTTCATACTCGATGCTCGGGCTCGCGAGGCTCGGGCTGGCCGACGGGGCGTCCCGCTGAACACGCCCGCGCTGTGCCTCCAGGAGAGCCAGGCGATGCCACTTCGCGGGCCAGGCGGCGAGGCGAGGATCGTCGAGGCTGATCTCCTCCGGTGTCTTGTTGTCCCCGTGGGCGACCAGGACGCGGACCAAGGCGATCAAGAACTCGCGCTTCGGCAGGCACTTCCCGTCCAGCACCTCACCGACGCTGGACTTTGACAGCGTGACGGACCCGGCGCGTTTGCTGATCTCCGAGTAACTCGGGCGGCCCACGGCTATGTGCAAGTCGCTCAGCTGCTCCGCAAATGCCGCAAGTTCATCTTGGTATGCGCCGTTCACACGTCCCCCTGCCGAAGCCCGGGCCCCATGCTAGAACCGGGCCGACGGCCTCTGAGGGCATTCGTAGGACTCTCTCCGGCGCTTCCCTCCCTTCCGGCCCGCTCCGGCTTCAAACGGTCGACGTCCGGGCCCTTGCGGTGGGCTCGCCCACCCCCCAGGGGGCCCTGTGGGTTTGGTCAACCGGTGGAAGCGGGGTGGCGGCCGTAGGACGTGCTGACGCGGAGCATTGCGGCGAAGACGTCTGCTCGTGGTCTGGCGAGGCAAAGGCGGGCTTGGGTGCGGTGCTTACGAGCAGCCCCTTCCGTGCCGTGAGCGCCCTCGGCAGGGATCGTCCGCGCCGGCGGTGCAGACACGCGCACCTATGCCGGCACGAAGTCCGCGGTCAGCCGGTCGAGCTCGCGCACCGCAGCGTGGACGTCGCATGTCCGCAGGACGGGCTTACGCAACCAGTCCCGCGGCCAGATGTCCCAGACCCAGTACTCGGGTCTGCGGTCCAGGCTGTCGTAGTCGTCGTAGCAGTACCCGATGCAAGGGCCCAAGTTCTCGGCGGTTGCAAAATCGGAACTCGTCGCGAGGCGTAGGGAATTGTGGCTGGAGAACGGGTAGAACCGGACGAGCCTGCTGGCTCGCGCCGTGCGCCACAGCAGCTCCTCGACCGGCGGCACCCACGAGTTGACGCACATGGAATGGCGATCAGCCTCCGGCGCGTGCCGGATGCGTGCGTCCCACTCGAGGTCCATCTCCGCCATACGCCCAGTGTGACCGTCTCCGCGCGAACGGGGAACTACCCTGGCCGGCTCAGCCGGGGAGGGACGGAAGGAGCTGGGTGACGCCGCCGCGCAGCCCGCGACGCGCACGGGAACGGCGGCCGGAAGTATGTGCTGCGCGGCTCGCGTGTCCGGGCCCTCAAAGACATCTCGGGGGGTCAACAAGTCAAGCCGTCTGCCTGGTCGGGGTGATGGCAAGCCGAGGCGTGCTTCAACGATCGGCATACGTCACCATGGTCTGCCAGGTGGAACAGCATGTGGTCGCCCGGTAGGAGCGGTCTGTCGGTGAGGGTGGGGGTCCGTGGATCAGAGCGAAGACCAGATCTTGGCTGAGGAGCTTGCTGCTCTCGGCGCAATGGGTGGGGGTAGTGGTCGCTTGGTCCGAGTGGTAGCCAAGCTGATGAGGAAGAACGTCCATGAGGTCGATCTGCTTGTTCCCTTGCCCTTCGACGATGCGATGAAGCGCGTCTCCGGTGTGCTCGTAAGGGCGGGCCACGTCATTGAGACCGTGCCAGTTCGCCTGGGTGAGGACGAAACAATCCGCATTGTCGCCAGCGGCGGTGCTGGCGGTCTGAATCCCGTAGTGGTGACCGCGCGAGTGCTGAAGGCCGATGGGGACAGCTCGGAGGTCTGGCTTCGTGCAGCTGCCAAAGAGGGTCTGATCAGGCAGCGAGCCGGAGAGAAGACCGCCGTCCGTCTCGCCGCCCAGTTGAGCAGGGCAACCGGAGCGGACAGGGCAGGCGGGTAAGCGGCAAGCCGACAGCGGCCCTGACCATGTCTGAGCGCTCGACGCTTCCGGAGACAGAGCCAGCGGCGCGAAGGCACGTTGTTCGTCGAAGAACTGCCGGGTCTTGAGGCAGTGATGGAGCGGCCGAGGAAGCGGTTCAGCAAGTGCCGTTGCGCGGCGGCATGCCAGTCTCCGTGGTCGCGTCAGCGCCGGTAGCGAGCGTTCGCTCCCGGTGAGGCGGTGAGGGAGGCGAAGGCCCAAAGAAAGCCGGCGTTGATGAGGCGGTTGTTCTTCACGAACCGGCGGCCGACGAAGCGCCTTTTTTGCCGGAGGCCCGGGTGAAAGGCGCGGATCCGGCGTACGACTTCAGCGCCCGGGCGTCGGCGAACCGTGCCCGGTCGTTGCCTAGCGCCGCGGCCGCGAGCGGATTGCCACCCCTACGACCACGCCGCCGGAAGTGACGTCACTAGTGCCGCATCAGGCAACGTTCGCCCTGTCGATGGCTACTCTGACGACGTGGCCGATGAGAAGGACAGTGGGAGCGGCTCGATCCGACGCCGCTCGTGGGACCACCCGGTGGTGTCCACCGTCGCGCTGGAAATGGGCGGCCTTGCTGTCTCCGGGTTGGTCGCTCTGGTGGGGTGGCCGTTCGGGTGGCTGCCCGACACTGGTTTCGTCCTTCTCGTGACGGGCCTGATCGCGATCGGGCCTGCGGCTGAGTTGTACCGCGAGGCGGGCCCGCCGCGTCGGCTTGCTGTTGTTGCCGCTCTCCTTGCGCTGGCGACGGTGAGACTGCTCGTGGCTGCGGCAGTGAACTGGGCCTTTCCTGCGCTGGCTGATCCGGGCGTCGGTATCCTCCTCGGCTACCTTGTTGCGTTACCCATCGGCGTGGCTGTGTTGGCTTGGTTCCTCACCAGGGCGAACGTTGCTTGATGCGGCACTAGCGACTAGCGGGTTGGGCCTGCAGGCAGCCAACGCGGGAGGCACTCTCCGCAAGGGACCGCAGCACCCATGCGAGCACATGCCTCCGCCGTCTGTGAACCTCATTCCGAAACGGTCAGTTAGTCGCGGCGTTGCAGTCCCTCCGGTCCTCGCCGTGACGACCTGCAGTTTCTCTCCCGTCTGATGCAGTTCCCCGGCCGTACCATCGCGGGCCCCGGGGGCGTCGCGCTCGACGAGCCGGGCCGGGCCGGGCCGGGCCGGGCCGCGGCACGCTGGTGGCACACCCTGGCGGGCGCTGATGTGGCCTCCACGCGCTACGAGGACTGTCTGCGGCGCACGCAGTAGCCGGTCCGGTGCGGTGACACGGGTCCGGCACGCATGGTCACGCCGGGCAGACGCTCAGGGTGTGACATGTGTGCAGTTGCATGTCACACGATCGGCGAGCGCACGCAGGGACCCCGGCCGTTGCCGCAATCGCGAGCGGGATATGCTGAATTGCGGAATTGATCCGGTGCCCCGTGAGGGGTCGGAACCGACGCAGTTCCGCCATCCATCGTCGAGGCGCGGACGCCCTTGGCCGTACACACTGTGTTGTCGCGGCGAGGGCGCTTCCGCTGCGCCGATCGACGCCCCGTTCCCCGCCGTGAGGACCCTGTGGACGCCAGCGACGAGGCCGCACGCGGCCTGACCGACATCGAAGGATTCCTGTACTGGGAAGCCCATCGCAATACGGCCCACTGCCGTGCTGCCGAGTTCGCCGCGCGCGTGGCCGGGCTGAGCGAGACGCAGCGGGCCGAGATCGAGTGGTGGTACGTGGAAGAGCAGATCTGTATGTGCCGGAAGATGACTCGGCACATCACGGACCACATCACCGCGGTGGAAGAGCACCACGCCAAGCGCTACGCGCAGCTACGCCGTGGTGCGTACGGCGCGGCGACCCTCATCACCTCGGTCATGTTCGCCCTGTGCATCGCGGTGCTCGTCGGCACCGCCGGCTGACCGTCCAGCCGTAACACTGTCGCCAGCCGACACAACATATTCGCTGTGGGAAGGGCTTGCGCCGACCGGAACAAATGTTTTGATATGCTGAACACAGCGTTTCGGGCCTGGCGTCACACGATCCCCCCGTGAGGGTTCCGGAACGCGTTGTCACCTGCTGTCCTAGAGCCGAGCAGGCGACCCGTCCCGGGCGCCACCGCACCTTGGGTGGCGCCCGGACATTGCTCGCGGTGCAGGAGCCGCGCCGGTCATGTCTCCGCGCCAATGGGTGAAGTCTCCGCCGGACGCTAGGAGCGTGTGGCGCGGTAGAGCCCCCGGCCGGTGCGGCGGACACGCGACGTGCCGACCAGGCGATCGAGTGTGCTCCGGACCGCGTTGATACTCCCGTTGTCGGCATCGCGGCCGAGCGCCGCGGCCACGTCGCGCGCACGCACATCCGCCTGGCCGACCGTGCCGAAATACTCGAGGATCTGCTCGGTGAGCTCCCCGTACTTCCGCTGTCCGTCGGCAGCATCGGAGGCGGAACGCCGTTTGGCGTCCTGCCGGCTCTCGGGCTGCCCGATCCGCGGTGCGGCCTTCTTCGGCGCGGCGTCGGCCGGCGCAGAGGAGGCCAGGTCCGCTTGTGGCTTCGCGGGTGCCGATACCTGGTCGGCGCCGGCAGCCGCACCACGGGGAGCGCCCAAGGGGACCGAGTCGGGCGCAGTGAGCATCAGGCCCTCGATCGCGCTGAGGGCCCGCTGGACGGAGCCGAGGTGCGCTACGACCGCGGCCAGTTCCCTCTCCAGCGCCTGCTTCTGAACCTGCAGGCGTGCCAGTTCCTCCTGGAGACTCTCAGCGGTGATCTCAATGTTGTGCGCAGCGCGGGTGCCGGAGACCATGTGTTCCTCTCATCCTCGACCCTTCGTGTCACGCCCCTGCCGACCCGCTTGCGGTGCTGTTCGGCCGGAACGCCGGGATGGGTTCCCCCCGAGTCATCATATGCAGGAGTGCACTCCGGAACACAGGTGAAACAGGCAGCGTGGAACACGGTGCCATCGGTGCGATCACGTCGTGGCTACGATGCGTCCTTGAGAGCGTCGAGCGCCGAGCGCCGACGTGGAGGCCGAGCGCCGAGCGCCGACGTGGAGCGAGAGTACGAGTCGAGGAATGCGGCGATCTTGCTGGGGGTGAACACCCACATCAGCTGGTGAATGCCCCGTTGCGACGCCGCGATCGTCAGGAAGGTCGTGGGCCGGCCGTCCCGGTAGATCATCACGGCGTGCCGTCCGTTGGCCTGCACGGCGCGGACCTCCGCGTCGCGCCAGAACTGCTGGGTGGCCGTCGCCAGGTTCGCCACGCGTGAGCGGCCCAGAACGGGCAGGCGAGCGGCACCTCGCAGGCCGTTGCCGTCGGACAGACTGATGGCGTCCGGAGTGAGGAGGGCCTCGAGCTCGGCCACATTTCCCGTTTGCGCCGCCGCGACGAAAGCTTCGAGGAGCCTGCGGTGCTCGTCCGTGTCCACGGTGACTCGCCGGCCGGTCGAGAGATGCCGGCGGGCCCGGCTCACGATCTTCCGCACGTTGACCAGGCTGAGTTGAAGGATCTCCGCTATCTCGGCGTAGGCGTAGTCGAACGCCTCGCGGAGCACGTACGCGGCGCGCTCGGTGGGAGTGAGTCTCTCCATCAGGAGGAGCAGTGCCAGTTCGAGGGCCTCGGCACGCTCGGCTCCCGCCTCCGGGTCGGTGCTCGTGTCGAGGGGCTCGGGCAGCCATGGACCGATGTAGATCTCGCGGCGCACACGGGCGGACTGAGCCACGTTGATGGCCAGCCGGGTGGTCGCACTCGACAAAAACGCCACAGGGCTGACCACCGTCGAACGGTCGGTCTTCTGCCAGCGCAGCCACACTTCCTGAATCACGTCTTCTGCCTCGACCGCGCTTCCCAGCACTCGGTATGCGATACCGAAGAGACGCGGACGGAGCTCCACGAACACGGAAACGGCCTCTTCGAGAGTGCTTTCCGAGCGGGACGTCTCCTGCTGCATGGTCCTGCTGTCTCCCATCCTCCGGATGTCGGTGCGGTGGAGCGGCGTGGTCATACGGCCACCGCACGATGGCCCGCTCCGTCGTCGGTTGCCCGGCTGCCCCAGGGGCTGTGGTCTCCTGTGGCCACGGCTGCTCCCATCGCATCTGATCTCTAGACCGGAACCGCCCGCTTCGTGTGACAAGTTTCGCCACTCCAAGTGGTTACCCACGGGAGCAGTATCCGCAGGTCGTGGTGGGTGCTATCCCACGTTCATCGTCCATTCGCACGCACTGCCCGTGCCGTCTCGACGCAGCGTGCACCAACGTGTGAACAATGGTCTCACGCCTCATTCCTCACGTGCTCAGCGGCGTCGTCATCCGCCTTCGGCGGGCCGGGAGGGGGTGCGTGGCTGGTTCCAGGGCCGGAGTTTGTCCGGGTTGAGGGTGGCCCAGACGTGGGTGATGCGGTGGTCGGCGATGTGGAGGCTGATGACCGCGGCGACCTGGTGGTCGCAGGTCGCCACGAGGCCGGTCCGTCCGTTGACGGACCGGGTGTCCAGGCTGGTGCGTGGGGAACCGGGCAGCAGTGAAAGCAGGCTGCGGGCGACTTGCCGATTGCCGTGCACGGGCGTGACCAGGGCCCGGACCTTGCCACCGCCGTCGAAGAGTGCTGTCGCATCGGGCGCCAGCAAGGAGGTCAGGAGTGCCGCGTCCTGCGTCAGCCATGCCTGCCGGAAGGCGCGGGCCACCGTGTCGTGCTGGTGCGCTGCCGTGCGCTGCGGGCGTCGCGCTCCCAGGCTGCGCAGTACAGGGTCGGCGCGCTCCGGCTGTCCCCCGGTCCCCACGGCCCTGTCCGGCGCCCGGCCGAAGACGTCATTGAGGATGAACGCCGCCCGCTCGGCCGAAGACAGCGAGGCCAGCGCACCGCGCAGAACCTCGCCGACCGCCTCCTGAAGCTTTACGTCGGGACGTTCCGCACCCGTCCGCGTCTCCCCATGGTTCCGGGGATCGCTCTTGCCCGGTCCGGGCAGGGACAGCCTGGCCAGGCAGATGCCGCCGACGACCTGTGCGAGCCACGAACGGGGGGCGGCGATCTGTGCCCGCGCCGGGCGAGGCAGCTCGTACCAGCGGCGGTAGGTCTCGTCGATCACGCACTCGGCCTCGCTGCTGCTGCCCAGCATCCAATGCGCGACATCGAGCAGATGCCGCCGCTCGTCGAGCAGCTCCACGATCGGCACCGCGTCATCCGCACGGTCCATACGGCATCCTCCCTCTCACACGGCACCACTCGACGCAGCCCGCGCTGAAGGACCTCCACGGCGTTCAGGAAGGCTTCAGCAGACATGACGCCTGGTCGGCGGGATGATCGCGCGCCACATCTTCGCGCGCTCACCCCTACAGACCGGACAGCGGCAGATGTTGTGACACCTTTGTGAAACTGTCCTCACCCGTGCGCCGTGCCTGTTCACCTACGGGGAAGGGTGATCTGGTCGAAGAGGTCCTCGCCGAGTTCGTCACGGATCAGTGTGTCGATGGTGTTGGCCCTGGGAACGTGGACCGTGGGTCGCCAGGGGTAGATCCGGTCGTTGAACCAGGGCGCCCGCCAGTCGGACGTGGTTCTGATGAACTCTTTGGCGAACTGGGCTTTTCGGGCTTCCGGAAAGCGCTCCTCGTTTTCCAGGCAGCCGCCCAGGCACACGTCCACATAGGACTGGACGATGGGGTATCGCTCGCTCGGATAACGTCGGGTGACGTTGGCGAAATACCATACGGTGCCGACGGGCGGACTTGTGCTGCCGTCCAGCACGGTGATGTTGCGTGACGGGATCCGCGTGGGACGGTATCCGGATTCACGTCGTGCGTAGTCCCTGAGTTCCTCCGGGGTGACGGGGAAGATGACGCCATTGCATCGGGCGTCCTCCTTGGAGACGGCACCGAGGTACGTGGGGCTCCAACTGACCGTGTCCACCCTGTCGTACCAGCCGCGGCTGATTCCCCGGACCACCACCGGCACAGCTTCCTCCGCCTTGGCCCAGGTCGACGTTCGCGATGCTCGCTGGATCAGCGAACCGTACCCGAAGATGAAGTCGCTCCCCGTGGGCGCCGGCAAAGGCTTTCCCGCCGGACGGGATTTCGAGGAGCCCGTACCCGTGCAGGCTGCCACGAATGCACCGCTCGCCCCGAGTGCCATCATTCCTGCCAGTCGCACCGCTGTGCGCCGTTCGATGGCGAACTCGACGTTCATTCGTGTCTCCCGGCTGCACAAAAGGGAAAGGTGTTCTTCCGGATTTCAGGCCACGGCCGCCGCCCGTCACGGCAAGGACGCTGCCGTCCTCGATGTGGGAGGGGTGTCTGGATCAACCGTGTGTCGGAATCTATCGGCCGTACCGTTCACCGACGTCGATTCCCGACGCGCGTTGCCGGCACTGAACACCTTCGGGTTCGTGGTCACGAAGCCCGTGTCGACACCCGGACAGCACCTCCCGCGGGGTCCGCCGAGCACGGTTCCTGAGCCATGCCGGTCGCCGACTTCGGCTGTTCGGCGGACGCCATGGCCGCCTGCGGGAGGCCCCCGCCCACCAGGGGCAGCATCTCTGACGTCGGGGCGTCCAGGCAGGTTCCCTCGCACAAGGACGAGCGCCGGGCGCCCGCGCGCCGAACTCGAGGACACAGATGGTGATGCGAGCACCCGGGGCGGCCCGGCGGCGATGGGCGGCGGTCATGGCGACCGTGGGGGCGCTCGGCCTGGTCGGGGGCCCCGCCGCGGCCACGGACAAGAACGGTTCCGGCGTGAACGGCGAGGACGACCCCCAAGCCCTGCAGCGCGCGATCACCAGTGCAGCGCCAGGGGCGACGCTACGGGTGAAGGGGACCTGCGTCGGCCCCTTCACCCTCGCCAACGACCTGACCCTGATCGGTCGGGGGCACGCGGTCCTCGACGGCAACCACGCCGGCGCCACCGTGACGGTGACCGACGCCGCCCGGGTGTGGCTGTCCTCCCTGACCATCGCCGACGGCACCGCGGTCGCGGGCGGCGGCATCTCCAACACCGGCGGCAGCACGGTGACGCTGGACCACACCACGGTTCGGTTCAACACCGCGACGAGCGGCACCAGTGGTGGCGGCGGCATCTACAACGACGGCGGCACGGTGACGCTGAACGACTCCACGGTGGGCAACAACGCCGCGGCAAGTGGCCTCGACGGCACGGCAGTGAGTGGCGGCGGCGGCATCTACAACGACGGCGGCACGGTGACGCTGAACAACTCGACGGTGGGCAACAACACCGCGACAACCGGCAACGGCACCGCTTCCAACGGCGGCGGCATCTTCAGCAAGGGCACGCTGGCGCTGAACCACTCCACGGTGGAGGAGAACGCGGCCACCTACGCCGCCGGCATCTTCGTCGTCGAGGGCACGGCGAAGCTCGACAGGTCCACCGTACGCAACAACACCGCTGACGCCAGCGGCGGCGGTATCTACAACGCCGGCACGGCAACGCTCGGCCACTCCACGGTGGTCGAGAACACGGCCACCGACGGCGGCGGCCTCCTCAACCAGGGCACGATGCAGCTGAACGACTCGACAGTGGAGCGCAACACGGCGGCGAACAGCGGCGGCGGCATCTCCAACGGCGGCGGCACGGTGACGCTGGACGACTCCACGGTGCGCGACAACCGCCCGGACGACTGCACCGGCGGCGTCCCCGGCTGTACGACCTGACGACATCGACGCCGATTCTCCCAGGCGGCCACAGACACGCGTCGTGCCGGAAGTCCGGTGCCCTAGAGCTTGTCTGACAAATGATCACCTGGCGGGTTCGCGGAGTCAGAGGATCAGGGAGGCCAGGACGAGTCCGGCACGGTAACGGTCGGCGAGTTTGTCGAACCGGGTGGCGATGGCGCGGATCTGCTTCAGGTGGGCAAAGCATCGTTCGACCACGTTGCGGTCGCGGTAGATGTCCTTGTCGAAGGCTGGCGGCCGGCCGCCGAGGATTCCGCGTCGGCGGCGGTTGGCCACCTGGTCGCGGCGTTCGGGGATGGTGGTGGCGATGCTTCGGCGCCGCAGCAGGTGGCGGATCGCCCGGCTGGAATACGCCTTGTCGCCCAGCACCCGCTCCGGTGTCGTGCGTGGGCGGCCCGCGGAGGCCCGGGGAACGCGGATCCCGTCGAGGACCCGGCTGAACGCGGTGGCATCGTTGGTGTTGCCGGGCGTGAGCACGATCGACAGGGGCAGACCCCGGCCGTCGACGGCGAGGTGGACCTTGGTGGTCAGCCCGCCTCGGGACCGGCCGAGGACCTGGCGCGCTTGCGAGCGGCCCGGATCTTCCAGTTCGTGCCCGTCTGCGGCCCCCTTTTGCGGGCCCGGCGGCGTGCTCGTGGGCCCGGTTGATCGTGGAGTCGACGGACACGGTCCACTCCACCTGGCCCACCGCGTCGTCGCGGACCTGGACGTGCCCCAGCAACTATGTCCAGGTCCCGTCCGCCTCCCAGCGGGCGAACCGCTCGTAGACGGTCTGCCACGGCCCGTACCGTTCGGGCAGATCCCGCCACGGAGCCCCGGTCCGCAACCGCCACAGCACGCCGTTGACCACCTGGCGGTGATCACGCCACGGACGGCCACGCCTGTCTACCTGCGGCAACAGGGGCTCTATGCGCTCCCACGCCGCGTCCGTCAACTCACCTTCTCGACCTGCCACAAGATCGATTATCTGACACGCCTCAACCGCGCGGAAAAGTGGTGTAGATGGTGGCCGGTTCAGCCGGCATAGGCCGGTCCGGTCGAAACCGCGGCAGATCGTACTCGGGAATCAGGAAGCTGCTGTAATCGGCGGGCGAGGAACTCTCCGCCCAGTACATCGCGCCAGCCACTACATGGCCGTTGTTACCGGACTCGGTTTCCAGGATGAACGCGCGCCAGTCGTACCAGGGGCGAGAATCCGCAGCCCGAAGCTGCTCCTCCTCCGTTGGGGAGGCGAGTCGTACGGTCAGTGCTCGGTAGTGATCGCGGACCGAGAGCGTGCCGACATCTCTGAAAAGAATCTCCACCGTGGTTGGCAGGCCGGCCTCGATGTCCTGCTCGCCACGAAGCAGGACCTGGCTGTGCCCAATGATGTAGGCAAACAGGCGCAGCGGTCGGTCGAAAGAAACCGGCAAGCCCACCAACTTTGTTTGTCGCCCCGCCACACGTTTCCTTTGCATCTCAACCAGCAGGCTCTTCAGCGTCCGCGACCCCGGTGGCCACGGAGCAGTGGAAGCGGCGCCACTCTACCCCTGGTCCCTCCGACATGGGTCACTCCCTGATCATTTGTCAGACAGGCCCTAACTGGCCCTAACAAAGCCTCTGGACGTGTCGGTGGGTGATCAGGCAGACGGCGAGTCCGAGGAAGGCCTCGTGGATGTCGTCGCGTCGTTCCCAGCGGATCCGTAGGCGGCGGAAGCCGTGCAGCCAGGAGATCGTCCGCTCGACGACCCACCGGAAGGTGCCGAGACCGGTGCCGTGCGGCTGGCCTCGTTCGGCGATCACCGGGCGGATCCCGCGCTGCCGCAGCAGCCGGCGGTACTTGTTATGGTCGTAGCCCCGGTCCGCGAAGAGCATGTCGGGCCGCCTGCGCGGCCGGCCGACAGCTCCCGCCACAGCGGGAATCTTGTCCAGCAGCGGCAGGAGTTGGGTGACGTCGTTGCGGTTGCCGCCGGTCAGCGACACTGCGAGCGGGATGCCCTGCCCGTCGGTGATGATGTGGTGCTTGCTGCCCGGACGTGCGCGGTCGACCGGGCTGGGTCCGCTCTTGGGCCCCTGCGTGCGGCCCTGACGTGGGAGGAGTCGATCACCGCCCGCGACCAGTCCAGCTGGTTCTTCGACCGGAGCTTGTTGAGCAGCAGCTGGTGGAGCTGGTCCCAGACACCGGCCTCGTTCCAGGCCGCCAGTCGGCGCCAGCACGTCATGCCCGAGCCGAAGCCGAGCTCCTGGGGCAGGTACTCCCACTGGATGCCGGTGTGCAGGACGAACAGGATCCCGCACAGGGCCTGGCGGTCCGGCACCCGCGGCCGTCCCTCCACCTGCTTCGGCGGCGGCTCGGGCAGCAATGGCTCGATGAGCGACCACAGTTCGTCCGACACGATCCACGGCCGCGACTGACGCTTCCCCATGCCCACATCAACGAACGATCAAGCCAACAGTCACATGATCAAACCGCTTTTGTTAGAGCCAGTAAGGCGGTGCTTCTCGGGGAGAGCGACCCACAGTTGCAGACCGTGCACGGTGGTGCGCTGCGTGGAGACCTCAGAGCGGCTGATCCCGAAGCCGCCGGTCATGAGGTTCAGCTCGCCGGCGTGGGTCTCCGTGTTGCTCGCAGAACGCGTCCTTCTTCCAGTGACCGTGCGGCGAAAACGGTGTGGTGAGGGCAGGGTCGAAGTCCTGGCCGGGCTGCCGCTCCCCCCGGACCTTCCCGCTCACGACGGGACTGGCGCTGGACATCGGATCCGGGGGAGGTCACGTTGGCCTGTGCACAGTGTGAAGCCGCCGACCTATCGATCACACCATAATCACTGTACGGATGAGTGAAGACCTTCCAGTGCGCCGCGTCACACCTGCGAGAGGTGCCCGGTCATACGGGTGGAAGCAGCACACAGGCTTGACCACCCACAGGAGCAGACCATGAACAAGCCCGTTCTCGAAACCGCAGCTCAGGAGCTTGCGGAGGCGACGGCCCAGCCGCCTTTCCTGTACGAACTCGGTCCTGAGGGCGCTCGGAAGGTCCTTGACTACGTGCAGTCGGCGCCTGTCGAGATGCCCGACGTCCGGGACGACTGGGTCACGGTGCCGGCGGCGGTCGGTGATGTGCAGGTGCGTATCGTGAAGCCCGTCGACGCCGTGGGCTCCCTGCCGGTCGTCCTGTACGTGCACGGCGGGGGCTGGGTGCTCGGCAACGCGGGTACCCATGACCGCCTGGTGCGGGAGCTCGCCGTCGGCGCGCATGCCGCCGTGGCGTTCGTCGAGTACGACCGTGCCCCGGAGGCCACGTACCCGGTCGCCATCGAGCAGGCGTATGCGGCTGCCCGATGGATCGCGGCCAGGGGAGCCCTGCACGGCCTGGACGCCTCGCGTATGGCTGTCGCCGGCGACTCCGTCGGCGGCAACATGACGGCTGCGCTGACCCTCATGGCCAAGCAGCGCGGCGACGTGACCTTCGTGCACCAGTCGCTGTACTACCCCGTCACGGACGCTGCCCAGGACACCGAAAGCTACCGGGAGTTCGCGGACGGCCCCTTCCTCACCGCCAAGGCCATGGCCTGGTTCTGGGACTGCTACACCACGGATCCCGGGCAGCGGGCCGAGATCACGGCGTCGCCGCTGCGGGCCGACCTGAAGGATCTGGAAGGGCTGCCGCCGGCGCTTGTCATCGTCGACGAGAACGACGTGCTGCGGGACGAAGGCGAGGCATACGCCCGCAAGTTGACGCAGGCCGGGGTTCCCACCACCAGCGTCCGCTACAACGGCATCCTGCACGATTTCCTGATGCTGAACCCCGTCCGGTCCACACAGGCGGCCACTGCCGCACTCGAGCAGGCCGTTCGCACCCTGCGCACGGCGCTCCACGCCAACTGACCCGCAGCCGACGGGTCATCGGACGCACGCCGGTTCGTGCTCTGCACCGCCAGGGTCAGGTGCGCCCAACCGCCCTCGCTCCTGGCCACGGCCACCGTCGCCACCGCACTCCTTGCCACGTCCGTCGCGCCGACGAGCGCCGGCAGAGCAGCGTCCTCGGGAACCCGTAAGTCGACCGAGGTGCGCGTGCACGGCGGCGCGTTCGCCGATTCCACCAGCTGGAACGACTTCGTGAGGAAGCTGAAGCGGGAGGGCCATCCGGTAATCACCCACGGCACATCCACTCCGAGGGCTGCGCAGGGACGCCGCATACGTCGAACAACTCCTGGTCGGCATCGACGGACCCGTCGTGCTCGCCGACCACTCCTACGGGAGATCGGCACCCACACCGCGGAGGTGCGGGCTTCGCACGCGGTGAGTGTCTCCCGTCCCCATGACGTCCCCCGCTGATCCAGAAGGCGGCGCGGACGGGTCTGCTGACCGGTTGATGTCGGCGGCCGGGCGGCACTGCTCTGCACCACCCCGCCGCCGCGAGAGGGCACCGTACTGCCCGCTCGCTGCGAGGGTGACCAGTTCGGCATCGCTCAGGCTGAGCGCAATGCCGACCGGCGGGCGCCACGGCGCCAGCTCGGGATGCTCCTTCAGCATGTCGTCGGTCGTCGCAGAGAGTGCTGCCGCGAGGGTGTTCACGTCGTTCGTCACAAAACGATGTTGGATACCCTCGTTCTCGTCTCCGCCGGCACTCCTTGGACCACATCACCAGGAGGAACCAGTGTCATCCCCGCGACTGCTCACCCCCGAGGAGAAACTCGCCGACGCGAAGAAGCTGTTGAGCCTCCCGCGTATCGTCGTGATCTGTGGCTCCACCCGCTTCATGACCGACATGAACGAGGCCGATCTGCGGGAGACCAAAGCCGGAAGGATTGTCGTCAAACCGGGCTGTGACATGAAGTCGCCGCACGAACTTTGGTCCGATCCTGTCGAGGCCGCGGCGCTGAAGGTTCGACTCGACGATCTGCACCGGGCGAAGATCCGGCTCGCTGATGAGGTGCTCGTGGTCGGCGACTACATCGGAGACAGCACCCGAGCCGAGATCGCCTACGCCCGGTCGCTGGGCAAGCCCGTGCGGTTCACGCACCCCGAAGTCGACCCAGATGCCTGACGCTCGCTGCCACCTCGACAACCAGGGCCGGCAGCCCGCCGCCTGACCGTCTCGCGGTGGCTTCGGCCGCCGCCCACCCCACACTCCGCAGGCATCCCTTCGAATTGATCATCTAGGGCGCATACGGGCCAGAAAGAAGTAAGCGTCCGTTCGTTCCCGTCCACGCGACGCGTTCTGATTACGGTGCCGTATCAGGGAGACCGTCGTCGGGCGGGCCTGTCGAACGGGAGGCGTGGCACAGCGCGTTGGACACCTCCTGCATCCGCACGTTGAGGTCGGCGAGCGCCCGGTGGAGCTCGTGGACGCGGATTTCGAGCTCGGTGGCCTTGGCGGTCAGCGCCTCGACCGTGGCCGTGAAGGCCAGTCGGTTCTCGGATGCCATGGTCATCAGACGTCCTCTCTGGGAAGAGTCCGGAAAGCATCGGGGGTGCATCGGACTCCCAGGGTGGGGGTCCGATGTGTCGGCAGGCGGTTCGTCGTCATGCAGCGGGCGTCAGGCCCACCTGCACTGCCGAGATGTCGAGGTCCAGCTTCACCTTGTCTCCGACGAGAACGCCTCCTGTCTCCAGTGCCGCGTTCCAGGTGAGCCCCCAGTCGGACCGCTGCAGGGTGGCCGTGCCCTCGAACCCGACCCGGTTGTTCCCGTGGAGGTCCCGGCCGACCCCGCCGAACGCGAGGTCGACGGTGACAGGTAGTTCGACGTCCTTGATCCGTAGGTCCCCGGACATACGGAACTCGTCGCCACCGACAGGGACGAGTCCGGTGGACCGGAAGGTCATCAGGGGAAATGTCGAGGAGTCGAAGATGTCGGGGCCCATGAGGTGCGCGTCCCGGTCTTCCATGCCCGTGTCCAGGCTGTCGGTCTGGACACTCAGATACGCCTTGGACCGGTCCGGTCGCGCCCCGTCGAGCTGGAGGATCCCCTCGAAAGCGCCGAACGTCCCGCGCACATTCGTGATCATGGCGTGTCGGACGGAGAAGCCGATCCTGCTGTGTATGGGATCAACGGTGTACACACCGGCCAGTGCTGCGTACCGGCTAATTCCGGAGCGGGTCTTCTGGTGACGGTTCCTGTGCATGGCGAGGCGGCTTCCTTTGTGCGATGGCTGTCGAGGTGGGGAGGGAGACGTCGGCGCGTAATGGGCGGCGGCCTGTGCGGTGACGCGGCCGTAGACGAGCAGTTCGATGGCTGTTGCCGCCGAGACGGTTGGCGCCGTGCAGACTCTCCTCGAGGGTGTCGGCGACGTGCTGCTGTCGGCTGTCCTCGGCGTCCATGGTGGCCAGGGCCGCGTCGATCCCTCCGGCGGCGAGCGCCGTGTGGGCGTCTTCCTTGGCGCACTTGCCGACGGCCAGGACGTCGACGCCTGCCACGGCCGGCTCGATCGCCGCCCGCAGGCCCGCTCCCGCCGTGCCGATCACCAGCACCGTGGTGGAGGTTTGTCGTTCACTGAGAGACACGATTGCTCCGAAAGCCTTGGTTGGTCATGGAGTACGACCGGACTCCCTGGGTGTTTGTGACAGGGGCGCGGACGCCGTCGGTTCGGATGCTCGTGATGAGGACGCCGGAGAGCGGCCGATACGAGGGTGAGGGGCGGGGCTGGCTCGCGGCCTCGGGCCCTGTGACGTTCAGCATGGGCAGCTCCATCTGTTTCACCCCCGCGTCGAGGGCCCGCACGCTGGTGACGAGCAGTGCACTTGCAGGAGAGAGGCGGACTGGTGCCTTGATCACGAACAGGGCGGCGAGTTCCGCCCGGGATGCGGTACCGCGTGGTCATCAGTAAGACAGCGGAGCCTCTGCCCGTGTGACAATGTTTTCTCCCACGGTGTGCCCACCCGGCCCACGCAGGCGTGCGCACCACCGAGCCGCGCCGGTTCAGGGAGCCAGCGTGATCATCACGGGCGTCCCCTGCACGGCCATCTTCGTGTACGGGCTCAGCGAGTCGGCCTTCTTCAGCAGGGGCGCGGCGATCTCCGGAGCGATGCCCGGCCAGGTGACCTCGAGTTCGAGATGCAGGGCGTAGCCACCGTCCTGCGGATCGCGCCCGAACGCCACCGTCGCGTCCACCGTGATGGCGGCAGGATCGAGCGCCGCTTGTCGCGCCACCAGGCTCAGGGCTCCGTGGTAGCAGGCCGCGCAGCCGGCCGCGAACAACTGCTCGGGGTTGGTCCCCCGGCCGTCCCCGCCCAGCTCGACAGGCATCCGCAGACTGAGGTCCAGCGCCCCGTCGGAGGACCGGGCGCTGCCCGAGGCCCGTCCGTGCCCGGCTGCGCCGCCGCTGACGGTCACGGTCGTCGTGTAGATGGCGGAGAACGACGGGCCCGCGAAGTTCTTCTCGGTGGGCAGGTCGGGAATCGGGATGTGGTCGCTCACCGCAGGACTCCCGCGTCGCTGCAACAGCGGCGGGACACCCATGGCCCCGGTGGGTTCACTCCATGGACATGGCTCTCTGTGCCGTTCATGTCCCTCATCACGTCGGCTGTCCTTCCGTTCGGGGAACCGGGTCACGGATGACTGGATGACCGACGAGCCGCGCTCTTTGTGACATGGAGGAGGCCTGGCTGGGTGGTGCTCAGCCGTCGTACCGCAGTGAGGTCACGTACGGTGCCGGCTTGGCCGGGCCGGGTCGGTGATCCACATGAGGCGGTCGATGCCTTCCTGTGACGCCTCGATGGACAGCAGCGCCGTGGCCTTGCCGCCGGAGGGGACGAGACGGCCGGCCGGGCGGTGGCCTCGACCCACCGGATGTCCGACGGGGGCCAGAGACGCGGTGCGAGGGCGACGGCGTACTTGGAGACGTGCGAACGTCCGGCCACAGGGATCCGCGACGCGCCGCGCGCCCCTCCGGCGGCGGCGTACCGGAGCCGGGCGCCGTTCCGGACCGGACGACCTTCACACTGTTCTGCCCCGGCGGGAAAACAATGTCGCTCGAAGCGTCCGCGCGGTGACCGCCCATGGGGTCTCTCGGTCGCCGGACGAACCACGCGTGTGACCCCGGGCACCCGATGCCCGCCCCATGTCACACATCCGCTGACGCCGCTGTCTGATGTACGGCCCACGCAGGGCGTAACAGGAATTGAGGGCGGGTATGTCGGGTGCGCGTGACCGCAGGCCGCGCAGAATCGGATCGCGGTGGGGCGGTGCGGACCGCTGGTCCGGCGCCGGAAGGTCGGCGAGGACGGAGGCCAACGCGCCGGCAGCCCGCGAAAGTGTCTCCTTGGAGCGCAGCCTCCTTCCCGCCCCGGTGCTGCGCGGAGACGACTTCATGGCGGCCTCCCGTTACGAACCGGGGCGGTCCCACGCGCTCCTGAGCGGCGACTTCTTCGATGTGGTGCAGACCGAGGATTCGACCGTCCATGTGATCCTCGGCGACGTTTCCGGGCACGGAGCGGCCGAAGCGGCGCTCGCCGTTCATCTGCGGGTGGCCTGGCGGACGGCCGTTCACTGCGGCAAGTCCCAGATGGAGCAACTGGGCCTCCTGGAAAGGATCCTGATCGACCTGAGAGCCGACGACGACACCTATGCCACGGTCGTGTCGCTGGTGTTCCCTCCCGAAGGAACGTCCGTCAGGGCGGTGAGCGCGGGCCACCCGGGCCTTCTCCTGCGACGGCATTCCGAGGACATCCGGTGGGTGGAACCGCAGGCCGGGATCGCGCTCGGCCTCTTTCCCGGGTGCACCGACTGGGCCGAGACCCGGATCGACCTCGCGCCCCTGGACAGCATCGTCCTGTTCACCGACGGGCTCTTCGAGGGCAGGACCGATGCCTCCGCACGCCTCGGTGAGGAGGGCCTCCTGGGACTGGCGACGCGGTACGCACACCTGCCTTCTCAGGAGTTCATCGACGCGCTGGTCGCGTCCGCCGCGTCCCTGGCCGCTCCCTTCGGAGGTCTGGGAGACGACGTGGCCGTTCTCCATCTGGGGTGGAACCCGCTGAGAGCAACGCCGGCGCGCAACGCATGAACGGTGCTCGGCCGCCGCCTGAGGCGGCGATGACCTCGGATCGGTGCGAAGAGCCGCCGAATGCCCCAGGACAGTGTGACCAATGAGTGGGGCATCGGCGGCGCGCATGACCACCGACTCGCGCAACAGTGTCACAGTATTAAGATGCATCCGGCGCCGCCCAAGTGGTGGCGCCGCATCATCGCCCGCCCCCGCGTGAATATCGGGGCGCGGCATGACGGTCACTCAGTCTCTCCTCCAGTGACGGTCGTCGACTCCATCGGACCGGGCCACGGCGCCCCGCCCGATCCCAGACCAGAAAGACTCTGATGCACATCAAGAATGCGAGCGTCGTGCTCGCAGGCTCCGCCGTGCTGGCCACCCTGGCCGCTTCCCCGGCGAGCGCGGCCACCTCCCCCCTCCCCGCCCCTTCTGTCACCTCGGTCCTCACCGTGCAGAAGCAGGCCATGGCCGGCGGCGCGCCCGGCGCCCTCACCCGTATCGACGCGGGCAGCTCCACCTATCGCATCTCGTCGGGGCAGGCGGACACCGCCACGCACGCCGCGATGGACGCCGACCGCCGGTTCCGGGTCGGCAGCGTCAGCAAGACGTTCACCACGGTGGTGCTCATGCAGCTGGTCGCCGAGGGGCGCATCGACCTCGATGCCCCGGCGAACGCCTACCTCCCGAAGCCGCTGCCGGACGACCGCATCACCGTGCGGCACCTGCTCAGCCACCGCAGTGGTCTGTGGGACTACACCAACGAGATGTTCGCGTCCACCGTTCCCGGCTTCGAGTCCGTGCGGAACAAGGTGTTCACCTACCAGGAGCTGATCGACCGTTCGACGGCCCACCAGGTGAACAACGAGCCGGGGGCCGCCTACAGCTACTCCAACACCAACTTCGTGGTGCTGGGCCAGCTCATCGAGCATGTCACCGGTGTGCCGATGGCCACTCACTACCAGCAGCGCATCTTCGAGCCGCTGCAGCTGAAGCACACCTCCTACGTGCACCCGCAGACCACCATCTCCGGTTCCTACGCACGCGGTTACCTGCGTCAGGACGACACCACGCTGCCGCTGGTGGACTCCACCGAGCAGACCGTCTCGTGGGGGCAGTCGGCCGGAGCGGTCATCTCCAACGCGGCCGACCTGAACCGGTTCTTCTGCTCCCTCGTCTCCGGCAGGCTCGTACCCAAAGCGCAGTTGGAGGACATGATGCGCATGGTTCCGGTCAACGCGGACGGCACCCAGTCCTACGGACTCGGCCTGCGCGCCCGCAAGCTCTCCTGCGGGGTGACGGTGTACGGTCACACGGGCACCGTCCAGGGCTACTACACGTACGCCTTCACCACGGCTGACGGCAAGCGCAGCATGACGTCGATGGCGAACACCTCCAACAACGGAACCGTCAACACCATCCTCGGCGGCACGCTGGAGGCCGCGTTCTGCGGCACCGCCCCCGCCAAGGCCGACAAGTTCGCGTCCACCACAGGCGAGGGATTCACCGAGGACATCGCTCCCCAGGTGACCCGCCACTGAACGGCCTCGTTCTGACGCACGTGTGACGGGATCCCGGTCACACGCCGCCGCGCCCCCGCACACCGGCCCTGTGGCCGTGAGCGGGGGCGCGCTGTCCGTCGCGCCGGCGTCGCCTGAGCCGCCGCGCGGCCATGTCGTCGGGAAGTCGTACGCCCAAGCGACGCCCTCGTGCGTGGCGGCGTCGCCGTCGAACGACCTGTAGTTGCCGACGGCACCGTACGTCCGCACCGGGCGACCTCGCGCACGGCACGGCACCCGGTGCGAAGTCGCCGCGGGTGCCGAGACGGTGGGTGAGGCGGGCGGTAGCGACTCCGGATCAGTCCCGCCAGCCGTAGCGGTCGCGGGCCTTCGTGACCGTCTCCGCGTCGATCGCCCCGGTCCCTGCCAGCCGGTCCAGCGCCGCCACCACGATCGACTCGGCGTCCACATGGAAGTAGCGGCGCACCGCGTCCCGGGTGTCCGACAGGCCGAAGCCGTCCGTCCCCAAGGACGAGTAGTCCTGCTCGACCCACTGACTGATCTGGTCGGGCACCTGCCGCATCCAGTCGCTCACGGCAAGGACCGGGCCTCGCGCACCCGCCAGCGCTCGCGTCACGTACGGGTCGCGCCGCTCACCCCGCAGCCGCGCCCGGTCGGCGCGCAGCGCGTCGCGGCGCAGCTCCGTCCATGAGGTCACCGACCACACGTCGGCGTGGACGCCCCAGTGCGACGCGAGGAGATCCTGCGCCTCCAAGGCCCAGTGGATCGCCGTTCCCGAAGCCAGCAGCTGGATGGCCGGCCCGGCATCGTGGGAGGCGGCCCGCCTGAAGCGGTAGATGCCCCGGAGGATTCCCTCCTCGATCGACGACCCTTCAGGCATGGGCGGTTGGGACTTCGGCTCGTTGTAGACCGTCAGGTAGTAGAAGACGTCCTCGGGCTCCTCGCCGTACATACGCCTCAGCCCGTCCCTGACGATCACCGCGATCTCGTACGCGAAGGCCGGGTCGTAGCTCACCGCCGCCGGATTGGTGGACGACAGCAGATGGGAATGCCCGTCGGCGTGCTGCAGCCCCTCGCCGGTCATCGTCGTGCGGCCGGCTGTCGCGCCGATGACGAAGCCGCGCCCCAACTGGTCGGCCAGCGCCCAGAACTGGTCACCGGTGCGCTGGAACCCGAACATGGCGTAGAAGATGTAGAAGGGGATCATGGGTTCACCGTGAGTGGCGTACGAGGTCGCGGCCGCGGTGAACTCGGCCATGGAGCCGGCCTCGGTGATGCCTTCGTCGATGAGCTGGCCGGTCTTGGCCTCGCGATAGTAGAGGAGCTGATCCGCGTCGACGGGTGCGTAGTTCTGGCCGTCGTGCGAGTAGATCCCGGCCGTCGGGAACAGGGACTCCATGCCGAACGTCCGGGCCTCGTCCGGGATGATGGGCACCCAGCGGTGCCCCGTCTCCGGGTCGCGCATCAGATCCTTGACCAGGCGGACGAGCGCCATGGTCGTGGCCATCTCCTGCTTCCCGGAACCCTTCTGCAGGGCTTCGAAGGGCCGGGACGGCGGCTGTGGCAGGGGTTTGGCGACCGCCCTGCGCACCGGGACGGAGCCTCCCAGAGCAGCGCGGCGCTCCCGCAGGTAGCGCACCTCCGGCGCATCTTCGCCAGGGTGCCAGAACGGCACCACGTCCCCGCTCAGCGCGCTGTCCGGGATGGGCAACTCCAGTACGTCGCGCATGCGGTGGAACTGCGCCGTCGTCAGCTTCTTCATCTGGTGGTTGGCGTTGCGCGACTCGAAGTCCGGCCCCAGGGTGTGTCCCTTCACCGTCTGGGCGAGGATCACGGTCGGCTCTCCCCTGTGCCCCACCGCGGCCCGGTAGGCGGCGTGGACCTTCAGGGGTTCGTGACCGCCGCGCGAGTTCGTGAACATCTCGGTGAGCTGGGCGTCGCTCAGCCTCGCGGCGACGGCGGAGAGCGCGTCACCGGTGAAGAAGTGCTCGCGTACATAGGCCGCGTCCCGCGCGGCGTACGTCTGGAACTGGGCGTCGGGGACCTCACCGAGGCGGTGTACGAGGGCGCCGGCGTCGTCCTGCTGCAGCACGGAGTCCCAGGCCTCACCCCACAGCGACTTCACCACATGCCAGCCCGCTCCTCGGAAACGGGCCTCGAGTTCCTGGACGATCTTGGAATTCGACCGCACCGGACCGTCCAGGCGCTGCAGGTTGCAGTTGATGACGAAGGTGAGGTTGTCCAGACCCTCACGAGCGGCGAGTGTCAGCGCGGCCGTCGATTCGGGCTCGTCCATCTCCCCGTCACCGAGGAAGGCCCACACCCGTGACCGTGATGTGTCCTTGATGCCCCGGTCGTGCAGATAGCGGTTGAACCTCGCCTGGTAGATGGCGGCCAGCGGCCCGAGCCCCATCGACACGGTCGGGAACTCCCACAACCACGGCAGCCGCCTGGGGTGCGGATAGGAGGGCAGGCCGTTGCCGCCGGCCTCGCGCCGGAAACCGTCGAGCTGGTTCTCGCTCAGGCGTCCTTCCAGAAAGAGGCGCGCGTAGATGCCCGGCGACGCATGGCCCTGGACGAACAGCTGATCGCCGGAGCCGTCCTCGTCCTTGCCGCGGAAGAAGTGCTGGAACCCGACCTCGTAGAGCCATGCCGCCGAAGCGTAGGTGGCGATGTGTCCGCCGAGACCCAGGTGTGATCCGCGGGTCACCATCACTGCCGCATTCCACCTGTTCAGCGCGGTGATCCGGGATTCCATGGCGACGTCCCCGGGATAGGCCGGCTGCGCCGACACCGGGATCGTGTTGATGTAGTCCGAGGAGACGAGCCGGGGCAGGGCCAGTCCGGATCTGGCCGCGTGCTCGTGGAGGCGTCGCAGCAGGAACACCGTCCGTTCCGGCCCCGCGCTCTTCATGACGGCGTCGAGCGAGGCCTGCCATTCGGCGGTCTCCTCGACGTCGCGGTCGGGCAGCTGGTCTAGCTCGCTCGTCCCAGAGGCCTCTGCGGACCGGACCGGGTCACTCATGGCGGTCTTCCTGTCGGAGATGGTGGGGATGGGGCGGGGAGACGTGCCGGTGTCCCCTTCGGTATTCGTGAGGGCGAAGTCAGCCACTCGTTCCCTACGACAGGGCTCGTGCCACTGTTGTGACACTTCCGCACGGGAGACCGCTGTCACACCTGCGGCAAGGGCGAGGGCCACGCACGGCACCCAAGGCCGGCTGTCACCGGTCTGAGCGCCTTCCGGTCGATTACGCGAAACGCACATAGGGCATCGACGAACGTAACGCACCGGCGACACTCGTCTTCCACTTGGCTGAAGTGAACATTCGATGACTACCAGCACCGGAAATGTGACACTTGGTGACCGGGTGTATGTCCTCAAGGAGACCGAGTCGGCGATCGCACTGCTCGGCGAGCAGCGGACCGTACCCGCATGGGCCCAGGCCGCTGAGCGGCGTCTCGGGTACTCCGCCGCGGATGTGGCCGGTGGCCCCATCTCGCTCGTCCTGCCCCAGGTCGAGCGGGGGCGCCGACGATATCGGCGTTTCTCGAGTCAGTTCACGGGCCCTCCGACACGGCCCTCGGCATCCCGGAGCAGCCGGACGGCCCGGCGATGTCACACCTCGCTCGGCTGTCCGGTCAGTACTGCGTCACAACAACTCTCCTGGGAGAAACCATGGACGCTCGTCTCAATTACTACGGCAACTCCGTCGGGACCAAGGTGCTGAAGCACCTCGTCTCCGCCAGCAAGGCTCTGTCGGACTCGACGCTGCCGGCTACCGTCCGGCATCTCGTGGAGATCCGCGCCAGCCAGATCAACGGCTGCGGCTTCTGCACCGACATGCACACCAAGGAGGCCGCCCACGCCGGCGAGACCTCGGTGCGGCTCAACCTGGTCGCGGCCTGGCGGGAGGCGACGGTCTTCACCGAGGCCGAGCGCGCCGTGCTGGAGCTGACCGAACAGGGCACCCGCGTCGCGGACGCGGCCGGCGGGGTCACCGACGAGGCCTGGGCGAACGTCGCCAAGCACTTCGACGAGGACCAACTCGCCGCGCTGGTCTCCCAGATCGCCGTGATCAACGCCTACAACCGCATCAACATCATCAACCAGCAGCCGGCCGGCAGCTACCAGGTCGGCATGTTCGGCTGAACCAGCACGTCCGGCTCGGCCGGATGCACATGGTCCGGCGCCCTGTCGCCCCGACCTCTGACAGGGGACGGACTCCGGCGCCACCGGCCGCACAGAACCGTGTGGCCGGTGGCGCCTGTCGCTGTGACAAGCTTCGACCGGGCTTGCACGGATGGGGGCCGTGGCGGCCGACAGCGGGATGGAGGCGGGCCGCGGTGACGTCCGGAGACCGGCGAGCGGTGTGAGATGGGTTGAGGTCGAGCGGGCAAGGCCGGTTCACAGGCTGACGATGATCAGAGCGATGTCGTCCTGCCCGCCGTCGGCCACGCCCAGGCGGTTGAGCAGCGCATCGGCCAACTGGTCTGGGCCGAGAGAAGCGTGCAGGGTGAGGGCGTCGGCGAGGCGGTGCAGGCCGGCGTCGATGTCTTCCCCTCGGCGTTCGATGAGTCCGTCGGTGTACAGCACGAGGGTGTCGCCCGGGGTGTAGGGCGTCGTGGCCTCGGGGCGCTGCGGGAGGTCTGGGAGGACACCCAGTGGAGGGTCGGTGGCCTGATCGAGCCACATGACGATGCCGTCCGGCCGGGCCAGGAGGGGCGGGAGGTGACCGGCGCAGGTGTACGTGATGTGCCGGCGTCGGGTGTCGATGACGGCTTTGGCCGCGGTCGCGGCCATTGCCCCCTCGAAGGTGCTGGCGTACAGGCTGAGAACGTCCATCGCTCTGCCGGGTTCGTCCGTCGCACGGACGGCGGCAGAGAGGGTGCTGCGGAGCATCCCCATGACGGCGGCGGCCTCGAGGCCGTGCCCGACCACGTCGCCGACCGCGACGGTGAATCGCTCATCGGACAGGTCCACCACGTCGTACCAGTCGCCGCATACATTGAGGGATCGGGTGGCAGGCAGATAGCGCACGGCGATCTCACGGTGGCCAGGCAGGTCCGGGGAGTGCAGCATGGCTTTTTGGAGGGTAAGGGCGATACGGCGTTCTCGGTCGTGGGCTTCGCGGAGTTCCTCGTTGAGGTGCTGCAGTTCCTGCAGGCGGGCGAACAGTTCGGCCTCCATCGCCTTGTGCTCTCCGCTCGGGTCGCCGGGTTTGAGGCGGCGGGGCCGAGTCAGCAGGAACTCGGTCATGTCCTCGACCCGGTGGATGATCCACTGCACCTCTCCGTCATCCCCGATCACGGGGGTGTTGATCGGCGACCACCACTTCTCCTGGAACACTCCCGGACGGCCGGAAAGCGGGATGTCGTACTTTTGCACCGCCATCGTGTCCGGCTCCTTCGAGCGCATCACGCGCTGCAGGGAGGCCTGTAGATTGCGCACCCCGTCGGCGTCCGGATCGGCTGGATTGTCGGGGTGGACATCGAAGAGGTACCGGCCGATCAGTTCTTCCCGGGTCCGGCCGGTGGCCCGCAGGTAGGCCTCATTGACCTCGACCATCACCAAGTCGGTGTCCAGCACCAGGTACGGGCTGGGTGTCGCGGCGAACAACGCCCGGTAGTCGATCCGTGGTGTGGTCACAATGAAGCTCCCGTCCAGCTCTTCCGTCTCATCCCTGGACTTCGACTATGCGTTCAGCCGCGAGCGGCGGTCCGTCGGCTCGCCGGACCCGACGGCGAACGGCGCGTCCGCGTCGTCGCCGCGGCAGGCCGCGTCTCGGCTCCAGTGGCCTAGGCCTCGTCATGTGCTCCCTGCCCCTGTCGCGCTCCGCCACGGCACCGACTCCATTGCGCAGGTAGCAGCAGAGCGCTGCAGAAGTCTCGCGGTTCTGTCCCCAGAGCCTCCCGCCGCCGCGGTACTGATGGGGGGCTCTGAGAGGCGGATGAAGCGTTCCCATGCCTCCGCAGGGGTCAGGTCAAGGCCATCGGGCCGCATTGCCAGTGTGCGATCGGAACTACCCAAGTCGGCTCCGACGCCGTAACCACACTGCCCACCCGCCCCGCGGCGACTCGACCCGAAAGCCCACACGCCGACCTGACCCTGTACCGGGCCCTGGACCTACTCCAGGACCTGCTGCAGCGCTGGACCGGCACCTGCACCACCTGCCACCGACCCCTGCCGACCGACAGAACCAAAACCTGACGAAGCACCACCAGGCCTGCCCGGCGAGGGGATGCCCGCACGTATCGGCGCGGCGGAACTTACGGTTTGTGGGTCACCCAGAGCAGTTCCGCCGGCCAGCGGTGTGCCCAGTCGGGCGGGTCGGTTTCGTTGTAACCGTTGGGTGTTCCGAGTTCGGGCCGCGGCTCGATGAGATCGTCGATGACGAGACCCGCGCCGCGCAGGACCTTGACCCAGTCGCCGTAGGTGAGCTGATAGCTGGTCGCACCGTCGTCTTCGGCGATGGTGTTCAGCCCGAAGTAGTCCTTCTGCAGCGTCGTGGTCACGCGGCCGGCGGCTTCGTCGTAGCAGGCTTCGAACCATGGGCTGGCGACGTTGAACACCAGGCGCCCGCCTCGGCCCAAGACGCGTGCGGCCTGCGGCACGGCCAGGTGCGGGGGTGCCCAGCTGAGCCCACCGAAATCGCAGAACACCAGGTCGAAGCTGTCGGCGGCGAAGGGGAGTTGTTCGGCGGCGCCTTGCACCAGCGGGTAGCGGATCGCTCCCATCGCGCGGGCCGCTGCGGCGAGTTGGGCCTCGGACAGGTCGAGCCCGACCACGGTGGCGCCCTCGGCGGCGAGCGCCCTGGACCACTGGCCTGCGCCGCAGCCGAGTTCGAGGACGCGCTTGCCGGTGACGTCGCCCAGGGCGTTCAGGTACGCGTCGGGAATGGAGTACATGCCCCACAGTCGGGGTGCGGCGCCGATTTGCGGGTCGTGCTCGTGCTGGTAGGCGCTGCTGATCTGGTTCCAGAGCCGCCGGTTGGCGGGGATGCTGTCCACGTGCCGACTCCAGCACTGCCTGCCGGGGGCGGTCAACACGATTAGGGCACTCGCCGGCCCTCACCTCGGTCCGGCCCTGACTCGGCCCATGATCCGTAGTACTGGCTGCGAAACGCTCCCGGCGTGCACGTGGCCTGTTCGGGCAGCGGCCGCGCCGGCGGGCGTCGAACCGGACCGTCACTGAGGTCGGCTCCTGCACCGGAAGGTCCTTCCAGTGGCCGCTGACCTGCCCGTTGAGACAGGTGACCTCGCGCCGGTCGAAGTCGATGCTCCCAGCGGTCGAGGCCGCCAGCGCCAGTCCCCCATTTCCATAAACTATGAATATAAAAATGCTATGCTTCGAGCATGAGTCGTCAAGACACCGCTCCTGGCGCGTCCGCCGCCATCGGGGCAGCCCTCTACGGCCTGGCCACCAGGGCCACGAGACGCCTGCCCCGGGACATGAGCCTGACGTCCGCCGCCACCCTGGCCACCCTGGATCGGACCGGCCCGCGGCGCATCACCGATCTGGCCGCAGTCGAGGGCGTCACCCAGCCCGCGATGACCGCCCTGGTCCGGGTGATGGAGGAGTCCGGCCTGGTCGAGCGGCGGGGCGACGCGTCCGACAAGCGGGTCACTCTGGTGTGCCTGACCGAGGCCGGCGCCTCCTATGTCCGGACGCGGCGCCAGGCGGGCGTCCACGCGTTCGAGCGGTTGATCGGCGAGCTCACCGGCGACGAGGTCGAGGCGCTGGTGGCGGCCCTTCCGGCGCTGAAGCATCTGGCAGAGCTCGAGAGCCAGGACCGCGAAGGGCCGAAGCAGTGACCGGGCAGCCGGTCGGCGGGGCCGCGGTGAAGGCGTTCCCGGCGGCGCCTTCCGAGGCGCGGCTGCTGGTCCCCGCCCTGATGTTCATCGCTCTGGTCGTGGCGGCGGTCGCCAGCCTCGGGACGCCGCTCATCACCAGCGTGGCGACCTCGTTCCACGTCTCGCTCGGCAGCGCGCAGTGGACGCTGACCGTCGCGCTGCTCAGCGGCGCCGTCGCCACGCCGGTCCTGGGCCGGCTCGGAGCAGGCCCGCACCGGCGGGGCACGATCCTCATCACGCTGGCGGTCGTCGTCGCCGGCAGCGCGCTCACCGTGCTGCCGCTGCCGTTCGCGTGGCTGCTGGCCGGCAGGGCGGCCCAGGGCGTCGGGCTCGGGCTGACGGCGCTGATGATGGGCGTGGCCCGGGACCACCTCCCCGAGGAGCGCAGCGCGGCCGTGATCGCCCTGATCTCGGTGGTCTCGATCATCGGGGCCGGTGTCGGCTACCCGCTGGCCGCACTGCTCGCCGAGCTCGGCGGGGTACGGGCCGCCTACGGCCTCGGCCTGGTCGTCACCGCCGCCGCCCTCCTGACCGCGTGGCGCTCGATGCCCGAAGCCCCCGAAGGCCGCTCCGCCCACGTGGACGTCGCAGGCGCCGTCGTCCTGGCCGCTGCGCTGCTTCTGGTGCTGTTCCTGGCCGGCGAACGGAGTCTGTGGAGCCGGCACCTCGCCGTGGCGGCGGGCCTCGCCGTCGTCGCGGTGGTGCTGCTCTGCGTCTGGGCCGTGATCGAGCTGCGCAGCACGACGCCCCTGGTCGATGTGCGGGCGGTGCGGCACCCGGCGGTCGCCGGGGCGAATCTCGCCATGTTCGTCGGCGGGATCGGCATGTACCTCCTGCTCACGCTCATCACTCGGTACGCGCAGACGCCGCGCGGCGCCGGCTACGGCTTCGGGCTGACGACCTTCGTCGCGGGGCTGGTCCTCATCCCGTTCTCGGTGCTGGGGTTCGTCGCCGGCAAGCTCACGCCGCGGGTCCGGACGCGGATCGCCGACCCCCTGCTCCTGGCCGGCAGCGCCGTCGTGGTCGGCGGCGGGTTCGCCCTGTTCGCGGCGGCCCGGTCGGACCTGGCCGAACTGTTCGCGGCGATGGGCGTGCTCGGCTTCGGCGTCGGCGGCTTCTCGGCCGCGATGCCCGGCGTCATCCTGGCCGTCACCCCCAAGAGCGAGACGTCGAGCGCCATGAGCTTCAACTACGTCGTCCGCAGCGTCGGGTACTCCCTGGGCAGCGCCATCGGCGGCCTGATCCTCGCCGCGGGCACCGGCCCCGGCCGCCTCTTCCCCGACGACAGCGCCTACACCACCGCGGCGCTGGTCGGCATCGGCGCCATGGCGATCACGACGCTGACAAGCCTCGCTCTCGCCCGCCGAGGCTCGTCCGAGACCAACCCGTAAGTCAGACGCACTCATCCCGACACTGGAGGTTCCATGCCCAAGGGCTACTGGGTCAGCGCCTACCGCACCATTTCAGACCCTGAGAAGCTGGCTGCTTACAACAAGCTGGCCGCTCCGGCCGTCGAGGCCGGGGGCGGTCGGGTCCTCGCCCGTGGCGGTCGGGTCGTGGTGCATGACGCCGGAATCGCCGAGCGCACCGTCCTGGTCGAGTTCGACAGCTTCGAGCAGGCTGTCGCGGCGCACGAGAGTGCGGCCTACCAGGAGGCGCTGGTCGCCCTCTCCGACGGCGTCGAGCGCGACTTCCGCATCGTCGAAGGCATCGACTGACCGAGGTCCGGTCGAATCTTCACCGAAGGCTCTCCGCGGCGCAGCCCGAACCCCACGACGAACGACGACGCGAAGAGCCCACCGAGAACCATCGCCGCGACCGGGTGGTAGGCGAAGCACGCGACGCCAGTCCAGAGCAGGATCGACAGGAGCGAGCCGCGCAGCACCGTCCAGAACCTGATCCGTACCGGCCCCGACGGCAGCACGCGGTCATGCTGGGCCGGCGGCCGGGGATGTCCATCACTCGGCCCGCCGAATGGACCGTGGCGGTGCCGTTCGGGCTGATGGACGCGAGGGGCGTGGGCTGCTTGCCGGTGGGGTGCCGCGTGCGGCCTGCAGCTCTAGGGGGTTGGCATCCCGGACAGGAGGAAGGCCACCAGTATGTACGCCGGAATGGCCAGGACCACGGCCAGCCCGGCAAGGCAGCCCCAGACAGTCAGTCGAGCACTGGTTTTCGCGTAGTCATCGCTCTTCGGCACGCCCATATCCAACAACGAGTAACACCAACTCTCCACCTACAGAGGCACATAGCCCTTGGACTGCCCCCTGAAGTTGCAGGTCGCAGCCACTCATTGAGGGCAGCGGGCGTGGTCTTGAGCCCGCATGCGGAGCCCGGTCCCGTAGTGCTCCGGCGGACCGGGCTGCTGTTTCGGCCGGCGGCGTCCGCCAGATCGAGCGCCCAACCTCAAGTCACCCCGACCGACCACGAAAAGAACTTCACGGGCCACACCCGTTCTGGGCATGATTCCCACCGTGTATGTGGACGGGGACCATCGCGGGCAGGGACGGTACGCGCTGACGGACACAGCGAGCGGCCATGTCTGGGGCGTCTGCGCCGAGGTGGAGGGACTGTTCAGGGAACCCCGGCGCGAAACGTACGAACTGTTCGGCTGGGTTCCGGACGGAGCCGAGGTGCGCGGCTGGGTCGGCAGCCGGGTGTGGCTGGTGCCGGAGGACAAGACGCTCGATGCCTGGCTGCTGGAGGACGCGGAGAGCCTCGGCCAGTACCCGGGAACGGACGGTCTCGTGCTCACCGGCCTCGATGACTACGAGGGCCCGCCCGAGGGACACCGAGGTCCCGTCCGACTGCACGACGGGTACCGCTGGCTGGGCTCCTGCCGGGAGTTCGCCCGCGTCCTGCCGGCCGAGCAAGCAGAGCCTCCCCTCGTGCTGCTGGGGCTCGCCCCGAGTGACCGGCTGCAGCGGGCACTGGCGACGGGCACCCGGCGCGCGCTGGACCTGGAGGAGGCCTGGCTGGAGATACGGGACGACCGGGGCGAGCCACTCACCGACCGGCTGCTGCACCCGAAAATCCGCGCGTGGCAGCCGTCCTCCCGCGGGACGGACCTGATTGACCTGGAACTCGACGCATACGTCGCACCCGTACCGGGATATGCCCGGCCCGTCTGGGAACGCCGGCTCGCCGGCCCGCCCAAGGCCGCTGGCGCCTGGGCCGCGCTCGGGACCCGCCAGCGAGAGGCCTGGCTCGATCTTGTCCGGGACCGGGGCTGTCGGCTCAAGCACCAGGTCCGACAGGCCGGACGCACATACGAGTTGGACGGCCGGCACATCACCGACGAACCGGGCCTCTATCTCGCACTCGGCGAGGCCGTCAACGGACCGGGCGGCTACTTCGGCGGCTGCCCCGCTGCCCTTGTGGACTGTCTGCGCGGCAACTTCGGCTACACCGCCCCCGCCACCTTGATCTGGAAAGACGCCGCGACGGCGCGCGAGCACCTGTCCCGCGTCCTGGCGCCAGAGGGCGCGCAGTACGACCTGGTCGCCCTGGTGCTCGACATCCTGACCGAGGGCGGGATGCACGTGACGT
Organism: Streptomyces sp. NPDC025784; assembly: GCF_055558435.1. Taxonomy (NCBI): domain Bacteria; kingdom Bacillati; phylum Actinomycetota; class Actinomycetes; order Kitasatosporales; family Streptomycetaceae; genus Streptomyces; species Streptomyces sp. NPDC025784. The sequence goes on from NZ_JBVHMN010000028.1 coordinate 124,220, forward strand.
TCATGTGAAAGTGGCCGCGCTGCCGCGGAAGTGACTCACTGCCGCTGCCGGCCCGTCGGGCTACGGCACGCACGCGCCCGAGTCAGGAGCCGAGCCGTGTGCAGGTGCCGACGTCCGCAGGCCTGCCTGGCACGTTGGAGGATGCCCCGTGCTGGGTGCCCGAGTACGCATTCCCCGCCGCGCCCTGACGAGACATCAGCCCGTGATTGCCCGTTGTGTGCCTGAGAAGCCGTATCTCAACCGAACGTGATCGTTTGATTTCTGCTGGTCAGGAATGGTTTCGCTCGGGTTGAGGGAGGCATGTCGACGTCTTGTGTCC
>NZ_JBVHMN010000029.1:0-105079 GCF_055558435.1 Streptomyces sp. NPDC025784
AGTACGTCCAGTACGAGGACTTCCGGCCGGCACACCGAGAGCACGCACCGGACGCCGCTCCTTGACGGGCAAACGTTGCCTGCCGCGGCACTAGGCCAGAAGAACAGCCTGCAGCGTTCCGGCCTCGAGCGCCGTGCGGGGGAGGTCCAGCGCGAAGACCCGTTCCGCCACGGTGAGGATCCGCTGCTCGGGCTCCCAGTCCTCCGGGTCCGCCGTGCCGTCCGGCAGCAGCATGCCCGCGCTCTGCATGGCCGGGACGAGGAACGACGGGTCGCTGCCGCCGATCTGCTCGGCCTCCACACCCGGTTCGAAGTCCGCCGCGATCTCACCGTCGCGGGCGTGGACGAACCAGTACGGCGGCATCCCGCTGTCCAGCAGCATGACCGCCTCGGTGCCCTCGGAGACGCGCCGCAGGAGGCGCCGGTCGGTGCCCTCGGCGCTCGCGGGTTCCAGGGCGAAGGCCCAGCCGTTGCTCGTGCCCAGCCGGGCGACCGGGCCCTTGTCGCGGGCGAGCTCCAGCGCGTCCTCGGCGGACAGGGAAGGCATGATCCGCCCGGGGTCCCCGCCCATCCGGCGGACCAGTTCCTCCGCGCTCAGACCCTTGGCGAAGGTGACGCAGTAGGCGTCGTAGGTCTCCCGGATCCATGCGATGCCGTCCACAGTGCCGCCCCCGCCTCTCGCCGCCACACGGGCCTGCCCGAACCGGTCCTTCCGGTGCTCGGGAACCGTATCCGGGTTCGCGGGCGACGGCGCGGCCTTCGCCACGACGGCGGCCGAAAATGATCTGCGGCGACGGCGCCCCGCCCTCCGCGGTGCGCGGAGGGCGGGGCGCCGGGGTCGTCCGGACGGAACCGGGTCAGCCTCCGTTGACCTGGTGCGCGATCCGGTCGCCGATCTCCTTGTCGATGTTGCGCCAGTACTGGAGCGCGCGGTCCAGGACCGGCCGCGACACATCGGCCTTCAGATGTCCGGTGACGTTCGACACCAGCCGGTCACGGGCCGCGTCGTCGAGCACCTGGCGGACCAGCGTGCCCGGCTGCCCCCAGTCGTCGTCCTCGCTGTGCAGCCGGTACGCCTCGCGCACCAGCTCGCCCGCGGTCTCCCAGCTCGCCGGATCCCCGAACTGCCCGTAGTCGGCGTCGGGTCCGCCGTACGAGTTGGGCGCGTACGGCCGGGCGGCGTTCGACGCCTCGTAGCGCATCGGGCCGTCCTTGGCGTACGAGTTGACCGGGGAGTGCGGCCGGTTGGGCGGCAGCTGGCTGTAGTTGGGGCCGATCCGGTACCGGTGCGTGTCCGGGTAGGAGAAGAGCCGGCCCAGCAGCATCTTGTCCGGCGAGGGGCCGATGCCCGGGACCAGGTTCGAGGGCTCGAAGGCGGCCTGCTCGATGTGGATGAAGTAGTCCTCGGGATTCCTGTGCAGGGTCATCCGGCCGACGTCGATGAGCGGGTAGTCCCCGTGCGGCCAGACCTTCGTCAGGTCGAACGGGTTGAAGCGGTAGTCCGCCGCGTCGTCGAACGGCATGATCTGGACCTTCAGCGTCCAGCTCGGAGCGTTCCCCGACTCGATCGACTCGTACAGGTCCCGGCGGTGCACGTCGGCGTCCGTACCGGCCAGCTCGTCGGCCTCCGCCTGGGTGAGGAAGTCGATGCCCTGGTCGGTCTTGAAGTGGTACTTCACCCAGAACCGCTCACCGGCACCGTTGATCCACATGTAGGTGTGGGACGAGTAGCCGTTCATGTGGCGGTACGTCTTGGGGATGCCGCGGTCGCCCATCAGCCAGGTCACCTGGTGCGCCGACTCGGGCGAGAGCGTCCAGAAGTCCCACTGCATGTCGTTGCTGCGCAGCCCGGTCGCCGGGTGGCGCTTCTGCGAGCGGATGAAGTCCTGGAACTTGATCGTGTCACGGACGAAGAAGACCGGGGTGTTGTTGCCCACCAGGTCGTAATTGCCGAGCTCCGTGTAGAACTTGAGCGCAAAGCCGCGGGGGTCGCGCCAGGTGTCCGGCGATCCCTGCTCGCCGGCGACGGTGGAGAACCGCGCCAGCATCTCGGTGCGCTTGCCCGGCTGGAAGAGATCCGCCTTGGTGAACTGGCTGACGTCGTTGGTGACTTCGAAGAATCCGTACGCTCCACTGCCCTTGGCGTGTACCACCCGCTCGGGGACCCGTTCCCGGTTGAACTGGGCCATCTTCTCGATCAGGTAGTGGTCCTGGAGCAGGATCGGACCGTCGGGGCCGACGGTGAGCGAGTGCTCGTCGCTCTCCACCGGATTCCCGACGTTGTTCGTGGTGTACGGAGCCTTCTGGGGTGCCTGCGTCACGAGCGTCCTCCCGTCAGAAAAGAGTCGTCAGGTCGCTTCGCTCACCCCAGCAGTCAACGCCGCCGACGGAATGTCGGCAACATGTGGACCGAGCCGGTCCACATGTGGACCGCGTCCGGTCCTGGCACCGGTCCGGCGCCGACGGCGATGCCGACGCCGGAAAACGGGCCCGGCACCGGGCGCAGCCGCCCGGCGCCGCACATCCGTGCCGGCCCGGGCCGCCCGGGGTGAGACGGGGCGAGTACCCCCTCAGCCCCGGTTCAACTCGAACCAGACGACCTTTCCGGTGCTCAGCCGCGTCGCGCCCCACCGCCTGGCCAGCCGGTTCACCAGGTACAGCCCACGGCCGCCCTCGTCGGTGGCGCGCGCCTGCCGCAGCCTGGGCAGCTGCGGCACGTCGTCACCGACCTCGCAGCGCAGGACGTCGGTCCGCAGCAGCCGCAGCGTCACCGGCCGTGACGCATAGCGCACGGCGTTCGTCACGACCTCGCTGACGAGCAGCTCCACCGAGTCGGTCAGCTCCTCCAGGCCCCACCGCGACAGCGCACGCCGGGCCAGCTTGCGGGCCCGCCCCGGGGCGGCGTCCTCCGGCTCCAGGAACCAGTACGCGACGTCGCTCGGCGCGATCCCGTCGAAGCGGGCGGCGAGCAGCGCGATGTCGTCGTCCCGGTCACCCGGACCGAGCATGTCGAGCACCTCGTCGCACAGCGCCTCCAGCGGCGGCGGGTGGTCGGGCCCGGTCAGCTGCGCCGTGGCGGCCAGCCGCTCCCGCAGCTGCTCTATGCCGGTCCACACGTCCCTGAGCCGGGACTCGACGAGACCGTCGGTGTACAGCAGCAGCGTCGCCCCGGCGGGCGCGTCCAGCTCGACCGCCTCGAAGTCCACGCCACCCACGCCGATCGGGGCGCCCGGCGGCACCCGCAGCACCTCGGCGCGCCCGCCCAGATGCAGCAGGACCGGCGGCGGATGGCCGGCGTTGGCGATGGTGATGCGGTGCGAGACCGGGTCGTAGACCGCGTACAGGCAGGTCGCCATGCGGTCGGTGCCCAGCCGCTGCGCCTGCTCGTCGAGGTGGTGCAGCACCTCCTGCGGCGGCAGATCGAGCCCCGCCAGGGTCTGCGCGGTGGTCCGCAGCTGCCCCATGATCGCCGCCGACGTCATCGAGTGGCCCATGACGTCACCGACGACCAGGGCGACCCGGCTGCCCGGCAGCGGGATCGCGTCGTACCAGTCCCCGCCGACGCGCGCCGTCTCGGCGGCGGGCAGGTAGCGGCTGGCCAGCCGCACACCCGTGGGCCGCGGCAGCGTCTCGGGCAGCATCGTGCGCTGCAGCTCGTCGGCGATGTACGCCTCACGCCCGTACAGCACCGCCTTGTCGATGCCGAGGGCGCTGTGCGTGGCGAGCTGCGCGGCGACCAGCAGATCGTCCGCCTCGAAGGCGAGACGCTCCGGGCGGCGCAGGAACAGGGCCGCGCCGATCACCCTGCGGCGCCCGCGCAGCGGGGCCAGGATCGCGCGCTGCCCACCGGGCACCACCAGATCGTCGCCGAGCAGCTCGGGCAGCGCGGCCCGTGCGGCGGGCGCGTCCGCGAACACCGGGCGGACACCACGCAGTACCTCGGCGAGGGCGCCGCCCGGGCGCACCTCGCACAGCTCGGCCGTCATCGCCGACAGCTCGCTCGGCTCGGGCCGCAGCGCCGGCATGAAGCCGCCGTCGGTGTCGCGCTCCTCGGGAATCCGGTCGGTGCGCCGCAGACGCAGCACGAGGGGCCCCGTGGGCCGCTCGTCGCCGACCGGCAGCGGGTCACGCAGATAGACGAGGATCGCGTCCGAGAACGTCGGCACGGTGGCCCGGCACAGGCCCATCACGATCTCGTCGAGGTCGATGCCGCGCGCGATCCTGCGGGTCGCGGCGCCCACGAAGCGCAGCCGGTCGCCGTCCCTGCGCATCGGCATCGGACCACCCTGCGGCACCGTCTGCCCGGTGCGCCGCTCCTTGGCGCCGGGGGCGCGCGGCGGGCGGTCCTGCTCCGCGGCCGGCTGGGCCGGGATGCCCTCAGGCGCGGGGCGCGGGCGGTGCGCATCGGGTTCGGTCGCCGACGGCTGGGAGTGTTCGGAACCGGAGGAGGCGGGCGGCGGTGTGGACGCGCCGGTGCCGGAGGAGCCCGACGACGACGTCATGTCGACGTCGGCCGAGACCTGACCCGTGGCGCGCCGGCTGCACGGCGTGGCGGCGGCCGGTCCCTGGGGCGCGTCACCCGTGCGGGCGGACTGGACGGGTAACGCGGAGGCACCCGGCAGGGATGACGACTGTTCCGGGGTACGCAGGAGTGCCCCGCGGGGGTCCGCGGGGGCGGGCGGCCGGCCGGCACCGGGCTGGCGGCGCTCGTGCGAGGTGGGGTACTCCGTCACGCGTGTCGAATCCATCCGTCCGGGGCTGCGCGCCGTGCGTGCAGTTCGTCCCGCAGCCCCGATACCCGGAATGTGTGCCCCAGGAACGGAATCTGCGCGTCGTCGGGGTCGGGCCCGAGGGTGAGCACGGCTGCGGCCGTGCCGGGGACGGGCCGTGCCGACCGGAGCGCCGTGCGCGACACCGCGTCAGGCAGCCTCGCCGGCCGCGCGGATGACGCCGTGCCGGACGACGCCGACAGGGAAACCGTACGCGACCGCGCGCCGGACGCCGACGGCAGCGCCGCGCGGGGCGCCGCTCCGTCCGGTCCGCCACGGGTCGCGCCGCCGTGCCCCTCGTACCGCTCGCTCACGTCCTGCCGCCCCTCGATGACATGTGGTCAAGCCCGGCTCGTACTGCGGGAGTTGTTGCTGCGGTGCGCCCTTGCGGAAGACGATCCTACGGTTGTACCACGGGGGCGCATCAAGGGTCTCATGAGGACACGTGCGCGGGCGTACGGTCCCAGTCATCGGGCAGGAAGGGAACCGGCCAGGACGGATCCGGCCGCCAGTGCTGCCATCCGTCCGAGAACGGCGCACCCCACGACCTGATCACATCCACGGCCGACCAGCCTGCCTCCCGCACCCGCGCGGCCAGTTGAGCGTCCATCAGACCGGCCCGCTGGGCCATCGCGAACTCGTCCTCGTCGAGCCAGCGCCAACTCCGGTCCGGGTGCACGGAGATGTCCAGGAAGTGGTCCTCGGAGTCGACCCCGCCCTCCCAACGGGCCAGCGGCGCCTCAAGATTCACGTACCAGTTCTTGAAACGCCAGCCCGGCTCCCAGAACAGCCAGACCGACCAGGCGTCCCCGGGGCGCGCCAGCTTCAGCACCCCGGTGCCGAACCAGCGGTCGCGCAGCACCGAGCGCGGCTTGGTGTAGCGCGATTCGAGCGGCTCCCCGTGCACCGGCGTGCCGTCGGCCAGCACCGGCTTCACGCACTCCGTGCCCGGGGCCATCCACACGGCGAGCAGCTCCGGGTCGTCGCGCACGACGGTCACCGGACGGCAGATGTGGAAGCGCGCGCCGGCGTTCTCCCGGTACCGCCACAGGATGTGACTGCCGGGGGTCCAGTGCTCCGCCGGCCCGCCCGCTCCCACTCGCCTCACCGCTCCACCGTCCGCCATGAACAGATATTAGGTGCCCCAGGCATACGACGCTGCGGCACGCGTCACGGTTCTCGTCAGCCGGCCCAGGACGTAACCGTCACGTCATGCGGCGTCCGCGGGGAGGCGGGAGCCGTCACGGGCGCGTCATCCGCAGGACATCCAGCGCCTCGTCCAGCTGCTCCAGGGTGAGGTCCCCGCGTTCCACGTGACCCGACTCCAGGACCACCTGGCGGATCGTCTTCCGCTCCGCCAGCGCCTTCTTGGCGACCTTGGCGGCCTCCTCGTACCCGATGTACTTGTTGAGCGGCGTCACCACGGACGGTGACGACTCGGCGTACTCGCGGGCCCGCTCGCGGTGCGCGACGATCCCGTCGACGGTGCGGTCGGCGAGCAGCCGGGACACATTGGCGAGCAGCCGGACCGACTCCAGGACGTTCCTGGCGATCACCGGCAGCATGACGTTCAGTTCGAAGTTCCCGGCCGCTCCGGCCACCGCGACCGTGGCGTCGTTCCCGGTGACCTGGGCGGCGACCATGAGCACGGCCTCCGGGATGACGGGGTTCACCTTCCCCGGCATGATCGACGATCCGGGCTGGAGGTCGGGCAGGGCGATCTCGGCCAGCCCGGTGCGCGGCCCGGAGGCCATCCACCGCAGATCGTTGGCGATCTTCGTCAGGCCCACCGCGACGGTCCTGAGCTGCCCGCTGGTCTCGACGATGCCGTCCCGCGCGCCCTGCGCCTCGAAGTGGTCGCGGGCCTCCGTCAATGGCAGCCCCGTGGCCCGTGCCACCTCCGCGATCACGGCGGCGGAGAACCCCGGCGGGGTGTTGATCCCGGTCCCCACGGCGGTGCCGCCGAGCGGCAGTTCGGCGAGCCGCGGCAGCGAGGCGCGCAGCCGCTCCACCCCGTACCGGACCTGCGCCGCGTACCCACCGAACTCCTGCCCCAGCGTCACGGGTGTCGCGTCCATCAGGTGCGTGCGCCCGGACTTCACGACGTCGGCGAACTCCCGCGCCTTGCGCTCCAGCGCGGTCGCCAGGTGTTCCAGCGCGGGGATCAGGTCCCGGGTCACGGCCGCGGTCGCGGCGATGTGGATGGAGGAGGGGAACACGTCGTTCGACGACTGGGACGCGTTCACCTGGTCATTGGGGTGCACGTCCCGGCCGAGCCGCTCGCTCGCGAGCGTGGCGATGACCTCGTTGGTGTTCATGTTCGACGACGTCCCGGACCCCGTCTGGAACACGTCGACCGGGAAATGCGCGTCCCAGCGGCCCTCCGCGACCTCGGCGGCGGCCTCCTGGATCGCCTCCGCGACGTCCTTGCCGATCACGCCCAGCTCGCCGTTCACCTTCGCCGCGGCCGCCTTGATCCGGGCGAGCGCCTCGATGTGGGCCCGCTCGATCCGCTGCCCCGAGATCGGGAAGTTCTCCACGGCGCGCTGTGTCTGCGCCCGCCACTTCGCGTCGGCCGGCACCCGGACCTCACCCATGGAGTCGTGCTCGGTCCGGTACGCGGTTTCCGCCTGGCCATCTGTCATTGACGACACCTCCATGGGGGACAGCATCCTGGACCCCACGGGTGTTCCCATCGCGGCCGGTCAACGGGGCGGTGGTGTTCGTCCGGGCGGACCAGTCGTAGGCCATGGGCACGCCGCCCGTCCTGGACGCGCGCGGAGACGGCGACGGACCGTCCTCGGAAGACGGCCGAGGGCCGCCTTCACCCGCACACGCGCGCGGAGACGGCGAAGGGCCGCTCCGACCCGCACATGCCGAAAGGGCCGCTCCCGCGGAGCGGCCCTCGACAGACCCCCGTTCGCGCAGGGCCACCCCCCGAGGAGCGGCCCTGCGCGAGTCCCACATGACGCCGGAGGCGTCGCGCGTCCGTCACGACGCCCGGGGCGTCCTACGCCAGGCCGGGGCCCCGGACGGGGATCGACGTGAACGTCGGCGCGGGCGCCGGGTCCTTGAAGAAGTCGTTGCCCTTGTCGTCGACCACGATGAACGCCGGGAAGTCCTCGACCTCGATCTTCCAGACGGCCTCCATGCCGAGCTCCTCGTACTCGACGACCTCGACCTTCTTGATGCAGTCCTGCGCCAGACGCGCGGCCGGGCCGCCGATGGAGCCGAGGTAGAAGCCGCCGTGGCTGCCGCACGCGTCCGTGACCTGCTGGGACCGGTTGCCCTTGGCCAGCATCACCTTGGAGCCGCCCGCCGCCTGGAACTGCTCGACGTAGGAGTCCATGCGGCCGGCCGTCGTCGGGCCGAAGGAACCGGACGCGTAGCCCTCGGGCGTCTTGGCCGGGCCCGCGTAGTACACCGGGTGGTCCTTCAGGTACTGCGGCATCTCCTCACCCGCGTCGAGCCGCTCCTTGATCTTCGCGTGCGCGATGTCGCGGGCCACGACGAGCGGGCCGGAGAGCGAGAGCCGGGTCTTGACCGGGTACTTGGTCAGCTCGGCGAGGATGTCGTCCATCGGCTGGTTGAGGTCGATGCGGACCACGTCCGACGACTCGTCCAGGTGCTCGTCCGTGGTGTCCGGCAGGAAGCGCGCCGGGTCGGTCTCCAGCTGCTCCAGGAACACACCCTCGGCGGTGATCTTCGCGACGGCCTGGCGGTCGGCCGAGCAGGACACGGCGATCGCGACCGGGCAGGACGCGCCGTGCCGGGGGAGACGGACCACACGCACGTCGTGGCAGAAGTACTTGCCGCCGAACTGCGCGCCGATCCCGATCTTCTGGGTCAGCTCGAAAACCTTCTCCTCCAGCTCCTTGTCCCGGAAGCCGTGCCCGAGCTCGGAGCCCTCCGCCGGGATCTCGTCCAGGTAGTGGGCGGAGGCGTACTTCGCGGTCTTGAGCGCGTACTCGGCGCTGGTGCCGCCGACGACGATCGCCAGGTGGTACGGCGGGCAGGCCGCCGTGCCGAGCGAGCGGATCTTCTCCTCCAGGAACTTCATCATGGAGCCCTCGTTGAGGACCGCCTTCGTCTCCTGGTAGAGGAAGGACTTGTTGGCGCTGCCGCCGCCCTTGGCCATGAAGAGGAACTTGTAGGCGCCGCCGTCGGTCGCGTACAGCTCGATCTGCGCCGGCAGGTTCGAGCCGGTGTTCTTCTCCTCCCACATGGTGAGCGGAGCCATCTGCGAATAGCGCAGGTTCAGGTTCTTGTACGCGTCGTAGATGCCGTGGGACAGGGCCGCCTCGTCGCCGCCCTCGGTGAGCACGTTCTGGCCGCGCTTGCCCATGACGATGGCGGTGCCGGTGTCCTGGCACATAGGCAGGACGCCCGCCGCCGCGATGTTCGCGTTCTTCAGCAGGTCCAGCGCGACGAACTTGTCGTTGGCCGACGCCTCGGGGTCGTCGATGATCCGGCGGAGCTGGGCGAGGTGGGCGGGCCGCAGATAGTGCTGGATGTCGTGGACGGCCTCTTCGGCGAGCTTGCGCAGCGCCTCCGGCTCGACCTTGAGGAACGTGCGCCCGTCGGCCTCGAAGGTGGAGACACCCTCGGAGGTCACCAGCCGATAGGGGGTGGTGTCCTCTCCCATGGGGAGCAGATCGGTGTACGCGAACTCAGGCATCTCGCCCATTCCTCACTCGACAGACAGCGGCGTGCCTCCATTGGCAGCGCCCACCAGCCTAGAACCTGGCCCGGACGGTGAGCTTGTGAGGTATGGCTCAGTTGCCCGACGTCGCCCGACCGAGAGTCGTCCCCACCCCTAGTCGCGATCTATCGCGTTTGGGTACGCTGCTGTCGTGGACCTTCACAAGCGCCCCGACCCGACCGCCCCGACGGCGGCGAAGCCGACCGCGGCCACGGCCGTGCAGCCGTCCGAGCTCCGTGCCTCCGACGCCGACCGCGACCGGATCGCCGACATCCTGCGCGAGGCGCTCGCCGAAGGGCGCCTGACCGCCGAGGAGCACGCCGAGCGGGTGGAGGGGGTGCTCGCCACCAAGACCGTGGGCGAGCTCGACCGCTTCGTCCAGGACCTGCCCGCCGCCCACGCGGCCCGGGCGAGCGCGGCATACACCTCCGCGCCCAACCGCCCGGCCGCGGGCGCGATCCCGGTCGAGGCCGACGAGAACGTGGTGGCGGTCTTCAGCGCCGCGGTCCGCAAGGGTCGCTGGCGCGCCGGCCGCCGTATCCACGTGTACTCGATCTTCGGCAGTGTCGAGATAGACCTCAGCGAGGCGATCTTCGAGTACCAGCAGGTCGTGATCAAGGCGATTTCCGTCTTCGGTCACGTGGAGGTCCGCGTCCCGGAGAATGTCTCGCTGCGCGGCAATGGCGGCGGCGTACTGGGCAACTTCGAAGTGGACACGCTGGATTCGGGCGATCCTCACGCGCCGGTCGTCTATGTCGACGGAATCGCCGTGCTGGGAAATGTCGAGGCACGGCCCAGGCGTGGCAAGCTCGTCGCGGACATTCTCGACCGCGTGACCAGCCGCGTGAACGAGCGGGTGGCGGACCGCGTCGACAGGGGTTTGCGCAAGCATCTGGACCGTTGACGCTTGTGAATTCAACGGCGCCGGCCGCGTATTGGTCCAGTCCCAACAGCCGTGCCACGCACGAGAATTCCAGGGCTTCGGAACTCAGTGCATAGGCGCGCGCACAGCGGGTAGGCCTTGCTGCATCGTCTCTTGGAGGGCGCTGTGGGACTTTCCGCGGCGCCCGGCACGCTCGCGAAGCCGTCGTCAGGAGTAGACCGTGCTGCAACCGCCGCATCAGTCCCTGCAGGTAGCTGCCGTTCCGGCCCCGCGGGCGCCCGTGCGGGACAGGGATCAGGAAGCGCCATGGCACACGGAGGCCGTGTGCCGCCGAGACGAGGCCGGCCTGTTCTTCGCCCCTTCCAAGGAGCCCACCGCGGCCCGGCTCTCCCGTGAGGAGGCGGCCAAGCGAGTCTGCGCCCGCTGCCCGGTGATGGTCGAGTGTCGCGAACACGCGCTCCTGCAACCCGAGCCCTACGGCGTGTGGGGCGGCCTCACCGCCGCCGAGCGCCGTGTGGTGCTCGCCCGGCGTCGCCGCCGCGACCTCGAACTGAAGAAGGCCGCGCGCGCGACGGGGAGGATAGCGGCCGCCGGCTAGCCGGGGCCGTGACCGGGCGGCCCGCCCCTGCGGGCCGAAGCCGCCCGCCCGGCCCGTCGGACGCGGAAGAGGGCGCCCTCCCCGCACGGAGGGCGCCCTCTTCCACGTCTGTGCGACCGCTTCCGACGGGTCCGCGGACCCGCCCGCACTCGCGTCCGTACGACCGCCTGATCGCACCGGTACGGCTGCTTCGAGTGCCGGGGCGGCGCCGGTCACCCGGCGCCGCTCATACGGTGGCGCTCACTTGGCCCGGTCGAAGTCGATCGCGCTGTACGCGCGCAGCTTGCTCAGCCGGTGCTCGGAGTTGATCTGGCGGACGGTGCCGGACTTCGAGCGCATGACGATCGACTCGGTCGTCGCCGTCTCGGAGCGGTAGCGCACCCCGCGCAGCAGCTCGCCGTCCGTGATGCCGGTCGCGACGAAGAACACGTTCTCGCCGGAGACCAGGTCACCGGTGGTCAGCACGCGGTCCAGGTCGTGACCGGCGTCGATGGCCCGCTGCCGCTCGTCCTCGTCCTTGGGCCACAGCTTGCCCTGGATCGTGCCGCCCAGGCACTTGACCGCACAGGCCGAGATGATGCCCTCGGGCGTGCCGCCGATGCCGAGCAGCAGGTCGATGCCGGTGCCCTCGCGCAGGGCCAGGATCGAGCCCGCGACATCGCCGTCGGAGATCAGCTTGATGCGGGCGCCGGTCTCCCGGATCTCCTTGATGATCCCCTCGTGGCGCGGACGGTCGAGGATGACGACCGTGACGTCCTCGGGCGTGACCCGCTTGGCCTTGGCGACCCGCCGGATGTTCACCGAGACGGGGGCGTTGATGTCGACGAAGTCGGCGGCCTCGGGGCCGGTCACCAGCTTGTCCATGTAGAAGACCGCGGACGGGTCGAACATGGTGCCGCGGTCGGCGGCGGCGAGCACCGCGATCGCGTTGGTCATGCCCTTGGCGGTGAGCGTGGTCCCGTCGATCGGGTCGACGGCGATGTCGCACTCGGGGCCGGTCCCGTCGCCGACGCGCTCCCCGTTGAAGAGCATCGGGGCCTCGTCCTTCTCACCCTCACCGATGACGACGACGCCGTTCATCGAGACGGTGGAGACGAGGGTCCGCATGGCCCGGACGGCGGCGCCGTCGGCGCCGTTCTTGTCGCCGCGGCCGACCCAGCGGCCCGCGGCCATGGCGGCGGCCTCGGTGACCCGGACCAGTTCCAGGGCGAGGTTTCGGTCCGGGGCCTCGGAAGGGACCTCGAGTTCGGACGGCAGATGATGCTCGGTCATCGGAGCGCACCTTTCTGATACGACGACGGCCGGATGAGGGTGTGTCCCGACTCTATCGTTAGGCAGACAAAATGAGCAGGGGGCCCCACGGATGAGCAGGCCAGGGCACCTGCGACGATAGGTACGTGGCAGGTATGAAAGGCAAGCAGTCGGTCCGGGACATGCTGATCTCCCTGGGCCTCATCGGGCTCATGGCGGGCATCATCTACATCTTCATCCCGCACGACGACTCTGAGCCTCCTCTCAAGCGTGTCGACTACCGTGTCGAGCTCCTGACGGCTCGCCGTGCGGCGAGCTATCCCGTGGCGGCGCCCGAGGGCCTGCCCCGGACGTGGAAGGCGACGTCGGTGCGGTACGACGGCTCCGAGTTCGACGCCTGGCACCTGGGCTTCCACGACCCCGACGGTCAGTACGTGGCGGTCGAGCAGTCCACTCAGAAGCCCGCCGTGTTCATCGAGACGGCCAGCCAGGGCGCCGAGCAGACCAAGGCCACCCAGCGCATCGGCGACCAGACCTGGGAGCGCTACGAAGGCGACCACTACGACGCGCTCGTGCTCAGGGGCAAGGGCTCCACGACCGTGGTGACGGGGACGGCGTCCTTCGACCGGCTGACGAAGATGGCGCAGTCGCTCGCCACCTCCTGAGCCCCGTGTCAGCGCGCCGTGCGCGCCGAGACGGCGGAAGGGCCCCCGGCGGACTGCCGGGGGCCCTTCTCGTGTGCGTACGGGGTCGGTGTACGCGCCCGACGTGCGGGATCAGACGGTCGTGACGACCTGGTCCAGCTCCAGGCGCGGGGAGCGCGGGAACCAGGCGTCCTCGCCCGGGCGGCCGATGTTGACGATCATCAGCGGGGTGTGGTCGTCGTCCAGGAACTCCTTCTGGACACCGGCGAAGTCGAAGCCGGTCATCGGGCCGGCGGCGAGGCCGGCGGCGCGGACGCCGATGATGAAGTACGCGGCCTGGAGGGCGGCGTTCAGCGTGGCGGCGCCCTCACGGGCGGGACGCTCGGAGTAGAAGACGTCCTTGGCGGCCGGGAAGTGCGGGAAGAGGGTCGGCAGCTCCTCGTGGAACTCGTTGTCCGCGGAGAGGATCGCGACCAGCGGGGCGGCGGAGGTCTTCGCCTGGTTGCCCTCGGCGAGGTGCTGCACGAGGCGCTCGCGGGCCTCGGTGGAGCGGACCAGGGTGATGCGCAGCGGCGACTGGTTGAAGGCGGTCGGGCCGTACTTGACCAGGTCGTAGATCGCCTGCACCTGCTCGTCGGTCACCGGCTCGTCGGTGAACGTGTTCGCGGTACGGGCCTCGCGGAACAGCAGGTCCTGTGCGGTGGGGTCAAGAACGAGGGACATCGAAAACCTTCTCGGTACGTGCGGTCGATCCGGGGGGATCTTCTTGCGGCACCGACACTACGACTTGGAGGTTTAATTTTCAACCAAAAGCGGGGCGTGGTGATCCGCTTCACATGCGACGGGGTGATGAAACACCGCCTGACCTGGGCGGCGAGGCGGTGAAGGCGCGCCGTTCGTCACGGAGGCAGGGTGCCGATCGCGTCGACGATGGGCGCCAGTCGTGGCGCCGACAGGGCGCCGACCGTGACGACGGGGCGGCCGGCCGTGACAGTGACGCGACGCCGGTCGTGGCGGCGCAGCGTGCCGACCGTGGACGCGGTGGCGCGCCGCCCGTGACGGGACGGGGCCCCGACGGGCGTCGTCAGTGACAGGACGCCGACGGACCCCGAGGAGCCGTCGGCATCGATCACTCGGAGTCGGCGGCGTCCTCCTCTTCCGCTTCCTCCTCGGCCAGCGCAGCGTCCAGCCGCGCCCGTGCGCCCTCGAGCCGGCGCCGGCACACCTTCGCCAGCTCCTCGCCCCGCTCCCACAGGGCGAGGGACTCCTCCAGGGTCGTACCGCCGGCCTCCAGGCGGCGTACGACCTCGATGAGCTCGTCCCGCGCCTGCTCGTACCCGAGCGCCTCGTCCACCTTGCTGGTCATGCGCCCACCCTATGCATCGACTCGAACCGTGAATTCACCCTCGGCGACCCGCGCCCGCAGCGTCTCGTCCGCCGCGACCTCCCCCGGGTCACGCACCACGTGACCATCGGCCTTCTGCAGCACCGCGTACCCGCGCTGGAGGGTGGCGGCGGGGGAGAGCGCCACCACGCGTGCGTGCGTGTGCGTCAGCTCGGAGTCGGCGCGGTCGAGGAGGTGGCCGAGGGTGCGCCGCCCGCGGTCCAGCAGGGAGGCGACGTGGTCCGCCCGCTCGTCGACCATCCGGTGCGGGTCCTCTACCGACGGCCGGGCCAGCGCGTGCGCCAGGCCGCGCTCCTCGCGATCGATGAAGGACGCCACGCAGCGCCGCGCCCGGTCCCGCAGGAACCTCACCCGCTCGTACTCCTCACCGACGTCCGGCACCACCTTCTTCGCGGCGTCCGTCGGGGTCGACGCGCGCAGGTCGGCCACATAGTCGAGGAGAGGGGTGTCGGGTTCGTGCCCGATCGCCGACACGACGGGCGTCCGGCACGCCGCGACCGCCCGGACGAGCTGCTCGTCGGAGAACGGCAGCAGGTCCTCCACGCTGCCGCCGCCGCGCGCCACGATGATGACGTCGACGTCGTCGAGGGCGTCGAGATCCTTCACGGCCTGCACCACCTGCGGCACCGCGTGGACGCCCTGCACGGCGACATTGCGGACCTCGAAGCGTACGGCGGGCCAGCGGTGCCGCGCGTTCTCCAGGACGTCGCGCTCGGCCGCGGACGCGCGCCCGCACACCAGCCCGACGAGCTGCGGCAGGAAGGGCAGGGGCTTCTTGCGCTCGGGCGCGAACAGCCCCTCGCCGGCCAGGGACTTCTTCAACTGCTCCAGCCGGGCGAGGAGTTCGCCCACGCCCACCGGCCTTATCTCGGCGGCCCGCAGCGACAGCTGTCCCCGAGGCGCGTACCACTCGGGCTTCGCGTGAACCACCACGCGGGCGCCCTCGCTCACCACGTCGGCGACGGCGTCGAACACCTGGCGGTAACAGGTCACGCTCACCGAGATGTCGTGCGACGGGTCGCGCAGCGTGAGGAACACGACGCCCGCGCCCGGGCGCCGCGACAACTGGGTGATCTGTCCCTCGACCCACACGGCGCCGAGCCGGTCGATCCATCCCCCGATGAGCCGCGACACCTCTCCGACGGGCAGCGGGGCGTCCGCGGACGTGTTGAGAGCCATGCGCCCGAGCGTAACGGCCACCACCGACAGCGCCCTCCCTCGTGGGTGCGGGCCTTCGCCCGTGCCCCAGGCGTTGTCGTCACCTGCCCGCGCCTCTAGGGGGCTTCGTTCGGATCGGCTCGGGTCCGCGGCGCCCGGCACGGCACCTCGCCGCGTTGTCGCCTCACCCGGGTACGCCCAGGACGCGGGTGAGGCTCCGCCTTGCGATGCACCGCACCGGACGCCGCGGCCTGATCCGAGCCGATCCGCACGAAGCCCTCTAGGGCAGCCCGGCCTCCCGGGCGAGTACGCCCATCGCGTGGGCCAACGCGGTCCGTTCGGCCTCGCTCAGGCCCGCGGTCAGCTCCTCGTCGACGGCACGCGCGCGTGCCGTGCACTCGGCGAGCAGGGTGCGGCCGGCCCCCGTCAGCCCGAGCCGGTGCCGCCGCCGGTCGTCGGGATCGCGTACGCGCTCGATGGCGCCCATGCCTTCGAGCTGGTCGGCGAGCGTCACCACGAGACTCGGCACGACCCCCATCGTCCGCGCGACGTCCTGCTGGGAGGCGGGCGCGCCGCCGCTGAGCACGGTGAGCAGCCCCACGTGCTTGGGCTTCACGCCGAGATCCTCGACGGCCGCGGCGAAGCGGGCGGTGACCAGGGTGCCGACGGTTCCCAGCCGGAAGGCGAGTGTGCCGGTGAGTGCCGGGTGCCCTTGGCTGCCGGCGGTGCCCTGAGGGCCCTTGACATCGTTCACGGAGCCAATGCTAACTTCTCCGAATCATTCTCATCTCGAATGATTTGGAGCGTGACTCAAATGGTCGAGAAGGCTTTCCGTGCGGCATCAGGGACCGGAAGCGGGGCGGTGGCGAGGAAGGAGACGTGGGTCCTCGTCGCCAACACCGTCGCCGTGACCGTCTCGGCGGTCTCCAGCGTGGTGGGCACGGCCGCCCCCGGGCTCCTCCTGAACGGCGCCACACCGGGCGACGGCGCCGAGATCTACGCGCAGGCCTACGCCGTACGCCAGCTCCCGCTGACGGCCGCGTTCCTGACCGCCCTGAGCGGCAGACACCGGCGCCACCTCGTCCCCGTACTGCTGGTCAGCGGCCTCGTGCAGGCGGGCGACGCGCTCATCGGCGCCACCTCCGGCATCCCCGGCATGGCCGCCGGGGGCACCCTCGCCGCGACGCTGCACTTCGCGTCGGCGGCGTGGCTGAGCCGCCACCGGGAACCGACCGCAGCCCTGGCCTGACCCCCGCCTGCCGCAGCAACCCACTACTGCCCGCACCCGGCGTCCTACGGAAGGGACCCTGCGCACCCGCCCTCAGCCAGTGGCCGCAACCCACTACTGCCCGCACCCGGCGTCCTACGGAAGGGGCCCCGCGCACCCGCCCTCAGCCAGTGGCCGCAACCCACTACTGCCCGCACCCGGCGTCCTACGGAAGGGACCCCGCGCACCCGCCCTCAGCCAGTGGCCGCAACCCACTACTGCCCGCACCCAGCGTCCTACGGAAGGGGCCCCGCGCACCCGCCCTCAGCCAGTGGCCGCAACCCACTACTGCCCGCACCCGGCGTCCCACGGAAGGGGCCGTGCCGGTGAATCACATGCCCGTTGCGGACGGCGCCACGCACCCACCGAGGTCCTACCAGCGCCGCCCCGCACAAGGGCTGCAACGGGCGGATCACCGGCACGGACCCGACCCACCCACCGGACAGGCGGCACGGCGCACCCACCCACCGGACAGCGCCCACCTGACAGGCGGGAGCAGAGCCGTCAGCCCCGGCCCGAGCCGGGGCGTCACGGCCGAGGCGGCGAACCGTCCGAGTCCCCGCGGAGCGTAGTGCCCGACGGGACGGGAACCGCCGGCTCCGGGCGCCCCCGCTGCACGAGCAGGACGACCAGCCCCACCCCCAGCCAGACCGCCCCCACCACCTGCGCCGTCCCCGACGCCTCGACGATCACCGCGACGGTGACGGCCGCCCCGACGACCGGTACGAGGACGTGCCGCCACCACACCACGGGCCCGCCCCGGCGGCGTACCGCGAACCAGCCCACCACGCTCGCGTGCAGCAGCGTGAACGCGGAAAGCGCGCCGATGTCCACCACGGACACCAGCTTGTCCAGGCCGTCGTCGCGCCGCGCCGCCCAGACCGCGGCGACCAGCGTGATGACCGCCGCGCACAACAGGGCCGGCCGCGGCCCACCGGAGTCCGTCCGGGCGAGGACCCGCGGCAGCCGCCGGTCGCGGGCCATCGCGAAGAGGAGCCGGCCGGCCGCGGCCTGCCCCGCGAGCGCCGCGAAAGCCGCCCCGATGGCCTTGCTCACGGCCACCACGTCGTGCAGCCACACACCGACCGAGGAGTCCACGGCGTCGTAGAAGGCCGAACCCTGCTTCCCGGGATCGGCGGCCAGCTGCGCGGACGACAGCGGCTCCAGCAGCGCGACCAGATACGTCTGAGCCACGAACAGCACGCCCGCCAGAGCGAGGCAGAACAGCACCGCGCGGGCCACCTTCTCCGAGCCGCCCATGACCTCCTCGGCGAACGTGGCGATCGCGTCGAAGCCCAGGTACGACAGGACCGCGACCGAGACCGCGCCGACGACCGCCGACAGCGCGAATCCCCCCTGCGCACCGTCACCGGACAGCGGGGAGAGCCAGCCGCGGTGGGCCCCGTCCCGCCCGAGCACCACCACCGCGGAGACGACGAACACCGACAGGACCACGATCTCCATCGCGAGGACCAGGAACCCGACCCGGGCGGCCGTCCGCACCCCCCACAGGTTCAGCGCCGTGGTCACGACCACGGCCAGCGCCGTCCACACCCACCGGGAGACCCCAGGGACGAGGGCGTTCATCGCGATCCCGGAGAAGAGGTAGGCCACCGCGGGGATGAGGAGATAGTCGAGCATCACCATCCACCCGGCGACGAACCCCGCGCTCCTGCCGAGCCCCGCGCGCGCGTAGGCGAACACCGACCCCGCCTGGGGGACCACACGCACCATCTGGGCGTAGCTGAACGCGGTGAACGCCATGGCGACCGTGGCGACGACGTAGACCAGCGCGACGGCGCCGTGCGACTTGGCGTCGAGGGTCCCGAAGACACCGACCGGCGCCATCGGCGCGATGAACAGCAGTCCGTAGACCACCAGATCGCGGAATCCGAGGCTGCGCCGCAGCCCCTGCTCGGCGCCGGCGGCGTCCGCGGCGGTCCGCGTGTCGGACATCGTCTCTCCCGAGGGTCGCGCCTGTCCCACCCCTCCCGGCTCCCCACCAGTCTCCCCAAGGAGGCAGTCTCCCCAAGGAGGCGATCTCCGACCCGCCGGACGCGGCCTTACGATGGGGGGCATGTCTGCTTCGCCTGGCCGCCGTGTCCTGCTCGCCGCCCCCCGGGGCTACTGCGCGGGCGTGGACCGCGCCGTGATCGCCGTCGAGAAGGCCCTGGAGCAGTACGGGGCCCCGATCTACGTCCGCCACGAGATCGTCCACAACAAGTACGTCGTGCAGACCCTGGAGAAGAAGGGCGCGATCTTCGTCGAGCAGACGGCGGAGGTCCCCGAGGGGTCCATCGTCATGTTCTCGGCCCACGGCGTCGCCCCCGTGGTCCACGAGGAGGCCGCGGCCGGCAAGCTCGCCACGATCGACGCGACCTGCCCCCTCGTCACCAAGGTGCACAAGGAAGCGGTCCGGTTCGCGGGCGAGGACTTCGACATCCTCCTCATCGGGCACGAGGGCCACGAGGAGGTCATCGGCACCTCCGGTGAGGCGCCCGACCACATCACCCTCGTCGACGGCCCCGAGGACGTCGCCAAGGTCGAGGTCCGTGACCCGTCCAAGGTCGTCTGGCTGTCCCAGACCACGCTGTCGGTCGACGAGACCATGGAGACGGTCGACGCGCTCAAGGAGAAGTTCCCGCAGCTCATCTCCCCGCCCAGCGACGACATCTGCTACGCCACGCAGAACCGTCAGCTGGCCGTGAAGCAGATGGGCGCGGAAGCCGACCTCGTGATCGTCGTCGGCTCCCGGAACTCCTCCAACTCCAAGCGGCTCGTCGAGGTCGCCAAGCTCGCGGGCGCGCGCGACGCGTACCTCGTGGACTTCGCCGACGAGATCGACGACGCCTGGCTGGACGGCGTGACCACGGTCGGTGTCACCTCGGGCGCGTCCGTCCCGGAGATCCTGGTCGAGCAGGTTCTGGAGCGGCTGTCGCAGCGCGGCTTCGAGGACGTGGAGATCGTCAAGGCCGCCGAGGAGTCCATCACCTTCTCGCTGCCGAAGGAACTGCGCCGCGACCTGCGCGCGGAGGCGGCGGCCCTCGTGGAGCGGCGCACGGGCACCGGCCCCTCCGCGGAGTGACTGTCCGTCGTACGACGTAACGTAGAGCCATGCAGATCTTCGGCGTGGACATTGGCGGATCCGGGATCAAGGGTGCCCCTGTGGACCTTGACCGCGGGGACCTGGCGCAGGAGCGCTACAAGGTGCTGACCCCGCATCCGGCGACACCGGACGCGGTGGCCGACGGCGTGAAGGAGGTCGTCGGCCACTTCGGCTGGACGGGCCCCGTCGGCATCACGTTCCCCGGCGTGGTCACCGGCGGTGCCACCATCCGTACGGCGGCGAACGTCGACAAGGGCTGGATCGACACCGACGCGCGGGCCCTCCTGGGCGAACGCCTGGGCGGCCTCCCGGTGACCGTGCTGAACGACGCGGACGCGGCCGGCGTGGCCGAGATGCAGTTCGGCGCCGGGCGCGACCGTCAGGGCACGGTCATCCTCCTCACCTTCGGCACGGGCATCGGCAGTGCCCTCTTCATCGACGGCGACCTCGTCCCGAACACCGAGCTGGGCCACCTGGAGCTGGGCGGCCACGACGCGGAGAAGCGGGCCTCCACGAAGGTCAAGGAGGACCAGGACCTCTCCTGGGAGCGGTGGGCGCACCGCGTGCAGAAGTACCTCGCCCACGTGGAGATGCTGTTCTCCCCCGAGCTCTTCATCATCGGCGGCGGCGTCAGCCGCAAGGCGGACAAGTTCCTGCACCTGATCGAGGGGATCAAGGCGGAGCTCGTCCCGGCGCAGCTGCAGAACAACGCGGGAATCGTCGGGGCGGCGATGCGGGCGGCGAAGGCCGGGGGCTGACACCCGCGGTCGGCCGCCCGGGCCGCCCCGGCCCGGGGCGGTCGCCCGGAGAGACAGGCGGGGGACTCGGAACGGGCGTGCGACGGGTTCACGGCGGGCGGTCGGGGACCCGGACCGATCGTGGGACCAGGTTCGGGTCCCCGACGGCGCTGCGGGACTCCGACCGCGGATGCGCCCGGGGTCGGGCCGCCCAGGGGGACTGAGGGACTCTGACCTGGCATCCCCCTGGTTCACGGCCGGCGGAGAAGCCGGACCCGGCACGCGCCCGGGGCCCGGCGGGGTCAGACCGGGCGGCGGGCCGCCCGCCGCTGCGCCGCGCGGCGGCTCATCAGCCGCACCTTGCGGACGGTCACGATCAGACCCGCGACCAGCGTCCCCCCGTACAACCAGCCCGCCTGGAGGGCGAGCGCGGTGACCAGGCCCATGAACCGGCCCGCGAGCCCGCCGCCACTGTCGTCGGCGACGGGCAGGAGCCCGAAGGTGAAGGCGATGGGGACGACGACGGGCGCCGTCGCCAGGTCCCCCCGCCGCACCCACACCGCGGTCAGCGCGCACACCGGCAGGAACAGCACCCCGTACAGCACCATCGACGCCCCGAACAGCAATTGGTCGAGGCAGGCCAGTGCGAACATCGTCACGCCGCAGAACAACCCTGTGCCCAGCCCCGTGAGCCGCGGATTCGGCATGCGCCGCGCCGCGGGGGCCCGGGGCGGCGGGGGCCGTCGCACCACGGGCGCGGTCCGCCGGACCGCGTCGGCCCCGCCACGTCCCGTCTGCGCCGGAACGGGCATGCCGCGCCGCGGCCTGTACTGAGGGGGACGCGTCCTGTGTTGCTCCACTGGACCAACTTAGGTCGGTTTATGTGCCGAATGGCCCCACAGACACGCCGATGAGAAGAGCTTGGCCAAGCGTTCGATACGCCGCCGGTCCGGGCCCCCGGCACGCCGTAGACTGGTGGATCGGCCCGCGCATCGCCACGTCGGTCATGCCGGCCAGGAAGGTCCGGGGCCACACGGCTCGGTCCGCACTCCACACCATCCTCACGTACGGGAAGTCGCAACGTGTCGCTCACGATCGGAATCGTCGGTCTGCCCAATGTCGGCAAGTCGACCCTGTTCAACGCCCTGACCAAGAACGACGTGCTCGCGGCCAACTACCCGTTCGCCACGATCGAGCCCAACGTGGGCGTGGTCGGCGTCCCGGACGCCCGGCTCACGAAGTTGGCCGAGATCTTCGCCTCGCAGCGCGTCCTCCCGGCGACCGTCGACTTCGTCGACATCGCGGGCATCGTGCGCGGCGCCTCCGAGGGCGAGGGCCTGGGCAACAAGTTCCTCGCGAACATCCGCGAGTCGGACGCGATCTGCCAGGTCATCCGTGCCTTCAAGGACGAGAACGTCGTCCACGTCGACGGCAAGGTCTCGCCCAAGGGCGACATCGAGACGATCAACACCGAGCTGATCCTCGCGGACCTCCAGACGATCGAGAAGGTCCTGCCGCGCCTCCAGAAGGAGTCGCGCATCAAGAAGGACATCGCCCCCAAGGTCGCGGCCGTCGAGGCGGCGAAGGAGATCCTGGAGAAGGGCGACACGCTGTTCTCCGCGGGCATCGTCCAGGGCTCCGGCAACGAGGAGCTGCTGCACGACCTGCACCTGCTCACCACCAAGCCGTTCCTCTACGTCTTCAACGTGGACGAGGACGAGCTGGTCGACGAGGACTTCAAGGCCGAGCAGCGCACCCTGGTCGCCCCCGCCGAGGCGATCTTCCTCAACGCCAAGCTGGAGGCGGACCTCGCCGAGCTCGACGAGGAGGACGCCATGGAGCTGCTGGAGTCCGTGGGCGCGGAGGAGCCGGGTCTCGCGACCCTCGCCCGGGTCGGCTTCAACACCCTCGGCCTCCAGACCTACCTGACGGCCGGCCCCAAGGAGTCCCGGGCCTGGACGATCAAGAAGGGCGCCACCGCCCCCGAGGCCGCCGGTGTCATCCACACCGACTTCCAGAAGGGCTTCATCAAGGCCGAGGTCATCTCCTTCGACGACCTCGTCGAGACCGGCTCGGTCGCCGAGGCCCGCGCCAAGGGCAAGGCCCGCATGGAGGGCAAGGACTACGTCATGCAGGACGGCGACGTGGTGGAGTTCCGCTTCAACGTGTAGCGCCTGATTCCTTGATCGCCGGAAGTGGCTGGTCGGGGTAGGAAACCCCAGGTCAGGGGCCAGATCTTCGGGTCTGGCCCTTCCTGTATTCTCCTGCGGATTCGGGCCGTTTCCGGATTGTGTGCTGACTTGGTGCTGACCCTCTGGCCGGGTGTCGGCCGGGGATCACGGGAGGTCAGACGGTGCGGATGACGGGGGCGGGCTTGATGTCCTGGGCGTCGATGAGGGTGCGGATGTCGTCCGGGTCGGAGGTCCAGATGATGGCGCCGAAGGTGGCGGCCATGACGACGACGGTGGCGTCGACGACGTCGGCAGTGCCTGCCTTGCCGCACAGGATGCCCGCAGCCTTGGCGGTCTCCAGGCCCACGGGCGCGACATCGCATCCGGCGAGGAACTTGCCGAGCCGGACCTGGCGCCGGGCGTCCCGCCACGCTTGGCTCACGACGACAGAGGGGACGTGGATGTGCCGGCCGTCCTCCAGGGCCAGATGGTGGCGGGCCCACATGTGCCGGTCACCGTTGTCGATGGCGATGAGCGCACCGGCGTCGTACAGGTAGGGGATGTTCACGCGGCCGAGGCCCTCGAGCTGCTGAGGTACTCGGCGTCGGCGTCGGCCATCTCGGAGCGGGCGGCGGCGAGCTCTTCGGGGGTGAAGCCTCCGTGCTCCGCCTGCCACTCCTGGACCACGGCCCGTCCGGCTCGCAGCCGCAACTCTCGCTCAGCTGCTCCGGCGACGAGCCGGGACAGCGGGATGCCTTCTTCCTCGGCGGCGCCCGCCAGGGCCGCGACCAAGGATTCATCGAGGGTGATCGTCACCTTCTTGGTAGCCATACCAACACCATACCCCTGTATGGCGTCGATGTGGGGCGGGTTTCGAGGGGTGGGGGATGACCCCCTGAGCCTTTTCCGCTCAACCGCCGGGTTCGGGTGTGTCAATTCAACGGCCCTGTCTCACATGCGGTGGTAACGGAAAGTCATTGCTGATGTGCCTGGTCCGAGCTTCAAAGGGAGCAGTCGCAGACGCGCCATCGTCGTCGACGAGGCGCACTACGTGAAGAACCCGGACACCCGCCGCTCCCGAGCCGTCGCGGCCTGGACCGGCCGGTGCGACCGCGTCCTGTTCCTCACCGGCACACCGATGGAGAACCGCGTCGAGGAGTTCCGCACGCTCGTGCGCCACCTCCGCCCCGAGCTGCTGCCGGAGATCCACGGAAGCAGCGCGGCGGCGGGCCCGCACGCCTTCCGTCGTTCCGTCGCACCCGCCTCTCTGCGTCGTAACCAACGGGACGTGCTCACCGAACTCCCCGCGCTGCTGCACGTCGACGAGTGGGAGGAGTTCAGCGCGGCCGACCGGCAGGTGTACCGGGAGGCCGTCGAGGCGGGGAACTTCATGGCGATGCGCAGGGCGGCGTACGCGGACGCGGAGAGGTCCGCGAAGCTCCAGCGGCTGCGCGAACTGGTCTCCGAGGCGGCGGGGAACGGGCTGAAGGTGGTCGTGTTCTCGTACTTCCGCGATGTGCTCGCCACCGTCCGGGAGGTTCTGGACGACGGCGCCGGCGCGACCTCCGAGGAGTCCACCCCCGAGCCGACGGCGTCGAGGGGACCGGCTCCGAACCGACCGACCCCCGGTCGACCGGCATCGAGGTGACCGGCTCCGAGCCGACGGGCGTCGAGGTGGACAGCTCCGGACCGACCGCCGACGACGGCAGCGGCTCCGAAAGCGTGGCCGGGTCCACGGCCCTTGGCGGCCGGGAAGCCGACCGCGGTCGTGTGTTCGGGCCGGTCACCGGGAGCGTGTCCGCCGCCCGACGCCAGCGGCTCGTCGACGAGTTCGCGTCGGCGGACGGGCACGCCGTGCTGCTCTGCCAGATCGAGGCCGGCGGCGTCGGCCTCAATCTCCAGGCGGCGTCCGTGGTCGTGCTGTGCGAACCGCAGGTGAAGCCCACCCTGGAGCACCAGGCCGTGGCCCGTGCCCACCGCATGGGGCAGGTCCGTTCGGTCCAGGTGCACCGACTGCTCGCCGCGGACAGCGTGGACGACCGGCTCCTGCACATCCTGCGCGACAAGGACCGCCTGTTCGACGCGTACGCTCGTCGCAGCGACACGGCCGAGGCCACCCCCGACGCGGTCGACGTCTCGGACGGCGGGCTGGTCCGGCGCATCGTCGAGGAGGAGCAGCGGCGGCTGGCCGCCGCAGGCTGAGTACCCCTCAGATCCCGTGCGACTCAGATCCCGTGCACCTGAGCCACGGTGAAGGGCGTCTCGGGTGTGCCCGGCCCCATCGGCCCGCCCTTGTCGAACTGGGAGCGGACGACGAGCGTGCGGCCGCGGTGGCGGACGAGGGTGGTCGGGATCTGGAGAGCCGGATCCGTGACGCTCCGCTCCAGGCGGGCCGAGGCGCCGTCCGCCGAAAGGTGCCAGCGGCTGACGGTGTCGGTCCGGTTCTGGGCGGCCCACAGCGTGCCGCCCACGAGTTCCAGGCCGTCGCCGTTCACCAGGTCGCCCCCGTGCAGGGTGACCTGTCGTACGGAACCGTCGACGAGGTCCACCCGGTGGAGGGCGCCCGCGGTCATGTCGACGACGAACAGGTGGCGGCCGCGGGCGACGATGCCGTTCAGGGTGAAGGTGCCCGCGGGGTGGGGTGCCACGACGCCGCCGAGGTCGTACGCGACGGTGAGTTCGGCGCGGCCCCCACGCGCCACGGCGCGTGCCAGGTCGGCCGGGGTGACCCGGTGGACGACCTCGCGCACGCTGTCCGTCAGGAACACGGTGCCGTCCCCTGCGATCGCCAGGTCGTTGACGAAGCACGGCGCGTCGCCGGGCACGTCGAAGCGGGCGAGCAGCGCGCGGGTCCGCAGGTCGTACACGTCGACGCCGGCGGTCGAGTCGGTCACCCAGAGACGCCCCACCGCGTCGGCCTTCAGCCCGTTGGCGGTGTTCCGGCCGTCCGCGCCGGCGGGCAGGAAGATTTCGGCCGTGCGGCGGCCCGGTGCCGCCCGGTACACGGCGCCGGTGGTGTACGAGCCCACGTACAGCTCTCCCGTCCGCGGGTCGGCCGCGATGCCCTCGGGATAGACGCCGTCGCCGGGCAGCGCGAAGGCGGTGGAGATGCGAGCGGGGGCCGGGGCGGAGTCCCGGTACGCGGAGGCCGCGGCCGGGGTGGCGACGGCGACCGCGGCCGCGGTCGAGGCGGCGGCGGCCAGGAACGAACGGCGCGGCAGCGAGGAGGGCTGCCGGGAGGGATTCCCCTGCTGGGCGTCACGGGTGTGGTCCAGGAGCGGAGCGTGCTGGATCGGACGGGACACGACGGTGCCTCTCGGTCGGCTTCTCGAATTCCACGGCACGAGCAAGGAGCAAAGGGCGATGAGCATCTGACGCTGAGCAACGCATACGAATCTAAGTTAGAGCTCTAATCATCGTCAATGTATTTATTGACGAGTGGGCACTCACCTTCGTATCGCCTGTATGGTGCGCCGCTACCATGCGGAGATGACGTCCATGCCCGTGTCCGAGCGCCTCGGCTCCCACCTCAAGCGGGCCGAACAGGCTCTCAACGCGACCAAGACCGCGGTCCTCAAACCGGCGGGCGTGACCGTCGCCCAGTACTCGGCGCTGCTCCACCTCGGCGCCAACCCCGGCATCTCGGCCGCGGCCCTGGCCCGCCTGTGCGCGGTCACGCCCCCGACCATGAACACGGTCCTGAAGAACCTCCAGGACCGCGGGCTCATCGAGCGCACTCCGCACGAGTGGCACAGGAACGTCCTGGAGACCCGGCTCACCGACGAAGGACGCTCCGTCCTGGCCGACGCGGACGCCCGCGCGGTGCGGGTCGAACGCGCCCTCGCCGCCGAGTTCACCGACGAGGAGCGCGCGACACTGGTCGGCCTCGTCGGCCGGTGCGTCGCACTCCTGGAGAAGGAACGCCCCTAGGACCCCTAGCCCCCGGGCCCCCTATGTCCTCCAGGACCCCTGGGCACCCTTGGTTCGGACCCCCGTTCCGCCGTCAGCGCCGGACGTCCAGCGCGGCGAGCGCCGCGGGCCCCCGGACGCTCACGCGTACGTACCGGGCCGCGCCGCCGTCGGGCGCGTGCCAGGCACGCCCGTCCGCCGAGACGTCGACACGGGCCGACGCGGGCCGCGTCGTCCAGGCCGGCCGGACCGAACCGACCGGGGTCACGCGTCCCAGGTCGACCGTGAGCGATGCCCGGTCGGCGTCCGGCGCCCACGCGGTCGCCGCGTTGCCGTCCACCGCCGCCTCCGGGTAGAGGCCGGGCTCCGACGAGGTGGCCGTCGCCTTGCGGCAGCGGGCGAGGTCGGAGGTCGGGGCGAGGTCCGGGCGGCGGGTCCTGAGGGTGGTGGTGCCGGTGAGCGTGCGGCGTCCTTCGGGCGTCTCCAGGGTGAAGGGGGCGCCGGAGCGCAGCCGGACGGTCGTGGTCGTGGGCCCGATGGCGACGTCGTACGTACGGCCGCGCCAGCGCAGGCCCGACAGACGTACCCCGCCGGACAGTTGGGGCGGGAGCAGCGGATCGAGACGCAGGGCGTCCTCGCGCAGCCGCAGCCCCGTCAGACCGTGGGTGAAGATCTGCAGGAAGCCGCCCTTGCCGGTGAGGAAGTCCTGGGCCGGGGAGCCCGCGAGGGTGTCGCCCGCGCCCGCCTTGTCGCCGCGCGCCTCGGAGAAGAGGGCGAACGGGCCGCGGGCGAAGGGCCGGTAGGCGCGCTGGAGGAAGGTGTACGCGGCGCAGCCCGGCTCGCCGATCGCGGCCGCGTCGATCGCGTGCACCGAGTCGGTCATCGCGGGGCCGTCCGGATCGGTGCGCGCCGTGTAGTGGTCGAGGGTCGCGGACGCGGCGCCCTCGGGCATCGGCCACTCCAGCGGGTAGATCAGCAGAACGGTGTCCGCCTGCTTGATCCGTGACCCGTCGTACCCCGCGTACTGGAGGAAGATCTTGCGCTCCGGGTCGT
This sequence comes from Streptomyces sp. NPDC025784, assembly GCF_055558435.1. NCBI lineage: Bacteria > Bacillati > Actinomycetota > Actinomycetes > Kitasatosporales > Streptomycetaceae > Streptomyces > Streptomyces sp. NPDC025784. Next base: position 27,653 of record NZ_JBVHMN010000029.1, read on the forward strand.
ACGGCATGCGCAGCCTGCCCGCGACCTCGGCCCACTCGGGGGCGGCGGATGTGCCGAGGAGAGCCGCCGCGCGGGTCGCGGCGCGCAGGGCGGTGGCCGCGACGCCGTTCGTGTACACGCCGTCGTCGACGCCGTTGCTGTACTCGTCCGGCCCGGCGACGCCCTTGACCGAGTAGGAGCCGTCGGTGTTCGCCGTGGCCCGTGAAGTCCAGTACTCCGCGAGGCCCTTGAGCAGCGGCCAGCCGTGCGTGCGCAGCCACGCGCGGTCCCCGGTCGCGAGGTAGTACTGCCAGACGGCCAGCGCGATGTCGCCCTGGAGGTGGTTCTGGGTGAGGCAGTGCGGCGGGTTCCAGCTCTGGCACTCGGTCCACAGCCGGCCGTGCCGCGCGCTCGTCCACGGATAGAACAGCCCCTGGACGGCGGTCCTGTGCGCGTTGTCGGCCGCCGCGCCGCGTGTGCGGTGGCGGTACTCGACCACCGGGCGGGCGAGTTCGGGCCGGGTGGCGAGCAGCGGCGGGAACATCCACGTCTCGGCGTCCCAGAAGACCATGCCCGCGTAGTCGTCGCTCGTCAGCCCGGCCGGTGCGACGCTGTCGCGGGCCCCGGCCCGCAGCGCGGACAGCAGGCCGTACTGCGCCGAGCGCGTCCACAGCTGGATGTCCGGATGGCCCGGCACCTCGATGTCCGCGCTCCACAGCGTGCGCCAGGCCGCGGTGTGCGCCGCGACCAGCGCGTCCCAGCCGCGGTCCGCGGCGCTCAGCGAGGCCCTGCGGGCCGCGTCGAGGGGATCGTGCGCGGTGAGCGAGGTGTCGACGCCCACGTACTTGGTGACGTCGGCGGCGCGGCCCGAGCGGACCTGGAACGTCGCCGGCCGGTCCGCGCCGAGCGTGCCGTGCGCCGCGGCTCGTCGGGGGCGTCGGGGCGCGTCCAGCGTGGACACGACCGCGCCGTCCACCGCGGTGCCGTCCGTGCGGAACGTCACTCCCGTCGTGCGGTGGCCGGAGCCGACCGTGCCCGTCTGCGTGAGACGCCGGGCCCCGCGGCCGTCGATGCGGTCGGTGACGGTGACCTCGCCGTCCCAGTGCGGGGTGAGGCGCAGGCGTACGGCCCCCGTGTGCGGGGAGTCCCGGGCGGTGAGCACGTCGTACGTCAGGTCGGTGCGGCGGCCGTCGGCGGTCGTCCAGGTCAGGGACGTGCGGACGTATCCGCAGCGCAGCGAGAGGGTCTGGCGGTAGTGCGAGGTCCGGCTGCCGGCGCCGTACGTCTCGTCGCCGACGCGGATGTCGAGGCCCGTCCAGGTGGGCAGCGCGGCCAGTGCCTCGCGGCCGGCCGTGTTCTCCGGGCCCCGGGCGTAGAGCCCCGCCACGAACGCGCCGTCGTAACGCGGGGTGTAGAGGGGCCAGCCCGTCCTCTCGCCGGTGGCCGCGTACCCGGCGCCGGCGGCCGGGACGCGGGCGCCGAGGTAGCCGTTCCCGACGTAGGGGTGGTGGCTGTCCGCGGGGTCGATCGTCGTCGCGGCGGGGGACCAGGCGGGATCGCCCTCCGCGCAGCCCCGGGGCCCGTCGGCCGCGGACGCCGCGGGGACGGGCAGCAGCAGGGCGGCGGCGAGCAGCGGGACGAGGCGACGCGGGGTGATCACCGTCCGACCATGCGGCGCGCACCGGACGGGGAGCGGTACGCGCGCCGGGGCGTCCCACGGACGGAGCGCATCCGGCGACGGCGCGGGCTCGCACTGCCCCGTGCCGCGCGGAGGGCGTCCGGCGGCGGCCCGGGACGCTCATCCGTGGGGCCGTTCCGGCGGCGGCGCGGGCCGCCGTCCGTCACGCCCGCGCCATCCCCGTCTTCAGTCCCGCCCCGCACAGCGGCACCACGGCCGAGCGCTCCCCGAGCGCCCCCTCCCGGACGGCCGCCCAGCACGCCACCCCCGTGGACTCCACGTACAGTCCGCGGGAGGCCAGATCCCTCTGGGCGTGGCGGATCTGATCCTCAGTCACGGTCAGGAAGGTGCCCCCGGAGTCCCGTACCGCCCGCAGGATCTGGCGGGCCCGGGGCGGAGCCGGGATCGCGATGCCCTCGGCGAAGGTGGGCGCCATGGGGGTGACGCCGACCAGGTCGTCCGCGTCCTTCGACCAGGCGTGCGCCAGCGGTGCGACCGCGGCCGACTGCACGGCGTGCAGAGCGGGCCTACGGTCCACGAGCCCCGCCGTGTGCAACTCGGCCACGGCGAGCGCGGCGCCGAGCAGCAGGGTGCCGTTGCCGACAGGGACCACGATGACGTCGGGGAGCCGTCCGCCGAGGTCCTCCCAGAGCTCGTGGACGTAGGTCTTCGTGCCGTGCAGGAAGTACGGGTTGAAGACGTGCGAGGCGTAGAAGGTGCCGGGCTCGTCCGCGTCCTCGCGCGCCGCCCGTGCCGTCGCCTCACGGTCGCCCTCGACGACGCGCAGCCGCGCCCCGTGCGCCTCGATCTGCTCCAGCTTCTTCGGCGAGGTGCCCTCGGGGACGTACACCGTGCAGGGCAGCGAGGCCCGCGCGCAGTAGGCGGCGATCGCGGTGCCCGCGTTGCCGCTGCTGTCCGCGAGCACCCGCCGGGGCTCCAGCCGCAGTGCCAGCTCGGCCAGCAGGACCGCCCCGCGGTCCTTGAACGACAGGGTCGGCATCAGGAAGTCGAGCTTGGCCGAGATGCCGTCCCGGAGCGGGACCAGCGGGGTGCGGCCCTCACCCAGGCTCACCGAGGGAGCGGCCAGCGGCAGGCACTCCGCGTACCGCCACAGCGAGTTCACCCGTCCCGTCAGGGACTTGAGGGGGGCCGGGGTCGGTGCGAAGTCCAGGTCGAGCGGACCGCGGCACACCGGGCAGCACCAGGCGAGGGAACCCCCGGGGACGCGGGTGCCGTCCACGGGGCAGAAACAGTCCGGCGAGGAAGTCATGCCCGCAGGTTAGATGCGGTGACCGGGGAGGCCGTGGCAGGACGGGCGGGGCAACGGGACGCCCGCGTTCCGCGCCAGGCCGCCGCGCGCTTACGATGCGCCCAGCCAGTTGGCAGCCGTACGCACGTTCCATCCCGCCTGGACTAGGAGCAAGGGAACTCGTGGCCATACCCCCGCCGCCCGGGTCGCAGCAGCCCGAGGACCAGTACCCGCCTCCAGGGACGCCGCCGGGCGGACACCCCGCGTACCCCTCGCACCCCCAAGGGCCTTACCAGCAGCCCGGGGTGTACCCGCAGCCCGGTGCCCATCCGCAGGCCGACGAGCCGGGTCCGTACCAGCAGCCGGGTGCGTATCCGCAGGCCGGTGAACCGGGTCCGTACCAGCAGCCGGGTGCGTATCCGCAGGCCGGTGAACCGGGTCCCTACCAGCAGCCCGGGGCGTACCCGCAGCCTGGAGTCCCCGGGCAGTACCAGTCGTGGGGCCAGGGGTACTCCCCGTACAACAGTCCGGCGCCGGTCAACGGGCTCGCCATCTCCGCCCTCGTGCTCGGCATCCTCTGCTTCCTGCCCGCCGTCGGTCTCGTGCTCGGGGCCGTGGCGCTCGCGCAGATCAAGAAGCGGGGGGAGCGCGGCCGGGGCATGGCCGTGGGCGGCATGGTGATGTCGTCGATCGGCGTCGTGCTGCTCGCGGTCGCGGTGGCGACCGGCGGTGCCCGCGACTTCTGGGACGGCTTCCGCGACGCGGCGAACGACGGGGGCGGCGCCGCCTTCTCGCTCGAGAAGGGCGAGTGCTTCGACGCGCCCGGCGGCGCGCTGGAGGGCATGGCGTACGACGTCGACAAGGTGCCCTGCACGGGCGAGCACGACGCCGAGGTGTTCGCGGACTTCGAGCTGCACGACAGCGGCGGCTACCCCGGAGACGGCTCGATCACCGAGACCGCCGACCAGCGGTGCTACGCGCTGAAGGACAGCTACGCGATGGACACCTGGGCCGTCCCGGACGACGTCGACGTGTACTACTTCACCCCGACCTCGCAGAGCTGGCGCCTCGGCGACCGCGAGATCACCTGCCTGTTCGGCAACACCGACGAGAAGGGCAGCCTGACGGGCTCGCTGCGCAAGGACTCCCTGACGCTCGACCCCGACCAGTACGCCTACCTGGGGGCCGCTCAGATCCTCAACAGGGCGATGGACGCGGCGCCCGACGAGGAGTACGTCGAGGACGACCTGCCCGGCCACAAGAAGTGGGCGACCGATGTCGTGGAGGCGCTCGGCCGGCAGTCGGACCGGCTCCGCGGCCACACCTTCGCCCCGGCCGCCGGGAAGCCGGTCGCCGCGCTCGTCGAGGACATCGGCCGGTCGCGGAAGGAGTGGGCCAAGGCGGCGAAGGCGGACGACGCCGAGGCCTTCTACGCCCACTACGAGAAGGCCATGAAGCTCATCGATCCCAAGAAGACGGTCACCGCACGCAAGGCTCTGGGCCTCGCCACCACCCCGCCGGCGGTCGACGAGGAGGGCGGCGACGGAAGCGGCGCGGGAAGTGGCACCGGAATGGAGGTGTGACGGCGGCTATAGCGGGGAGAAAGTGCCTGCGTAAAGCCCTTGTACAGATCTCGTCATCACATCGAGTGATTCTCTGGCCTTCGCTTGCATGGCACAACCCACGGTTGCCACGCTGTTGCTGTCTGTACAACCTGATGGGAGCGGCTAAGTGACATTCGGTGAGCAGCCGGCGTATCTGCGCGTCGCGGGTGATCTCCGCAAGAAGATCGTCGACGGTTCGCTGCCACCGCACACCCGCCTCCCCTCGCAGGCCAGAATCCGCGAGGAGTACGGCGTCTCGGACACCGTCGCCCTGGAGGCCCGCAAGGTGCTCATGGCCGAAGGGCTGGTCGAGGGCCGCTCCGGCTCGGGCACATATGTGCGCGAGCGCCCGGTGCCGCGTCGCGTGGCCCGCTCCGGGTACCGCCCGGACAGCGGCGCGACCCCCTTCCGGCAGGAGCAGGCCGACCTCGCGGCGCGCGGCACCTGGGAGTCCCACAGCCGGCAGGTCGAGGCGAGCGGCGCGATCGCCGAGCGGCTGTCCATCCCGCCCGGCGACCGCGTGATGTGCACGCACTACGTCTACCGGGACGGCGGCGAGGCGATGATGCTCTCCACGTCCTGGGAGTCCCTCGCCGTCACCGGCCGCAGCCCCGTCATGCTCCCCGAGGAGGGGCCGCTCGGCGGCATGGGCGTGGTCGAGCGCATGGCCGCCATCGACGTGATCGTGGACAACGTCACCGAGGAGGTCGGAGCGCGCCCGGGCCTCGCCGAGGAACTGCTCGCGCTCGGCGGGGTCCCCGGGCATGTGGTCCTGGTGATCCAGCGGACGTTCTACGCGTCGGGACGTCCGGTGGAGACGGCCGACGTCGTCGTCCCTGCGGACCGGTACCGGATCGCCTATCACCTGCCGGTGAAGTAGCGGGCGCCGTTCCGGCGGCGAGCCGGACGGGTCTGCCGAGGGGCGGGCGGGGCACCGCCCCCGTCGCCCGCGGACGGCACGTCCCGGCGGCCGCCGGCATGCGGACCGACGGTGGGGCCGGGGGAGAGGCGCCGGCGTGCGGACCGACCGTCGCTGGGCCCGGGGGAGAGGCGCCGGCGTGCGGACCGACCGGGCCGGGGCAGGGTGCCGTCGTGCGAAGTGCCCGGATCCGGCCCGGGGGTGAAGGGGCGTAGGGCGCCCGCGGGCCTTGTGACGGACGGGTCTTCCGGGACGAGAAGTGCCTGGTGGCCATTGCCGTGACAGGGCTGCCGCGCCGACCGGTCCGGCCGCCAAGTGACCACCTCGTGAAGCCCGGTTGGAATCTGGCCTTTCTCAAGTGCCGCGCCGGGACCGGACTTCGCCCTGCTCGACGGCGCACCAGGAGCGGCCGGCAGCGCGTTCCACGGTGCGCGCCCCCCGGTCCCGGCTCCCTTATTGGCTGGTTGCGTACCTCTTTGTGAAAAGCCGTATTCGCTGAGTGAAGGTTAGGCGTAGGCTCGGGCATATGCGGATTGCGGTTTCCTCAGAGGGCGGAGCACGACGGGGGCCCGGGACGGGAAGTGGAGGGGCGCGATGAACGACGGCACGATCACTCTTCCCTGGCTCGTCATACGACAGGACGACAACGGCAATCGCTATCGCGTCGGCAGGTACGCGACCCGCGCGGAGGCCCAGAAGATCGCGGACAGCCTCGACGATCGCGGGCACAAGCAGCTCTACTGGGTCGAGCGCATCGGCCAGAACGGAAGCCGGTGACCGAGGCGCCGCTCCCGTAGGCTCCGGCGCATGACGGAACGGATCGTGGTCGTCGGAGCCGCCCTGCTCGGCGGCGGACGCCTGCTCGCCGCGCGCCGCAGTGCGCCCCCCGAGCTGGCCGGGCGCTGGGAGTTGCCGGGCGGCAAGGTCGAGGAGGGGGAGACCCCCGAGCACGCGCTCGTACGCGAACTGCGCGAGGAGCTGGGCGTGGACGCGGAACCGCTGGAGCGGATCCCCGGCGAGTGGCCCCTGAAGCCCGGATACGTCCTGCGGGTGTGGACCGCCCGGCTGCTCGCCGGAGAGCCCCGGCCCCTGGAGGACCACGACGAGCTGCGCTGGCTCACTCCCGAGGAGATCTGGGACGTGGACTGGCTGGACCAGGACGTGCCGGCGGTGAAGGGCGCGCTGCAGAGGCTGGACGCGCAGGCGTGACGGCCCGGCGCGCGGACGTGCCGCTGTGCCCCGGCCGTGCGCCCGGTCGCCGCGGCGGGACGCGTCGTACGGATGGCGCAAGGAAAGGAGGGAACGGGTTTCACGGCTCGTACGCCGTTCGTGCCACAGTGCGCCTCCGTAGGCGGTAAGCCGCCTCGGATATCGGGTATGTGCCCATTAACCCCACGAAACCGGACATGGGTTGCTGGCCTGGGAAGTGATCGGCGTGATCGACACCGAAGGCGACTGCGCCGAGTGGACCTTTCCCGCGGAGCCAGGTGCCGTCCGTACGGCACGCGCCGTCGTCCGGAGCCAGCTGCGCACGTGGGAGCTGGACTCGCTCGGTGACATCGCCGCCCTGCTGGTCAGCGAGCTCGTGACGAATTCCCTGCGGTACGCCACCGGTCCCATCGGAGTGCGGCTCGTCCGCCCCGACGGACTGCCGGGCGAAACCCTGCTGGTCGAGGTCTCCGACCCGCTGCCCGAACCGCCGCGCGAGCGGACCGCCGATGCCGAGGACGAGAGCGGCCGCGGACTCCAGCTGGTGGCCGGATCGTCGCGGCGCTGGGGCACCCGCCTCGCGGAAGCCGGCAAGACCGTCTGGTTCGAACTCGCGGTACCCGGCTGAGCGCCGGCGGACCCTCCCCCGCCGAGCGGCTCCGTGAGCAGGCCGGGCGGGGCGGGCGGGGCGCGTCCGGACGCGGCGCGATGCGACCGTATGGTTCAGGCCACTGGCGCTTGCCGGACTCTTTGGTTCGAGGGGGCGCGACCTGGTTAGAAGACTGGGAGTATGTCGCGGCGGGTCCAAAAACCATCGGGACCCTGCTGTGATCGTGAACACCGTGTTGTGCGGCGCCGTAGTGCTGGATACTGCGGGCAGCCGCCTCCGGTGACCGGTGCCGGACGCGGTGAGCTGGAGGGGACGGTTCGCGTGAGCGAGATACCAGCGAAGGCCACGGAGTCCGAGGACCCGTCGGACGGCGCGAGGGCTGATGCGTCGGGCGATCCTGCGGGCCACTCGGGGAACGACTCCGTGCGCGAGACGCCCGACGGGGGCCACCACGCGGGCGACGCCCGGCGCACGACGCCCGGCGGGACGGATGCCGCGACCGGTTCCCGGAGCGGCACGAGGGCCGAGGAGGCCGTCCGTCGCGGGGCGCGGAGCGAGGAAGTCCCCCGGAGCGAGGCCCGGGACCAGGGCGCCGCGGTCGGCGAGGCCCACGACTCCTTGCGTACGACGCCCGGCTCCCTGCGCACGGCGCCCGGCGAGGGTGACTCCGCGGGCGACGCCATGTGGCAGAGCAGCCCGCCCGGCTCGATGTACGACTACATCAAGGTCGCCTCCTTCTCCATCGGTGCCGACGGGCTGATCGACCAGTGGAGTCTGCGCGCCGAACAGCTCTTCGGCATCTCCTCCGAACGCGCCGTGGGCATGGACCCCATCGAGGCGTTCGTCACCCCCGACCGGCGTGAGTTCGGGCAGCGCAAGATGGCGGAGATCCTGGACGGCCGCGAGTGGACGGGCGTGGTCCCGTTCCGGAAGCCCGACCCCCTCGACGCCGGCCCCGAGGGCGTCGGCGAGGGGGCCGAGGGGCTCGCCGAGGTCTATGTGATGCCCACCACGACGGAGGACGGCGAGCGGGCCGCCGTGTGCATCGTCGTGGACGTCCGTACCCTCCGCCGGATCGAGACGGACCTCGCCGCCTCGCAGGCGATTTTCGGTCAATCTCCTTTCGGCTTCCTGCTGATCGACACCGACCTGCACGTCCGCCGCGCCAACCAGCGGTTCGCTTCGACCTTCGGCGGCACCGTCGACGACCACCGCGGACGCGGTGTCCACGACTACCTGCCGCACGCGGAGGCCGAACGCGTCTCGGCGACCCTGCGCCGCGTCCTGGAGACCGGCGACTCCATCACGGACATGCACGTCACCGGCCACATCCCCGGGTCCGACGAGCGCCGCCACTGGTCCGTCAACCTGTACCGCGTGCACAGCGGAACCGGGCGCCCCATCGGTATCGCCTGGCTCGGAACCGACATCACCGCCCGCCGCGCCGCCGCCCGTGAGGCGGCCGCCGCCCGGCGCAATCTCGCCCTCCTGAACGAGGCCGGTGCCCGCATAGGCAACTCCCTCGACCTGGAGACCACCGCACGCGAACTCCTCGACGTCGTCGTCCCCGGGTTCTGCGACCTGGCGACGGTCGACCTGTACCAGGGGCTGCTGACCGGCGACGAGACCCCGCCGGGCCGGGCCGACGGCAGCGCCGAACTCCGCCGCGTCGCCTTCGCCAGCGCCGTCGCCGACGCGCCGTTCGTCGGCGGGCCCGCACCGGTGGCCGTGGGCGCCGTCCACCACTACCCCTTCAACTCGCCCTGTGCGGACGCCCTGCGCACCGCGCGGCCGCAGAACATCCCGGCCGACGAGGGCGGCCTCATCCAGTCCACGCTCGCGGTCCCGATGGTCGCCCACGACACCGTCGTCGGGCTGGCCCAGTTCTCCCGCACTAAGGGCAGCGAGCCGTTCGGGGAACGCGACCGCGCGCTCGCGGTGGAGCTGGCCGCGCGTGCCGCCGTCTGCATCGACAACGCGCGCCTGTACCGCCGTGAGCACGAACGCGCGCTGATCCTCCAGCGCTCCCTGCTGCCCCCGGGCGACCCCGAGGCGTCCGGCCTGGACATCGCGTGCCGCTACCTGCCGGGCAACGCGGCGACCGAGGTGGGCGGCGACTGGTTCGACGTGATCGAACTTCCCGGCCACCGCACCGCGTTGGTCGTCGGTGACGTGATGGGGCGCGGGCTGCGCGCCGCCGTGGCGATGGGTGAACTGCGCACCGCCGTACGGACGCTGGCGCTGCTGGACCTGGAACCCGCCGAGGTCCTCTCGGCGCTGGACGAGATCGCCCGCGGCCTCGGCACCCCCGGCGGAGTGCAGCAGGCCACCCGCACGGCCCGCCAGCCCCGCGACGCCGACCTCTCCGAGGTGTACCTCGCGACCTGCGTGTACGCCGTCTACGACTCCGTCACGCGCCGGTGCACCTTCGCCAACGCGGGTCATCTGCCGCCCGTGCTCGTCGAACCCGGCGAGAGCGCGCTCATGCTCGACGTGCCGCCCGGGATGCCACTCGGCGTGGGCGGCGAGCCCTTCGAGGAGGTCGAGGTCGAACTCCCCGAGGGCGCGCTGCTGGCGCTCTACACGGACGGGCTGGTCGAATCCCGCGACCATCCCCTCGACGAGGGCCTGCAGGCCTTCGTCGGCGCCCTGACCGACCCCACCCGCCCTCTGGAGGACGTCTGCGACCACGTCCTCAACACCCTCGACACCCACCACGGCGAGGACGACATCGCCCTGCTGATGGCACGTGTTCAAGGGCTGCCCGCCGAGTCCGTCGGAGACTGGACGCTGCCGCGCGAGCCGCGCAGCGTGGGCCGCGCCCGCGAGTACGCGCGCACCCAGCTTCAGGCCTGGGACCTCGAGCCCCTCGTGGACACGACGGAACTCCTCGTCAGCGAGCTGGTGACCAACGCACTGCGGTACGGCGAGGGGGAGATCAGACTCCGGCTGCTCCTCGACCGCACCCTGGTGTGCGAGGTGTGGGACGCGGGCCTCGTGCAGCCGCGCCGCCGCCGTGCCCGGGACACCGACGAGGGCGGCCGGGGCCTTCAGCTCGTCGGCCTGCTGTCCGCCGCCTGGGGCTCCCGGCGAACCCCTCGCGGAAAGACGGTGTGGTTCGAACTCCCCCTGCCGGACGGTGAATCGGGCCTGGTGGACCCGGCGGAGGCGCTCCTGAGTCTGTTCTGAGGCGGAGCGGCCGGCACCTGCTCCCGCCGTCGAGGCGCGAAGGGCCCAGGCTCCCGGCGGGGCGCCGGCACGGGCCCGGCGTCAGTCGGGACGCACCGCCCGCCGGCCCCGGGTGCGGGGACCGCCGAAGCACGCGGGACCGGCGGCGCCGGGCAGCAGGATGCCGCCGAGCACGGCACCGCCGACCCCGGCGCCCTCGTACCCCCCGGCGGGGTTGCCGTGCGCCCGCACGTCCCGCTCCGCGAGGTCCCGTGCCTCCCGGGCGAGCACGTCGGCCCGCCGCACCTCGGCGAGGGCGAAGGCCCCCGCCGCGAGGAGCTGTTCGGCCGCCGCGAGACGTGTACGCGCCGCGCAGCCGACCGCCCCCCGGTTGGTGGCCACGAAGTCCGCCGCGGCACCGACCGCCGCACGGGCCGGAAGGAGGGCGTCGTCGCGCAGGGCGCGGAAACGTTCCCCGGGCACGGTGCACGCCTCGGCGAGGACCACACCCGCCTCGGCGACCCGCCGCAGCGCGTCGAGCGGATCGTACGGTCCGGCCGTGATCTCGCGATGCACATCGGCGAGCAGTGCCTCGGCGTGCGCGACCCGCACGGACAACCCCCTGACGGCCCCGTCGGCGCGCGGACCGCGCGCCTCGGCGAGATCGTCCTCCAGCGCGTCCAGTGCGGCCGGCAACCGCCCTTCCGCCGACCCCAGTTCGCCCGCGAGCCGGTCGACCCCGTCGATGAGCAGGGCGGCCTGGCCGAGGGCGCCCTCCGCCGCGCGCAGAAAGGCCGCCGCCTTGCCGCCCTTGCCGCGGTCGGCGCACTGACGCGCGAGGTTGAGACGGATGGTGGCGAACACCAGCCGCTCCTTGGTGTGTTCGTGGTGCCCCGTGACCGGGGCGGTCGCGGAGCGGGCGTACCGCTTGTGCAGCTCGCCCAGCGTCGTCTCCATGGCCGGGGTACGCGCCGCCACCGCGCGGAACCGGGTCTCCGTGAGTCCCAGCGCGCCGGCCGTGTCGTGCTCCAGGCCGCGCAGCTGGTCGAATCCGGCCGCCTCCGCGTCCAGCCGCCGCTCGGCGTCGCCGCAGTGGGCCCGGATCTCCTCCAGTGCGCCCCGGTCCTCGGCGCCGCGGCCGGTCTCCTCGAGCAGCTGCCGAAGCCCGAAGGCCGCCGCGAGCTCGGACCTCGAACCGGCCAGTGCGCCCGTGTACGGCTCGACGGCCGCGTCGCCGAACTGCGCCCTGGCGCAGTCGAGTTCCTCGGCGCTCGTGCGGACGCAGTCGTCGGTGTCCACGAGTAACGACCGTATCTGCCGGTCGAGTTCGGGCACGGACGTCAGTCCGGCCGGGTGCCCGCCGGGTGTCGTGCGGGTCCTCGCGCGCTGCCTGCGCCGCGCGTATCCGTACGCCCCCAGCGCCGCCGCGGTGCCGACGGCGACCAGCGGCAGGACGAGGTCCCCGGTGGCCGTCCCGTCCGGTCCGTACCGGGCTGCCGTCTCCTCGGTCACGGCCCCGTCGGTGCCCTGCGCGTTCCGCGCCGCGGTCACCGGCGCCTCGCCGTCCTCCGTGGCCAGGGGCAGCACCAGCCACCCCACCGCCATGAGCCCCCCGAGCACGGCATGCGCCACCCGCACGGCTATGTGCGACGGGGCCTGGCGCGACCGGCTTCGGCTCAGGGGCGACGTCACATTTGGGAGCGTATGGCCGCATGCGCGCAGACGCGACCGGGGTGCGCCGAGGCGGGGGCGCCTAAGGTACGGGGGATACGGGGACGTACGGGAGGGGCACGGGGGATGGCTACTGGGCGGGCGGATTCCGGAAACGAGGCCCGTGCGGGCGGCCCCGGTCCCGAGACGGAGACACCGCGGGCGGAGCCGGGCACGGGGACACCGGCCGCGGTACCGCCCGCCGCACCGGCCACCGCCGCGTCCCCGGCGGCCCCGGATCACGACCCCGGCCCCGCTTCGGATCCTGTGCCGGACCCCGCACCCGGCCCTGTGCCGGACCTCGAACCCGGCCCTGCGTCGGCCTCCGCGACCGGCCCTGCGTCGGCCTCCGCGACCGGCCCTGCGGCCGATTCCGCGACAGGCCCCGCGTCGGGCCCCGCGGACACCGATCCCGCGTCGGGCCCCGCGGACACCGACACCGTGTCCGCCCCCGCGGAGCCCTCGTCGGGCCGGGCAGAGACCGCGCCGGGCCCCGCCGAGGCCCCGCGGCACGCCACCGAGAAGCCGCCCGGGGCCGTCCCGGAGTCCGGGGCGGGAACCCGGGGCGGGCCCGTCGGGCGGATCTGGCGGCACCCCCGCCTGCGGTGGCCCAAGCGCGTGCTGCTCGCGCTGGTCCTCGCCCTGCTGGTGCCCTCCCTGGCCGCGGGCATCGCCCTGCGGGTGAACTACGCCGGAGACCCCGGGCCCGGGACCGCGACGAGGAACCGTGACGCCCTCTGGCTGGGGCACGCCTGGGTCGACGGCCGGAAGAAGGACGCGGACGTCACCTCGCTGGCGGCGCGGCTGCGGAGCACCGGCATACACGACCTGTACGTGCACGCGGGACCGCTGGAGCACGACGGGACCCTGCCGAGGACGGCATACCCGCGGGCCGCGTGGCTGATCGCGGCGGTGCACCGCGAACTGCCCGGCGTACGTGTGCAGGCCTGGCTCGGCGACGCGCTGGCGAGCGAAGGGCCGAACGGGCTGCGCATGGAGCGGGCGGCGACCCGGAAGGCGGTCGTGGGCTCCACCCGGCAGATCCTGGCGGCCGGATTCGACGGCGTCCACTTCGACTTCGAGCCCCTGCACTCCGGCAACCGGGACTACCTCTCCCTCCTCGACGACCTGCGTGAGGTGACCCGCTCCCGGCAGGTCCCGCTCTCCGTCGCCGCCCATCAGATCGACCCGCTGCCGGCCGCCCACGCGGTCCGCGGCACCCTCACGAACCACCCCAAGTGGTGGTCCCAGTGGTACTTCGGACAGGTCGCCCGACGGGTCGACCAGATCGCCCTCATGTCGTACGACACGGCCCTTCCGATGGAGAGCCTGTACGGCGGCTACGTCGCCCAGCAGACCTCGCTCGCGCTGGAGGTCACCCCGAAGTCGACCGACCTGTTGATGGGCCTGCCGTTCTTCCACGAGGACGACATGAGCCACCACGAGTCCGCCGAGACGGTCACCGCGGCCGTGCGCGGCGCGCGTCTCGGCCTGTCCCGTACGGACCGCCACCGCGACCGCTTCGGCCTCGCCCTCTACGTCGACTTCGCGGCGACCGAGGCCGACTGGACCGCCTACCGGGAGGGCTGGGTGCGCTGACGGGCCCTGCCCTCGCCGCGGTCGCCGATCCGTACGCGTTCTTGACGCGGGGTCTCTGGAGGCCCGGGCGCCCGCGTGCCATGATCGGCCCGTGGGTGCGCTCCGGCCCGCCCGCGCGACGGCGTGCTTCCGAGGCGCGCCGGAGGAAGGGGGAGCCGTGCACCCGTATCTGGTGGCGGCGGCCGTGCTGGCCATGGTGGCTCTCGCGGCGCTGGGGATCGTGGCCATCACGACGGGCTGGCTGATGCCGCTGGGCCGCCACCGCGTGCTGCGTCCGAAGCTGTGGGGCTACGGAGCGGTGACGGCGAGCGCCGGGATGAGCCTGTTCATGTTCCTCGGCCCGTTCCACGGTCCCGACGCCGAAATGACCACGTTCGCCATGTCGGGCATGGGCCTGTTCCTGCTGGGCAACGTGCTCCAGGTGGCGGCGCAGCGACCCGGCCGGCGCTGAGCCGGGCCCGCGGCCGCTGCCTCCCGCCGGGTCGGACCCGCTAGGTCCGACGCCTGCCGATCTTCGACCCGAGCCACACCAGCGGGTCGTACTTGCGGTCGACGGCGCGTTCCTTCAGGGGGATCAGCGCGTTGTCCGTGATCTTGATGCCTTCGGGGCAGACCTCCGTGCAGCACTTGGTGATGTTGCAGTAGCCGAGGCCGTGCTCGTCCTGGGCGGTCGCCTTGCGGTCGAGTCCCGTGTCGGCGGCGGCGTCCAGCGGGTGCATGTCCAGCTCCGCGACCCGCATCAGGAAGCGCGGGCCCGCGAAGGCGGTCTTGTTCTCCTCGTGGTCACGCACGACATGGCAGGTGTCCTGGCACAGGAAGCACTCGATGCACTTGCGGAACTCCTGCGACCGGTCGACGTCCTCCTGCTGCATCCGGTACTCACCGGGCCCCAGTCCGGCGGGCGGCACGAAGGCTGGGACCTCCCTCGCCTTCGTGTAGTTGAAGCCGACGTCGGTGACGAGATCGCGCACCACGGGGAACGCACGCAGGGGCGTGACGGTGATCGTCTCCTCGCGCGTGAACACGGACATCCGCGTCATGCACATCAGCCGCGGCCGTCCGTTGATCTCCGCCGAGCACGAACCGCACTTGCCCGCCTTGCAGTTCCAGCGCACGGCCAGGTCGGGGGCCTGTGTGGCCTGGAGCCGGTGGATGATGTCCAGCACCACCTCGCCGTCGTTCACCTCGACCGCGAAGTCCTCCAGGCCGCCGCCCTTGACGTCGCCCCGCCACACCTTGAAGCGGGCCTCGTAGCTGCTCACTCGTAGAGCTCCTCTTCGGCGAGGTACTTGACCAGCTCTTCCTTCTCGAAGAGAGCGAGCAGGTCGGAGCGGATGGGTTCGGTGGTCTCGCGGACCAGGTCGATCTGCCCGCGTACGGGGTCGGTCGCGGCGAGTCCGCCCGTCGGGTCGGTCAGCCGGCAGAGCAGATTGATCCGCCGCCAGGCGCGGTCCATCGACGGATGGTCCTCGCGGGTGTGCCCGCCACGGGACTCGGTGCGTTCCAGTGCGGCCCGGGCCACGCACTCGCTGACCAGCAGCATGTTCCGCAGGTCGAGGGCGAGGTGCCAGCCGGGGTTGAACTGGCGGTGCCCCTCCACGCCGGCCCGGCGTGCCCGTACCCGCAGGTCCGCGAGTTTCTCCAGGGCCTGTTCCATCTCCGCCTCGCGCCGGATGATGCCGACCAGGTCGTTCATGGCCTGTTGGAGTTCCTGGTGCAGGGTGTACGGGTTCTCGGGCGGGCGGCCGTCCTCCTCACCCGCTTCGGGTCCTTCGGCGGAGAAGGGCCGCAGCGCCTCCGCTGCCGCCGTGTCGATCTGGACGTCGTCCACGGGCGGGCGGGCGTCGTCCAGGCCGGCGGCGTACTCGGCCGCGTGCAGACCGGCCCGGCGGCCGAACACCAGCAGGTCGGAGAGCGAGTTGCCGCCGAGCCGGTTGGAGCCGTGCATGCCGCCCGCGACCTCACCGGCCGCGAACAGCCCCGGTACGCCGCGCGCCGCCGCCGTGTCCGAGTCGACCGCGATGCCGCCCATGACGTAGTGGCAGGTGGGGCCGACCTCCATCGCCTCCGCCGTGATGTCGACGTCGGCGAGCTCCTTGAACTGGTGGTACATCGAGGGGAGCCGGCGCCTGATCACCTCGGCGGGCATACGGGTGGACACGTCGAGGAAGACACCGCCGTGCGGCGAGCCGCGGCCCGCCTTCACCTCCGAGTTGATGGCGCGGGCGACCTCGTCCCGGGGGAGCAGTTCGGGGGGACGCCGGTTGTGGTCCGGGTCCTCGTACCAGCGGTCGCCCTCCTCCTCCGACTGCGCGTACTTCTCCTTGAAGACGTCGGGGATGTAGTCGAACATGAACCGCTTGCCCTCGGAGTTCCTGAGCACTCCGCCGTCGCCGCGCACGGACTCGGTGACGAGGATGCCCTTCACCGACGGCGGCCAGACCATGCCCGTCGGGTGGAACTGCACGAACTCCATGTTCAGCAGGGGCGCACCGGCGAGCAGGGCGAGCGCGTGCCCGTCGCCGGTGTACTCCCACGAGTTCGACGTCACCTTGAAGGACTTGCCGATGCCGCCGGTGGCGATCACCACGGACGGTGCTTCGAGGACGAAGAAACGGCCGGTCTCCCGCTCGTAGCAGAAGGCACCGGAGACGCGTTCGCCGTCCTTCAGGATCCGGGTGACGGTGCACTCCTGGTAGACCTTCAGGCGCGACTCGTAGTCCCCGGTCTCCTTCATGTCCTCCTGCTGGAGGGAGACGATCTTCTGCTGGAGCGTGCGGATCAGTTCCAGACCCGTCCGGTCGCCGACGTGGGCGAGCCGCGGGTATTCGTGGCCGCCGAAGTTGCGCTGCGAGATCCGCCCGTCGGCGGTGCGGTCGAAGAGCGCGCCCCACGTCTCCAGTTCCCAGACGCGGTCCGGGGCCTCCGTGGCGTGCAGCTCTGCCATCCGCCACTGGTTGAGGAACTTCCCGCCGCGCATGGTGTCGCGGAAGTGAACCTGCCAGTTGTCACCGGAGTTGACGTTTCCCATGGCCGCGGCGATGCCGCCCTCGGCCATCACGGTGTGCGCCTTGCCGAACAACGACTTGCAGATCACCGCCGTACGGGCGCCCCGCTCCCGGGCCTCGATGGCGGCA
This sequence comes from Streptomyces sp. NPDC025784, assembly GCF_055558435.1. Taxonomy (NCBI): domain Bacteria; kingdom Bacillati; phylum Actinomycetota; class Actinomycetes; order Kitasatosporales; family Streptomycetaceae; genus Streptomyces; species Streptomyces sp. NPDC025784. Next base: position 44,515 of record NZ_JBVHMN010000029.1, read on the forward strand.
CGCAGCCCGGCGCCACCGGCGCCGACCACGACCACGTCCCACTCCTGCCGGTCGACCACGGACATCACAAGGCCCCACTCACTAGAAGAAGCGCGGATCGTCGAAGGCGCCGGACGCGACCAGGTACACGTAGAAGTCGGCGAGTGCCACGCTCACCAACGACGACCAGGCCAGCAGCATGTGACGGGCATTCAGCTTCCCGACCCACTGCCACATCCGGTAACGCACGGGATGTTTGGAGAAGTGCTTCAGCTTGCCGCCGACGATGTGCCGGCAGGAGTGGCAGGAAAGGGTGTACGCCCAGATCAGGACGATGTTGACGAGGAACACCAGCGTGCCCAGGCCCATGTGGCCCCAGCGGTAGTGCTCGTCGCGGAAGGTGAGCACGGTGTCGTACGTGAGGATTCCCGCGACGACGACGGCCGCGTAGAAGAAGTACCGGTGGATGTTCTGGAGGATCAGCGGGAAGCGGGTCTCGCCGGTGTACTTCTTGTGCGGTTCGGCGACCGCGCAGGCCGGTGGCGAGGCCCAGAAGCCCCGGTAGTAGGCCTTGCGGTAGTAGTAGCAGGTCAGCCGGAAGCCGAGCGGGAAGATCAGGATGATGATGGCGGGGGACAGGCCCCACCAGCTCCCGAAGAGGTCCGCGTTGGGCCCGGCGTGCATCGTCCTGCACCGGTCCGCGAGACACGGCGAGTAGAACGGCGAGACGTACGGCGCCGCGTAGTAGTACGTGTCGGCGAAGGCCCGCCAGGTCGAGTACACGACGAAGGCCAGCAGCCCGGCCGCCGTGACGGCGGGCGCCAGCCACCAGCGGTCGGTCCGCAGATGCGGTTCGGCGATCGCGGCGCGCGTACCGGAACGTACGCCGCCGCTGTTCAGATGAGGTTCCGTGCCAGTGGTCAACGAATGCTCCGGTCGGGGTCAGGGGGCGTGCCGGTTGCGGGCGCCGAGACCCTCGTCGTCCGAATCGGTCCACAGGGAGCTGTCGTACGGGGTGTCGGGGATGGGGACCAGGTCGGGTCGGCGGGGCGACGGGGGGCCACCCCGGGCGGTCGCGGCCGAGCGCTCGGGGGAGGTCCCCGAGGCGGCCTCGCGCAGCAGCGCGACGCTCTCGCGCAGGTGATCGGCGTCTGTGCGCACCCGGCGCATCTCCAGACCGCCGCCCATCTGCTGTTCCAGCCGCCCGACGGACCTCTGGAGGTCGTCGAGACAGCGCTGGACTGACGTCAAGTCTTCGTGCACGGACATGACTTGCCCTCACTTCCACGGACACTGTGGTCCCAGGCGGCAACGTTCATGCGCCTGCGAGTGTTGCGCGTCACAGACGCCCGTGTGAAGGCGCGTGCACGGATTTGAGGTCACGCCCCCCGCGGCTCGGCCACCGGATCGGCTGTGAGAACCGGGGCGCGGGGGACGGGAGCCCGGAGAGCCCCGGAACCCTCCGGGGTTCTCCGGAGCCGCTGAGAGCGGCAAGGCTCAGGGGGCGGACCGGGGCCGGGGGACCGACGTGGCTCCCAGCGCGGGCCGGTTCGAACCACGCGACTCGGGGTCGGGCCGGCTCCTGGGAGCGACGCTCCAGGGGGCGGAGCGGTGACAGGCCGGGGCCTCCGGCGCACAGGACGGCCCCGGAGGCCCCGGCACCGCCCGGCATTGCTCCGCACGGGTGGGCTTCGAGCCCTCCACCGCCGTGTCGCCGCGTCCGTGAAGCCCCTCTCCCCTTCAGTGGGCGCATAGATCTGATCAGCTCCATATACCGCCAAACGTGATCAGAAACCGACCTGCCCCACAGCGGAGCATCCCCCGGAGGTTGCAGTGATGTCCCACGACGGCGTCGGACTGCGCGCGGTGATGCGCTCGGTCGCGTTCCTCACCGCGGGAGCGCTCGCGGTACCCCTCCTCAGTGCGTGCAGCTCGGAGGACGACGCGAGCAAGCCCATTGCCGCGCAGGACATCGCGCCCGCCTCCCGTGACCAGATCACCGACGGCGGCACGCTGCGCTGGGCCGTGGACTCCGTTCCGGAGACTCTGAACGCCTTCCAGGCGGACGCCGACGCCGCGACCACGCGCGTCGCCGGTGCCGTCCTGCCGTCGATGTACCGCCTCGACCAGAACGGGCGCCCGCAGATCAACCCGAACTACCTGGAGTCCGCGAAGGTCGTCGAGAGCGAGCCCAAGCAGGTCGTGCTGTACAAGCTCAACCAGCAGGCGGTCTGGAGCGACGGGCGGGAGATCGGCGCCGCCGACTTCGCCGCCCAGTGGCGGGCCCTGTCCGGCAAGGACACCGCGTACTGGACCGCCCGCAACGCCGGCTACGACCGCATCGAGAAGGTGGAGCGCGGCAAGAACAACCTGGAGGTCCGCGTCACCTTCAGCCGGCCCTACGCCGACTGGAAGTCGCTGTTCTCGCCGCTGTACCCGAAGGACGTCATGGGCACCCCGGACAGCTTCAACGACGGCGCGCGCAGGAACCTGAAGGTCACCGCCGGGCCGTTCGCGGTCCAGGCGGTCGACCGCACGGGCGGGCAGGTCAGTCTCACCCGCAATCCGCGCTGGTGGGGCCGTCCCACCAAGCTCTCCGAGATCGACCTCGTCGCCGTTCCGCGCGCCGATCGGACCACCGCGCTCGCCGCGGGCCGGGTCGACCTGGCCGAGGTCGACGCCGCGCAGGCCGAGCAGATCAGCCTCGCCTCCCGCGACAAGGGCACCGCGCCCCTCCAAGGGGCGTACGTCTCGCCCGGCACGTCCGCGTCCGCATCGGGCACGGCATCCGGCGAGGCGTCCGCGTCGGGGACCGCATCGAGCGAGGCGTCCGCCGGCGCGTCCGGCGAGGCCTCCGCGAGTGCGTCCGACGGAGCTTCCGCGAGCGCGTCCGACGGAGCTTCCGCGAGCGCGTCCGACGGAGCTTCCGCGAGCGCGTCCGGTGAGGCCTCTCCCGACGGTTCCCAGAAGGCGTCCGCGAGCGCGAGCGGCACGGCGTCGGCGAGCGCGTCCGACGACGGCAAGCCCGCACGGCGTACGAAGCACGGGAAGAAGGCGGAGCCGGCCGACCAGGTCGCGGGCCTGAGCGGATTCGTGATCCGCAAGTCCCTCGAACCGGCCTACACCCAGCTCGCCCTCAACGGCTCCGAGGGCCCGCTCGCCGACGAGCGCGTGCGCCGTGCCGTGGCCCGCGCCCTCGACCGCAAGGAACTCGCCCGGGTGGTGCTCCAGCCGCTCGGTCTGCCCGCCGAGCCGGTCGGCAGCCACCTCGCGCTCTCGGGTCAGCAGGCGTACGCCGACAACAGCGGCGCGCTCGGTGACCAGGACACCGCCGAGGCGCAGGCCCTGCTCTCCGACGCGGGATGGGTGCGTGGCGGCCCGATCACCGAGGAGAAGAAGACGGAGAAGGCCGCCGGGTCCAAGGGCAAGAAGGCGGAGGACGCCGAGGACCAGGACGGTTCCGGCGACGACGGGACGTACATCGTCGGCGAGGACAACAAGCCCGCCGAGGCCGACCGGGAGCAGAAGAACGACCCGAAGGACCACTCGGGGAACCACCCGTACAAGCCGGCCGACGAGCAGGCCGGCGGGCACCTCGACGGCACCCGCTACGGGCACAAGGACGCCCATCGGGACGCTCCGGCGGGCGGGGCGCCCGGGGCCTACGCCCCCAAGGGCACGGCCGCCCCCGCCGGCGCCGCGGCCGGCGCGCTCGCCAAGGACGGCAAGCCGCTGACGCTCCGCTTCGTCCTGCCCTCGGGCCCCGGTTCGGATCCCCTGCGCACGGTCGCCGACCGCATCTCGCAGATGCTCCAGCGCATCGGCATCCGCACCGACGTGTCCAGGGTCGCGGACGAGAGCTACTTCAAGGACCACATCGCCTCGGGACAGTACGACCTGGCGCTCTACTCGTGGCCCGCCTCCGCCTTCCCGGCCACCGACGCGCGCCCGATCTACGCCAAGCCGGTGCCCGCCGCCGACGGCTCCCTGAGCGTCGAGCAGAACTACACCCGCGTCGGCACCGACCAGGTCGACCAGCTTTTCGACCAGGCCATCGCCACGCTCGACGAGGACGAGGCGAGCGCACTGGTCCGCAAGGCCGACGCCCGGATCTGGGCCGCCGCCGGATCGATCCCGCTCTTCCAGCGCCCCCAGCTCACGGCCGCCCGCTCGACCCTCGTCAACACCGGCGCGTTCGGGTTCCAGACCCCGATCTACGAGGACATGGGCTTCCTGAAGAAGGGCGCGAACCCCTCGGCCGGCCCGTCGAAGAGCTAGTGCCGCGGCACTAGCGGCCGGGACCACCCGCCGGCGCGCCGGGCCCGCCGTCGAACAGCGGGGGACCGTCGGTCGAACGGCCGGGGACGCCCTGGGGTCCCCCTTCCCCGGGAGCGGGCCCCGGCGGACCGAAAAGGCCCGGTGAGCTCGGAGAAGAGCTCGCCGGGCCGTCGCCGTCGTGGCCCTGCGGAGGCCGCCTCCGTCGCGGCCACGTACCATGGGGTAAGGCCGTGGCGTGTTCAGCCCGGCAGGCCCCGCGCAGCGGAGGCCGTCCACTCACCCCGGGAGAAGCGCCTCAATATGGCCACGCGCCACGACATCCGCAACGTCGCCATCGTCGCCCACGTCGACCATGGCAAGACCACCCTGGTCGACGCCATGCTCAAGCAGGCCGGTGCCTTCGCCGCGCACGCCGCCGAGTCGCTCGACGACCGCATGATGGACTCGAACGACCTGGAGCGTGAGAAGGGCATCACGATCCTGGCGAAGAACACGGCGGTCAAGTACCACCCGAAGGATGGCGGCGACGCCATCACGATCAACATCATCGACACCCCCGGCCACGCCGACTTCGGTGGTGAGGTCGAGCGCGGTCTGTCGATGGTGGACGCGGTCGTCCTCCTCGTCGACGCCTCCGAGGGCCCGCTGCCGCAGACCCGCTTCGTGCTGCGCAAGGCGCTGCAGGCCCGCCTGCCCGTCATCCTGTGCATCAACAAGACGGACCGCCCGGACTCGCGCATCGACGAGGTCGTGAACGAGGCGTACGACCTCTTCCTCGACCTGGACGCCGACGAGGACCAGATCGAGTTCCCGATCGTCTACGCCTGCGCGCGTGACGGCGTGGCGTCGCTGACCAAGCCGGAGGACGGCACCGTCCCGGCCGACAGCGACAACCTGGAGCCGTTCTTCTCCACGATCCTGGAGCACGTCCCGGCCCCGTCCTTCGACGAGTCCGCGCCGCTCCAGGCCCACGTGACCAACCTGGACGCCGACAACTTCCTCGGCCGTATCGCGCTGCTCCGCGTCGAGCAGGGCGAGCTGCGCAAGGGCCAGACCGTCACGTGGATCAAGCGCGACGGCACGATGGCGAACGTGCGCATCACCGAGCTGCTGATGACCGAGGCGCTCACCCGCAAGCCCGCCGAGGTGGCCGGCCCCGGTGACATCTGCGCCGTCGCCGGTATCCCGGACATCATGATCGGTGAGACCCTCGCCGACACCGAGAACCCGATCGCGCTGCCGCTGATCACGGTCGACGAGCCGGCGATCTCCATGACCATCGGCACGAACACCTCGCCGCTGGTCGGCCGCGGTGGCACGGGCAAGGGCGCGGACGCCAAGACCGCGGTCAAGGACCGCAAGGTCACCGCCCGCCAGGTCAAGGACCGCCTCGACCGCGAGCTGATCGGTAACGTCTCCCTCCGCGTGCTCGACACCGAGCGCCCGGACGCCTGGGAGGTCCAGGGCCGTGGTGAGCTCGCGCTCGCCATCCTGGTCGAGCAGATGCGCCGTGAGGGCTTCGAGCTGACCATCGGCAAGCCGCAGGTCGTCACCCAGGAGATCGACGGCAAGATCCACGAGCCCGTCGAGCGCATGACGATCGACGTGCCCGAGGAGCACATGGGCGCGGTCACGCAGCTCATGGGCGTCCGCAAGGGCCGGATGGACAACATGTCGAACCACGGCTCCGGCTGGGTCCGCATGGAGTTCGTCGTCCCGTCCCGCGGCCTCATCGGCTTCCGTACGGAGTTCCTGACCGGCACGCGCGGCACGGGCATCGCCCACTCCATCCACGAGGGCCACGAGCCGTGGTTCGGCACGCTGGCGACCCGTAACAACGGCTCGCTCGTCGCCGACCGCGCCGGCGCCGTCACCGCGTTCGCGATGACGAATCTCCAGGAGCGTGGCGTGCTGTTCACCGACCCCGGCACCGAGGTGTACGAGGGCATGATCGTCGGCGAGAACTCGCGCTCCGACGACATGGACGTGAACATCACCAAGGAGAAGAAGCTCACGAACATGCGGTCGTCCTCGGCCGACTCGTTCGAGGCAATCGTGCCGCCGCGCAAGCTCTCGCTGGAGCAGTCGCTGGAGTTCTGCCGCGACGACGAGTGCGTCGAGGTGACCCCGGAGGCCGTTCGCATCCGCAAGGTCGTGCTCGACCAGCGTGACCGTGCCCGCACCGCGAGCCGCGCCAAGCACGGCTGATCCACTGCGCCGAGTACGGCTGATCCGCCGCGCCGAGCGTGGCTGATCCGCCGGGAATCGAGCCCGGGTGCCCCGTCATGGGGTGCCCGGGTTTTTTCGTTGCGGAAGATCTAGCCTTTCGCGCCGTCCCGTACAACCGGTTTTTTCCGGCTCTCGTGTCCGAAATGCGGAGCCTGCCGCCCGATACGCATGTAACACGTCCGTTTCGCGGGCTTCTCTCTCAGATCATTTTGTCCAGATTTTGGAAGATGTACGCGACAGCTGTGATGGAACCGAGACCTAAAGGCAGTGGTCGGTAGTTGGCTCATGTCAGATAGTTAGCCGCGTAACGCTCGGGTCAATGGGTCATGCGCTGTGGGGACAGCGCCGACTCACGAGCACAGTGGGGTGTTTGACCCTCCGTCAGGGGTGTCGGAGGTCAGTCAGGGGCCCCTCCTGTCCGTGCACCGGTTGAGTCATGAGGAGGCACCAGATGCCAACTACGCGTGTTCATCTGCGAGTTGTCGCATACCGCGCCGCGGCGCACAGCGACCGCTAGGCATACGTCTCTCCTGATCCGCATGGTCCGAACGTGGCCGCCCGCACCCTGAGGCGGCCACGGACTCGGCGTACCCATGAAATGGACGAACCATGACGAGTCCGATCGAGATCGAGGGCGCGGAAGCCTCCACCGAGGTCGACGAGCAGACGCCGCAGAAGGGTTCCGACACGCCGGAGAAGCTGGAGGGCCGATCGCCCGGCCAGCTGATGTGGCGCCGGTTCAAGCGAGACCGCACCGGTGTGGTCTCCGCCTACGTGGTGCTGTTCTTCTTCCTGATCGCCGCCCTCGCTCCGCTGATCTCGAAGCTGTACGGCAAGAACCCGTACACGCTGTACGGGCAGGACGATCCGCTGCTCCTGAACGACTTCAACATGCCCGCCGGCCCCAACGGCGGCATCACCTCGGAGTACTGGTTCGGCATCGAACCCACCCTGGGGCGCGATGTGTTCACGCAGCTCCTGTACGGCATGCGCACCTCGCTGTACACGGCGTTCGCGGCGACCGTCGCGATGGTCTTCATGGGCGTGCTGATCGGCCTGTTCGGCGGCTACTTCGGCGGCAAGGTCGACTACTGGCTCGGCCGTCTCACGGACTTCCTGCTGGCCTTCCCGCAGCAGCTGTTCATGATCGCCTCGATGCCGGTCATCACCGCGGTGTTCGTGGCTCCCGACGAGGAGACACCCACCTACATCCACGCGCTCGCGATCATCGGAGTGCTGTGGTTCCTCGGCTGGATGGGCCTCGCCCGGCTCATCCGGGCGGTCACCCTCTCGCTGCGCGAGCGGGAGTTCGTCGAGGCCGCGAAGGTCGCGGGCGCCTCGCCGTGGCGCATCATCCGCAAGGAACTGCTGCCCAACCTCGTCACACCGATCCTGGTGCAGGGCACCTACATGCTGCCGAGCACCATCCTGTCGGTCGCGTTTCTCTCGTTCGTCGGCGTCGGTTACACCGAACCGACCCCCGACTGGGGCCGGATGTTCGCCATCGGGTCGGACATCTACGAACAGGACCCCGTCTACATGTTCTTCCCGGGTGTCGCCATGGTCATCTTCGTCGTGGCGTTCAACCTCCTCGGTGACTCGGTCCGGGACGCCTTCGATCCCAAGACGGGCCGCTGACCCCGAGTGCGGGGTGCCGCTGCCACCCGGGAGCCGGCGACGAACCGGCAGTGCACCGCCAGGCAGCACCAGTGGATCACTGATCACAACTCACAGGCAGGTGGACTCGACTCCATGAGCATCATCAGTTCTCGCAGAGCGCGGACCGCCGTCGTCGCGGTCGCGGCCGGCGCCCTCGCGCTGGCCGGCTGCAGCAGCAGTGACAGCGGCAACGGCAAGGACAAGAGCAAGAGCAAGAAGGAGGCCGCCGCCCAGTCGGCCGCGGTGACCATGGGTACCGCAGCGGACTCGACGGGTCCTGCCGAGGAGGTCCCGGGTGCCAAGCCCGGCGGCACGATCCAGGTGTACGAGGAGGACGACTTCTCGCACCTCGACCCCGGCCAGATCTACGTGAGCGACGCCGGCCTGCTCTCCAAGCTCATCTTCCGCGGCCTCACCACGTACAAGGAGGACGACAAGGGCGCCCTCACCGTCGTGGGTGACCTCGCCACCGACCCCGGCAAGATGTCGGACGGCGGCAAGACGTGGACGTACACCCTGAAGGACGGGATCAAGGACGAGACCGGTCATGTGATCGACTCGGCCGACGTCCGGCACACCTTCGAGCGGCTCTACGACCCGTTCATCACGGACGGCCCGTCCTACATCCAGCAGTGGATGTCGGGTTCCGGCACCACCTACCGCAAGGCGTACGCCGGCCCGTTCAAGGGCGGCAAGCACCTGCCGGACTCGGTGCTCGCCACCCCCGACGACAAGACCGTCGTCTTCCACTTCAAGGTCGCCCAGCCCGACCTGCCGCAGGCCCTGGCCATGGCCGGCTACTCCGTCGTCCCGGAGAAGACGGACACGAAGGCGAAGTACGACACCAAGCCCGTCGCCCTCGGCCCGTACAAGATCTCGGAGTTCAAGGCCGGCAAGAGCGTGAAGCTGGTCAAGAACACCAACTGGGACGCGAAGAGCGACGCCATGCGGCACCAGTACGTCGACGGCTTCAACATCGACATCAACCACGACGACGAGGACCAGACCAAGACGATCCTCGCCGACCGTGGTGACGCCAAGAACGCCATCATGATGACCGGCCAGGTCGCGACCACGCAGGTGCAGAAGGTCGTCTCCAACGCCGCGGCGATGAAGCGCACCATCCAGGGCTACGCGCCGTACGTGTGGCAGATGAACTTCAACATGGACCGCATCAAGGACAAGAAGATCCGCGACGCGATCACCTACGCCATGCCGTCCACCGCCATGTACAAGGCTGACGGTGGCGCGTACGGCGGTGAGGTCGCCAACAGCCTGATGTCGCCGACCACTCCGGGCTACCAGAAGGACTACGACCCCTTCGGCCGCTCGAAGAAGCCCAACGGTGACATCGAGAAGGCCAAGAAGCTGATCGACGAGGCCGGCGCCAAGGGCATGAAGATCGTCTACGCCTACGCCAACGTCCCGGTCCGCCAGCAGCAGGCGGTCCTCGTCGAGAACGCCCTCACCAAGATCGGCCTCGACGTCCAGAAGAAGGAGATCGACGCCGCCACCTGGTACGAGCAGGTGGGCAAGGTCAAGAACGGCTTCGACATCTACATGACCGGCTGGGGCCAGGACTGGTCCTCCGCCTCGACCGTCTTCCCGCCGCTGTACGACGGCACGCAGATCCAGGACGGTGCGTCGAACTACGCGCACATCAACGACGACCACGTGAACTCCGAGATCCAGCGGATCCTGAAGATCACGGACACCGCCGAGGCCACCAAGGCCTGGACCGCGCTCAACCAGTACATCAGCGAGAAGGTCAACCCGGCGTCGCCGATCTACTACACCAAGACGTTCCAGATCGCCGGCACCAACGTGGGCGGCCTGCGCTACTCCACGGTCACCAGCTACACCGACCCGACCCGGGTCTTCCTCAAGAGCTGACCACCCTCCCGGGGCGCACTGCGCGCAGTGCGCCCCGGGCGCTCCTGTCCCTGGCCGCCGTCCTGAGAGCAGCGTTCCGCCATGCTTCGATTCATCCTTCGCCGGACGTTCGGCGCGGTGCTCATCCTCCTGCTGATCAGCGCCTTCACGTTCTTCATGTACTACGCGATCCCCCAGGACCCGGCGACACTCGCGTGCGGCAAGAACTGCACCCCGGACGCGCTGGCGATCATCCACAAGAACCTGGGGCTCGACGATCCGATCCCGGTGCAGTACTGGAAGTTCCTCGTCGGCCTGTTCGCCGGGCGGGACTTCGCCGTAGGACACTGCCCGGCCCCCTGCTTCGGCGTCTCCTTCCGCGACCAGCAGATGGTCTGGGACACGATCATGGACCGCTTCCCGCTGACGCTGTCCCTCACCATCGGCGGCCTGCTCGTCTTCCTGATCGTCGGTCTCGGCACCGGTCTCATCGCCGCCCGCTACCGCGGGACCTGGCTCGACAAGACGTTCTCCAGCATCTCGCTGGTGCTCAGCTCGATGCAGATCTACTTCCTCGGCCCGGTCGTCCTCGGCATCTTCGTCTACAGCACCGGCTGGCTGAACAAGCCCAAGTACGTGCCGTTCAGCGAGAATCCGGCGCAGTGGTTCATGGGCCTGCTGATCCCGTGGATCGTGATGTCCGTCATCTTCACCGCCAACTACACACGTATGTCCCGCTCGACGATGATCGAGCAACTCCAGGAGGAGCACGTCCGCGCGGCCCGTGCGAAGGGCATGACCGGGAAGTACGTCTTCTTCCGGTACGCCTGGCGCGGCTCGCTGATTCCGATCCTCACCATCCTCGGCATGGACCTGTCGGCGCTCCTCGGCGGCGCGGTCGTCACCGAGTTCACCTTCGGACTCGCCGGCATCGGACGGCTCGCCGTGGACTCGGTCGTCGGCAAGGACCTGCCGAAACTCATGGGCGTGATGCTCTTCAGCGCCGCGTTCATCCTCCTGCTCAACGTCATCGTGGATGCCCTGTACGCCGTGATCGACCCGCGTGTGCGGCTGTCCTAGTGCTTGAGGAGCCCTCTGAAGTGACCACACTCACCAAGCCCGAGGACGCCCCGGCCGCCGGCGCCTCCGACGCGTTCCTGTCGGTGCGCGACCTGCACGTCCGGTTCGCCACGGAGGACGGCGTCGTCAAGGCGGTCGACGGACTCTCCTTCGACCTGGAGCGCGGCACGACGCTCGGCATCGTCGGCGAGTCCGGCTCGGGGAAGTCCGTCACCAACCTGACCATCCTGGGCCTGCACAACCCGCTGAGCACCACGATCGAGGGCGAGATCGTCCTCGACGGCAAGGAGCTCATCACCGCCACGGAGCCGGAGCTGGAGAAGCTCCGCGGCAACAAGATGGCGATGATCTTCCAGGACGCGCTCACCGCCCTGTCGCCGTACCACAGCGTCGGGCGGCAGATCGGCGAGCCGTTCCGCAAGCACACCGGCGCCTCGAAGAAGGAGGCGCGCGAGCGGGCGATCGAGATGCTGGAGAAGGTGGGCATCCCGCACGCCAAGCGGCGCGTGGACGACTACCCGCACCAGTTCTCCGGCGGTATGCGCCAGCGCGCGATGATCGCGATGTCGCTGGTCTGCAACCCGGATCTGCTGATCGCCGACGAGCCGACGACGGCCCTCGACGTGACGGTCCAGGCGCAGATCCTGGACCTGCTCAAGGACCTCCAGCAGGAGTTCGGCTCCGCGATCATCATGATCACCCACGACCTCGGCGTGGTCGCCAACATGGCGGACGACCTGCTCGTGATGTACGCGGGCCGCGCGGTCGAGCGTGGCACCGTCCGTGAGGTGCTCAAGACTCCGCAACACCCGTACACCTGGGGTCTGCTGGCGTCCATGCCACGTCTGACGGCGGACGTGGACGAGCCGTTGACCCCCATCCCGGGCGCGCCGCCGTCGCTGCTGAACCCGCCCTCGGGCTGCCCGTTCCATCCGCGGTGCGCGTTCAGGAACGAGGTCGAGGGCGCCGACCGGTGTGTGGACATCCGGCCCGAGCTGCCGACGGGACGCGGCGCCGCCTGCCATCTGACGTCGGATCAAAAGAGCCGCATCTTCACCGAGACGATTCGGCCCAGGCTGGGCTGAGGGGACTGACTGTGAGCGACGAGAAAACCGCGGTCGTGACCGATGTGATCCCCGGTCAGCGGGACGTGGACCCGGGCGAGCCCCTCATGCGGGTGACCGACCTGAAGAAGTACTTCCCGGTCAAGGGAGGCTTCCCGATCCGCCGGACGGTCGGCGCCGTGCAGGCCGTGGACGGCGTCTCCTTCGACGTCTTCCCCGGTGAGAGCCTCGGACTGGTCGGTGAGTCGGGCTGCGGCAAGTCCACCACGGGACGGCTGCTGACCCGCCTGATGGAACCCACCCAAGGCACGATCTCGTACCGCGGGAAGGACATCAGCCGCTCCAGCCGGCGTCAGCTGTCCCCGATCCGCTCCGAGATCCAGATGATCTTCCAGGACCCGTACGCCTCGCTGAACCCGCGGCAGACGGTCGGCACGATCATCTCCTCGCCGATGGAGATCAACGGCGTCAACCCGCCCGGCGGGCGCGAGAAGCGCGTGCGTGAGCTGCTGGAGACGGTGGGTCTCAACCCGGAGCACTACAACCGCTTCCCGCACGAGTTCTCCGGCGGTCAGCGCCAGCGCATCGGCGTGGCCCGCGCGCTCGCGCTCAAGCCGAAACTGATCGTGGCGGACGAGCCGGTCTCCGCCCTCGACGTGTCCATCCAGGCGCAGGTGGTGAACCTCCTCCAGGAGGTCCAGCGGGAGATGGGCATCGCGTTCGTCTTCATCGCCCACGACCTCGCCGTCGTCCGCCACTTCTCGCAGCGCGTCGCGGTGATGTACCTGGGCAAGATCGTGGAGCTCGCCGACCGGACGTCGCTGTACACCGGCCCCCGGCACCCGTACACCCACGCGCTGATGTCGGCCGTCCCCGACGCGGACATCGATGCCGAGAAGAAGGAACGCATCCGTCTCCAGGGCGACGTCCCGTCCCCCATCTCCCCGCCGTCCGGCTGCCGTTTCCGCACGCGCTGCTGGAAGGCGCAGGACAAGTGCGCGCAGGAGGAGCCGCCGCTGGTCCGCCTCTCCGGCAACGCCGAGGGCCACCTCACCGCCTGCCACTTCCCGGAGGAGCCCACCATCGAGGCGCGCGCCGAGGACATCGTGCTGGATCCGGCACTGGCGGCGCTGGAGGCCGAGGACGACTGAAGGGGTGCCGAACGGCACCCCCCGGCGCCCGTCCGCCGGACCGCCGCCCGGCCGTCCGGGCCCCGGCCGGAGCGGTCAGCGGAGTCCGGCCGGGCCGGCCATGGTGATGATCTCGGGGGAGGCGGGGGTCAGCGGCCCCCGCCCCCAGTCCCCGAACTGCTCGCGCACCACCAGCCCGGCCTCGTCCAGATAGCCGGACAGCGCCTCGGGGCCGAGAAAGCGCAGCGTGCTGCGGCTGGTCCGCGGCCGTTCCCACGCCGGATGCTCGAACGTCTGCGTGAACGTCACCCGCTCCCCGAGCACCGGCGTCTCCACCTCGTGCCACACGCGGACGACCGCTCCGTGCGCGTCGCTCACCTCGTGCACGTGCTCGGGGCTCCACGACTCCCAGGAGCGGGCGGCGGGATGGCGCGTCTCGAACACGAACTGCCCGCCGTCGCTCAGCGCTTCGCGCACGGTGCCGAGGGCGATCCGCAACTCCTCGTCACCGAGCAGGACCTGGAAGGCGTGCCCGGTCATCACCACGAGGTCGAACTCCCGCTCCCAGCGGGTGGAGGCGAGATCCCCGAGCACCCACTCGACCGCGTCCCACCGCCGCGCCTGCACCAGCATGGCCGCCGCCGGATCGAGCCCGCACAGTCTGCCGCGGTGCCCGGCCTCCCGGGCCCGGCCCAGCAACTGCCCCGTCCCGCACCCGACATCGAGCACCGACCGCGCGGACATCACCAGGCCCAGATAGAAGTCGTCGCTCGGGCCCCAGGGATTGAGCGCGTCGTACAGGGCGGCGAGGGTGACGTCACTGAACGAACGATCAGTCATCGCAGCAGTCTGTCAGCCCGCGAGGCCGCTCGAACCATGTTCGGAGAGTACCGGTGGTAAATCGCTCGACATCGAACGGCCGGGCCGGGGATGCTTCCCTTCGATGACGCGAACCGATACGCCGTCCTCCTGGGACGAGCGCACTCAGCTGGCCACCTTCCTCGACTATGCCCGGGCCACCGCCCGCGACAAGTGCGAGGGCGTCTCCGCGCAGGACGCCGTCAAGGCGCCGCTGCCGGGCTCCCCGCTGATGACCCTGTGCGGGCTGATCAGCCATCTGCGCTGGGTCGAGTACTTCTGGTTCCAGGTCGTCTTCCTCGGCGAGGAGGACGAGGGCCCCTGGACGGACGAGGACCCCGACCGCGAGATGCGCATCGCCGTCGACGTCCCGCTCGCCCAGCTCCTCGACGAGTACGAGGAGCAGAGCACCCGCTACCGGGAGCTGGTGGCCGGGCACGACCTGGACGCCGAGGCGAAGCGGGCCATCCGGGACGGCCGCCATGTGAACCTGCGCTGGATCATCCTGCATCTCGTCGAGGAGACGGCCCGCCACAACGGTCACCTCGACATCCTGCGCGAACTGGCCGACGGCCGCACCGGCTCCTAGGGAGAAGCCCTGTTGAACCCCACGATCCGCACCATCACCTTCGACTGCACCGGAGACCCGTACGATCTCGGGCTGTTCTGGAGCGAGTTGCTCGGACGGCCGCTCGCCGACGACGACAAGCCCGGTGACCCGGAGGCGGTGATCCAGGACCCGTCCGGGGGACCGGCCCTGCTGTTCGTGCGCGTTCCCGAAGGCAAGACGGCCAAGAACCGCATCCATCTGGACCTCCAGCCGCAGGACCGCACCCGGGGGGCGGAGGTCGAGCGCGCCGTCGGGCTCGGGGCCCGCCTGGTCGCGGACCACACCCGTCCCGACGGCCGGGGCTGGGTCACCCTCGCCGACCCGGAGGGCAACGAGTTCTGCATGGAGCGCGGCGAGGCGGGCTGAGCCCGGCACGCCGTGGGACGAACGCGCGAAGGCCCGCACCCAGCAGGGTGCGGGCCTTCTTCTTGCCCGGGAACCGGACGTTCGTGGGCTCGGGTCAATGGGCCGGCGAAGGTCGGTCCCGCAAGCCGCGGGCTGACGAAAAGGGGTGTGTCAGGCCGCGACGTCCTTGGAGAGGCGGGGCGCCGGGACGGTGTCGTGCGTCTCGGGGTAGTGGCAGGCCGTCAGGTGGCCTTCCTTGTTGCCCGCGACCTGGACCAGCGGCGGAGCCTCCGTCGCGCACTTCTCCGTCGCCTTCCAGCACCGGGTGCGGAAGCGGCAGCCCGACGGCGGGTTGAGCGGGGAGGGCACGTCACCCTTGAGGAGGATGCGCTCGCGGGCAGGCACCTCGTCCGCCGTGGCCTCGGGAACGGCGGACAGCAGCGCGCGCGTGTAGGGGTGGCGGGGGTTCTCGTACAGGTCCTCGCGGTTGGCGATCTCGACGATCTTGCCGAGGTACATGACCGCGACGCGCTCCGAGAAGTGGCGCACCACCGCGAGGTCGTGGGCGATGAAGACGAACGCGATGCCCAGGTCCCGCTGGAGGTCCTGGAGCAGGTTGACCACCTGCGCCTGGATGGAGACGTCGAGGGCGGAGACCGGCTCGTCCGCCACGATCAGCTTGGGCTCCAGCGCGAGCGCGCGGGCCACGCCGATGCGCTGGCGCTGGCCGCCGGAGAACTCGTGCGGGAAGCGGTTGTAGTGCTCGGGGTTGAGACCCACCGTCTCCAGCAGCTCACGCACGCGGTTCTCGTGGCCGCCGGGCGGGTTGATCCCGTTGATCTCCATGGGGCCGGAGATGATCTTGCCGACCGTCTGCCGCGGGTTCAGCGAGGCGTACGGGTCCTGGAAGATCATCTGGATCTCGGAGCGGACCGGGGCCAGCTGCTTGCGGCCCGCGTGCGTGATGTCCTGGCCGCGGTACTTGATGCTGCCGCCGGTGGGCTCCAGCAGACGCGTGATCAGCCGGCCGGTGGTCGACTTGCCGCAGCCGGACTCGCCGACCAGACCCAGGCTCTCGCCCTCGGCGACCTGGAAGTCCAGGCCGTCCACGGCCTGCACGGCGCCGATCTTCCGCTTGAAGGGGAAGCCGCCCATGACCGGGAAGTGCTTGGTCAGTCCGGTGACGTCCAGGAGGGGGTTCGTGTTGCTCATGATCGTGATTCCGTCTCGTGTCCGTCAGTGCGACCGGGTCGCGGCGTAGTCGGCGAAGAACTCACGGCGCTGGTCGTCCGTGAGGTGGCAGGCGGAGCCCCGCCCGTCCGTGATGTCCAGCAGCGGCTGCTCGGTGGAGCACAGGCCACCCTGGACCTTCTCCGCGAAGGTGCACCGCGGGTGGAAGCGGCAGCCCGACGGCGGGTTGAGCAGCGAGGGCGGCGATCCGGGGATGGGCGACAGCGGGACGTCGATCGGCCCGTCCAGGCTCGGCATCGAGCCGAGCAGACCCCAGGTGTACGGGTGCTGCGGGGCGCGCAGCACCTCCTTCTTGGTACCGCGCTCCACGCACCGGCCGCCGTACATCACCAGCACGTCGTCCGCGATGTCGGCGATGACACCGAGGTCGTGCGTGATGAAGATGATCGCCGTGCCGAACTCCTGCTGGAGGTCCTTCAGGAGGTCCATGATCTGGGCCTGCACGGTCACGTCGAGCGCGGTGGTCGGCTCGTCCGCGATCAGCAGCTCGGGGTCGCACACCAGGGCCATGGCGATCATCGCGCGCTGACGCATACCGCCGGAGAACTGGTGCGGGTAGTCGTCCACCCGGACGTCCGGCTGCGGGATGCCGACGCGCCTGAGCATCTCGATCGCCCGCTCCCGGGCCTCCTTCTTGGAGGCACCGGTGTGCTTGCGGTACGTCTCGCCGATCTGCTTGCCGATGGTGTGGTACGGCGAGAGCGAGGCCAGCGCGTCCTGGAAGATCATCGACATCTTGTTGCCGCGCAGCTGCTCCAGCTCACGCTCGCCGGCGGTCAGCAGCTCCTTGCCGTCGAGGAGGATCTCCCCGTCGATGGAGGTGCGGTCACGGTCGTGGAGCCCCAGGATCGTGAGGTTCGTGACGGACTTGCCCGAACCGGACTCGCCCACGATGCCGAGCGTCTTGCCCTTGGCCAGGTCGAAGGAGAGACCGTCGACGGCCTTGACGACGCCGTCTTCGGTGGAGAAGTGGACCTTCAGATCCCTGACGGACAGGAAGGGCTGCTGATCGGTGCTCGTCACGGGGACGCTCCTGAGGGGGTGATGCCGGGGTTGCTGTCGGGGGCGGGGTGCCCGAGGTCAGGCGAGCCGGATCCGCGGGTCGATGAGGGCGTAGACGGCGTCGACGATGATGTTGAAGAACACGATCGCGCCGGCCGACAGGACGGTGACGCCGAGCAGCATGGGCAGGTCGCTCTTGTTCACGGAGTCCACCGCGAGGCGGCCGATGCCCTGGATGCTGAAGGTCGATTCGGTGATGATCGCGCCACCGATCAGGGTGCCCAGGTCGATGCCGAAGACCGTGACGATGGGACCCATCGCACCGCGCCAGGCGAACCGGAAGAACACGTTCGTACGGGACAGGCCCTTGGCGCGGGCCGTGCGGACGTAGTCCTCACTGAGCTGCTCGACCAGCTGGGAGCGGGTCATGCGGGTGTAGTTGGCGGTGAAGATGATCGCCAGGGTCAGCCAGGGCAGCAGCAGTCCGGAGAACCAGGAGACCGGGTCCTCGCTGAGCGGCGTGTACGAGGGCTGAGCAAAGATGCCGAGCTTGGCGACGAAGAAGAACATCGCGATGTAGCCGACGAAGTAGATCTGCAGCGAGGAGCCGAAGAGCGAGGCCGAGCTGGCGAACTTGTCCAGGAACTTGCCCTGCTTGACGGCGGCCAGCATGCCGGCGCCGACACCGAAGACCAGGAAGACGGCGGCCGCGCCGAAGGCGAGCGAGAGGGTCGTCGGCAGACGGTCCAGGATGGTGCCGAGGACGGGCTCGCGGTTGGCGAAGGAGTAGCCGAGGCAGGGGGCGTTGCAGTTGCCGAAGCTGCCGTAGTCGCGCCCGACGAACACACCCTTGAGCCAGTCCCAGTACTGCACCGGGATCGGGTGGTCGATGCCCAGGTTGTGCCGGATCTGCGCGAGCATGTCGGGCGTGCAGTTCTTGCCGCAGGACATCATCGCCGGGTCACGCGGAATGGCGTAGAACAGGCCGAAGGTGATGGCACTGATGATCAGGAGGATGACCAGTGCGCCGAAGACTCGGCGGATGAGAAAGCGGGACATGGGGGCGTGACTTTCCGGACGGGGCGCCGTCGCCGGGGGCGTGGGTGTGGGAGGGCCGCAGGGTGGCGTTCAGGTGAACGACCGCCCTTGGGCCCTGTCGCCGGACCCGCTCTCTCCGCCTCACGGGCGGATCGGGCGGAGTCCGGCGACAGGACCCGGGTCGTACGGCTTACTTCATCGCGTACAGCTTGCAGAGCGCGACGCAGGTGTTGCCGCTGTCGTACGTGACGTTGCCGACCTTGGAACCGTGCATCCAGTTACGGATGGAGTGGTAGTCCGGGACCACCGCGGCGAGCTCCATGATCTGGCGGTCGACTTCGCCCCAGGCCTTGTTCGCGGCCTCGACGTCGGTGATCTTGGCGGCCGCGTCGATGGCCTTGTTGACGCTCGGGTCGTTCAGCTGGGCGTAGTTGCTGCGGCCGTCGCCGATGTTCTTGCCGCTCCAGCAGGGGAAGAAGACCGAGTAGCCGTTCGGCCAGTCCGGGCTCCAGCCGGCCGCGAACAGGTCGAAGTCGTTGTCGATCTTGCCGATCTGCGTGTAGAAGGTCGACTTGTCGACCTGCTTGTTGACGACCTGGAAGCCGGCGGCCTCCAGGGCGTTCTTGATCGCGACGGCCGACTTCACCGAGTTGTCCGAGGACTGGTAGGCGATGACCAGCTTCTGGCCGACCTTGCCGGCCTCCTTCAGCAGGGCCTTGGCCTTGGCCGCGTCGCCACCGGGCTTCTTGGTGACGCCGTAGAGGTCGAACTTCTGGTAACCCGGGGTCACCGGAGAGAGGATCGTGGTGGCGAGCTCGCTGGTGGAGGCGCCGCCGCGGATCGTCTGCAGCTGCTGGTGCGGCCAGGCCCAGTTGATGGCCTGACGGACCTTGACGTCCTTGATGCGGGTCATGTTGATCGGCCAGTAGTACGTGACCGTGTCGACCTCGGTGAGGACGCGCTGCTTGAGCTTCGCGTTGGTGAGGACCTGGGCGATGCGCTCCGGGGCGACCTCGTTGAAGATCGACATCGCGTACTGGTCGTTGCCCTTGTCCGCGATGTAGCGGTCGGTCGAGGCCAGCAGCTCGAAGCCGAACTGGAAGACGTACTTGTCCGGGTAGTTGTTGCGGATCGCGTCGGTCTTCGGGTCCCAGTGCTCGTTGCGCACGTAGGTGAGCGACTTGCCGATGCTGCGGGCGCCGATCTTGTACGGGCCGCAGGAGAAGGGCTTCTTGTCGTACTTCTCCTTGGTGTCGTGCTTCTTGTTCACCAGGGAGTAGCCGCGCATGGCGAGCGTGAAGTTGAAGTCCGTGCGGGCTTCGTTGAGGTGGAACGTGATGGTCTTGCCGTCGACCTCGATGGAGTCGAGCTTCTTGCCGCTGTAGGGGCCCTTGTACTTGTCGCCACCCTCCAGCCACTGCTGGACGTAGCGGGGACCCTCGGTGATGAAGGAGGCGAAGAGGCGCTCGAAGGTGTGGCGGAGGTCGTCGGAGGAGACGTCCGAGCCGTCCTCCCACTTGACGCCGTCCTTCAGGGTGAAGGTCCAGGTCTTGCCGCCGTCCTTCATGGTGCCGGCGTCGGTGGCCGCGTCGCCGACCAGCGTCGCGCCGCCCTTCTCGTCGATCTTGTAGCCGGTGAGACCACGCAGGATCGGGACGGTGATGGCGCCCTCGGTCGAGACGTAGATCTGCGCCGGGTCCATGTGGTCCATGTCGAACTGGTCGAGCGAGTAGATCGTGCCGCCCTTGACCGCTCCCTTGACCTCCGGCGCGGGGCCGACGGAGTCGGCCTTGGTGCCGACCGGGATCTCCTGGGTCTTGGAGCCGCTGACCGAGGGGACCTTGCTCTTCGACTTGCTGTCGCTTCCGCTGCCGCCACAGGCGGTCAGGACGGACGACGAGGCCGCGACCACGCCGGTGGCGATCAGGAAGTTTCTACGGGAGAAAGACATGGATGAGCCTGCCTTATAGGGACGATCGGGACGGGTGTTACCGGCCGCACGACACTGAACCGGCCGGGTGGATCTGGTGGCTACCGCTTGGACTTCGGGTCGAGCGCGTCGCGCACCGAATCGCCGAGCAGGTTGAAGGCGAGGACGAAGATCACCATCGACAGGCCCGGGAAGAGCATGAAGGTGAGGTCCTCGGTGTAGAACTGGGCGCCGCGCTGGATCATGACGCCCCAGTCCGGCGTGGGGTCGATGATGCCGACGCCGAGGAAGGCCAGACCGGCCTCCGCGGTCACGAACGCCGGGAGCATCAGCGTGGACTGGATGATGATCGGCGTCCACAGGTTGGGCAGCAGTTCCTTGAACACGATGCGCCGGGGCGACGCACCGGTGACCTTGGCCGCCTCGATGTACTCGCGCTCGCGCAGACCGAGGACCTGGCCGCGCAGCAGGCGGGCGATGGACGCCCAGCCGAAGGCGGAGAGGACCAGGATCAGGGAGATGGCCCGCAGCGAGGTGGGGATGTTCTCGTCGGGGGCGACGAAGAGGCCGTACACCACCGGCATGAAGGCGATGAAGAACAGCGTCGACGGGAACGACAGCAGGATGTCGATGATGCGGCCGACGAGGTAGTCGGTCTTGCCGCCCAGGTAGCCGGCCGTGACGCCGACGATCACACCGATGACGGTGGTCAGCAGCGTGGCGGCCACGGCGATGCCCAGGGAGGTGCGGATGCCGTACAGCAGGAAGGTGAAGACGTCACGGCCCAGCTGCGGCTCGATGCCGAACCAGAACTCCGAGCTGATACCGCCGTTGGGACCCGCGGGGTACGAGAAGGCGTCGAGGAGTTCCGGGCGCTGGCTGGCGTACGTGGTGTACGGGTCCTTGCCGTACAGCTTCGAGATCAGCGGCGCGAGGATCGCGATCGCAAAGAAGAAGATCACGATGTACGCGGATATGACGCCCGTGCGGTCACGCTTGAACCGCTTCCAGGCGAGTCGTCCCGGGGAGCGACTCTCCGAGCCCTTGGGGTTGGCGGACGAATCCGGGATCTGGCCGATCTCGTCGGTCACCTCAAGCGATGCGGCCGCGGAAGGAGTAGGGAGGGTCATGGTGCTCCAGGCCCGATGGGGTCAACGGCTCCGCAGGGCGCTCCCTACGGGCTACGCCGGACTTTTTCAACGCAATTCATTCAAGGTCAATAAATTCTCGGTCGCCTTGGGCTTCTCTTTACCTTCTTTGCCTTGGCTTGACCTCAGCGTAACTACGCGTGTAGCGCACCGTGGCCGTTCTGTGTCCGGAATCGGGCCAACTGCGCGAAACGGGCAAGAGGTTCGATAACCGGACGCCGGAGTCTCGGAATGCGTACATCTGGTGCACGTAAATCAACGGTTCTGCATCGAACGGCGAAGATCCATTGCATAGATCATCCGGAGCGACCGCTTCCGAAAGCATCCGGGTGACGGTGAGGTCCGGACGGGTGGGGTGAATATGCGATACGTCCTGTGTATGCCGATATTGGGCGCTACAGGCAGGGCGCACCGGGGCCGGACGCGAACACCCGGAGCCGGTGCCACAGCGCACTCTTGAGGAGGCACTCCATGCGTGGAGCCACGCACGCCAGATGGGCCGCTTGTGCGACGGCCGTCGCCCTCGCGACGGCCGGCTGCGGGGGCGGCGGCGGAGACAGTGGCGGTGGCGACGCCGGGGTCCTCAGTTCCTCCTGGGGCGACCCGCAGAACCCGCTGGAGCCGGCCAACACCAACGAGGTGCAGGGCGGCAAGGTCCTCGACATGATCTTCCGCGGGCTGAAGCGCTATGACGCCAAGACCGGAGCGGCCCAGGACATGCTCGCCGAGAAGATCGAGACCCCGGACTCGCAGAACTTCACGATCACCGTGAAGGACGGCTGGAAGTTCAGCAACGGCGAGGCCGTCACGGCGAAGTCCTTCGTCGACGCCTGGAACTACGGGGCGAGCCTGAAGAACAAGCAGAAGAACGCGTACTTCTTCGGCTACATCGAGGGCTACGACAAGGTCCACCCCTCCTCGGGCGCCCAGAGCGCCGACACGCTGTCCGGGCTCAAGGTGACCGGCACCGACACGTTCACCGTCAAGCTCAACCAGAAGTTCTCGACCTTCCCCGACACCCTCGGCTACGCGGCCTTCTCGCCGCTGCCCGGCGCGTTCTTCAGCGACCACGCGGCCTGGCTCCGGAAACCGGTCGGCAACGGGCCGTACACGGTGGACTCCTACACCAAGGGCTCGCAGCTGTCCCTGCGCAAGTGGGACGCCTACCCCGGGCAGGACAAGGCGCAGAACGGCGGAGTGGATCTCAAGGTCTACACCGACAACAACACCGCCTACACCGACCTGCTGGCCGGCAACCTCGACCTCGTCGACGACGTGCCCGCCGCCCAGCTCAAGAACGCGAAGAGCGACCTCGGCGGCCGGTACATCAACACGCCGGCCGGCATCATCCAGACGATCGCCTTCCCGTTCTACGACAAGAAGTGGGACTCCAGCGGAGCGCAGAAGGTCCGCCAGGGCCTGTCGATGGCGATCAACCGCAAGCAGATCACCGACACGATCTTCCAGAAGACCCGCACCCCGGCCACCGACTGGACCTCGCCGGTCCTCGGCAAGGACGGCGGCTTCCAGGACGGGCTGTGCGGTGCCTCCTGCGAGTACGACCCCGCCAAGGCCAAGCAGCTGGTGCAGGAGGGCGGCGGTCTGCCCGGCGGTCAGGTCAAGCTCACGTACAACGCGGACACCGGCTCCCACAAGGAGTGGATCGACGCCGTCTGCAACTCCATCAACAATGCGCTGGGCAACGACAAGGCCTGTGTCGGCAATCCGGTCGGCACCTTCGCGGACTTCCGCAAGCAGATCGACCAGCACCAGATGCCCGGTCCCTTCCGGGCCGGCTGGCAGATGGACTACCCGCTCATCCAGAACTTCCTCCAGCCGCTGTACTACACGAACGCCTCCTCCAACGACGGCAAGTGGTCGAACAAGGACTTCGACAAGCTCGTCGACCAGGCGAACGCCGAGACGGACCGTGCCAAGGCCGTCCAGCTCTTCCAGCAGGCCGAGGGGGTCGTGCGGGACAACATGGCCGCCATCCCGCTCTGGTACCAGAACGGCAGCGCCGGCTACTCGGAACGGCTCTCCGACGTGGCGCTCAACCAATTCAGCGTCCCCGTCTACAACGAGATCAAGGTCAGCTGAGCCGCCGGGACAGCCGGACCGTCCGCGGGCGGCCGGCTGTCCCACGACCCCCGGAGCCTCTCCATGGGACGGTATGTGATCCGGCGCCTGCTCCAGATGATCCCGGTCTTCATCGGCGCCACCCTGCTGATCTTCCTGATGGTCAACGTGATGGGCGACCCCATCGCCGGCCTGTGCGGCGACAAGCAGTGCGACCCCGCCACGGCCGCTCAGCTGCGCCAGGAGTACAACCTCGACAAGCCCGTATGGCAGCAATACCTGACATACATGGGCAAAGTCTTCACCGGTGACTTCGGGACGGCGTTCAACGGACAGCCGGTCACCGAGCTGATGGCCAGCTCCTTCCCGGTCACCATCCGGCTGACCATCGTCGCCATCCTCTTCGAGATCGTCATCGGCATCTCGCTCGGCGTCGTCACCGGCCTGCGCCGCGGCAGGCCCGTCGACACCGGCGTCCTGCTGCTCACCCTCGTCGTCATCTCGGTGCCGACCTTCGTGACCGGTCTGCTGCTCCAGCTGCTCCTCGGAGTCGAGTGGGGCTGGATCAGACCGTCCGTCTCCCCGGACGCCACGTTCGGCGAGCTGATCGTCCCCGGTCTGGTCCTCGCGTCCGTGTCACTCGCCTACGTGACCCGGCTGACCCGCACCTCCATCGCGGAGAACAGACGGTCCGACTACGTCCGCACCGCCGTCGCCAAGGGGCTGCCCCGGCGCAGGGTGATCACCCGGCACCTGCTGCGCAACTCGCTCATCCCCGTGATCACGTTCATCGGCACCGACATCGGCGCGCTGATGGGCGGGGCCATCGTCACCGAGCGGATCTTCAACATCCACGGCGTCGGCTTCCAGCTCTACCAGGGCATCGTCCGCCAGAACACCCAGACCGTGGTCGGCTTCGTGACCATCCTCGTCCTCGTCTTCCTGGTCGCCAACCTGCTCGTCGACCTCCTGTACGCCGTACTCGACCCGAGGATCCGCTATGCCTGAACCGCAGCGGCCGGAAGGCGCCATCGCCCCCACGGGAATGGGCGGCACCATGGACCTCGGCGCCGGCGAGGCCCTCACCCTGGAGAAGACGCCGGGCGGCCCGGAGGGCACCGGACCGCAGGAGAAGCCGCGCTCGCTGTGGTCCGACGCGTGGCGGGACCTGCGGCGCAACCCCGTCTTCATCGTCTCCGCGCTGGTCATCCTCTTCCTGGTCGTCATCTCCGTCTGGCCCTCGCTGATCACCTCCGGCAACCCGCTCCAGTGCGACCTCGCCAAGGCCCAGGAGGGTTCCCAGCCGGGACATCCCTTCGGCTTCGACGGCCAGGGCTGCGACGTCTACACACGCACCGTCTACGGGACCCGCATCTCGATCAGCGTCGGTGTCCTCGCCACCCTCGGTGTCGCCCTCCTCGGCTCACTGCTGGGCGGACTGGCCGGGTTCTACGGCGGGGTGTGGGACTCGATCCTGTCCCGCATCACCGACATCTTCTTCGCCATCCCCGTCGTGCTCGGCGGTCTGGTCCTGCTCTCCGTGGTGACCAGCAATACGGTCTGGCCGGTCATCGGGTTTATGGTGCTGCTCGGCTGGCCGCAGATCTCCCGCATCGCCCGCGGCTCCGTCATCACGACCCGGCAGAACGACTACGTGCAGGCCGCCCGCGCCCTCGGCGCCTCCGACTCCCGGCTGCTGCTGCGGCACATCACCCCGAACGCCGTCGCGCCGGTGATCGTCGTCGCCACCATCGCGCTCGGCACGTACATCGCCCTGGAGGCGACGCTCTCCTACCTCGGCGTCGGTCTGAAACCCCCGACCGTCTCCTGGGGCATCGACATCTCCTCCGCGTCGGCGTACATCCGCCAGGCCCCGCACATGCTGCTGTGGCCCGCCGGCGCGCTCGCGATCACCGTGCTCGCGTTCATCATGCTCGGCGACGCGGTGCGCGACGCCCTCGACCCGAAGCTGAGGTGACGGCCGTGCTGCTCGAAGTGCGTGATCTGCACGTGGAGTTCAGGACCAGGGACGGTGTCGCCAAAGCCGTCAACGGGGTCTCCTACGGCGTGGACGAGGGGGAGACCCTCGCCGTGCTCGGCGAGTCGGGCTCCGGCAAGTCGGTGACCGCGCAGGCCGTGATGGGCATTCTCGACACACCGCCCGCGCGCATCACGGGCGGCGAGATCCTCTTCCAGGGCAGGGACCTGCTCACGCTCAAGGAGGACGAGCGGCGCAAGGTCCGTGGCGCCGGGATGGCGATGATCTTCCAGGACGCGCTGTCCGCCCTGAACCCGGTGCTCAGCGTCGGCGAACAGCTCGGCGAGATGTTCGTGGTGCACCGCGGCATGTCCCGCAAGGACGCCCGCGCCAAGGCGGTCGAGCTGATGGACCGGGTCCGTATCCCGGCCGCCGCCGACCGGGTGCGCGACTATCCGCACCAGTTCTCCGGCGGCATGCGCCAGCGCATCATGATCGCCATGGCGCTGGCCCTGGAGCCCGCCCTGATCATCGCCGACGAGCCGACCACCGCGCTCGACGTCACCGTCCAGGCCCAGGTCATGGATCTGCTCGCCGAGTTGCGGCGCGAACTCGACATGGGGCTCATCCTCATCACCCACGACCTCGGCGTGGTCGCCGACGTCGCCGACCGGATCGCCGTGATGTACGCGGGACGGATCGTGGAGTCGGCACCCGTGCACGACATCTACAAGGCACCGGCCCACCCCTACACGAAGGGCCTCCTGGACTCGATCCCGCGGCTCGACCAGAAGGGCCACGAGCTCTACGCCATCAAGGGACTGCCGCCCAACCTCATGCGCATTCCGCCGGGTTGCGCCTTCCACCCGCGCTGCCCGATGGCCCGCGACGTCTGCCGGACCGACGTGCCGCCGCAGGCGGAGGTGGAGGGCAGCGGCGGGGCCCGCAGGAGCGCCTGCTTCTTCTGGAGGGAGTGCCTCGATGGCCGACACGACGGCTGAGACGATCCTGGAGGTCGACGGGCTGGTCAAGCACTACCCGCTCACCCGGGGGATCCTGTTCAAGAAGCAGATCGGCGAGGTCAAGGCCGTCGACGGGGTCGACTTCCGCCTCGGCCGCGGGGAGACCCTCGGCATCGTCGGCGAGTCCGGCTGCGGCAAGTCCACGGTGGCCAGGATGCTGGTCAACCTGGAGCGGCCCACGGCCGGGACCATCAAGTACAAGGGCGAGGACATCACCCGGCTGTCCGGCAGGGCGCTCAAGGCCGTGCGCCGCAACATCCAGATGGTCTTCCAGGACCCGTACACCTCGCTCAACCCGCGCATGACCGTCGGCGACATCATCGGGGAGCCGTACGAGATCCATCCCGAGGTCGCGCCGAAGGGCGACCGCCGCAGGAGGGTCCAGGATCTGCTCGACGTGGTCGGGCTCAACCCGGAGTACGTCAACCGCTATCCGCACCAGTTCTCCGGGGGCCAGCGCCAGCGCATCGGCATCGCGCGCGGGCTGGCGCTGCGGCCCGAGATCATCGTCGCCGACGAGCCGGTGTCCGCGCTCGACGTCTCCGTGCAGGCCCAGGTGGTCAACCTGCTGGAGCGACTGCAGGACGAGTTCGACCTGTCGTACGTCTTCATCGCGCACGACCTGTCGATCGTGCGGCACATCTCCGACCGGGTCGGGGTGATGTACCTCGGGCGGATCGTGGAGACCGGCAGGGACGCCGAGATCTACGACCATCCGACGCACCCCTACACCCAGGCCCTGCTGTCCGCCGTGCCGGTGCCCGACCCGGAGGCCCGGGAGCACCGGGAGCGGATCATCCTGACCGGCGACGTGCCGTCCCCGGCGAACGTGCCGTCCGGGTGCCGCTTCCGCACCCGCTGCTGGAAGGCACAGGAGCGGTGCGCGCTGGAAGTGCCGCTGCTCGCGGTGCCCGCGGAATTCCGGTTCACCGAGGGGCCGGCCGCGCACGACTCGGCATGTCACTTCGCGGAGGAGAAGCAGGTCGTTCCGCCGGAGGAGCCGGGTGATGAACCTCCGACGGAGGAACCGGAGTCGGCACCATAAGTGTGCACATCAGGATGAACTTCGTTAACACGCAGGCAACTTGGCGGAAGCGGTACCGATATACGGACGGGTCAAGGTGGACACCGTACGGCCGTGCGGGTGCCGTGAACGAGCCGGGGTGCGCCATGCACCCCGGCTCGTTGCCGTGCCGGCGCCTCGTGGCCCGCGGCCGGTAAAGATCTGTTGAAGTGATGGGTGCGCTGATAGGTTCCCGTGTGTCTCGTGGGGAACCGGCAACTGACCAGGCCGGGCACCCCTGTTGACGCCGACATCTGGGGGATGTTCACATGCGCGCGAGGACCGCGTTCCGCTCTGCCATGACCGTCGCCGCTCTGGCGCTGCTCGGCACGACCGTGCCGGGCCAGGCTCTGGCCGCCACCGACACACCGCCGCACCGCGCCTCGGCCGTCGACGCCGGCGGCCTCACCTTCGCGCCCCGGGCGTCGAAGGAGACCCGCTCCGTCGTGGCCGCGAACCCGTCCGTCGCCGCCCGGGCCGGGACGGTCTGCGGGGCCAATTACACGAAGGTCATCACCGCGGAGCGGCTGCCGAGCGACTCCGCCCGCTACGCGACCGTCTACGTGTACACCGACGGCACCACCACCGGGGACCGCATCTACGACGTGCCGACCTGCGGTGTGCTGTTCAACGAGACCGGCTCGGCCCAGTCGATGGGCATCCGGCTGAAGGACAACTACACCGCCACGCCGGACGACGAGGACTTCGGCACGTTCAGCACCTACGCCGGACCCGTGCGCCAGAAGAAGGGCTACTGCGGGAAGGTGTACTCGTACATGAAGATGGGCGGCAGGGTCGTCATCGACACCTACTCCGGCGTCGGCTCCTGCAACTGACGGCGCTCGCCGTCCCGCCCCGCACGCCGGACCTCTCCGGCGTGCGGGACCGCTTCCGCGTACCCCTCCGGCGCGCCGCGACCCTGCGCACCTGCAACCGCGGGCCCGGGCGTCAGGCGAGTCCGAGGGCGCGCTTGAGGAAGTCCACCTGGAGCAGGAGCAGGTTCTCGGCGACCTGCTCCTGCGGGGTCATGTGCGTGACCCCCGACAGGGGCAGCACCTCGTGCGGGCGTCCGGCGGCCAGCAGCGCGGAGGACAGCCGCAGGGCGTGCGCCACCACCACGTTGTCGTCGGCGAGGCCGTGGACGATCATCATCGGGGCGTGCCGGGCGGCGGGCTCGGAGAGCCCCTCATCGGTGATCAGCGAGCTGTGCGCGTACGTGTGAGGGTCCGCCGCGGGGTCACCGAGGTACCGCTCGGTGTAGTGGGTGTCGTAGAGCCGCCAGTCCGTGACGGGGGCGCCGGCGATGCCCGCGTGGAAGACGTCGGGCCGGCGCAGCACGGCGAGCCCCGCGAGCCACCCCCCGTACGACCAGCCGCGGATCGCCACCCGGGACAGGTCGAGCGGGAAGGTCTCCGCGAGGCCCTGGAGGGCGTCGATCTGGTCGTCGAGAGAGAGCGTGAAGTCGTCGCGGACCGCCTTCTCCCAGGCGGGGGAACGGCCGGGGGTGCCCCGCCCGTCGGCGACGATCACGGCGAATCCCTGGTCGGCGAACCACTGCGAGGTGAGGTGGGCGTTGTGCGCGGCGAGCACCCGGGGGCCGTGCGGACCGCCGTAGGGGTCCATGAGGACGGGGAGGGGAGTGACACCGTCGTAGTCAGTAGGCATAAGCACGGCGCATGGGATTTTCCGTGCGCCCCCCTGTGTGAGAGTCACGCGCGGGGACAGACCGGGACTTTCCGCAAGGGACGGTACGGTCGCGATCGTCTTCCCCTCGCGCAGGACATGGACCTGGACGCCCGGCTGGTCGAGCACCGAGGAAGCCAGCACGGTCACGCCGCCGGCGCGCACGGCCGAGTGCACGCCGGGTTCCTGCGAGACGCGCTCCACCCCGAGCTCGTTCACGCGGTACACATGCACTTCGCCGGTCTCCGGGGCGGGCGCCGCCTCGCCCGCGGACGCCGAGACCAGCACGTCGTCGTCCGACACGTCGAGCACCGCACGCACGTGCAACTGCGGCCCCGTCAGCGGGCGTTCACCGAAGGCGAGCACCCGGGCGCCACCCTCGTCGGCGATCCGAACGAGCTGTCCGGCGGGGCTCCAGCACGGAACGCCGGG
Organism: Streptomyces sp. NPDC025784; assembly: GCF_055558435.1. NCBI lineage: Bacteria > Bacillati > Actinomycetota > Actinomycetes > Kitasatosporales > Streptomycetaceae > Streptomyces > Streptomyces sp. NPDC025784. Next base: position 74,245 of record NZ_JBVHMN010000029.1, read on the forward strand.
GAAAAGATCCAGCCATTGTGGATCTTCGTCCGCGTGCACCATGCGGGTCGTCCCGGCGTCCGGGTCCACGGCCAGGAACAGCTGGCTGCGCTGGTCCCGCGCCTGCACCAGGATCAGCGGCGCACCCCCTGCTGACCAGTGCACATGCGCCAGATACGGGTAGCGTGCCCGGTCCCAGGAGACCTCCGTGCGCACCCCGTCGAGCGTGGTGACGAAGAGTCGTACGTCCGCGTTGGCGCTGCCCGCCACCGGATACGCGACCCGCTGCGGCTCGGCCCCGGGCTGCGCGGGATCGGCGATCCACCAGCGCTGTACGGGCGTGTCGTCGACCCGTGCGACGAGCAGCCGGTCACTCTCGGGCGACCACCAGAACCCGCGTGAACGCCCCATTTCCTCGGCCGCGATGAACTCGGCGAGTCCGTACGAGACCGACCCCTCGCCCGCGGCCGGCTCCGGCTCCGCCAGGGCCCGGTCGTTCTCGCCCTCGGCGCCGACGACCCGGAGGGCGCCCCCGGCCACGTACGCGACGAACCGGCCGTCGGGCGACGGACGCGGGTCGATCACCGGGCCCGGCACGGGGAGTTCACGCGCCGTCCCGGCCCGCAGTTCCGCCGTGAAAAGCCTCCCCGACAGGGCGAAAGAGGCCAGCTCGACCGCGGTGTCGGTGGCGTAGCCGACGATCCCGGCACCGCCCTCACGACTGCGCTCGCGGCGCGCCCGCTCCTCCGCGGACAACTCCTCGCCCGCGCCGCCGAGCAGTGCCGCCGGGTCGGCCGCGACCCGCTCCCCGCCACCGCCGGGCGAGGCTCCCGCCCCGTCCCGGGGCACATCGAGGACCCACAGGTGATGCGCCCGGTCCGTACCGGAGAGGGACCGCAGGAACACGACACGGGAACCGTCGGGAGACACCGTGAACGCCCGTGGTGCGCCGGAGGTGAACCGCTGCGTCCGGGCGTACCGACGCGGGAAGGAGAAAGGCTCGCTCGTCATGCCCCGACCATATTGGCCATGCGCCCCCTTGTGCGGCCGTGCGCCGATCGATGCGCGCGTACGGATAGTTATGATCACTAGCGCTGCGTGGGTATGAACCTGCTGGCTTCCGTATGTATTTACGACCCCCATGTCCGACCCCCCATGTCCCTGGGATCTTTGGAGGTGAACCGCCGTGGCACTCTCGATTTCGGCGGTGGTGCTGCTGGCGATCATCGTCTTCATCCTGGTGAAGAAGTCAGGACTGAAGGCCGCCCACGCCATCGTGTGTGTCCTGCTCGGTTTCTACCTCGCCTCCTCGACGGTCGCTCCCACGATCAACGAGCTGACCACGAACATCGCGGGGATGATCGGCAGCATCAAGTTCTGAGCCCGTCCGCCGACCGCGCCCGGCTCGGGACGAGGGCGGCCGCCTCGTAGGGTGGGTTCCATGACGGAACTGCCCGACCGGCGTCTGCTCCTGGTGCACGCGCACCCGGACGACGAGTCGATCAACAACGGCGCGACCATGGCCAAGTACGCGGCCGAGGGCGCCCAGGTGACGCTGGTGACCTGCACCCTCGGGGAGGAGGGCGAGGTCATCCCGCCCGGACTCGCCCACCTGGCGCCCGACCGCGAGGGCGGGCTCGGACCGTACCGGGCGGGCGAGCTGGCCGCCGCCATGAAGGAACTGGGCGTCACCGATCACCGGTTCCTGGGCGGCCAGGGGCGCCATCGCGACTCCGGGATGATGGGCGCCGAACAGAACCGTCGCGCCGGCGCCTTCTGGTCCGCCGACCTCGACGAGGCCGCCTGCGATCTCGTCGCCGTGATCCGCGAGGTGCGCCCCCAGGTGCTCGTCACCTACGACCCCGACGGCGGATACGGGCACCCCGACCACATCAAGGCCCATCGCGTGGCCGTGCGCGCCGCCGAGATCGCCGCGGACAGCGCCTTCCGCCGCGATCTCGGCGACCCCTGGGAGATCGCCAAGGTCTACTGGAACCGGGTGCCGCGCTCCGTGGGCGAGCAGGCGTTCGCGCGGCTGCGGGAAGCGCTCCCGGAGCTGCCGTTCACCCGGTCCGCGGACCTCGCCGACGTTCCGGGTGTCGTCGACGACAGGGCCATCACCACCGAGATCGACGGAACCGCGTACGCCGCCGCCAAAGCGGCCGCCATGCGGGCCCACGCCACCCAGATCGAGGTGTCCGAGCCCTGGTTCGTCCTCTCGAACCAGCTGGCGCAGCCGCTCTTCACCACCGAGTACTACGAGTTGGTGAGCGGGGAGCGGCCCGGGACGCGGGAGACCGACCTGTTCGCGGGGATCGACCGAGAGGAAGCGGACGCGCGATGAGTACGACCGGACAGCGCGGGAGCATGCTCGCGCAGCCGCTGACACGGCCCTCCGCCGGCCGGATCGCCGCTTACCTGGGGCTCTTTCTGCTCGGCGTCGTCGTGGGCGCCGCCGGGGCGCTGGTGCAGTCCGGCTGGTTCCCCCTCGGACTGCTGCTCGCGCTCGCGGGTGCGGCCGGACTCTTCCTCGGAGGCAGCCGGGCGACCGGCACACGTGCCGGGGCCGTCGCTCCCGCGGCCGGCTGGCTGGTGGCCGTCATCCTGCTCACCGCCAGCCGCCCCGAGGGCGACTTCCTGTTCGGCGCGGGACTTGTCTCCTACCTCTTCCTGCTCGGTGGCATGGCTGTCGCTGTGATGTGCGCCACCCTCGGTCAGGGGCGGCAACCGGACGCCTCCGACGTCCGACTTGGCAAGTGACGTACCACTTCGCCGCATCGGACAGGTGCGGGTCCCGTGCGGGTTTCCTGCGCGGGCGAGGTTTGCGCGCCGGACACGGCCAGTATGGTGGTGCGCGCCGCCGAGCTGCCCGAGATGAGGTCGAGTAAACGGGCGGTGGAGCCAACCGGGAGAACCTGCCTTGAGTCGTGAAACTGACAGTTCGTCCTCCGGGCCCAACGGGCGCGGTGGAGCCGCGTACCCGTCGGGGACGCCGCCGTACGGGACCCCCACGGCTTCCCAGAGCGGTGCCGACGCCGGCAACCCGCCGGAGGAGCGCAAGACCGAGACAACGCTGACGACGCGCATCCGGATCAACATCCCCGGATCGCGGCCCATCCCGCCCGTCGTCGTGCGCACACCCGTCGCGGACGCGGACACGTCCGCCGGCGCCGCCGACAGCGGCGGGAACCCGTCGGAGCCGCCACGGAACGCCGGTTCGCCGGCGCCGGCCGCCGGCTCCGCCCCCGCGCCCGCCGACCAATCCGGCGCCGCGCCCGCAGCGGCCGAGGAGAAGGCGAGCGACTGGTTCGCGCCCCGCAAGTCCGGTGCGCCCAAGGGCGGGCCGGGCGGCGGATCCACCAACGGAGCGGGCGTCACCGGCGGTTCGGCCGCCGCGCCCGCGCAGGGCGGACGCCCCGGCGGCCAGAACGGTGCGCGGCCGGGTCTCCCGGGCGGAGCCCGGCCCGGCGGCGGGGCGAACCCTCCCCGTCCCGGCGGCACGAACGGTGCCGGGCTGCCCGGCGCCACCGGCGCCGGACCCGTGGCCCCCGGCCACGGCGGCGGCACCGGTTCCTTCGACGTCTCCGGAGCGCTCGGCAGCACCGGCTCCTTCCCCGCCGTCGGCGCGGGCGACTCCGAGCCGCGCCGCGACGACCTCCCGTACTTCGCGGAGAACGGCCAGGGCGGACCCGCGGGGCCGACCGGCGGTCCGGTCACCGGGGACGGCCCGATGATGCCGCCCGCCGGTCCCGGCGTGGCGCCCGGCAGCCTGGCCGCGAGGCAGGGTCCGGGCGGTCCCGGCGCTCCCCGCGGCTCCGGTGCACCCGGTGCCGTGCCCGGCGGCCTCAGCGGCGGCCTGAGCGACGACACCGCGATCCTCACGCCGCAGAAGCCGGCCCCCGAGCCGGGCCCCGGCGGTTACGGCGCCCCCGGGGACAACGTCTCCGGTCACACCCTGACCAGCGGCATCCCCGTCGTGCCGTCCCCGCAGAACGCTCCGTTCGCGCCGGGCGCGCACACCGACGGACCGCTGCCGCACACCCCGCCGAAGCTGCCCGAGCCGGTCCAGCAACCCCCGGCCTCGTCCAAGCCGGCCAAGAAGAAGGGCCGCAACAAGCCGGCCCTCCTGGGTGTCCTCGTGGTGGTCCTCGGCGGCGGTGCGTACGGCGCCGGCCTCCTGATGAACCACTCGGACGTGCCCAAGGGCACCACCGTGCTCGGCGTCGACATCGGCGGCGGCACCCGCGACGACGCCGTCAGGAAGCTCGACGACGCCCTCGGCGACCGCACGAACACGGCGCTCAAGCTGTCGGTCGACGGCGACACCGTCGCCCTCAAGCCGGACCAGGCCGGGCTCCAGCTCGACAGCCAGGCCACGGTCCGAGCCGCGGCGGGCAGCGACTACAACCCCGTCTCGGTGATCGGGTCGTTGTTCGGCCAGCAGCGCGTGGTCGAGCCCGTGATGCCGGTCGACGAGGAGAAGCTCCAGGCCGCGCTGGAGGGCGCCGCGGGCGGCTCCGGGTCGATGCAGGACGGCACGATCAAGTTCGTGTCCGGCAAGGCCGTCCCCGTGTACGGCAAGGCGGGCAAGGGCATCGACGTGGCCTCCTCGACCCAGGCCGTGCAGGACGCGTACCGCGCCCAGGTGGAGACCGGCACGACCACTCCGGTGAAGGTCGCCACCACGACGCGTCAGCCGAAGGTCGCGAACGCCGAAGTCGACCGGATGATGGCGAAGTTCGCCAAGCCGGCGATGTCGGCCAACGTGACCGTGCAGACGGACGCCGCGCACTCGATCCCGCTGAGCCCGCAGAACTCGCTGTGGAAGTTCCTCCGGGTGGAAGCGACCCCCGACGGCAAACTGACCGACAAGCCGGACCTGAACGCCCTGAAGGCGCTGTACGGTCAGACGTTCGACGGGGTGCTCATCACCCGGGCCAACGGCAAGAAGACGCCCGTCACGCCGCAGGACGTCTACGTCGCCCTCCGACAGGCGCTGACGAGCAAGACCAACCGGGTCGCGGTCATCGAGACCAACCCGAATTAGTCCCGAGGCGGTTGGAAGGGGGGCCCGGTCACGACCGGGCCCCCCTTCCGCACGACCGGGACCTCGGCGCGAAGTGGCGTGCCACCCGCCGCACATGACATCTGTCATCTCCGAGAGACGACAAGCTGCACTGCCCCGGGCACCCCGTCCGTCGCCACGATGGATGGCATGACAACGACTGCGGCGACCGCCACCTCGGTGGTCGGCTTCGAATCGGTGACCAAGACCTACGGCAGCGTGCGGGCCGTGGACGGGCTGACCCTCGATCTGCATCCGGGCGAGACCGTCGCCCTGCTGGGCCCCAACGGCGCGGGCAAGTCCACGACCCTCGACCTTCTCCTCGGCCTCAAGCAGGCCGACAGCGGCGCGGTCCGGGTCTTCGGCACCAGCCCGCGCGAGGCCATCGTCGGCGGCCGGGTGGGCGCCATGCTGCAGAGCGGCGGGCTGATGGACGAGGTCACGGTGGGCGAGCTGGTGAAGCTCGCGTGCGACCTGCATCCGAAGCCCTTCCGCGTCCAGGACGTCCTCGCCCGGGCCGGGATCTCCCCGATCGCCGACCGCAAGGTCAACAAGCTCTCCGGCGGCCAGGCACAGCGCGTCCGCTTCGCCCTCGCCACCGCGGGCGACAGCGACCTGATCGTGCTCGACGAGCCCACCACCGGCATGGACGTCTCCGCCCGCCAGTCCTTCTGGGCGACCATGCGCGAACAGGCCGACCAGGGGCGCACGGTCCTGTTCGCCACGCACTACCTGGAGGAGGCCGACGCGATAGCCGACCGGGTGCTCGTCCTGCACCGGGGCCGGCTGCTGGCCGACGGCACCGCGGCCGAGATCAAGGCGAAGGCCGGCGCACGTCGGATCTCCTTCGACCTGGAGGGTCCGATCGACGAGGGCCCGCTGTGCGCGCTGCCCTTCCTGACGTCCGTCGACGTGTCCGGGCAGACCGTCCGCATCCAGTCCTCCGACGCCGACGCGACCGTGCACGCGCTGTACGGGCTCGGCGTCTACCCCCGCAACCTCGAAGTGTCCGGGCTCGGTCTCGAGCAGGCCTTCGTCGCCATCACGGCCGCCGAGGAGGCGAAGGCGAAGTGAACAGCCTGATCAAACTGGAGATCACCCGAGCCCTGCGCAACCGCAAGTTCCTGTTCTTCTCGGTGATCTACCCCTCGGCCCTGTTCCTGCTGATCGCGGGCAGCGCCGACAGCACGACCGAGGTCGACGGGACGGGTCTGAACCTGCCGACCTTCTTCATGGTCTCCATGGCGTCCTTCGGCGCCCTGACCGCCGTCCTGATGGGCAACAGCGAGCGCATCGCCAAGGAGCGCGAGAGCGGCTGGGTACGGCAGTTGAGGCTCACCACGCTCCCGGGCCGCGGCTATGTGTTCGCGAAGACGGCGAGCGCCGCCGTGATCAGCCTGCCCTCGATCGTGATCGTCTTCGTGGTCGCCGCGGCCGTGAAGGACGTACGGCTGGACGCCTGGCAGTGGATCGCCCTCACCCTCGCCATCTGGGCCGGGAGCCTCGTCTTCGCCGCGCTCGGCGTCGCCATCGGCTACCTCGCCAGCGGTGACGCGGTCCGCCCGATCACGATGATCACCTACTTCGGCCTGTCGATGCTCGGTGGCCTGTGGATGCCCACCACGACCTTCCCCGACTGGCTGCAGAACATCGCCGAGTGGCTGCCCACGCACGCGTACGCTGCCCTCGGGCAGGCCATCGAACTCGGCGACGCCCCGCACGCGAAGGACCTCGCCATCCTCGCCGTCTCCTTCGCCCTGTTCGTGGGCGGCGCGGCCTGGCTGTACCGGAAGGACACGCTGAAGGCGTGAGCAGCGTCGGCATCGGGCAGCGCCCGCAGAACCGCAAGCAGCAGATCGTCAAGGTCGTGTGGACCGGCATCTGGCTCGTCTACCTGAGCGCGCCGGTCAGCGACCTCGTGCACGGCGGGCACAGCACCGGTGTGGTGGTGCTCGGCTGGATCGGCCTGATCGCCTTCGTGCTCTGGTACGGCGCCCTCGTCTTCCGTACGGGGCGCGGGGAGCACAACAGGCTGGTGCTCGGCTCGCTGGGCGTCCTCGCGTCGCAGGCGGCCGTCCTCTCCCTCACGCTGGGACGGGAATGGCTCGTCCTGTTCGTGTACGTGGCCATCGCGGCCGGCGCGGCCCTCCCGCTGCGCTGGGCGCGGCTGGCCATCCCGGCCGTGGCGGCCGTGCTGACGACCATCGCCCTGATCGTCCCGGGCGGCAAGGCCTATCTGGCGGGACTGCTCATCCCCGCCTTCCTCGGCGGGTTCGCCATGACCGGCGTGCGCGAGCTCCTGCGGACGACCATCGCGCTGCGTGAGGCCCGCGCCACGGTGGCCCAACTCGCCGCCAACGAGGAGCGGTTGCGGCTCGCCAGAGACCTGCACGACCTGCTCGGGCACTCGCTGTCGCTGATCACGCTGAAGAGCGAACTGGCCGGGCGGATGCTTCCCGACCACCCGGAGAAGGCGGCCCAGCAGGTCGCCGACATCGAACAGGTCAGCCGCCAGGCCCTCGTCGACGTGCGCGAGGCGGTCACCGGCTATCGCCGGCCCCGGCTCGCCGGTGAACTCGCCGGCACCCAGGTCGCGCTGACCGCGGCGGGCGTGCGGGCCGACCTGCCGGTCGAACCCGATCTCACCGGCGTGCCCGAGGAGAGCGAGTCGGCACTCGCCTGGGCGCTGCGCGAGGCGGTCACCAACGTCGTCCGGCACAGCGGGGCCCGACGCTGCACCGTGGAGCTCCTGCGCCGTCAGACGCTGGACGGACCGGTCCTCGAACTGTCCGTGGAGGACGACGGTTCCGGCGGTTCCGGCGGCTCGTACGGCAATGGTCTGACCGGGCTGACCGAACGCCTGGAGAAGGCGGGCGGAACACTGGAGGCCGGCCGGGTGCGGCACGGGTTCCGGTTGGTCGCACGCGTGCCGCTGACGGGGGCGGAGGCAGGCGCGAACGCCGCGGACGACCCCGTAGGATCCGGGGCATGAGCCGCACGATCAAGGTCCTGCTCGCCGAGGACCAGTCGATGGTCCGCGAGGCGCTGGCAGCCCTGCTGGGCCTGGAGCCGGACATCGAGGTGGTCGCCCAGGTGGCGCGCGGCGACGAGGTGCTGGCCGCCGCCCGCGAGCACGACGTCGACGTCGCGCTCCTCGACATCGAGATGCCGGGCAGGACGGGCATCGAGGCCGCGGCCGAGGTCCACGCGGCCCTCCCGGACGTCAAGCTGCTCATCCTGACGACGTTCGGCCGACCCGGCTATCTGCGCAGCGCCATGGAGTCCGGCGCGGACGCCTTCCTGGTCAAGGACGCCCCTGCGGCCCAACTCGCCGCGGCGGTACGGAAGGTGCTGGACGGAGAGCGGGTCATCGACCCGACCCTCGCCGCCGCGGCGCTCGCCGAGGGAGCCAACCCGCTGACCGACCGGGAGCGTGAGGTGCTGCGCGCCGCGGCCGACGGCTCCACCAACGCCGAGCTGGCCGCCGCCCTCCACCTCTCCCAGGGCACCGTCCGCAACTACCTGTCCACGGCCATCCAGAAGCTGGCGGTCCGCAACAGGGCGGAAGCGGTGCGGATCGCCCGCGAGAAGGGCTGGCTGTAGCCCGGGTCAGTTGAGCATCGCCCGTGCCGCGTCGGCCTGGTGGCGTACCCGGACCGCGGCCGGCTCGTCGACGGCGGCCACCACGTCGGCGTACGCGTCGAGTTCGGTGGCCCCACCCAGGAAGTCGCCGCGCTTGACGAGGAGCTGGGCCCGCTCGTAGCGCAGCCGCGCCGGGTGCGCGGGCAGCAGGAGGGACAGCTCGACGGCCCACAGCGACACGTCGGAGCGCTCCGGACGGGGGGCCGCCCAGGCCCGGATGTTGTTCAGGACGCGCAGGACGACGTCGAGCGGGTCGGCGGGGGAGAGCATCGACGGGTCCAGGGGCGCGCCGGTCGCCCCCGCGACGAGCAGTTCGGCGTCCGGGCCGGTCAGCACCCGCCCGCCGTCGAAGGGGTCGGCGAGCACCTGCTGCTCGGCCGGTCCGAAGCCCACGACGAAGTGCCCGGGCAGGGCGACCCCGTACACCGGCGCGCCGGCCCGTCGCGCCACCTCCATCCACACCACGGAGAGCAGGATGGGCAGCCCGCGGTGCCGCATCAGCACCTCGTGCAGCAGTGAGGACTCCAGCCGCTGGTAGTCGGCCGGCGAGCCGTGGAACCCGCAGCGCCCGCCGAGCAGTTCGGCGAGGGCGGCGGCCCAGGACCGGGGCCCGCCCGGGCGGAACGGCAGCAGTCCCGCCAGCCGGTCCAGCTCGATCTGCGCCGCGTCCGTCCCGGCCTCGTCGAGCGTCCCGTCGGCCGCCGCACCGATCAGCAGGCTCAGCATCGACAGGTCCGGCCGTTCGGTCCGGGCCTCCTCGGCGAAGAGCCGTCGCACCTCGGCGGCCCGCTCCGGTTCCGGTGGCTGTGGAGAGCAACGCATGCCGGACTCGTGCCCCTTCACGCCGATCGATACGGCTCGGCGGCGCCGAAACCGTGCCCGCCCGCTCCGGCGTCCGCGACCCGGCGGTAGTGGTGGTAGGAGTGGTGGGGCGCGAAGCCCATCCCGGTGTACAGCGCACGTGCGGCCGCGTTGTCGTCCTCCACCTGGAGCCAGGCGGCCGAGGCGCCCTCGTCCAGGGCCCGGCGGGCCAGGGCGGCCATCACTGCGGTACCGAGGCCCCTGCGCCGGTGCGCCGGGCCGACCTCGACGGCGGCGAATCCGGCCCAGCGGCCGTCCACCACGCAGCGGCCGATCGCGGCGGGCGCCCCGCCCTCCTCGCCCGGCACGGTCGCGAACCACACGGAGGGCCCGCTGCCCAGCACCTTCAGCGCCACCTCGCCGAGCCCCTTGCGCTGGTAGCGGCCCAGCCAGGCATCGTCGGCCGTACGCGAGAGCGTGACCCCGGGCGCGTCCCGGTCCGCGATCGGCGCGAGCGAACCGATCCACAGGCCTGCCGTCACCTCACGGACCCAGCCGCGCTCCTCCAGCTCCGCGCACAGCAGCTCCTGCGTGCCCTCGGCCCCGGTCGCGGTCTGGACGTAGGCGGGCAGGTCACGGGCTGCGTACCAGGCGCCCGCGTACGCCAGCGCGTCGTCCAGCGGCATGCCGGGGTCCCCGAGGGGCAGCACGGAGTTGGCCCGCCGGGTGAACCCGGCGGCGGCCCGCAGCTCCCATCCGCCGAGCCGCTCGCTCTCCACGGGCCGCCAGGCCCGCGCGGCGACCCGCGCCAGCTCCTCGTACGAGGCCGCGGGGCCCCGCCGACGCGCCGGGGCGGCCGGCACGACCTTGCCCGCGACCAGCGAGGATTCCGCGATCCGGACACGTTCGCCGGTCCGCCGTGTGATCAGCAGCACACCGTTGTCCCATGATGTGAGAACACCGACCGTGTCGGTGAACTTCTCTCCCGTGTCTCCATCGTCGCTCAAGCGTCGTACTGAGACACGTTTTCCCACGTCAGCAGCGGTGATACGGACCTCAAGGCGGCCGGACGGCGAGATTTCCACAGGTCAGTTCACCCCTCCTGTTCGGATCATGCCCAAGAACGGAGATACTAGGGGCGGGCATCGACGACGCCGCGCTCCCGCGCGCCAGGCGGCGGAGCCTACGGAGGCCCGCCAGCGCCCTATCGAGGAGGAACGACAGCGTGACCTACGTCATCGCGCAGCCTTGTGTCGACGTCAAGGACAAGGCGTGCATCGAGGAGTGCCCGGTCGACTGCATCTACGAGGGCTCCCGGTCCTTGTACATCCACCCGGACGAATGCGTCGACTGTGGAGCCTGTGAGCCGGTGTGCCCGGTCGAGGCGATCTTCTACGAGGACGACACTCCCGAAGAGTGGAAGGACTACTACAAGGCGAACGTCGAGTTCTTCGACGAGCTCGGCTCGCCCGGCGGTGCCAGCAAGCTCGGTCTGATCGAGCGCGACCACCCCTTCGTCGCAGCGCTGCCGCCGCAGAACCAGTAAGCGGCTCGCACACGCACCGCCTCGGTCCCGTACGGCCGGATCGTTCCGGTCGCCGTACGGGACCGAGGCGTTTGCCGTACCGGGCGCGTGCGCCCCGTGCGACGGGTACGGCCCGCGGCGAGCACAGCGAGTACCAGCGATACGTACGGGTCGTACGTACGAGAAAGTGAGCCCGATCCCGTGTCCGCAGTCTCCGACCGGCTTCCCACCTTCCCCTGGGACAAGCTGGAGCCCTACAAGGCGACGGCCGCCGCTCACCCGGGCGGCATCGTCGACCTGTCCGTCGGCACCCCGGTCGACCCGGTGCCCGAGCTGATCCAGAAGGCTCTGGTCGCCGCCGCGGACTCGCCCGGCTATCCCACCGTGTGGGGCACGCCCGAGCTGCGGGACGCGCTCACGGGCTGGGTGGAGCGGCGCCTCGGGGCGCGGGACGTCACCCACCGCCATGTGCTGCCCGTCGTCGGCTCCAAGGAGCTCGTGGCCTGGCTGCCGACGCAGCTGGGCCTCGGCCCCGGTGACAAGGTCGCCCACCCGCGCCTCGCGTACCCGACGTACGAGGTCGGAGCGCGGCTGGCCCGGGCCGAGCACGTCGTCTACGACGACCCCACCGAACTGGACCCGGCGGGTCTGAAGCTGCTGTGGCTCAACTCGCCGTCGAACCCCACCGGCCGGGTCCTGTCCAAGGCGGAGCTGACCCGGATCGTCGCCTGGGCCCGCGAGCACGGTGTGCTGGTCTTCTCCGACGAGTGCTACATCGAGCTGGGCTGGGAGGCGGACCCGGTCTCGGTGCTGCACCCGGACGTGTGCGGCGGTTCCTACGAGGGGATCGTCTCGGTGCACTCCCTCTCGAAGCGCTCCAACCTGGCCGGCTACCGTGCCGCCTTCCTCGCGGGTGACCCCGCCGTCCTCGGCGAGCTCCTCCAGATCCGCAAGCACGGCGGCATGATGACGTCCGCGCCGACCCAGGCCGCGGTGGTCGCCGCCCTCTCGGACGACACCCACGTCCGCGAGCAGCGCGAGCGCTACGCCGCCCGGCGCACCGCGCTGCGTGACGCGCTGCTCGGCCACGGCTTCCGCATCGAGCACAGCGAGGCGAGCCTCTACCTCTGGGCCACCCGCGACGAGTCCTGCTGGGACACGGTGGCCCACCTGGCCGAGCTGGGCATCCTGGTCGCCCCCGGCGACTTCTACGGCACGGCGGGCGAGACGTTCGTGCGGGTCGCCCTGACGGCTTCGGACGAGCGGGTCGCCGCAGCGGTCGAGCGGCTGTCCCGCCAGGCCTGAACCCGCCGCAGAGCAGCGCGGAGGGGTCCGGGGACAGCTCCCCGGACCCCTCCGTCGTACCGGCCCTGTGATCGGGCGTACCGGCCCTGTGGTCAGCCGAGCGGCAGCCCCTTCAGCGGCAGCCGGCCGGTCGGCAGCCCGCCCTTGGTCACCGCGTCCGTCGGCAGGCCGCCACCGGTCGCCGTCTTCGTGGTGTCGCCGAGCAGGCCGCCGGCCTGCCCCGCCGCGTCGCCGGCCACCTTCTGCGCGGCCGGCGTCGCCTTCTTGGCGACCTTCCCACTGGTCTTGCCCGCGGCGGGCACGGCCTTCTCGACCGTCTTGCTGCCGGTGTCGCCCGCGAGCCCGGTGACCTTCTGTGCCGCACCGTCGACGGTGTTGCCGACGCTCGCCCCGTCCAGGGCGGTCAGCCCACCGAGGTCGGGGGTGGCCGGGAGTTCGGCCGCTGCGCTGGCGGAGCCGGCCGCACCGACCACGGGAGCCGCTCCCGCTGCGATGAGCAGCGCGGCACGGGCGATCCGGCGGGTCAGGGGGAGGGACATGATGCTCCTTAGACGGGAGAGAACGTGGAAGTGTCCACCCGAGCCCGGCAGTTGACCGGCTGGCTGCCGGTGATCGTCTTGGGCGTCGGACGCAGTGACTACCGCTCGAAACCCGCGAAGGTTGCGGTGGCCCGACGTAAAGAGTTGGCAATGCGTCGCATTATCGGCTGCGGATAAAAGCGGGCAAAGGGCACCCGGTCGGAAAGTCTGCCGAATCCTTACCGCCCTTTGTTCTCAAGGGATTCGACGGTAGCGGGGGTGACCGCGCGAAAACCTGCGCACATCGGCGGAGTGACGTGGGGCGAGTCCCTCGGACGGGTGAGGCGCCGTACTACTGCGCAGTGACGATCCGGACCTCGGCGGCGGCCTTCCCCGCGGCCGGGCTTCCCTGCGCACCCGTCGTGCGCCATTCGCCCTCGGTACCGCCGGCGGTCCATTCGCGCCCGGCGTACGACACCCGGTCGATGTGCAGTGCCGAGGAGTTCGCCACGGCCCAGTGCGCCAGCTCCCAGCCGCGCCGGGCGGCGTCCGTGTCGGAGGCCGCCGCGTCGCGCACGGGGACGGTCACGGTCCGGCTGCCGCCCGTCGCCGGAGCCGACGCGGCGGTCGACGGCACGGCCGAGGCGCCCCCGGCGCCCACGTCGGCACCCGCCTCCTGGAACACCTCGCGTCCGAAGTCCCGTACGAGCGCGGTCCGTACCGAGTCCGAGCCGCCCGCCTCGGTCGCGTCCGGGCGTCCCTCGCAGGTCAGCGTGGCCGCCGCGCGGCCGGTCAGGGCCGCGGCGAGCAGGATGGCGTCCGGCTCGTGCTTCGCGTACGCCTGGGGATAGCCGCTGCGCTGCACCCGCTGCGCTGCGACGGTGAGCGGCAGCCGCGAATAGCCCGGCACCTTCGCCAGGTGCTCGTAGAAGATCCCCGCCGAATACGTCGGGTCCATGATCTGCTTCGTCGTGCCCCAGCCCTGTGAGGGCCGCTGCTGGAACAGGCCGAGCGAGTCCCGGTCGCCGTGGGTGATGTTGCGCAGGCCGGACTCCTGGAGCGCCGTCGCCAGGGCGATCGTCACCGCGCGCTCGGGCATGCCCCGGGAGGTGCCCACCGCGGAGATCGTCGCCGCGTTCGCCGCCTGCTCCGGGGTGAACTCGTACGACGCGCCGTCGCCCTTGCCCGAGACGACCTTGCATCTCGGCGCTCCGGTGCCTCCCGTGAGGTACTGCACGGCGAGATAGCCCGCGAGCGCGAGCAGGACCACGACGGCCGCCCCGGAACGGAGGAGGCGGCCGCGCCGGACGGGTGCGGGGGACGGCTCTGACACGACGTACAAGGTACTGGAGGGTCCTGTCGGTGGTACCTGGGATTGTGGACGACTTCTGAGCCGCCCGGGGCGACCGGCCCCCTCCGGCCGGAAGAGCGGAGCCGGCGGCCGGAAACGCTAGGGTCGACGCCATGGCCGACACCCCGCTTGACCTCACCCTCGACGCCGCCCGGCTCACCGCTCAGCTCGTCGACTTCCCCTCGGAGAGCGGCAGCGAGAAGCCGCTCGCCGACGCCGTCGAGGCCGCCCTGCGCGCCCTGCCGCACCTGACGGTCGACCGGTACGGCAACAACGTCGTCGCGCGGACGAACCTGGGCCGCGCCGAGCGCGTGATCCTCGCCGGCCACATCGACACCGTGCCCATCGCCGACAACGTCCCCTCCCGCCTGGACGAGGACGGCGTGCTGTGGGGCTGCGGCACCTGCGACATGAAGTCGGGCGTGGCCGTCCAGCTCCGCATCGCGGCCACCGTGCCCGCCCCCAACCGCGATCTCACCTTCGTCTTCTACGACAACGAAGAGGTCGCGGCGGACCTGAACGGTCTGAAGCACGTGGCGGAGGCCCACCCCGACTGGCTGGAGGGCGACTTCGCCGTCCTCCTGGAGCCCTCGGACGGTCAGGTCGAGGGCGGCTGCCAGGGCACGCTGCGGGTGCTGCTCAGGACGACGGGCGAGCGCGCCCACTCCGCCCGCAGCTGGATGGGCTCGAACGCCATCCACTCGGCCGCCCCGATCCTGGCCCGGCTCGCCGAGTACCAGCCCCGCTACCCCGTCATCGACGGCCTCGAGTACCGCGAGGGCCTGAACGCGGTGGCGGTCTCCGGCGGCGTCGCCGGCAACGTCATCCCCGACGAGTGCGTGGTGACCGTCAATTTCCGCTACGCGCCCGACCGCACCGAGGAGGAGGCCGTCGCCCACGTCCGCGAGGTCTTCGCGGACTGCGGGGTCGAGGAGTTCGTCGTGGACGACCACAGCGGTGCCGCCCTCCCCGGGCTCTCCCACCCGGCCGCCGCCGCGTTCATCGAGGCGGTCGGCGGCACCCCGCAGCCGAAGTACGGCTGGACGGATGTCTCCCGCTTCAGCGCCCTAGGCGTCCCCGCGGTGAACTACGGTCCGGGCAACCCGCACTTGGCGCACAAGCGTGACGAAAGGGTCGAAACGGCCAAGATCCTCGCGGGCGAGGAGCGGTTGAGGGCCTGGCTCACCGCCTGAGCCGTACCCGACGGCGGTTCATGGCGGACATGCTCGCGTCCCCCCTCCGTAACCGGCGTGGATCTACGCTGGGGCGGAACGGCCTTCCCCGGTCCCCGGCTTGGACCGGGCCGGGTAAGACCCCGACGCGGAGGGAGCGGACATGGCTACTGGCAACCCCGAGGGCAAGAAGCGGCCACCGGAGGAGCAGCGGCTGGGACCGGTGCTGCGCAGGCGGGACCAGGTGCAGGCGAGCACCACGGACCAGCGGCTGCTCGACGCGGGCGGTCCGTCCGACTGGGTGCACACCGACCCTTGGCGAGTGCTGCGCATCCAGTCGGAGTTCATCGAAGGCTTCGGCACGCTGGCGGAACTCCCGCCCGCGATCAGCGTGTTCGGTTCGGCCCGCACAGCGGTGGACTCGCCCGAGTACGAGACGGGCGTCGCCCTCGGCCGCGGCCTGGTCGAGGCCGGCTTCGCCGTGATCACGGGCGGCGGCCCCGGCGCCATGGAGGCCGCGAACAAGGGTGCCTGCGAGGCGAAGGGCATCTCCGTCGGCCTCGGCATCGAGCTCCCCTTCGAACAGGGCCTCAACCCCTACGTGGACATCGGCCTCAACTTCCGGTACTTCTTCGTCCGCAAGATGATGTTCGTCAAGTACGCCCAGGGGTTCGTGGTGCTGCCCGGCGGCCTCGGCACCCTCGACGAACTCTTCGAGGCGCTCACCCTCGTCCAGACCCAGAAGGTCACCCGCTTCCCGATCGTCCTGTTCGGCACGGCCTACTGGGGCGGCCTCGTCGACTGGCTCAAGAACACCCTCATCGCCCAGGGCAAGGCCTCGGAGAAGGACCTGATGCTCTTCCATCTGACGGACGAGGTGGAAGAGGCGGTGGCCCTGGTGTCGAAGGAGGCCGGCAGGTAGCTCCCGCGGGTGGCGTGGGGGCGAGCGCCCCTACGCCAGCCCCCGCCGGGCGACCGCCGGGGCCCGGTGCCCCGCGATCGACGCCACCATGTCCAGCACCTGCCGGGTCTCCGCGACCTCGTGGACGCGGTACACCTGGGCACCCAGCCACGCCGACACGGCGGTGGTCGCCAGCGTCCCGAGCACCCGCTCCTTCACCGGCTTGTCGAGCGTCTCCCCGACGAAGTCCTTGTTGGACAGGGAGACCAGCACCGGCCACCCCGTAGCGGTCATCTCGCCCAGCCGTCGCGTCGCCTCCAGGCTGTGCCGGGTGTTCTTGCCGAAGTCGTGCCCCGGGTCGATGAGGACGGACTCCCGCGGCACCCCCAGCTCCACCGCCCGCTCGGCGAGCCCCACGGTCACCCGCAGGATGTCGGCCATGACGTCGTCGTACGCGACCCGGTGCGGGCGCGTACGCGGCTCGGCCCCGCCGGCGTGGGTGCACACCAACCCGACCCCGTACCGTGCGGCCACCTCCGCCAGCCGCGGGTCGACCCCGCCCCACGCGTCGTTCAGCAGGTCGGCCCCCGCCTCGCAGACCGCCTCGCCCACCTCGTGCCGCCAGGTGTCGACGCTGATGACCACGTCCGGGAAGCCCCGGCGGACCTCGGCCACGAAACCGACCGTGCGTCGCGCCTCCTCCTCGGCCGTGACCTCCTCGCCCGGCCCGGCCTTGACCCCGCCGATGTCGATGATCGCGGCGCCCTCGGCCACCGCCTGCTCCACGCGCGCGAGCGCCGGTTCGTCGCGGAAGGTGGCTCCCTGGTCGTAGAAGGAGTCCGGGGTCCGGTTCACGATCGCCATGATCACCGGCTCGTGCGTGCCGAATTCACGCCTGCCCAGCCTGAGCATCCCCTGTGACCTCTCCCAGTAAGTTCCGCCGATGAGCCGCCTGCGACCCTAACTGTCAGACTCGCATGGCACGATCTGACCCTGACAGTTTCAGCTTCCGTACTTCCGCGTCGGCGCGTCCGTGCCGACACCAGAGCGTGGGGACCTCAGCGATGTACATGTTCTTGTTCCTGGTCGTCGCGCTCGCCGTCGTGGTCGCCGCGGTGACCCTGTCCGTCGTGGGTGGCGGCGAGAGCGCGCCCCTGCCCGAGGCCACGCCCGAACTGCTCGCGGACCCGCTGCCCCAGGACCGGCCGGTGAACCGCACCGACGTGGACGCGCTGCGCTTCCCCGTCGCCCTGCGCGGCTACCGCATGGCCGACGTCGACGACGCGCTCGTCCGCCTCGGCGCCGAGATCTCCGAGCGGGACTCCCGCATCGCGGACCTGGAGTCCGCGCTCGCCGGCGCCCGCGCGACGCCCGGCCCCTCGCTGCGCAAGGACACCGAGGAGGACTCCCGGTGAGCGACGCACTCGCGGGCCCCGACGGAGCCCTGCGCTGCCCCTGGGCCCTGTCGACCGAGGACTACGTCGCCTATCACGACGACGAGTGGGGCCGGCCCGTCCACGGCGACGACGCGCTGTACGAGCGGCTGTGCCTGGAGGCCTTCCAGTCCGGCCTGTCCTGGATCACCATCCTGCGCCGCCGCCCCGGCTTCCGGGCCGCCTTCGCCGGTTTCGAGATCGCCAAGGTCGCGACGTTCACGGACGCCGACAAGGAGCGCCTCCTCGCCGACCCCGGCATCATCCGCAACCGCGCCAAGATCGAGGCGACCGTGGCCAACGCACGCGTGCTGGCCGACTGGGCGGCGGGCGAGCTGGACGAGCTGATCTGGTCGTTCGCCCCGGATCCGGCTGCCCGCCCCGCCCCGAGGACCCTGGCCGACGTGCCGGCCGTCACCGACGAGTCGACCGCCCTGTCCAAGGCACTCAAGAAGCGCGGCATACGGTTCGTCGGCCCGACCACGGCCTACGCGCTGATGCAGGCCTGCGGCCTGGTCAACGACCACCTGGCGGACTGCGCCGCCCGCTAGCGCCGCGGCACCAGGCAGGGCCCGGTCCCGTCCGGCACCCCGTGGATCCGGGAAGAAGCGCCGGGCGGACGGCGGGTGTGCGGGCACCGCGGCCGGCCCGTGCCGGCCGGCGGCCCCGCGCACGGTCACCGGCCCAGGTACTTGGGCTTCTCCTTGTTCACGAAGGCCTGCACGGCGATCGTGTGGTCCTCCGAGGCACCGGCCCGGCCCTGGAGCTCGTCCTCCTTCTCCAGCGCCTCGTCGAGGGAGTGGGTCAGGCCGAAGGCGAGGGACTCCTTGAGCGCGGCATAGGCGAGGGTCGGGCCCTCGGCCAGCGCGCGGGCCACCTTCTCCGCCTCGGCCCGCAGGTCCGCCGCGGGCACGACGCGGTTCGCGATGCCCAGCTCGTACGCCTCCTGCGCGGTGATGCTGCGGGGGAAGAGCAGCAGGTCGGCGGCGCGGCTCGGGCCGATGACCCGGGGCAGCGTCCAGGACATGCCCGAGTCGGCGGTCAGCGCGACCCCGGCGAAGGACGTGTTGAAGGCCGCGGTGTCGGCGACGACCCGGTAGTCCGCGGCCAGCGCGAAGCCGAAGCCGGCCCCGGCCGCGACGCCGTTCACGCCGGCGACCACGGGCTTCGCGGCACCCGTCAGGGCCCGCACGATGGGGTTGTAGTGCTCGCGCACGGTGCTCATCGTCTGCCCCGACCCCGACTGTTTGTCGGCGGCCAGCAGACCGATGTGCTCCTTGAGGTCCTGCCCGACGCAGAACGCCCGGTCACCGGCGGCGGTCAGCAGGATCGCCCGCACACCCGCGTCCGCCGCCGCGGCCTGCGCCGCGTCCCGGAGGGCGACCTTGGTCTCGACGTTCATGGCGTTCATCGCCTCGGGGCGGTTCAGCGTGATCGTCGCGAGTCCGTCGCTCACCTCGTAGAGCACGGTGTCGGCCATGGTGGGTCCTCTCCGGTGTCGCGGCTCGGTCGTACCGGTCGGTACGTCATGTGTCCGATGACAGCATGGCGGAGATCATCGACGGTGGCGCGGACCGGACATGTGACCTGCGTCAAAGAATTCCGAGCGGCGGAAGTCCATGCGGCGGCGCAGTATCGCAGGCACATCCCCGAATTGAGTGGTTTTGGTCGAGCGCGTTGCGCAAGCGATGCCGACTGATGTTGGTCATCGGGTCCTGAGATGCGGGATAATGGCCTGGAAGCAATGTGTTCGATGCCGGTGACGTGTGTCCGATGAGGGGACGTGCGTGCCCTCCATGGGGCCGTCGGCGACGATGAGCTGGTTTCAGGAAGGGGAACGAGCATGGCGGCCATGAAGCCGCGGACGGGCGATGGCCCGCTCGAGGTGACCAAGGAGGGGCGGGGCATCGTCATGCGCGTTCCGCTCGAAGGCGGCGGTCGGCTCGTCGTCGAGCTGACCCCTGACGAGGCCGACGCGCTCGGCGACGCCCTCAAGAAGGTCGTCGGCTGACGCGGAACGCGACCATACCTGTTCGTCTTCCCCGGCATCGTACGCGGTGCCGGGGAAGACGTTTTTCAGGAGCGCGGGGCCGACGTGTCGCGCCCGCTGGACGGGTGTCCTGCCAGGTCGGCGGGGTGACGAGTGGTGCATGAGCCGGTCCCGCGCGCCGGCGGGTCCTGGTGGTCCGCTCCGTCGGGAGGATCCGGCCCGGCTCCCGCCCCGGCTCTGGGCCGGGCCTCGCTTGCCGGGCCGACGCTGCGCCGTGCGTGATGGTCCGGCCGGTGGCCCGGTGGCCCGGTGGCCCGGTGGCCCGGTGGCCCGGTGGCCCGGTGGCACCGGTCCGGTCAGCGCTTGACCGCGCAGAGGAGCCCGTCGCCCACCGGCAGCAGCGACGGCACCAGGTCCTGGCTCTCGCGCACCGCGCGCAGCAGCTCACGCAGCCTGCCGACCTCCGCGGGCTGCGGCCCCGAGTCCACCGTGCGGCCGTCCGCGAAGACGCCCTCGAAGGCGACCAGCCCGCCCGGCCGCAGCAGGCGCAACGATTCAGCGAGATAGTCCAGGCACTCCAGACGGTCCCCGTCGCAGAAGACGAGGTCGTACCCGGAGTCCGCCAGCCGGGGCAGCACGTCCAGCGCGCGGCCCGGGATGAAGCGGGCGCGGTTGCTCGCGAAACCGGCGGCGCGGAAGGCCTGCCGGGCGAACTGCTGGCGCTCCGGCTCCGGGTCCACCGTGGTCAGTACCCCGTCCGGCCGCATGCCGTGCAGCAGATGAATTCCGGAGACACCGGTCCCGGTCCCGATCTCCGCCACCGCTTTCGCGTCCACGGTGGCGGCGAGCAGACGCAGCGCGGCGCCGGTGCCGGGCGACACCGAGCGCAGCCCTGCCTCCCGAGCCCGGTCCCGGGCCCAGCGCAGCGCTTCGTCCTCGGCGACAAAGGCGTCGGCGAACGCCCAGCTCGTCTGCCGGTTGCCGGTAATGACCCTCTCCTGTCCCCGTGATTGCCTCGGCGTGACTGTATCCGTTGGTGCCGGGAACCCGCAGATGGGACCAGGCGTTTAAAGGGGTGGGGAAAAAGAGCGGGGGGAAACGTGGACCAGGACGCGGAGTGGGACGACGAGCAAGTGCTGACGCAGTCGTATGAGCGCGCATCAAATTCTCGTAAAACCGCTTATCCGGAGCTAACGGGCGAGGTGGCTATGGTAGGGGCTCCACTGGACACCACCAGAGCCGACAGGGGAGGTGCGGCTGCGCCCGTGGATCGGGGAGGGGTGCTGCGGCGCCTACTCAGATCGGCGGGTGAGCCGAAATCCGTGACCGACATCGCTGACACGTTCCATGCTGCCCCGGCGCAGACCGCGACGTTCACCACCGACGCGGAGTCGCAGGCGTGGACTCCGCCCACCTGGGAGGAGATCGTCAGCACGCACAGCGGCCGGGTCTACCGCCTCGCCTACCGTCTGACGGGCAACCAGCACGACGCCGAGGACCTCACCCAGGAAGTCTTCGTCCGCGTCTTCCGCTCGCTGTCCACGTACACGCCCGGCACCTTCGAGGGCTGGCTGCACCGCATCACCACGAACCTCTTCCTGGACATGGTGCGCCGCAAGCAGCGCATCCGCTTCGACGCCCTCGGCGACGACGCGGCCGAGCGCCTGCCCAGCCGCGAGCCGTCCCCGCAGCAGGTCTTCAACGACGCGCACTTCGACGCCGACGTCCAGCAGGCGCTGGACACCCTCGCGCCCGAGTTCCGCGCCGCCGTCGTCCTGTGCGACATCGAGGGCCTGTCGTACGAGGAGATCGCCGCGACCCTGGGCGTCAAGCTCGGCACGGTCCGCAGCCGGATCCACCGCGGCCGCTCGCAGCTGCGCAAGGCCCTGGCCCACCGCTCTCCCGAGGCCCGCGCCGAGCGCCGCTCGTTCGCCGTGGCCGGAGTACCCGTGCTGGGAGGAGGGGGCGCGACCGCGTGAATGGAACCCGGCCGAATTCAGCCGAGAGGCCCGTGGCTGAGCAGCATCTGGGAGACCGCCTCTCCGCCCTGGTGGACGGAGAGCTCGGTCATGAGTCGCGTGAGCGCGTCCTCGCCCACCTCGCCACCTGCGCGAAGTGCAAGGCGGAGGCGGACGCCCAGCGTCGACTGAAGAACGTGTTCGCGGAAGTCGCCCCACCGCCGCCCTCCGAGAGCTTCCTCGCGCGCCTCCAGGGGCTTCCCGGGGGCGGCGACTCCGACAGCGGGTCACCGCTGGGCGGAGCCGGATTCGGCAGCGGCGGGCTGGCCGGAGGCGCCGGCGTCACCGGACTGTTCGGAGTGCGGGGCGAGCCCTTCGGATACGTCCCCGCCGCACCCCACGCCGATGTCCTGCCCCCCTCCCCGGGGCGTGGCTTCCGCATCCATGACGTCAGCCGCCATGAGGCCGAGCGGTCGTCCTCGCGCAGCCGCCGGTTCGCCTTCGCCGCCGCCGGCGCGGTGTCGCTGGCCGCGGTCGCGCTCGGCGGGGTGACCACCGGCATGCCCGGGGACACCACGGACGCCCGGGGCGGGTCCGGGGCCGGTAGCAATGTGACGCCGTCCCGTTCGCAGACCGCGGGAGCCGCGACGACCCCCGAGTCGCAGCGCCGCCGGTCCGTAGGTCCCCTGCTCGCGCAGGGCCAGCGGATGTCCGGCGAGAGCCCCCTGGCGCCGACCGAGGTGTCCGCACCGCTGCTGCCCGGAGTCCCCGCTCCGGACCGCGGCCAGGACGCCGTGCACACGTTGACGACACCGGTGATGGCCGGCGCCGCGGCGATGTCCCCGCTCATACGTCCGCTGACAGATGTCCAGCCGCTCGCGCTGACCACATGGTCCGCGGTCCAGGAGCTCGCCACTCCTGGCCTGCTCGCCGCCCCCGCCGCCACGTCGTCCCCGTCTTTCTCCCCGTCCCCCGCTTCCCCCTCCTCTCGTACCGCCCGCTGACCCCGCCCTCTGCGCGGCAGCCCGTGAACCTGGTTGAATCCAGGGTGAGCCGCGCCCGCACGGGAGATCCCGGGCGCGGAGTCGGCAATCTGTGGTGGCCGTGGGCGAGTTGTGCCGCGGGTCAGGTGTGGGGAGAGCATGGACGAGGGGAAGCCCACGAAGGCGAAGTGGTGGAGCAGGCCCCGGCCGTATGACGCTGGGCCCGCCGCCACCACGGATCACCACCCGGAGTCGAGCCCTTCGGACGCCATGCCCGCGCCCACGGCCCTCGATGCGAGCCTGTCCGGCGACACCGCGTCGACGGGTCCGGATGACGTCCGCGCGGCGGTTCCGCCCGGCCTCGCTGCGGGGGCCGCTGCGCCTGCCGCTGCTGCCGGTTCCGCAGCACCCGGACCGGTCGGGGACTCGGCCGTGCCCGGACCGGACGCGGGTTCCGCCGCGCCGGTACCGGTGGCGGACGGTGCCTTGGCCGGACCGGCGTCGGACGACCGTGCGCCGGATGCCGTCGCGGGTGTTCCCGCTCGGCCCGGGGCGCCGGGCGCGGCCGCGGCGGGCCGGGACGACGCCCCGGTGGACACCGCCGACGACTATGAGCTGGACCGTCCCAAGCCGCTGCACGACCCCGATCCGTACAGCACTCCGCCCTACGGCAGGCCCGGTCCCTGGGCGCCCGCTCCGCCGGTCCAGCACCCGGTGACCACGCCCGCTCACGGCACGCGCTTCCCCGCGGCGGCGCCCGTCCCGCAGGGAACGCCGGACCGAGGGGTGCCCGCACAGGCCGGTGCTCCCGCTCCGGGCGCGCAAGTCCCGGCCCAGATGCCCGCGCCCGGCCCGCAGGTCCCGGCCGGAACGCCCGCGCACGGCACACATCTGCCCGCGGGGGCACCCGTCCCGCACGGAGCGCAGGGCCCCTCCGCGCAGCCGGCCCCGCCCATGGCCCCGTACGCGGGTGGTGGCCCTCAGGACGCCGCCCAGCCGGGTCAGGCGGCCGCCCCGCACGTCCCCTGGCGGAACTACGACCCCTGGGCCGCCGCCGGAGCCCTCCAGCAGAACGGGGCCGCCGTGGCGACCGTGACGCAGCGGCGCAGGCGGGTCAGGAAGGTGCTGGTGGTCGCGGCCGTGGCGATCGCCCTCGCCTCCGGGGGCTTCGGAGGCGCCGTAGGGGCGTATCTGGAGCGCAACGGCGGCCTGGGTGGCGTCGAGCTGCCACAGGCGTCCAAGGAGGCGCCGGGGCGGGCTCCGGACAGCGTGGCGGGGATCGCCGCGCGCGCCCTGCCCAGCGTCGTCACCCTGCATGTGCGCGGTTCCGACGAGGAGGGCACCGGAACCGGCTTCGTACTGGACGGCCAGGGCCACATCCTCACCAACAACCACGTGATCGAACCGGCGGGCAGCAGCGGCGAGATATCCGTGACGTTCAGCGGGGGCGAGAGCGCCGAGGCGGAGGTCGTCGGTCACGACAGCGGCTACGACCTCGCGGTCGTCAAGGTCTCCGGCGTCAGCGGACTCGACCCCATGCCCCTGGGCAACTCCGACAACGTCCAGGTCGGGGACCCCGTCGTCGCCATCGGAGCGCCCTTCGACCTCGCCAACACCGTCACCTCCGGCATCATCAGCGCCAAGGAACGGCCCATCACCGCGGGCGGCGAGAAGGGCGACGGGAGCGACGTCTCGTACGTGAACGCCCTGCAGACCGACGCGCCGATCAACCCCGGCAACTCCGGAGGGCCTCTTCTCGACTCCAAGGCCCGCGTCATCGGCATCAACAGCGCCATCCGCTCCGCCGACAGCGGTTCCGATCTGGAGGGCGGCCAGGCCGGCTCGATCGGACTGGGCTTCGCCATCCCCATCAACCAGGGCAAGCGCGTCGCCGAGGAGCTGATCAACACCGGCAGGGCCACGCATCCCGTGATCGGAGTCACGCTCGACATGAACTACACGGGCGACGGCGCCCGGGTCGGCACGAAGGGCAACGGTGGTGGCCCGCCGGTCACCGCGGGCGGCCCCGGAGCGAAGGCCGGCATCGAGCCGGGCGACGTGATCACCGAGGTCGACGGCCGGCGTGTGCACTCCGGCGAGGAGCTCATCGTGAAGACACGGGCCCACCGGCCGGGCGACCGGCTCCGGCTGACCCTGCGGCGCGACGGCACCGAGAAGAAGGTCACCCTGGTGCTCGGTTCCGCCGGCGGGGACTGACACGAACGTCACAGCCGGAGGCAATTTCCCAGCTCCGAAGGGCAAACATCACGGAAAACCCGCCGTGTACATGAACTCGGAAGCCCCGGGACAGTTCCGGACGGACGGGGTCGACAGGTACCGTGGACCCGGCCCGGACCACGGAAGACCTGCCGAGGGCCGAGGACCGAGGACATCGCAAGGAGCATCAGGTGTTCAATGACATAGGACCGCTGGAGCTGGTGACGCTCGTCGTCCTCGCCGTGCTCGTCTTCGGTCCGGACAAGCTCCCGAAGATGATCCAGGACGTCACTCGGACGATCCGCAAGATCCGCGACTTCTCCGAGAGCGCCAAGGCGGACATCCGCGACGAACTCGGCCCGGAGTTCAAGGACTTCGAGTTCGAGGACCTCAACCCCAAGACGTTCATCCGCAAGCAGCTGGACAATGACGAGCTGGGGCTCAAGGAGATCCGTAACGGCTTCGACCTGAAGAAGGAGATGGCCGAGGTCACGGACGCTGTGCACGGCCGCGACTCCGACCACTCCTCGTCGTCCTCCGGTGGCGCGAGCGGTGGCTCCGTCGACATGACCAAGAAGCGCGAGAAGCTCGACCCGGACGAGCGCCCGCCCTACGACGCGGACGCCACCTGAGCCGTCACGGCGCCGCTTGACGGGCCGTACGGCCCTTCGGTGGATCCGCGGCCCCGCGGCACCGCGACCGGGCCGTACGGCCCCCGTGACCGGGCCCCTGAGGCCCGGTACCCGCGCTCGGCACCCGGCCACCCTTGCGTGGGCGTGCCCCGCGCGCCTGAATCAGGCGCGTAAGCGGCCCACGCGCCGGGCGGTTTCCCTGCTGCTCCGATCGGGGTGGCTATGCTGCCGAGTTGTTGTGCGGACCGACAAGGACGCCCGAGGGGGGCGGGCCGCCCGGTCCGACGAGAGCGAGGAGGCGTCCGGCAGATGGAGACGACAAGTCGGGTAGGCGCGCAGGCGTCGGCCGCGGAGGGCGGACAACACGTCCCCTCCGCCCGGCGTACGGTCGACGGCTACCTGCTGGCGCCCTTCCCTTGGTACGGCCTAGACGAGGCGTTCACGGGCTCGCGCTGGCTGATGCAGGTCGGTACGTCGGCGGACGGTGCCGTCGAGTACGGTTCCATCGGGCACGGCGACGAGCCCACGGTGCGCAGTGAGGCGACGGAGGACAAGGAGCGGTTCGCCGTCGTCGTCACCGTCGCGGCCAGCCCCGACCGTCGCAGCGCGGACGGCACGGGGCTGCTGGAGGCCACCTCGGTGTCCTCCGCGGCCTGGCTGGCCGGTGTGGGGCTGCTGTCCTTCACCTGGCCCGGCCAGATGGACCACAGCCTGCGCGACAACTGGCTGGACCAGCAGACCGAGACCGCGTGGGTCCTGGCCGACGACCTGAACGGGTCCGACTGGTCCACGCTGTCCCTTCCCGTGGACGGCGTGCCGACGTCCTTCCACTACCGCGAGTCCGAGTTCGGCTGGGTGCTCGCGGGATCCACCCGGGAAGGCGTCCACGTGGGCGCGTACGGGCGGGGGATGAGTGCGTACGGGCTGGGGTTCGCGATGATCAAGGACATCGGCGCGTACGCCTAGCCGGCGGTTCTACGAAGAAGGGGGCGCCGTCCTGGTGGGCGGCGCCCCCTTCTTCGTGTTCCTGGGGTGCTCTCGGTGCGGGTGTCGTCCGCGGGGCGGTGGGGGCTGGGCGCGCAGTTCCTCGCGCCCCTTGCGGGGTGCTTCCGTGGGCGTGTTGTCCGCCGGTGGGTGGGGGTTGCGCACGCAGTTCCTCGCGCCCCTTGCGGGGCGCTCGGGCTGGATCAGAACTTGTTTCGGGGGGTGATGCCCAGGGACATGCCCGACAGGCCGCGCTGGCGGCCCCCGAGCTTGCCGGCGATGGAACGCAGGGCGGAGCCGGCCGGGGAGTCGGGATCGGAGAGGACCACCGGCCTGCCCTCGTCGCCGCCCTCGCGCAGGCGGACGTCGATCGGGATGGAGCCGAGGACCGGGACCGTGGCGCCGGTCGTGCGGGTCAGGCCGTCGGCGACCGTCTGGCCGCCGCCCGTGCCGAACACGTCGACCATCTCGCCGCAGTGCGGGCAGGGCAGTCCGGACATGTTCTCGACGACGCCGACGATCTTCTGGTGGGTCTGGACGGCGATCGAGCCCGCCCGCTCGGCCACCTCGGCGGCGGCCTGCTGCGGGGTGGTGACGACCAGGATCTCCGCGTTCGGGACCAGCTGGGCGACGGAGATCGCGATGTCGCCCGTGCCCGGCGGGAGGTCCAGGAGCAGGACGTCCAGGTCGCCCCAGAACACGTCCGCCAGGAACTGCTGGAGGGCGCGGTGGAGCATCGGACCGCGCCAGACCACCGGCGCGTTGCCCGGGGTGAACATGCCGATCGAGATGACCTTCACGCCGTTCGCCGACGGCGGCATGATCATGTTCTCGACCTGGGTGGGACGGCCGTCCGCGCCGAGCATGCGGGGCACCGAGTGGCCGTAGATGTCGGCGTCGACGACACCGACCTTGAGCCCGTCGGCCGCCATCGCCGCCGCCAGGTTCACGGTCACCGAGGACTTGCCGACGCCGCCCTTGCCGGAGGCGACCGCGTACACACGGGTCAGCGAGCCCGGCTTGGCGAACGGCACCTCCCGCTCGGCCTGGCCGCCGCGCAGCGCGGACGCCAGCTCGCGGCGCTGCTCGTCACTCATCACGTCCAGGGTCACGTCGACACGCGTGACGCCCTCGACGGCCGAGACCGCGTCCGTCACGCTCTTCGTGATGGTCTCGCGCATCGGGCACCCGGAGACCGTCAGGTACACGGTGACCGCGACCGCGCCATCCGCGCCGATCTCCACCGATTTGACCATCCCCAGCTCGGTGATGGGTCGCTGGATCTCGGGGTCGTTCACCGTCGCCAGTGCTTCGCGCACCGCGTCTTCCGTAGCCATAGACAAGATGGTACGGCGACGGGCCCGGGGCCCGGAAAGCCCCGTCACCGGTCGTCTACGTCACGTCCGCCGGACCGTTCTGCCGGGAATACGACCTGCCCGTCGCCGTGATGGTCCTCCAGGTCCTTCATCAGGTCCTGGAGTTCCGAGCGGATCCAGTCGCGGGTGGCGACCTCGCCGAGGCCCACACGCAGCGAGGCGATCTCCCGTGTGAGGTATTCGGTGTCCGCGATGGACCGCTCGTTCTGCTTGCGGTCCTGTTCGAGGTTGACCCGGTCGCGGTCGTCCTGCCGGTTCTGGGCGAGCAGGATCAGCGGGGCGGCGTAGGAGGCCTGGAGCGACAGCATGAGCGTCAGGAAGATGAACGGGTAGGTGTCGAAGCGCAGGTCGGTCGGTGCGAGGACGTTCCACGCCACCCACATGATGATGACGACGGTCATCCAGACGATGAACCGTCCGGTGCCGAGGAAGCGGGCGATCCGCTCCGAGAGGCGTCCGAAGGCCTCCGGGTCCCATTCGGGCACCAGCCGACGGCGCGGCGGCTTCGGCTGGTCGAGCCGCGTGCGGGGCCGGGTGGTGGCGGTGGCCCCGGAGACGACCCGCTCGCGGTTCTCGCGCTCAGGCGCCATGGGGGGTCCCCTCGTCGGTGAGGTGGAACTCCGTCTCCCGCCAGTCGTCCGGCAGCATGTGGTCCAGCACGTCGTCCACGGTCACCGCGCCGAGGAGCGAGCCGCTCTCGTCGACGACGGGCGCCGCGACCATGTCGTACGTCGCGAAGAAGCCGGCGACGACGGGCAGCGCCGCGTCCGGGTCCAGCGGCTGGAGGCCGTCGTCGACGAGCGAGCCGACGAGGGTGAACGGCGGGTCGCGCAGCAGCCGCTGGAAGTGGACGGTGCCCAGGTACTTGCCGGTGGGGGTCTCGTCCGGCGGGCGGCACACGTAGACCTGGGCCGCGAGCGCGGGGGAGAGGTCGGGGTTGCGGACCCGGGCGAGCGCGTCGGCGACCGTCGCGTCGGGCCGCAGCACGATGGGCTCGGTCGTCATGAGGCCGCCCGCCGTCCGCTCGGCGTAGGCCATCAGGCGCCGTACGTCGGCCGCGTCGCCGGGCCGCATCAGCGTGAGCAGCCGTTCCACGTCAGCCGCGGGCAGCTCGGCGAGCAGGTCGGCGGCGTCGTCCGGATCCATCGCCTCCAGCACGTCGGCCGCGCGCTCCTCCTTGAGCTTGCCGAGGATCTCGATCTGGTCGTCCTCGGGGAGCTCCTCCAGCACGTCGGCGAGCCGGTCGTCGTCCAGCGCGGCGGCGACCTCGCCGCGCCGCTTCGGGGACAGGTGGTGCAGCACGTTGGCCAGGTCGGCGGGGCGCAGCTGTTCGAAGGTGGCGAGCAGACTCTCGGCGCCCTGCCCGTGCTCCTCCAGGGAGAAGCCGGTGACGGCGGACCACTCGACGGTCATCGTCTCGCCCTTGCTGCGCCGGAAGGCGCCGACGCGGCCCCTGCGCACGAAGACCCGGTCGATCTGCCATTCCCGCCGGGCGGGCAGCTGCTGGATCGACACGTCGAGCACGGTCACCTCCTCGCCGGTCTCCTCCAGGCGTACGCGCCGGTCGAGCAGTTCGCCGAAGATGAGCCGTTCGGTGGGCCGCTGCTCGAAGCGCCGTACGTTGAGGACGCCGGTGGTGATGACCTGGCCGGACTCGATACCGGTCACCCGGGTCATGGGCAGGAAGATGCGGCGGCGGGTGGACAGCTCGACGACGAGGCCCAGCAGCCTGGGCGGGCGCCGCCCGACGCGCAGCATGGCGACGATTTCCCGCACCCGGCCCACCTGGTCGCCGTTCGGGTCGAAGACGGCGACGCCGGCGAGGTGCGAGACGAAGATCCGCGGGGCGCCTGCGGCCATGCCCGCGCCTCCTTGTCTGCGTACGGGGGCGTACGCGATCTCCGGCCGACTCCTTCGCGCGGCGGACCCGGGGCGGCCGGGTGGGCGGTGTGCGCGCAGGTACCAGGTCTCCATGCGCCCGCGTACGCCCGTTCCGTCCCGTTGTGTCCCTGCTGGTGGGCTTCAGGCTAGCCCGTCCAGGTCGGATACGCCCTGGTGAGCGGTCCGGACGGACTGCCTCCGCCCGTGGTGCACGGCACCGGTACGCTGCCGTACGCCGCGAAGGACCCCGCACGAGAGGCACCCCACCTGTGACTGCAATTCCCCAGGGCCGCACCCGCAGGGCCGCACTGGTGAGCGCCGCGTGCGCACTGGCCGTGTCGGGCATGGGGCTGACGGGGTGCGGCGGCGGCGAGGACCCGGACGCGGGCACGAACGGGGTCGGCAAGCTGCCCGCCGCCACCATTCAGGCGAAGACGCGGAAGGCTGCCGAGGCGGCGGACACCGTGCGGCTCTCGGGAAGCGTGGTGTCGGGCGGGACGACGTACACGCTCGACATGCGCCTCAAGTCCGACGGCGGCACCGGCTCGGTGACCGCGAAGGGCGCGACGTTCCGGCTGCTGCGTGTGGGCGCGCACCTGTTCCTGAAGGCCGACGCCGAGTTCTGGACCCAGCAGGACGCCAAGGGCGGCAAGTCCTCGGCGGACAGCGCGGCCGCCAAGAAGCTGGAGGGCATGTACGTCAAGGTGCCGACCGGCGACCCCGCCTACAAGCGCTTCAGCGGCTTCACCGACAAGGACGTCCTCCTCGAAGGCCTGCTCACCCTGCACGGCAAGCTCGCCACCGACGGACACTACGAGCAGTCGGGCATCCGTACCATCCGCATCACCGGCGACAAGGGTGCGGGCGGCACGCTCGACGTCTCCTTGAAGGGCACCCCGTACCCGGTCCGCCTGGTCCGTGCCGGCAACGCCGGCACCCTCAGGCTGACCGACTGGGGCAAGGACTTCGCGCTCGAGGAGCCGACGAAGAAGGAGACGGTGGACTACGGGCAGCAGCTGCCCACGTCCTAGACGAGTAGTTCCAATTGCGGGGTTCACGAACGGAGGGAGGGTGTCCAACATCGGGTTGTGACGACCGATTTAGACACCCTCTTGACGGCAC